>NZ_JBJORY010000008.1:0-354156 GCF_046562815.1 Neobacillus sp. 204
TATTCTAGAGATAGAGCAGAAAGTATCTAAAAAACTGCATTTTATAGACAGAAACACCACGCCAAGGAAAAAAGTGTTACTTTTCATTTGATTTGTCGAATGTTTTTTCAATAAAAATGGCAAGAATACTCTTTGCTGTATCAATGACCTCTTTATTGATACCGGATAGATAATTGATTTTCATGATTCGTTCAATTTGAGCAAGTATCCGATCTAGTGTTCGGAAGTGTTTCTTTTAAAAAGGCTCTGTTAAACTTGCCTGGTGATTTCCGCTTCAGGCGCTTCGCTATCCGCGGGCGGTCCGGGGAGCCCTAGGATTTGGTCTATTTTTGACCAACTCTAAGAAGAGAAGCTATTTTTCGCTTCTTCGCTTACTTGGTTAGATAGTTAGCCGTACTGGCTAGAGTAGCTCCTTCTTTAGCACGTTAGTTGAACAATAAATATCCAAAAAATCCAATTTATGGTATTGTTTAATTATACAGATAAATCCAAAGGGGGATATAACAACATATGAAAAAAATAATAACTATTGTAATTACTTTATTAGTTTTATTAGGTTTGAGTTTTGGGATAACTTATCTTACGCATACAAAATTCATTGATTATTCGTTTCTGATTGGATTGATAGCTACAGTTATTATTTGGGCTTCTAACTCCAAAGGGGGTTTCACATCACGACATATGGATATGACTATTCAAGGAAGCACAGGAATTAAAATGGAAGGACAGAAGTTTGAGTTCTCACCTAATATTGCTTTTTTCACATCCTTGGCATATACCATCATCACATTAGGTGCAATGCTATATTATTACAGAAATTTATTGGATTAAGTTCGTTCGGCTACATACATAAAAGGGCTACCCATTGATAATTCAGCAAAATTAAAAGGACTCAATAGGAGTTCTTTTTTGATTTTCCTAAAATTGTAATAAGATAGAATATTACAAAATAATGGAAAAAACCTTCTTGAACTCCCTCAGTTTGATACGAATATCTCTTGAATGCTCACTTATTCGTAGGATTTCATAATCCTTATAAATAGAATGACTGGTAATTGGAATAAATTCAGATCATTTTGCTTCGTGAAGGCATAGTTAAATAAAGGAGTTAGCTACTACTCCATATTTTAGTATGTACATAAAAAATTCCCGTTTGGCTTGCCCATTCTGCCACTAAAACGTAGTCTCATCTATTCTAGTCGTAGTATTTTTTATATACTCTTTTGTTTCTTTACATAGATAATTAGCTACATAATCCGTTCATGTCAAAGAGGTATCTTTGTCCATACAACTGACACGAGACAAACATATACTGAATAATACCTTTGATTATATATAGAGAGGAGAAATCAGCTTTGACAAGATATCGGATCATCTCCTTTGATGGCGGCGGCACCTTAGGTGCATTAAGTTTACAACTTTTGAACAGACTGGCTCGACAAAAACCACAATTAATTCGTCGAACCAATGTTTTCGCGGGGAATTCAATCGGTTCATTCACTGCCCTTGCGTTAGCAAGTGGAAGATCGCCGAAGGAGACACTTCAGTATTTTAAGGATAAAATCTTACCGGCATACAGCGTCTCCCGACCAGGTGGGCCTGTTTTTAATCAACAATTACCATATTCCGGTTTTATCGAAGCGGTAGAATCATTTTTTCCACCAGATCTTCGTCTCAAAAACTTAAAAAAACGAATTGTTGTCCCTTCATTTCAATTATTCTCACCGGAGCTGAATCGTTGGACTCCTGTGTTATTCCACAACTTTCCTGGCTCTCCCTATTTAAATGAAAAAGCAAGTGATGTGATACTACGGAGCAGTGCTGCTCCCGCTACGCAACGAGCCTATCAAAATTACGTGGATGGGTTTGTCATAACAACTAACCCTAGTACAGCTAGTATCTCGTTTGCAGTGGATAAAGCCAAACAGCCGTTGGATCAAATTGCGGTCTTATCCATTGGAACAGGTGAATCCCCGATTCAGTTAAGAAGAGATACGAAGGGGTGGGGGATGGTGAGTGCAGATAACATACGCCCCGAAAATCTAAACAACCTTCCTCCAAATTGGGGAGTCCTATTCGACCGATCGCCCAATGAACCCCTACTACCATTTCTTCAGCTTGTCAGTAATGGAACCAGTTACTATGAATCCATGGTCAGTTCTCAACTTTTAGGAGATCGTTTTTTTCGGTTAAATCCACGAATCCCTAACTTCTCCAAAACAGATCCTTCAGTGTATCCCGCTCTAATTGAAATTGCTAACAATACCAATTTATTACCTGCAATTCAATTTATCGGGAAAAATTGGAACTAACTTTCGTTGAAGAACAAACATTCTCCGGGCATTTCTGAAGTCTAGCTGAATGCTAGGCTTTTTTACTTTTTTAGCGTACGCAAGGGGAAAGTCGAAGGAATTCATGGCTTATGAATGGTTTAGGAAGATTTGAAGGGAAATGCCATTCGACGCGAAGTTAGTGAAAGTCATCGCGGACGGAGATGATATCACTGAAACAGTAAGGGAATGTGAAACCAGACAAATTTAATGATTACACCCGAAAAATTCGGTATACCTTTGTTAACGAATGAAAAAGCAATCTAGGATGGGGCTGTTGACAAATAATTAATTAATACAAAAAGAAGACGAATTCCTACTACATATAGGATTCATCTTCTTTATTAATATCTATATCTTTTGCCATCAACTGTAACTTTTTAGTTTGTCAACAGTCCCGAATGGATGCCTTAATTTAAGAAATGTTGGATATTAGCCCTTGCTTTAGTCCGCAGGACGAGTGAGCGACTTCTCCCACTAACGCACCCTTTACTTGAATAGGAATGTATATCCATAGTTATTTAATATTTAAGTTTATTTATTGAACAACAGTAAGTTCTACGTTTAGAAGCCATTTGTCTATTGTTGTTTCATAGCTGCTCCTTATTTCTAAATCTTATACGTCTATTCACCCTCTTTAATAATATCCATATCCCTTAATGTTTCAATCGTAATCCGTTTTGCTTCTGTTCCTGACCCATTAAGATTCATTGCAAATACCCAGGTATCTTTTTCTGTATCAATAAATCCTACATACCATCCTAAGCCCATATCCGAAAGCCTTGTTCCTGTTTTTCCATGAAGCGTATATTGGTCCTGTTCATCTTGTATCATCATTCTTTTTACTGTTTTCTGGTTTTTTTCCTTAAAAGGAAGATTTTCTTCCACAAGGTCTTCGATAAAGTCAACTTGTTCCATAGCTGAAATCTTTAGTGTGCTATCGAGCCAGAATTTATCAATACCTCCTGATATATCCCCGTTTCCATATCCTATTTGGTTGATATAATCTTGCATTTTCGTTACACCTATTTCCCTCGCCATATCTTTATAAAACCAGATGGCTGACTCTCTCATAGCGGAAGCTAATGAGTGATCCCGATTCCAGCTTTCGAATTCCCTTGTCACACCATCCCAGCGTTTCACTTCATACTCGTCCCTTACAGCACTTGTTTCCAGCCCAATTAACGAATTTGGCACTTTAAAAGTTGATTCAGGCGTAAGCCTTTTTTGGCTTCTTTCGCTGTTATAAACGTAAATATTATCGGTTTTTAAATTCTTAATGACCAAGGTGCCGTCTTTTCCATTAAATAATTCTTCAATCTCTAGATTCTTTGCTTTTTGAACCTCTGCTTCAGTGGACGTTGACAGACTTGTGAAAACCAGGATGACAGAGAGTAAGAAAAATACTAACCCTTTACCTTTGTAAAATTTGTACATATTCTATTTCCTCCTTTTTTCTGAAGTATATGAAACTTCTATCATTTATACTAAAGAGGAAACTTGCATTGGGGAAGATGTTAAAATTGTCATCTGTACCCATACAAAATAAAGGGGTGAAGGAAATTTTGGAAACCAAATATCAAGAAATCATAAATCAGATTCATGTTCAAATAGCTGACGGCCGTCTTCAACCCGGGGAAAAATTACCCTCAATTCGGTCACTTTCAGAAGACTATGGTTGCAGTATAAACACAATCGTCAAAGCTTATAGCGAATTGGAAAAAGAGCATAAGATCTATTCTGTTCCCAAAAGCGGTTATTATCTTGTTGGCAGTCGGCACTTTGAACATGATCCTTCACAGGAAATGATTGATTTTTCATCTGCAGGCCCTGACAAATGGAACATGCCCTATCGGGATTATCAGCATTGTATGAACCAGGCGATTGAACTGTATAAAGAAGAAATGTTTCAATACTCAGAACCACTAGGTTTGTCTACTCTAAGGTTTCAACTATCGAAGCAGCTGCAAGAGTTACAAGTATTCGCACCAGCTGAAAGGATTTGTGTTGTCTCTGGTTCTCAACAGGCCCTTGATATTCTTGTGGCTCTACCCTTCCCAAATGGAAAAGAGGAAATCTGTATAGAGCAGCCTACCCATTTCAGTATGATAGAATCTATTTCATCAAGAGCATTAAATGCAATTGGAATAGAAGTGACAAGCGATGGAATTGACCTAAACAATTTAGAGAAGATATTTAAAGAAAGGCCCATAAAATTCTTTTATACCGTTTCCAGATTTCAGAACCCTACGGGATATAGTTATACTAATAAGGAAAAGAAGAAAATTGTGGAGTTGGCTAAAAAATATAATGTATACATAATCGAAGACGATTATATGGGGGATCTTGATACAAGAAAAAAGTCTGACCCCATGTTTGCGTATGATCCATCTGGCAGAGTAATATATACAAAAAGTTTTTCCAAAGTTCTATTACCTGGTTTAAGGCTCGGGGAAGCCGTTTTGCCTGATTCACTTATTGATTCGTTTACCAAGGCCAAATTCGCCGCGGATGTTCATACCCCTGTATTAACTCAGGGAGCCTTGGAAATTTATCTGCAAAGTGGGATGTATGGTGCTCACATACAAGGCCTGAGAAAAATCTATAAGAAAAAAGGAGAAATACTTAAACAAGCTTTCTATACCTATCTTCCCGACGAAGTTACATTCACTGGTGCTGAATCAGGTTTTTATTCAACGATTCAGTTACCCTCCCATATGAAGGCATCACATCTCGTCCACTCCCTTAAGAAAAAAAATGTCCTTGTACAAGATGCGACAGGGATGTATCTTCCACAATATAAAAAGGAAAATGTAATCCGTTTGAGTGTTTCTCAGGTAGAAGATACGAAAATTGCTGAAGGAGTTCGGAGACTTGGAGAAGAGGTTGTTGCTCTATTAAGGTAAAGGTTAAATATAAACAAATAATGGCTCCATACCTTGTTCATAAACCATCCCCTACCAGGATGGTTTAGTTTATATATCACTATATTTTCTCGACTAAATGGGTAAACATTATACATGATTGTCCATTCTTTCTTTAACTAGCCTTTAGTTGAACAATCTTGATTTTAGAATTAAAAAAGCATTCTTCATTAAGAGAATGCCCCAAAACAACAGTTCTGAACTTCCGAATGGGTAGGAGTTCTGAAACCATAGGAGATTGAAAAATCCTTCTTCAACCTGCCTCCTTTAGTACAATATTCCCTAAAAGGAGATAAGATCTACCATATTCCTTAACCTATAAATACACCTAATACCAATGTTACCACTGATCCTTCATTATCTTTGGTTACTCCTAAACCTGAGAAAATACCAATAAAAGATAGTATCCGCATCATGGTCTGTAACAAACTTCGCCCACTTCCCTCAAGATTCTCTTCTAATCAAACGTTTGATTAAACTTACTTCTTCCCTTGGTAAATCTAGGTTAGTCCTTCCCCATGCAAAAATAAATTGTTGAAAAATGAACAAAAAATTGGTGAAAAACATCATTTTAACCTCAATCGGCACGAACCGACACTCTTTCGACTAAATACGATATAGGCTATACTAATCAAACGTTTGGTTGAAACATCTTCAAGTCCTGATTTATAAGACTTTCAACTGCAAAATTAGCACGAAGAATGTCGAGAAGTGCTTAGAAATTTCGCAGGAAATAATCCATCTTTTTACAAAAACAGATGGGTTTCTCACAAACTTCCATTATTCTATTTAAACCCCGCCTATTCGATACTACTCAAACGTTTGATTAAGAGTCCCCTCAGCTGGCACCAATTCTGAATTTATCCCTTCAAATGTGCGAAAAGAATGTCGACAGTTTCTTCCAAACAGGCATCATTTAAAAAGGAAGCTACTCTAACAACCGAGTGAGGAAATGTGCCCGAACTTTATACGGTCATTTTTTATATAGTATCTCTCAATAGATTTGGTTTTGATTACACGTAGAAAACTCTCCTTTTCCAGGATACCTACAATATCGTAATAAATGATTGATCGAGCTATCTTTTCACCGATATTTGTCTAAAAAGGAACTATTTATTATTTGATATTGAAAGATCCAAGATAAGGAATACAATGAATCTTAAAGGAATGGAGGAGGGTATTAGTTGGATTTAAAATTTGAGAATGTTATTTTTCCAAATGACGTGATAAAAGGTAAACAAATTGAAAATATCATCGTTAGTCCAATTGACAACCGCGTTGCCATAGCTGCGTTATCAGGCAAACTGAAGAATATGCACTTATTGAGACTGTACCAGTTGAAACGTGGAGGAGATCAGAACTACTTTCCAACCCATGAAATTGGGGCATTTACGTTTTACTCAAGGAAAGAATTAAAGGACTTTGTGAATCGGTTACCTAAGATGTCAGCGATTGAAATACTGATGGTCATGAGTCCAGAACCAGTTATTACTCATTAAGCTAAACAAGGTAAGAGCAGTAAATGCTCTTACTTTGGTTCATCTCATTTTTATTTGCTGATTAAGGATTTACCATGACTCGAACTTTACAAATTATACGGAATTTCCCTTGTTGCTTGATTCTCTAATTCTGCTATTCTTGATGTATTCTACATAAACTTATCTATATTGTATTTTTAAATTGAATAAGAGGAGGATTGTATTATGGCAAACTTTTTATTTTTTTTTCATATTAGGGTAGTCAATATCAATCATTGGCTACCCAAAATGCACTTTTTCCCCGATTGCGGTCGCCAATAGCCTCGATTGGCTACCCAAAATGCAACCTTTCGTTTAAGTAGAAACCTTCACAATCTCTTTTACACCTCATGTCTATGCTCGGCGCATATATGCACGTACTGTGATAGGTGCAAAAATCACTACAATGACAGCAGCCCCAATGAGCGAGATGCCGAAATCCGTACCAATGGTTCCAGAATTGGCAAGCTCTCTGACAGCTGTTACAAGATGGGAAACTGGGTTGAACTTCACGAACCACTGAAGCCAATTAGGCATTGTCTCAACCGGGACAAAAGCATTAGAAAGAAAAGTAAGTGGGAACAATACTAGCATCGAGATTCCTTGTACGCTTGAAGCCGTACGGGCAATCACACCGAAGAAGGCAAAAATCCAGCTAATTGCCCAAGAGCATACAATCACAAGTAGTCCAGCGATTGCGACATAACCTAGACCTCCATCAGGTCTATACCCCATAATATATCCCATAACAAAAGTAAGAACAGTGGCAATGGCATACCGAATGTTATCGGCCAACAATGCTCCCGCTAACGGAGCAATACGTGCAATCGGTAATGACTTAAATCGATCAAACACGCCTTTATCCATGTCCTCACGCAGTTGGACGCCAGTGACAATAGAGGTTGAAATCACAGTTTGAACGAGGATACCAGGAATAATGACTGGTAAATAGTCCTTTACGTTTCCAGAGATAGCCCCGCCAAAAATGTAAGTAAACATCAGAGTGAAAATGATTGGCTGTAGTGTAACGTCAAACAATTGTTCAGGTGTGCGACGAATTTTCAACAAACCTCGATACGCCATTGTAAACGAGTTTCGTACTACTTGACCGAAGCTCGTGTTATTTTTTAATTGGCGATTAGAAACCGACTCCATCGTATTGTTTTTCATATGCCTACCTCCCCTACTTCTCCCGATTCACCAGGCAAGTTTACTGTGTCCTCTACACCATGACCAGTAAGGTTCAAAAAAACTTCATCAAGTGTTGGTTTTTGCACACTCAACTCAGCCAATTGGATTCCTGACTCACGGAAGGCTAAAAGTAAGTCAGTCACTCTGTTAGCATCCGCCATTGGTGCAATAATCTTTACACCTTCGGACGACACATTTGACTGAACCTGGAGCACCCGTTCAACCGTTTGACGAGCATTCTCCATATCTTGTGTATTTTTTAATCTCAATTGTAACGATGAGTTCCCAACTGACGCTTTCAATTCGTCGACAGTTCCCTCTGCAACAACTCTGCCACGATCGATAACCGCTATCCTATCAGCCAGTTCATCTGCCTCTTGTAAGTATTGCGTTGTTAACAATACCGTTGACCCCATCATTACCAATCGGCGGATGGTCTCCCACATTTGATTACGTGTACGTGGATCCAGTCCTGTTGTCGGCTCATCCAAGAAGATAAGCGGCGGCTGTGTAATGAGACTTGCCGCTAAATCTAATCTGCGACGCATACCACCAGAGAAATTTTTCAAAGGACGTTTTGCAGCTTCTGTTAAACCAAATTCCTCTAACAACTCGTTTGCCTTACGCTTTGACTCCGCTCGTCCTAGTCCTAACAGTCGTGAAAAGATGACTAAATTTTCCGTAGCACTAAGTGACTCGTCTACCGATGCGTACTGGCCAGTCACTCCAATTAGTTGACGTACAATCTGTGCTTCCTTCACTACATCGTGTCCAAAGATTCTTGCTGAACCCTCGTCAGATCGTAAAAGTGTCGCCAGCATTCTGATTGTGGTAGTTTTCCCTGCTCCATTAGGACCAAGCACACCGTAGATCGTACCTGCACGTACGTTCAAATCTACCCCATCAACAGCACGGTTGTCGCCAAACGTTTTAACAAGTCCACGCGCTTCAACAGCCCAATCTCCATTTTCCGGAAATGTTATCTTTCTATTTATATATTTCATTTCATTTCCTCCTCTTATAACTAAATACTCTTAAAGAGAGTAGCAAACATTTGTGAATTCAAAATGAACTATCGACTATTTCAACTAAAATCGCCACAGGATATCCTAGTATGTTGGCCGCACTTTTATGTCTGAAAAGCCCCCCTTAAGTTAATAATTTTTTTAGATCAATTTCATCTCTAGTCCTGACTTCTTTTAACGCAGTCATCTTTTCGTTACATTAAATTAAAACGCGAATCACTTGGTACTCAAGAGATTCGCGTTTTTGTATTAAATCATATATGCTGGAACAATTTTTCAGTTCACAGTACCTTTATTTAACTTCAATTCCTTTTCTTGAGGAACGGACCGTTTGATAAAAAATGTGGCAAACCATGCGATGGCTACAAGCCCAAATGCAAGCAAGAACGAGTTTTTCATTCCAGCAATCATCGCTAGAATTTGCAGTGGAGACTCATCAATTGTAGTTAAGGTATTTTCCATAAAACGCCTTGAGGTAGTTGTCATGATGGATACAAGCAATGCTGTACCGACTGCGCCTGCCACCTGTTGAAGTGTGCTGATAATAGCCGTACCGTGCGGGTATAAATGAGGTGGCAGTACATTTAAAGCGTTAGTCATGACCGGCATCATAACCATCGAAATACCCAACATCAATAGCGTATTATCAATCAAAATTTTGCTGTACGAGGTTGAAAATGTGATAAATGCAAATTGCAAAAGTGAATTTGCAACCAACCCTAAACCTACGAGCGCAAGCAGCTTGGCACCAAACTATCAAATAATCGGCCTGTAATCGGAGACATAATCCCCATGACAATACCGCCTGGCAGCATAACCAATCCTGCCTCCAACGGACTGTAATTTAACGCATTTTGGAGAAAAATCGGCAACAACATCATCGCAGAAAACATCGCCATCATGACGATCATCATAATCAAAGTCGACAACCTAAAAATGTTGTATTTAAATGTTCTTAAATCTAGCAACGGTTGTGCAATTTTCAATTGCCTCCATGTAAAGAGGACTAGAGATACAATGCCGATTACAATTGAAAGAATGACTTCATTGCTCGACCAACCCCCATGACCTTCACCAGAACTGCTAAATCCGTACACAATCCCCCCGAAACCAATTGTTGAAAGAAGAAGTGATATTGGATCAATCTTAGGATTCGTTGTCTCCGTCACATTTTTGAGCCTAAAATAGGCAAATATCATAACAATCAGCGCAATTGGCAGAACACCGTAAAAGAGAACCCGCCAACTAAATTGCTCGACAATGATGCCCGAAAGAGTAGGTCCAATCGCGGGAGCAAATGTAATGACAATTCCAATCGTCCCCATTGCCGAACCTCTTTTTTCAATCGGAACCATGGCAAATACTACATTGGTTAGTAACGGAAAGAGCAGCCCGGTTCCCGCCGCTTGAAGCATCCTTCCAGTTAAAAGAACGGCGAACCCTGGGGAGATTGCAGCTACAAATGTCCCTACCGAAAAAAGTCCCATAGCCGTAAGGAATAAGGTTCTTGTCGTGAACCGCTGAATTAAATAAGCAGTGACTGGTATAAGAACACCTATGACTAGCAGATATCCTGTTGACAGCCATTGCGCCGTACTTGGCGCGATTCCGATGTCATCCATGATTTTTGACAAGGCTACGTTAAGTAGCGTTTCATTCAAAATGGCTACAAATACACCTAGAATCATTATTAGGACTAATAAAAAGTTTCCTTTATTACCAAAGGTCCCTCCGTGTTGTTCTGATGCGTTATGATTCTTCAAATTCTTTCTCCTTTCATTTCCAAATGTCTACCTAATGTGTTGTTGAATCACTAGTTAAAAAGGTATTTATTAAAACGTACTTTATACATATTTTAATATCAAGAACATACGTTCCTATAAATACTACCACAATATAATTACCTATTTCAATTATTTTATCCAATTTTTGAATATTACCAATTCCCGCCCCAATAATCAATGCCAGTTAAAAATGACAATCCTGAAAAAGCCATCGAACCGTCCATGGTCTGCTAAAATTAAGATTAACAAAAACCCAAATCAATAATGTTAATTTATAAATTAATCATTTTAATTTTTTTTATAAAAAAATTAATTTTCATTATTTACTATTTGAATTTATTGATTTATAATCAAATCAAATAAAGGAAAGGAATTCATTATGGCATATAAAGTAATCACAAATTGTCCTGTCTGCAGCAAAACATTGAAGATTACCAAGCTGCATTGCTCTCATTGTCACACGACGATTGAAAATGAGTTTGAATTATCCAAGCTGGCGTCATTATCAAAGGATCAGCTTCATTTTGTGGAAGTATTTTTAACGTGCAGAGGGAATATCAAAGAAGTTGAAAAAGAACTGGGGATTTCGTATCCAACGGTTCGAGGCAAGCTAACAGACATCATATCAGCCCTTGGATATGAGCAAAAGAAGAAAAATGAAGTAGACGAGAAAAAGGTTGTCTCCATGTTGGAAAATGGCGAAATCACTCCTGAAGAAGCCATTAAGCTCTTAAAAGATGAATAGGGAGGAATTTACCATGAAAGAAGAAATTGCAAAAGTATTAACCATGGTGCAAGAAGGGAAAATTGATGCAGATAAGGGGTCAGAACTGATCCAAGTATTAAAAGAGAAAGAAGAAGCCGGAAGTAAGCTATTAGAAAAACCGACTAAATATTTAGATAAAACATTAAAAATTCGTGTTATATCCGCTGAAAATGATAACGTCACGGTCAATTTGCCTATAAAACTTATCAAGGTTGTATTAATGGCTGGACACAGCATCGCATCGAGTATTCCTCAGTCAGAAAAATATGTAAAGGATCTCGACATAAACCTTATTATTGAGGCAATCGAAAACGAATTGGATGGCCAAATTGTTGATGTTAAATCGGCAAACGGAGATACCGTTTCTGTCATCATTGAATAGTGGATTGCTTATGCTGTATGTAAAAGTGAAAGCAAAAGACGTTAGCTTCACCATCCCAATCCCATATGCGATTTTAAACATTGGTATTTCCATTTTGTCTTCAAAATTTATTCATCAACAGGCAAACAAATGGACAAAAGAGCACTTCGAAAGAAAAAAACTGGACTTTTCCATCCCAATGATAGACAAAAAAATGCTAAAGCCCATCGTCAAGGAACTGAAAAATCATAAAGGGACCGTGCTGGTAGATGTCAAAGCTAAGGACGGTACTGAGGTTAAGGTTAGACTCTAATGTTTTAAAGAATTCACCGGTCACTGACCGGCTTTTTTATTTACCTCTTCGTAAAAGCAAAATCAACTGCAGCTTTTGCATGTAATAATGTTGAATCAAATAATGGGACAGATGTATCTTCTTGTTTTACTAGAAGAGGGATTTCAGTACAACCCAGGATGATTCCTTCTGCTCCTTGTTTATAGAGGCGGTTTATTATTTGTAGGTATTGATTTTTTGAATCCTCCTCAAACACTCCCTTACATAATTCATTATATATAACGTCATGTACGATTTTTCGATCTTCTTCATCTGGAATTACAACCTCAATGCCATTTTTACTTAAATATTCTTTATAAAATGGCTGCTCCATTGTAAATTTGGTTCCCAGTAACCCAACCTTCTTCATACTTTGTTCATTAATTTTTTCAGCCACAGCATCAACGATATGGAGTAAAGGAATCTTCACTTCATTTTTTACTTCTGGAGCCATTTTGTGCATTGTATTCGTACAAATCACGATCATATCGGCTCCACCATTTTCAAGCGTTTTAGCAGCATGAATCATTTGATTTGTCGCTTGATCCCAATCACCGTTATGCTGCAGGTCCACCATTTCCTGAAAATCAAATGAATGCAATAAACACTTCGCCGAATGTAATCCACCCAATTTTTCTTTTACGAAACGATTGATATAACTGTAGTATTCTGAAGTGGATTCCCAGCTTAACCCACCTATTAATCCAATGGTCTTCATATTATTCATAATATATAGCCGCCTCCTTATTTATTAAACATATGATAGCATGCTATACTGGTATGGTTTAGTGCCAATTAATCATTATATTTATAGTACCAGTTAACAAAAAGGGGTTTGCTAATGCTATCGATTCAAATAGATCGCTTACAAAATAAAACATTAACCAAACAGGTATATGAGCAAATTAGGGAAATGATATTAAATCAAAAATTAAAGGATAATGAGCGTCTTCCCTCAACAAGAGAACTCGCAAACTCCATTGGTGTATCAAGAAATATAACACTTGAAGCATATGAGCAGCTTGTTGCAGAAGGATATTTAATTGTTCGCCCCAGGTCCGGTACATATGTAGCTCCAGGAGCGTCTCTTCAGGTAAAAGGAGGAAAATCTCAGCATGCTATTTTAAAAGGAGAATATCCAGCAATAAAGGATGAGGGAGTTATTGACTTTCGGGCAGGAAATCCAGCAACGGATCATTTTCCTAGACAAATATGGGGGAAGCTTGCAAAGGAAGTTTGTCTTGAAGCGCCAGACCATATATATGGTTACAACAACAGCTCTTTAGGTATGAAGGAATTAAGAATGGTCCTATCAAGCTATCTTTCAAGAACAAGAAATGTTCAATGTCACCCAGATCAAATTTTTATTACCTCTGGAGCCACACAGGGTCTTTCCCTAATTACAGACTTATTAGCAAAGAGGGAAAACTATGTAGCAGTTGAAGATCCTGTTACAGATGAAATGAGAAATATTTTTTCTTTTGCAGGTGCAAAGATCCAGCCAGTACCGGTAGATGAACATGGGATAATCCCTGAATATCTTTCTAAATCAATTATACCAAGCTTTGTTTTTGTTATACCCTCACACCAGTTTCCAATAGGAGGGACATTACCGATTCAGCGTCGGATCCAACTTATTGAATATGCACGAGAAATGAATTGTTACATTGTAGAGGATGACTATGATAGTGAATTTACTTACGAGGGAACAGCCGTTAATTCGATGCAAGGACTTGATCAGGAACGTGTAATATATGTTGGTACCTTTAGTAAAATACTCTCTCCTGCATTAAGGATTGGATATGTGATCCTTCCAACCCAGTTAATTGAGAGATTTAAGGAAATAAAATGGTATAGTGATCGCCATAGCTCATCACTCGAGCAATTAGTATTAGCACGTTTTATAAATGAAGGATATTTCGACCGGCATGTTCGAAATATGAAAAAAATCTATCGGAAACGAAGAGAAGCACTAGTAACTAGTTTATACGAGCATTTTAATACTCCAGTTATTTTAGGCCAAGCAGCAGGAATGCATTTAGTCGTTGAATTCGCTGGTGTAAACTTTAATGATTTATTAATGAACTGGATCCAAAATTATGGTGTTAAAGTCTATCCAGTTGAAAGGTATGCTATCAAAAAAGGGTACCACATAAATCGTATTATTATGGGCTATGGCAGTTTAACAGTCGAAGATATTCAGGAAGGAGTAAAAAGACTTAAAAACGCAATAGAGAATTATCATGAAAAATAAAATAGAAAAGTTGGACCTATTCTCTATTTAAATTTTTTCGCTTTAAACTTTAGCTGAATGGGGGTATCCCCAATATTCTAGAAGAGGTGTCTAAGCTTAAGGAAATTGTAACAGAACCATTTAATTTGATAGAAGTTG
Source organism: Neobacillus sp. 204 (assembly GCF_046562815.1). Lineage (NCBI taxonomy): Bacteria > Bacillati > Bacillota > Bacilli > Caryophanales > Bacillaceae > Neobacillus > Neobacillus sp. 204. The sequence continues at coordinate 14,622 of NZ_JBJORY010000008.1, forward strand.
GACACTAGGAAGATTTATTGCAACATACGGACAAAAATACAGATAACCTTTCGTATAGTTTATTAGCTTTCTTTTTTTCATTTCGGTCATTCTCCCTTCAAATGAGATGACCGCTTTTTTATATCTAAACCTACACCTCTGAAAAGAAGGTGTATTTTTTTTATGCCTTAAAGGGGTGATGGAAATCTGTGAGTTGGTGCAACCATCCCCATCGACATTTACATTACCACTTCCTGTGAATAGAAAAACCCGAGCAACAGTCACTTTTTATTCAGTGTCCATTATTCGGGTTATAGTTCATCCTGACCACGTCCTTTTTTAGATTAATAGTATCAGTATGTCCAAGATAGATTTAGAGGTTACTTGTAATTGTGTTAAACTTTTTGCACCAGAACCATTTTTTGAATTTCCCTGACTTTTTTCGAAATAGCAGATGCAAGACCTTCTATAAATTCATCATTTGCATTTGGCATCTTTGGACGATAATAATTCACGCCCAACTCATCCGTAACTACTTTACATTCATAATCATTATCATATAAGACCTCTAAATGTTCGGCTACAAAGCCGATAGGACAGTATATAAAAGATGTATAACCATGTTGTTTGTATAGTTCCCTCGTGAGCTCTTGTATATCTGGACCAAGCCAAGGTTCTTCAGTCCTACCTGCACTTTGCCAACCAACTGAAAAACTTTTAATATTGGCTTTATTAGCTATTAATTCGGCTGTTTTAGCAACCTGTTCAGGATAGGGATCACCATTTAATAGAATTCTTTCTGGTAGACTATGAGCAGAAAAGATAACAATGGACTGGGATAAATCATCTATCGAAAGCATAATTTTCTTTATTTGATTTGCCCAAAAAGTAATAAACTTAGGCTCGGCGTACCAAGAATTAATGGCATGGATCACAGGACCATTAATTTTTTTAGACATATTTTTAGCACGATCATTATACGCTTTTACACTATAGATAGAATAATGTGGGCTAAGGATAATACTTATTGTCTCTTCAATTCCATCATTCTTCATTTGCTGAACGGCATCTTCAATAAAGGGAACAGTATGCTTAAATCCTAGATACATAACAAATTCATGTGTTTCAGACCAATTATTTAGTTTAAGAACTAATTTCTTCGCTTGGTTTCGCGTTATTTTAGCAAGTGGGGAAATTCCACCTATCCCCCTATATCGCCTTTTTAAATCTTCTAACAAATCTGCAGAAGGCTTTTTTCCATGACGAATGTGAGTATAGTAGGATTCCACCTCATGTAAGTTATTCGGAGTTCCATATGACATAACTAGTAACCCTATTTTTTTCATCATAACACCTCGCATAACTAGTTTTAAACTTAACATGTATAATAGTGGCATCGTTTAGAAATGAACAGCTATTTTCCTGCCGTCTGGTTCAGGATAACGAACATCCGTTATTTCCGATTCAGTAATTCGTTGTCTCATTCGACTTTGTTTTTCCATTTCTTCTTCTACAGCAAATATTTTTATAAAAAGATCTAATACATGGTCCTGATTACCATTAGCAACCATTTCTTTCATCCTGACTAGAGGATAATGAAGCATCTGATTCACAATGGTTTTAGAGTACTTTCGAATAATTTTCAGTTCTCTTTCTGTCAAATCCGGTAATTTATTCTCTATATGACGATAGGCCTCTTCCTGTATCGCTAATGACTTTTCACGTAATGCAGCAATGACCGGAAAAACCCCTAAGGTGTTTAACCACGAATTAAAATGAGCTAGTTCTTGTTTAATCATATACTCGATTTTTTCAGCTTCTCGGGCTCGCCCCTGGAGATTACTCTCGACAATGCCTTCCAAATCGTCAATATCATATAAGAAAACATTATTTATATCGTTAATGGTGGGATCGATGCTCCTAGGAACAGCAATATCAATTATAAATAGAGGACGCTGGTTTCTTTTTTGAGTAATAACTTCCATTTCTTGTTTTGTAATGAAGTAGTCTTCTACTGTTGCAGAACTAATGACGATATCAGACTGGATTAGAGCTGACGAAAGTTGCTCTACATGTAAGGCTTTACCACTAAATTTATCAGCTAAGCTCCTTGCCCGTTCATACGTTCGATTAACCACAATCATGGTGGTAACTCCGTTTTCATAAAGATGTTTTGCTGTCAGTTCCCCCACTTTTCCAGCACCAATCATAACAACCTTCTTATTATAAAAATGTCCAAAGATTTTTTTACAAAGCTCGATAGCGGCATAACTGACTGATACAGCCTTTTTCCCTATGTCCGTTTTGGAATGAGCCTGTTTTGCTAGTGTTATAGCCTGTTTAAAGAGCATATTAAATACTGTACCTGTCGACTTAAGAATTTGACTTTGAATAAAGGAATCTTTCACTTGTCCTAATATTTGGGTCTCTCCTAGAACCATTGAATCTAATCCACAAGCAACACGAAATAAATGTCTTACGGCATCGTTGTTTTCTTTAATATATAAGTAGTCTACAAACTCGCTTTTATCTGTTTGAAACCATTCAGCAAGGAAGCTTTTTACATAATGTCTTCCAACATGTAATTGATCGACTACCGCGTAGACTTCAGTCCGATTGCATGTTCCAACAATCACACACTCTTGAATACTTTTTGCCTTCAGCAACATCTGAGTTGCTTCCACTTTAGTCTCTTCCTTGAAAGCAAAACGTTCCCTGATCTCAACGGATGCTGTTTTATAATTTAAACCGATAACTATGACGTGCACTTCTTCCACTCCTTTCATAAGATATTTTTTAATTACAGTCTAAACAGATTCCATGAACCTCAAAGAGATGTCGGCTTACCTTAAAATCTAATTTTTTCTCAACATATTGCTCTACTTCTTTTAAACTAGGGTAGTTAAAATCACTTATTTTGCTGCATGATGTACAGGTAACATGGTAATGAAAGGAGGTTTTCCATTCATAACGGCTTGAGAATGGGCCAAAAGTGAGTTCATTTATAAGGCCGAATTTTTTTAAACATTTTAAATTATTATATATGGTAGCACTCGTCATATTAGGCAACTTATTTGTTAATGCTTTAAAAATGTCATCCGCCGTTGGATGGGATTCACAATTCGCTAAATATTCCAGTATCGCAGCACGTTGGGGTGTCATCCTGATGCCATTCTTTTTTAAGACGTCCGCCCCTTCCTCTAAACGATGTTGACTCATATTCAACACCTCCATTATTAATTTTTCAAACTATGATGTAGAAAAGATCATCATCAAGATGATCTTTTCTATGGGGATATTTGTAGTTATGTTAAATCACTAGTAAATGAGAATAACAGATTAAACTTCTTGTGGAACAGATAAACCAAGTCCCTCAGCGACACGTCTTCCATACTCTGCATCTGCTTTAGAAAAATGCGCGATTTGGCGAAGCTTAATGTCATCTCGCTCCACTGGTTTCATTGCCCCAACAACCGTTGCAATCAAACGTGATTGCTCTTCTGCACTCATGAGACGGAACAGGTTGCCAGCTTGTGTGTAATGATCATTATGATCATATGGTACTTCCTCTGCCAGACCGGTAATCGGGAAAGCAGTTTGCTTATGTTCTGGAGCTTCAGTTGGTCCATTAAGGCTGTTCGGCTCGTAATAAACAGAGCGGCCGCCATTTCCATCGAATCGCATTTGTCCATCACGCTGGTAGTTGTTCACTGACTTTGGCCTGTTGATCGGCAGTTGGTTGTGTTGAACGCCAACACGATAACGGTGGGCGTCAGCATAGGCAAATATACGGCCTTGAAGCATTTTATCCGGGGATGCTTCAATACCAGGTACAAAGTTTCCAGGTGAGAAGGTTGCTTGCTCTACTTCAGCAAAATAGTTTTCTGGGTTTCTATTTAACGTCATACGGCCTACTTCAATTAATGGATAGTCTTTATGAGACCATACTTTCGTCACATCAAATGGATCGAAGCGGTAGGTATCGGCATCCTCCAACGGCATGATTTGAACATGAAGTGTCCAGGATGGGAAATCACCATTCTCAATGGCATTAAATAAATCTTCCGTATGGTAATCAGGGTTTTCACCAGCAATCTTTGCAGCCACATCAGGAGCCATGTTCGTAACACCTTGATCTGCTTTAAAGTGATATTTCACCCATACTCCATCACCGTCCTGATTTACCCATTTGAATGTATGGCTGCCATAACCATTCATATGGCGCAGTGTGGCAGGGATACCTCGGTCACCCATTAAGTATGTGACCTGGTGAAGTGCCTCAGGCGATAAAGACCAGAAATCCCAAATGGCATTAGGGTCTTTTAAGTGTGTTTGTGGATGACGTTTTTGTGTATGAATAAAGTCAGGGAATTTAATCGCATCGCGAATGAAGAAGATAGGCGTGTTATTCCCAACAATGTCATAGTTTCCTTCTTCCGTATAAAACTTCACGGCAAATCCCCGTGGATCGCGTACTGTATCAGCAGAGCCAAGCTCTCCGGCAACGGTAGAGAAACGAATGAACATTGGCGTGCGTTTTCCTACCTCTGATAAAAAGTTTGCTTTTGTATAGTTTGATAGATCATTAGTTACTTCGAAATAACCATGTGCTCCAGCACCCTTGGCATGAACAACTCGCTCAGGAACACGTTCACGGTTAAAGTGAGCTAATTTTTCTAATAAATGAACATCCTGGATTAATGTTGGCCCTCTTGAACCGGCTGTCATAGAGTTTTGGTTGTCCCCAACCGGGGCACCCCAGCTAGTTGTAAGATTATTACGATTTGTACTCAATAGATTCACCTCATTAGTATTTGTTTTTAGTAGCTTACTTTAATAATATTATTTATGTTCCCTGATAAGCAACGGCGTTTCTTGATAAGCGTAAAATTAAAACTATGCATTTAATTTAATATCTGGATCGATGTCCACTAGAACTTCTTTTTGATCATGTTCCTCTCCTTTACCGTTAAGGAAAAGATTTAATAGGAATAACACAAGCGTTCCCATAACTACCCCGTTACCTACAAGCATTTTCGCAGTGTCAGGAAATGCTGCAAAAGCTTCCGGAACTCCTTTTATAGCTAACCCTGTTCCAATACCGACTGCAATGACTAACTGATTTGTAGGCTTGCTTAAATCAGATTTGGCGATGATTTTTATAGAAGCTGCAATTAACATGCCAAACATTGGAACCATTGCCCCGCCTAGAACAGGTGCTGGAATCATGGTAGCGATAGCAGCAAATTTAGGTAATAATCCTAAGATTAATAGAATAACCCCTCCAGTTACTACAACGTACCGATTCGTAACTTTAGTCAAGAAAACAAGTCCTACATTTTGTGAAAATGTAGAGTGGTTAAAGGAATTAAAAATCCCACTAAACACAGCAGCTAATCCCTCTGCTCGCAACCCTTTTTTCACTTCCTGATCTCCAATCTCCCTTTTACAAACTTCTCCAAGTGCAAGGAATACCCCAATACTTTCGATCATGATAATCGTTGCTATAACAGTCATCGTTATGATGGAAGAAAGCTGGAATGTTGGCAATCCAAAGTAAAACGGCACAATAGGTGTAAACCAATCAGATGTACCTAATATAGAAGCATCTACTTTTCCCTCGAGATAAGCAATTACAGAGCCTATAAACATAGCGAACAATACTGATACCGTTTTCAAGAACCCTTTTAAAAAGGTATTGAATAGTAAGAATAATAGTAATGTCACCAGCGCTAATGACAAATTAGTCATGGATCCAAAATCTTTTACACCCGAGCCCCCGGCTGCATTTCTCATCGCTATAGGCATAAGTGAAACACCGATAATAAATACGATTGATCCTGTTACTAAATGAGGGAAATAGGGAAGAACCTTTCCTATAAACTGTGCTAAGGTAGCTACTATAAACCCAGAAACAATTACCGCTCCAAAAACTCCTTGGATACTATGAATCTCTCCAATGGCAATAATCGGCTGCACTACAGTAAAGGAAACAGCCATCATAGCTGGCAATTGAATACCAACTCCCCTAAACCCTAAAACCTGTATTAAAGTAGCAACTCCACAAGCAAATAGGTCAAATGAGATTAAATAAACGAGTTGTTGTTGAGTTAATCCAAGTGCTGGAGCAATAATTAAAGGTACTGCAACTGCTCCTCCATACATAACACATACGTGTTGGAATCCTAGTAATATAAGTTTCCAAATCGAAAGCTTTTCATCTGTCATCCAAGCACCTCCTATTCATCTTTTACTCTTAATAATAGACCCCACTGCATGTAAAGCAGCTTCATAGTTTGGATGTGCTGTCACTTCTAAAACGTATTCCACATACGTCACTATATCTTTTTCATCAACAACAAATATTGCTCTGCACTCTAAGCGATTTTCCTTAATATACGTGCCATAAGCCTTTCCAAAAGACATCTCATAATGGTCAGATAAAGTTTGAATTCGTTCAATTCCAGCTGCACCACACCACCTACTTTGGGCAAAAGGAAGATCTACACTAATTGTAAGTGCAACTACCTCCTCTCCGAATACGCTTACAGTTTCATTGAACTTTCTCGTTTGTGCATCACATACTACCGTATCAAGTGAGGGTACGACCGTAATAAGACGGATCTTCCCCTTTGAATCTTCAAGAGTGACCTTTGAACGATCATTTGCTAGCACTTCAAAATCGGGTGCTTTATCACCAACATGAACTTCACTTCCAATTAAGGTGACTGGCTTCCCTGCTAATGTTACAGCACCTGGTCGTTCTTGTATCATATCGATTATCTCCTTCACGAAATTATTTTTAAGTATTAGATTACTAGCTCCCCCTATAAGTACTATATCCACCTGGTGCAACAAGAAGAGGGATATGGTAATGCCTATTGCAATCAGCAATACCAAAACGGATAGGGACGCAATCTAAAAATGGAGGGTTAGATATAGAAATACCTTGAGCTTTAAGGTAATCACCTGCATAAAATAAAAGTTCATATTCTCCAATGGTTACTTCCTCTCCTTCTAGAAGTGGAGAATCAACCCTGCCATCACTATTCGTATGCACAGTTTTTAGTAGATTCCGGCTCCTTTCACTTTCAATGTGCCATAACTCTACCTTTATCTCTTTAGCTGGCAGCCCTTTTGACAAATCTAAAACATGTGTTGTTAAACGGCCACTCATACTTGTGTGTAGGCGGATTTAGGTGTTGCCTTCTCCTTTTCAAGATCTTCACGTGTCACAGCGAATCCTTGGAAACCATATGGTGGGCGCGGCTCAGTGAATACACTGCCCTCAGAGTTTGGAATGTTTTCAACAATCGTTTCCCAAGTACGGTTGTTTGTACCAAAGCGAACTTCTACCAATTGTGGAAAACGGTCAAGAACTCTTAAACCAATATGATAGATTAATTGTTGAATAGATCGGTTGTCTAACTGATGGAATACGGACTGCGCAATATCGCGGACTTGCTCTGCTGCAACATAACGTTCTGGATCAGCTCCAAAAGCATCTACGATATTGGAATACTTCCAGTCAATATTTAAATAGATAAATAGTGGTCGATCATAAGCTTCTGGCAAGGTTGTATATTCATCATGAATATACCCATAGAATGAACTTCCTTTTACTTTAATAAGATGTACCTCAGAGATTCCGCTCGTTTGTTCGATAATTTTGCTTCCTGTAGCCGTCCGCTCAACTTCAACAGCTGCTGTAGCAAACTCGTTACGAGATTTTCTATAAACAACATCACTGTGCTCTAATGTAGAACCTGATGGGACCAATACGGAATCAAAAGGTACTTCATTAGCTGAAATTCTAACAGCATCGATGTGGGAGTATTTGTCAAGGAAGCGCTCGCAAACAAATGTTAAAAAGCCTTCCATAGTGGAACCTTCGTAACTCGCAGCTTGTCTGAGCATGAAGTTTTTCATGGAGTCAGTAGCGATGACAAGGCTGTTGTCCCCTTCTGTAAAAGAGCTTAAAAATGCATCGCCTTTTAGGGCAATTTGTGCGTTCATCCCAAAAATGACATTATTCTTGCTCGTAAAGTTTGACTCAGGAATCACTTTTAATCCTGTTAAAGGCTTTACATAAGTACGGAAAACAAATACATCCCCTTTTCCATAAAACATTGTTCTTTTTTGATTATTCTGATTATTCATTCCGAACATCTCCTTTTAATTTTTGATTACAGTTTCTAAACGAAATTGGGCAATCCGATAAATTTGATTCAATGCTTCCTCTAATTCGTTGCGTTCAGACAACTTTAGCCGAGTTTGCATAGCGTTTCGGATCGATTCTTTGGTATGGCCTTTTACTGCCAAAATAAAAGGGAAAGCGAATTTTTCCTTATACAAATCATTTAGCTCTAAAAATTCTTTGTATTCCTCTTCCGTTAGTGCATCAAGACCTGCACCAGCCTGCTCCTTTACGGAAGCATCTGCCATTTGCACACGAGCCGCTAAATCTGGATGCTTCCTGAGCAAAGCTAGTTTTTCTTCGCCTGAAGCCTGTTCAACGACGTCTTCCATACTCTTTTGCAAATGTGCAAGAGAACGAAACGGTCTAGAGCTCCAAGCCCTTTCGGCAACCCATGGCGAGTGTTCAAATATCCAACCAAGCTCTTCGATAAAGTCAACTTGGTTCAGCTTGTTTAGATCATCAATCAAAAGACTAATAAAAACCCCCCCTTTCTTTTAAAAATTTGTTTGTTCACATTTTTGTCACACATCGATTGTTAACCTTATTTTATATGGAGGGTTATTCCCAGTCATTAGATGAAAAAGACAATAGTTTTCATTTATTTTTATGCTCAGAGCACAACCAATATGGTTGACGACTTAACAATCCACCATGGATAATGAAGTTAAAATATGGAAAGGGTGAACATCTTGGGCTTAACAGTACATGAGGCTTTATCTATACCGCCATTGGACCGTTGCTCTGCAATTGCAGGCACTCGTGGACTTTCTCGTGAAATCAACTCCGTTAACAGCTTTGACGCTCCTGATGTTATGTCCTGGTTAAAGCCAGGAGAATTAGTATTAACCAGCGGATATGTGTTTAATGATAGTTTTAACTTAGTTGAACTAGTAGAACAATTAGCCAAGCGCAATTGCGCTGGATTAGCGATAAAAGTATCTAACCTGCCAGCTGAGATGTTAGAAACAGCCAACAAACTAAATTTGCCAATAATTGCAATACCTGATAATGTTTCTATTTCTGAATTACTCGGTCCCATTCTTAGACAAATATTTATGTATCAGGGCCAACAGAACGATCAAGATAAAAAAAATGCTTTCATAAAACAACTCATCCATAGGGAAATAAAGAATGGAGAGGCTATTTTTACAGAAGGGGGAACATTCAGTTTTAACCCAACAAAGGCATATGCATGTTTATGTATAACACCTTCTCTTTTTAACAGTAAGTTTAAAATGGATCTTGTTCATCTTTTTGAAAAAATAAAAGAAATTGGAAAAGAATTAGGTTATCAACCTTTTATAGGGGCATATGAAGGAATGACTATTGTCATATTGCAGGATTCTTGCTCACTGGATGGGTCTCTGCCTCTCCAATTTGCTTTTAAAATAAAAGAGGAAATCCTTGAGTCCCCTTTCCATATTGGGATTGGTACTTACAAAATAGGCATTCAACATTTCTATCAAAGTTATGATGAAGCCTGTCAGGCCATTCAAATCGGAAGTAAACTTTCGCCAAACCAAACGATTTATGATTACTCATCCTATCAAACTTATGTGGTTCTTCAACATACACCTCAACAGGTAACAGAAAACTTTATTAAAACGACATTAGGCCCTTTGATAGAATATGATAAAGAAACAAACTCTAACTTGATCAAAACGTTAGACGTTTACATAGAGAAATGTCTCAGTCCAGTAGAAGCAGCCCGTGTATTAGGGGTTCACCGAAATACAATCCATTTCCGACTCTCTAAAATTAAAGAATTATTAAGTACTAATTTAAACGATGGAAACATTCTATTTCAGCTCAATTTGGCTAGCCGTATGCTATCCTTATCGAACTTATCATCTAAAACAGTTAAAAACTCCCCTAACTGAACATAATGTTAGGGGAGCCAATGTAATCCATTTTTTAAACCTTGGTGCTTCTGAATGCCTCATGATAGCGCTAACAATATTACGATTTAACTAACAATCTAGCAACTTTTAATCCCAACTGTAGCCTAAACCATTCTTCTCCGTCTCTTAAATCTATATTTAATATTTCCTCAACCCTATTGATACGAAACTTTACAGTGTTCCTATGAAGAAAGAGTGAACGGGCGGTATCTTCAATTTTGCCTCTATACATTAGAAATACTTCCAATGTTCTTAACAGGTTAGTGTCATTTTCTTGATCATATCGAATTAAAGGATCTAACGTTGAAGTTAGATAACTTGTCAGAGTTAATTCTGGTAACTGCTGAAGAAGAATCTCTGGTTCCATTTCCGCATAGTCATATATTTCGCTTGAACCTTCAGATTTCTTATGTAATCCCAACTGAATGACGTCTTTTGCTTCCTTATAGCTTGAGTAAATATCAACAATATCTTGTTTAATCTTTCCAATTCCAATCGTTATCGTTTTACCTGGAAAAAGGTCTTCAAAATGCTTTACTAATAGTGCAGCAGCTTGCTTAACAAATAGCCTTAGTATAGGAGGATCTATATTTTTTTGAGGTTGAGCAATAATAATATAATGATCTAGTTTTACTACTACCATTTTCAAGTTGCATTTTACCTCGATATCACTAACTAACTGATAAAAAGCGTTTGTATTAAAAGTAGAAGAATGATCATGTTTGTTTACCACGCAATACATAATATTATAACAATTTTTAAAAAACAGACCGAAGTCTTGTAGCTGTTTTAACATATCATCACGATTTGAATATTCACCTTCAAGGAGTTGGGTAAAAAACTCTTTTTTCCTCTGTTGATCGTTGAAGAAGTTATCACTATTAAAAATTTCTCGCGTTATGCATATAAGTAAGTCTGATAGGGCTAAGTCATAAGGAATCTCAAGCAATGGGAAATTAAGCCGATTAGCTTCTTTAAGCATTGCTTCAGGTGTAGAGGACAAAAATCTCTTTACTTTTATCGCTAAGCCGGAACATTCCCGTTTATCCATTTCCTGAATTAATTTTCTTTGCATTTCAGGACTATCCTTAAAAACAAAACCTGTTGTAAGCAGGAAATCCCCCTTTTTTAACATCGTTAGATCAGGAGTATCCATTATACTAGCAGTACGGATTATACGACTTAACCCTCGGTCACCCGCTACTACTTGACAGTGTTCTACCAATTGAATGTTTAATGCCTTTGACACAGTTAGATAAATGGTAAAGCCCCCCTTTAAAACTCTTTTTTTTCGGTTTAATAGTCTCGGGTTTTATAATTCGCACAATTTCATTTTAGAAAAAAGTGATTTTCATAATAAATAGTATAATGTTAATATTCTGATAATGATATCAAATAAATGTAAAAAGTGTTATTTACGGGAATCCCACAAAATTTTAGCTTTTGAAGGTGCAGTTTTTGATTTATCGTCTAGTTCTACCTGCTTTCTCTACTCAAATGGGCTATTTCTAAATTTCTTAACTAGGAGAAATATCTTCAATTAAAAGGCATTCAACGACAGCCTTTCGACTAAATACCGCTTAAGCTATACTAATCAAACGTTTGGTTAAAACAGTCTCAAGTACTGATTTATAAGAACTTTACTAGCTAAGCACGAATATAATTTGTCGAGATCTGGAGGATAATTCCGCAGGAAATAACCCATCTTTCCACAAAATCAGATGGGCTTCTTTTTAACTTACACGATTCTATCAATTCCTTCCCTTTTCGTAACAGTGCACCGGAACTTTACGCTATCTGTCTTTATACTTATCATACTTTATTTCTACCAGGTGTCCGTTGTATCAGAAAGCAGTTTGTATTAAACTGGTATCTGATAAATTCATATAATATGAATACGAAAAAGGATGAGTGGGATGGATACTAGATTAGGTCATGGCAAACTCAGTTTATACACACAACGGTCCTTGTTTTCTATGTTTCTTGTATTTTTTGTAGCAATAGGTGTAATGCCCTTGTCAGGAGTACCCCTGGGGCGAATGGATTCTGAAGGGATCAGCACCGGTTGGCAATCGCCGGTTCAATGCAAGCAGTTGCCAAAAGAAAAACTCCATCCGTTCCAGCTGCTTGCAGCTTAACGAGATGGAGCTAACCTAATTAAGAGCCTTTGAACTCTTTTTTGCGCTTTATAATTGAATTTAGATATTTATTGGGTAATCGCCCATACACGCACAAAACACAGGCTGTTAATTATAAGAGTGATGATCCATTTATCAAATGGGATTCATGGGAAATTTATTTTTTCCTCTTTTTTATCTACCTTCATTGTTGTAATTAGTAATTGAACAGTAATAATTAACATAAAAATCAAAATTACAGCGCTCATATAGTATTGAATATTAGGTTTATATCCATACGTACCGAATAGAAAAAAAGATAAGATAAACAAAAAAGATAAAAACAGCTCAAAAATTAATGTAATGATAAAAAATAGTACATAAGGAATAACAATTTCTTTGTGAGAAACGTGTTTTAAAGTTAATCCCTCCCAACATAAGTCTGCCAATTTATTTATTTTCCTCATTGGTACCACTCCTATTAATCCCAACTCAAATAAATTGCGTCAATTAAAGAATATATAAATATGACTAATTATTTCCTTATTGTTGGAAAAATAGACTATTATTTTTCATTTATTGTATTTGCGTTGGTTTTATGGCGGTACCTCTAATTTAAAAATAGGAATAAATACTGATCAATATTTTTATAGCACTTAATAAACACTTCTTGATTATATTGGACCAATCATAAAAATAAAGTTGGATACTCAATTATTTACTTCGGGGCAAATTCCGGTTGATCAGAAAACAGAAGAAGTTGTAGAAGGTGGTATTACAGAGCATGCACATCAAGTAATAAAAAACTTACAGGCTGTGCTGAAAGAAGGAAAATTGGATGACCAAAATATTTTAACATACAAAAAAAAGAGAGTTTCTCTCTCTTTAAAATGATAATCTATGTTATTTAAGCCCGTTTTTTAAACGGGTCTTCCCTATAATCTGCTTTTCGTTTATAAACAACTTTTCCTGATTCTTCTTTTCCATGTTTGGAGGTAATAACTGCTCTTACACCTGTAACAGTTTCTCCAAGTTTATACGAATTTTTTTCTTCTTTCGATATCACTGTTCTTTTCATGAAGAAGCACCTCCAAAAATATTATTTATTATACTCAAAAGATTATAATTATTAAGAAATATATCGTCAATCTGTTCTTGACTTAATACCCTTCTTCCGGTTATTGCAACTGTCAGAACTAACTGATTTCCTATAGGATAGCATAATACATAGGTATTATCAAAGGCATTACTATTTTTTTGTAAAACCAGCTCAGTACTTTGTAAAAAACAATCAATTACAATAATTCTATCTGAATATCCTCTATTTTCATTAACATCAAATGTGTAAAATTTTCCTTTGCCATCATTTCCAGCAATCTGTCTCAAACCTTCGCTGCCCTCCGCTTGCCAAACTCCTATTCCTTCAACATAATATGAACCTGGGGCTTGATAAGCGTTCCTAACAGCTTCTTGTAGATGTTCAAACTTTTTTGTTGGATCCACTAAGAGCCTTTTAGATAGCGTTCTTAGTATACGGATCAAGGCATAGTCTTTATCCATGTTTGTTTGGGCTTCCGCTAAGAGCCTTGATGGATCCTGAAAGATGCCCAATTCTTCGACTTTTCTTATAATCGAACTACAAGCAATATTTACTGCAGCATCGTAGTTATTATCCCTTCGAATTTCGTACCTTAATACAGCAAGACCCTCCAAATCTGAAGGTAGACGAAACCCTTTAGCACCCTCACTTTCAGGTGTATTTCTGGGAATAATGTAAAAAACTCGTCCTCTTCTTAACCTTCCCCAGAATAACCCCATTTCAAACAAAGTATTGTCCCTTGTAGTAAATGTTAAGGTGCCTCGAATATTTATAATGTCATCGGGTGAAAATACAAATACTGCAAAATCATTTTCATCTAATTGTCGTTCAAGATTTTCCATATTGTATTCAAGCGGGCGAAATGCACCCGCTGACCAAGGAGTTACTTCAGCAACATGAGCGAGTGAATTATGAATCGCATTAACATATTCAATGGACTCTTTTGCAGATCCTATAAATACTTTTGGTTTCATTTGAGTCATAACTCCTCCAACAAATATAATTAAATCTTCAAAATACTTTTAACTTTCAACCATAATTTCTTCATTTTTTTGAAATGCATCGAAAAAGAATAAACTACGGTATAAACAAAAATCAATATACAAAAAACAATATCCAACACTAAAGTTAAATCAAAGAATGGTTTCGTCATTAATTCCGAAACTATTTTGTAACTTGTTAAGATAACCAGCAATAACGGAAAAACCAATATATACAAATAACCAGCTAAGGAACTAAACAGTTTAAAATTGTTTAGGTATGACTTTCCTTCTCTAGTGAACATTTCTCCTTGAGGATCGTAACATGAATTTAACTCGCCCTCGACCTTATGGATATAATTGTATTGTCGTTCAACAACTATGTTGATTTGAAAATACCTGACCACCAAACACAATAAAACAAACCATAGCATAGTGTGAATTGCATCTCGATTAATACTCAATGTGACTTTGAGTTGTTCCTTAACAATGTCTGAAACAGCTTTTGACGGATCAACAGGTATTATCGTCAGAATAAACATTGCCGCGAAAACTAGCAAAGTATAAACGAATAATCGGTCCCTTAACTTCAAGTATTCCCTTTGTAAAGCAAAAGTATCTTTATAATGGTCATGGAGTGTTTGAAACTTTACATCTTCCTCACCCATAAGATTACCTCAACCTATAGATTTTTTAGTGCAGACATTATTCATATCTTTAGGAAATAAATTAGTCCATGATACACCAGCAACCTTAAGTTCCTATTTACATCAAGTTATGATATATTTCTAGAAAAATGTCCCATTTCCTGCAAAATTTCATTTATTATTTCCATATACATGGTCTAAACAAAAAGCCCTTCCATTGTCATCCATACATGAAAGGGCATTGTTTTTAGTTATTTTACAACCATAAGCTCGATTTAATGTCTTCATGAAAGTCGATTACACTCTCCATGCAATTGCCGTCCCCCTCTATATTATTTAAAATCTTTCTCTGTTTGTTATAGAAACTGCCCAACTGGAAAATCAAGATTAATAGTAGTATGACGCAAGATCGATTCATAGGCCTTGGCTTTTTCTGAAAACAGACGCATCAGAACAACAACGTCTAAGGATTCGCTAGATAAAGCATCCTCATCTCGACTTCCAATGAGCACCACATCTGTTACGACAGGCCAAGCACCGGCACGAGTATAGAAAGAAGTTAAAGATGGGTTACACGTGAATATCCCAAAATCTATGTCTCTTTGTTTTTCAATCCATTGAGTAGCGGCAGCGACTATACGTAAACCCAACCCTTGACCATGATACTCGGGATCTGTAGCCACACTGCTAAGTCCACCAATATTGAATGTTTGTCCATTGTGCTTGATAGTCTTATGCACCACACCTGCATAGCTGACCAACTTTCCATCTATGTAGGAATAAAATGAGCGTGCATTAAGTTCTTTATCGTGAGCTTCCAGAATCTTTGCCCCCGGCATAGGACAAGCATCCGGCCAAACCTGATGTAGCATTATGGCAATCTCACGTTGTAATGTTTCAGGTGCTTGATTATAATAGATTGATTGCACGGTAGTTGTCATAGGTTTTCCCCCTACTTTCTTCTATGTAAAGTTCCTCATTGTGTTTATTTATCTTCAATACAATCATTCTCCCTAAAATGATGTAATTCTACTTTAACTTTTTTCATTCTTAATACTCACAGCCCCAAAATCCCCTACCCATATTTTCTACAAATAATTTTAAACTATCCAGCCCAGTAGGTCTTCTACAATTATCTGGCCCGATTCAAAAAGAACGCCCTTCTTATTCAAGAAAGGCGCACTTTAATTGAAGAGCAAAGCTTCTATTAGCTGGTTAGTTTAACAAGCATACTATTTTAGTTTACAAACCTCTTATAAGTCTATTCGAATGATGTTTTTGTCGGTGCTCAACTCTGCTTCGACGACTTAGCGCCCTTGCTTTTCAACCAGGCAACCAAGGTATCCCTCCGAGTGTCGAGACTGCCCGCCGCATCAAGTGCTGTTTGATCAGTGTAACCAGGGACCCCATTTATGTCGGCTCCTTTGGAGAGGAGATATTCGGCAACACGACGTTGGCCTCCACTGCACGCTTGCCAGAAAGCCTCGGTAATGTCATCCACAGTAGGTGCCGGATTGGAGCCCATCAGTTCCTCTACGCGAGACATTATCCCTAGAGCTGCTGCGTGCCAAAGCTTGTTCACACGCGCGCCCCGCTGTACCAAAAGTCTCGCAACGTTCCAACATCCATAACCCACTGCATTGTCCAAAGGGATACCACCTGCGATGGAGCCACCAAGCACTTCAATGTCGGCTCCACCATCGATTAACGCAGCAGCAACATCCACATCGTCACTGCTGGCCGCCCAGTGCAATGGGGTCTCCGAAAAGGTTCCTCCTGTAGCTGGGGCATTAGGATCTGCTCCTGCGTCAATCAGCATTTTTACAATTACGGGGCCGTTTGGGAAGTATCCTGGCCAATCTGTAACTACGTGCAAAGTAGTACGCACCCCCCCTTTGTTGTCTATCGCTCTCTTTGAGGCCATGCCAGGAATCTCGTTCAAAAAACGACGTAATACATCCACGTCGCCCGTTTTGACCGCGCGCACGAACGACACAGCCACTTGATCGTTATGTTTTATTAACTCCATGATATCCTCTCCTTAGGCATCATATATTATTTTTCTTCCAAAGTGGCTAACTTCTTCGCTAAGAAATTCTACCTCTTAAATGCAGTAGATAATTATTGTAAGGAGTAACCTACTCCTTCTTAGGTGGCATTTGTCAGCCACCCTCTATGCAAGTTGTGTTGGAGCTTCCTACTACTTTATTTAATTCAGTTATTAAAACATGAAGATTGTTATCGTTTACTAATACTTGTAATGTCTTTTCTGAAATTGGAACATTGTATCTTTGAAAAACCTCAAATGTTACTTCCCATACCTCGCTTATAGCCTTTGAAGACATATTTGATTGGATTACCAAAAAAACAACCTCCTTAAATCCTTATATTAACACTTTTTGATTTAACTACCCCTTTACTTGAAGAAGAAAAAGCATTACCGTCGTTCCAGTAATGCGTCCGATTGCAGAAGATCATTATAAGTTATGCTGGCGACAGGGATTTTTAATATTGCGCTTATAATTAAATACGACTATATCCATTCATTCCTATGCTTAGTAATGAAATTAATATCGTTTTAAAGCGAGGGCAAAGAATATCTCCTAACATACTCATATGTTGCATTGCAAATCTAAGCTTTTTTTATCTATCCAAACTCCTTTTATTATCATTTTGAATGTTGTGTGGTAAATTCCATTTAAAGTAGACTGATAATATCCTAAAGAAAACGATTACGATTAAGAGGAAAATTGTGGCATAGGGTCCACGTATCAAATCTAAACCAATGGTAAAACCTGCAAATGCTGCCCATAAGGCATAAATTTCTGAACGAAAAATCATTGGTTTTCGACCTGCAAATACATCTCGTATCATCCCACCACCGGCTCCTGTCATGGTAGCTGCTATGATTACGGCAATAAATGGTGCATCAATCGAAACCGCATAGTTTGCACCTTGAATGGCGAATGCCGCCAAACCAATAGCATCAAAAAATACCACACACTTTTTTAAATGGTCAATCCAATTATTCGGCAAGATAAAAACGATGGTAATAGCCAAAAAGGCAATTTCAAATAAATAATCTTGCTTCCAAATGTTTTCAATAGGTATTCCAATTAATAGATTACGAACAAGACCTCCTCCGAATGCTGTCGTAAACCCTAAAACGTAAATTCCTAATATATCATAATCCTCTTCCCTTGCGATAAGGGCACCACTTATAGCGAAAGCAAGAGTACCAATGATGTTAAGGATGTCCCATGTCAAAGCGCCCGCTCCTTTCCCCAATGGTCCCATTTATTGTCATAAGTCAAAAACTCAATCGTAATACACCGAAGCATGTGGTCATCTATACCACACCTTACAAACAATTCTATTCTTTTTCCTAATCTAACTCATAATAACCGCAAACAACATATCCTACTGCCTTTGCTGCCACGATAAGGGCATCTTCATCGATATCAAATTTAGGATTATGATTAAAATAAGGTTTTTCTACTCCTTTAGGTGTACAAGCAATGTAAAAGAAGCAAGAAGGGAATTTTTCAGCATAGTAAGCAAAGTCTTCAGATGGCGGCATTGCTGGAAACTCCTTTACTTCTTTAATATCTTTATCTTTAGCATTCTTGAGAAACTCAGCAACCTTTGCTGTTATTTCAGGATCATTATATAAAGGTGGATAATCATTCGTATAGGTTAGATCACATGTTACACCAAATTCTTCTTCAAGCCCTTTTACAAGACGTTTAACTTCTTTTTCAATTGTTGCTTTTGTTTCAACAGTCATATAACGAATATCGCCTTCAAGCTCTACGCTGTCTTTAATTACATTAAATGTTCCTTTTCCATCAAAAGAACCAATTGTAATCACACCAATATCAAAAGGACTTAATCGACGGCTAATAATCGTTTGAGCGGCTGTAACAAAATGAGCACCAGCCACAATGGCATCATTCGCTAGATGTGGTGAGGAACCATGTCCACCTCTCCCTTGAATTTTTAATTTCATATAAGCCCTGCCGTTAAAAGAATATCCAGCGTGATACCCAACAACTCCGGCTGGGGCCATTGGCAACAGATGGATGCCAAATATATTATCTAAATCGTCAAGTATGCCGGAGTCTACAATACTCTTTGCCCCGCCTGGAGGAACTTCTTCCGCATGCTGATGAATAATTTTTATTGTACCTGGAATTTCATCTTTTAATTGAATTAGGCAATCCGCTAAAACTAACAAATAGGCTGTATGACCATCATGACCACACGCATGCATAACGCCTTCATTTTTTGATTTAAATGGTACATCTGTTTCTTCGACGATTGGGAGTGCATCAAAATCAGCGCGCAAACCAATGTTTTTTCCAGGTTTTCCACCTTTAATTGTCACGATAATTCCGTATCCATTACCTACATTCGATTGAACTTCTACGTCCTTACCTTTATAAAAATCAATAATAAATTGAGCTGTTTTTTCTTCTTTAAAAGAAAGTTCAGGATTTTCGTGTAGGTATCTGCGAATTTCAATCATTTCATCCTTACGAGATTCTAACATTTCCATTAATATACTTCTCATCATCTTGTCATCCTTTCCATATTTTTCAAAAAACCACTAAGTGTGGCGTTTTACATTCCTGACTGCTTATTATTCTGTAACAAGGCCTCCAGCCTGTGATTTTTTAGGAGCAGTAAATGTTTTACCAGCATCTCTTGGCACCAAAAAGATAATAGATAATATTGAAAGTACACCGAATATAACGTTTACGATAATTCCTACTGAAGCCGCTGATTCAAGATCTCCATTTGCAGCGATTGCACCGTAAACCGCTGCTGAAATCGCGACACCGAATGCACTGCCAAGTGAGCTTGCCATTTTATAAACCCCAGCTGCTTCACCGACTTTGTCAGCAGGAGCATTAGATACAGATGTATCTGTTGATGGGGTCGCATAAAGTCCAAGTCCAAGTCCAAATAGTGCAAAGCCAATGAAGACGACAATTGTATAAGTAAGGTCAGGTAAGAAGGTTAATCCCATCACGGCCACACCTATTGTCGTAATCAAGGCACCCCAGATCATTGGTGATTTTGCGCCTACTTTTTGCAAAATTTTCTCTCCGACACGAATCATCGCAAGCACAGCTACTAAATAACCAAGTGATAACATACCTGATTGGAATGAATTAAATCCACGGCCTACTTGTACATACGTGTTGGCTACAACTAGTGTACCAGCAATCGCATTTAGCAAGAAATTGGATATAGTCGCACCTGCATATGGCTTATTTTTAAATACAGAAAAGTCAATCAATACGATATCTTTTCTTTTTTCAACTTTGATGAAAACAATCAAACCGATGATTGTGACAATGAGTAGGACGATTGAAAGCGGGCTTGTCCATCCAAAATCTGATCCGTAATTAATAAATACATTCAAAGCAATCATTGTGATGATAAAAATAACTAAGCCAGTGTAATCGAATTTAAAAGCACCTGTAGATTTTTGTTTACTTTCTGGTGTTTCTTTCAGTAGAAACATACCAATTATTGCAAAGATGATAGAAAAGATAAAAATCCATCTCCATCCCATATATGTTGCGATTGCACCGCCGGCAAAAGATGCAATCCCCGAACCGCCCCATGAACCGATGGACCAGTAACTTAGTGCACGCTGGCGATCTTTCCCTTCGAAATAAGCTTTCATTAATGCAATGGTTGAGGGCATAATACATGCAGCAGAAAGCCCTTGAATGATACGTCCAATTATCAGCAATGCAGACCCTTGAGCTAAAACAAGGCATAGTGAACCGACTATACTTAAAATAAAACCAATATAAGCAATCTTTTTACGCCCAATTTTATCGGCAAGTCCACCAGCAGCAACGATAAACATTCCTGAGAACAAAGCCGTTAAACTAATGGCAATGTTCACCGTTCCAAGTGAAATACCCAAATCTTCTTGAACAGCTGGAACCACATTGACCATTGCTTGTGCAAATAGCCAGAATGTAATAACACCAAACACAATTCCTATGATCATTTTATCTGTACCTTTATAACTTGTTTCCACGACTAAAACCTCCTGATAATTCAATAAAACCAACTGTAATATTGTTTAATATTATTGTCGTCTTCTTGTTTAATAATTTACGACTAATACGCAAAAAATAAAATTGCCGGTTATAAACAGTTGAAACTTTGAGATGGGGATCTTACTGACCGCTATTTCGGGATAAACTTTTATATCGTCTTTTTTCGTTTACCTTCCTCCTGAATCTTCATATAGCCATCTAACTGTTTTCCACAAGTTAATTATAAGACTGCTATCTAAAAATAGTGAGTCATTATTTGCGCATATTCCTCTTATAAAAAGTAAAATATTTCACTAACGTTGATTAATATCAAAAAAAGTAGGTTAATATTTAACTTAGCAAGTAAATAACCATACGAAAGAACTTTTCACTAAAATGCAAAAAAGCCATTGAAGCCTCCTCGCAACAATGACTTTTTCATATAATCGCTTTTCTAATATCAAAAAAATGAATCGCATTAATCGTTAAATAGGAATAAAAAGACCATTCACTAGCGATCGTTTCATCAAATATCTCTAAATCCGGATGGCTTGATCTATTGATGTAATCAATAATTTCCAAATCCATTCCATGCCTACTGTTTAAATTCCACCATTTCGTATATAAAGCACCGTGATCTTTATCAAAAATATGTTTCCGAATCTGATACTCTCCTGCTTCTAGGCCAGTGATTTTCACTAGAATCTCTTTATTTAGCTTTTGAAGAAAAGCTTCCTCAATGGAATAGTAAGGATTTACAGTATTACAGTTCATAAGCACTAACTGATAGCCTCGATCATTTTGTGTCATCAAATAATCTGACCCTTGAGCAATTACAGTCCCGTTCAGTCTCTTAGCAAACACCATTGCAAAATATGCTGGCCGTTTCCCACTGAAATAATGAAATAATTCCAAGCCTTCAATACGAATCCTCTGACCTTTGCCCCCGCCTTCATGCAATGCAGTGTTAATCCAAAAGCCAATAGATTCTACTTCATTCACTACATCCAAAACACTTTTCAACACTAATGCAGCACGAAAAAAAGTTCCGTTGGTAAAGCGTGTGTTTCCAGACAGTGTGTTCCATGAGATCAGATGAAGCGGCTTCTCAATATGATGCTTTTTTAGATATGATTTAATTTTCGCCGTTTTTTCTTTCAAATAATCTTTAGCCAAGAAAAAGCGGTCATCACTCAATTCCTGAAAATCAATGATGTCATTCTGGTTGGAATGATAGCCAATAAAATCTATATGATTGCCTTCCGTTAACAGCCATTTATGAGGATCATTGGTTTTCTCATCTTTAAAGGAGAATGGTAAAAACACACCTACATGAATGTCTGGAACAAGTTTTTTTAGTAAATTATACATTTTAAAATACACGCGTTTTAGTTCCTTTGCTTCAACAGCGGTATAATAGGGTTCATAAAAGAGAAAGTGCCATTTATTTAAATAGGATGCTCCGTATACTTGTAAACAATGCTTCATAAAACCATAAAGCTTTTGAAAATAATTTTCTTCATTTGTGGAAATTTCTTGATATTCAATCCTGATAAAAAGAGAAAGTCCATTCTTTTTCATAAAATTCAAGGCAACATCTGATTTAAAGTAAGGTGAACTTGTTGCAATCTCTTCATCTGTTTCAACATCTGCTGTAATCGTTTCTCCACTTAATAAATGGCTAATCCCTACATAATTAAGACGCATTTCTTCTTTTGCCATCAGCATTTGGGATCTTACATCTTCTTTTAGCAGCTCTTTTAATTCTCTAATGATTAATACATGATCAGGGCGAGATATTTTCGCATTGATTGGTTTTGAAACATCTAGCAGCAATTCTTCAAAACGTGACTCCGTATTACTATATGATTGATCATGTTTGGTTAGTACGGTTCCCAATTTAGCTAAAATTTCAGGTGAATTAATTAATGTTTCAGCATCTTCAAAATGATAGCTTTGAAACGAATCAATTGGTTCTTCTGAATGATTCTCACGGTAAACATGAGGTGTAACTCCGTACATTTCTTTAAAAAGACTCGTAAAGGACTTTGTATTCGCAAATCCATTTTTCATTGAAATTTGTGAAATCGTATCATTTGTATATAGTAAATCTTTCACACTATGCTTTAACCTGATGTTCATTAAAAAACGACTAAACCCCATTCCCATCTTTTGCTTAAAATACCGAGATAAATAACCTGTTGATAGATAGGATTTTTTCGCCATATCTTCTAAAGTAATAACTTGATGATAATTCCTTTCCATATACTCAATCATTTTTGTGAGTCGAAAATCATTTGTATCAATTTTTTCAATGGCGCTTCCTTTTTGCTTAAACCGGCGAATCAGGATTAACAATATTTCACATATGTATCCCTGCATTTCAATTTGATAGCTCTCATCTCTTCTACTATATGTAATCATTAATTCAACAAGCAATTTTCTCATTTTATCGAGCATTATTTCTCTGCCCATTTCTATTTCTTGAGAAAAGCAATCAAACCTACTGTTTCGATATTCTGAATAGTATTGATCCATAAATGAATCTGAAATATTTAACAGTAACACACAATTTGTTTGATTTCCTTGTGCTTGAAAAAGTTGGTTTCGATTAATGAGAAGCAAATCTTGTTCTTTTAATACATAAAAACGACTATCTATCTCAATCGTTAATTCCCCGTTAATAACAAAGATAAATTGCAATCCTTGATTAACTCTTGGAGATAAAAATTGAATTTTCTTCAAAGAAATTTGAAAATCGGTCAATGGTTCATCCATCTACTCACCTCATGTTATTTTCTACAGAAATGCCAAATATATCATTGCTGACTTTCTTAACAAGATTATATTGTTATTACGAAAAATAAGTGTTAAATCATAAGAAAAAATCACCTGTCTTTTACACGTGAATTAATTTCATAATATTTTATAACACAAATTTCAATATCTTAAATGAGATTTTCACTTTATTACTACTTTGCATTAATATAAAGGAAACACATTGCCATTTTTCTTAACATTCTATTTTTAACAAACTTTAATACATATCATCAATCATTAATCGAACCTTGTAATAAATTATCATACTTTATAAAAAACAACACTTACTCCATTAAATGGCCCGATTGTTGAAGAAACTTGGCCTCGTATAATTTACTCATTAGCCCAACCATTGTATTTGCAACTGAGTAAGCCTCCTGTCCATTCGGGAACAGGAGGCTGTGATTGTTGGTGGAGCAGAAGTCTTTTTGCTATTACTGCGGTTGCTCTCCTGGGACATTCACTTGGAAAGTAACACCGAACTTGTCCTTTACTTGCCCGTACAATGGGCTCCAATCCGTCTTCTGAAGGGGCATGATGACTTGTCCGCCGTCTTCCAAAGCGGCGAAAATTTCTCTAGCTCTAGCCTCTTCTTTGGGATGGATGGCAATCTGAATCGTATTGCCTGGCTGATAAGGCATGCCTGCGAACGTATCGCTGAACATGAGATCCGTGTCGCCGACTTTCAAGTGTGCATGCATAACGCGATCCTTCATGTCATCCGTCAACGGATAATTCGGGTCTTCCGGCATATCTCCGAACGTCATGATACCACCTATAACTTTCCCTCCAAGCGCTTTCTCGTAAAAATGGACCGCTTCTCTCGTGTTACCGTCAAAAATCAAATACGGGTTCAAACTAATTGACATCATTCAACAGCTCCTTAATCTCTAATTTTTTACAATGCTTAAGTAATTTCCAGTGGCAGTAATCACTAACCATTATTACCCATAAATATACTTTATATTTCAGAACGTATGTTCGTTAACAAAAATTTAATTGAATACTAACAATTTTTTACGTTACACTTGCATTCTTTATAAGATGATCGCGCACGATTATAGAAAATCCAATCATATTCCTGAAAAGCGCCCTTTAATTGAATATCGTTCTTGAATAACCATGCTATTGATTTCAAGAAATGCATCCAAATGTTATTTATTTAAAGCTTGTTGAATATGTGCCAAATGATGATTACCATGCCATGCGTAAAGTGCAATACTTTGTTCAATTCTCATTTTACTACCATCAGGATACTGATATGTGCGCTGTAATTGAGTAGCTGTTAGATTTTTAAGTAAATATGTCCAGCGTTCATGTAGACTTTCTAATAACTGTAATGAAACTTTAATAGGCAACTCATAATCTATTAGCTTTGCCCATTCACTTTCTTCATACGTTTTAACCACTGGATTTTCTTCTGTCAAAGCTAATTTCATTCGCATATAACCATTTAAATGACTATCAATAATATGGTGAATAAGTTGACGTACATTCCAGCTATTTTCTCTATACGTTTTTGTTAGTTTCAATTCATCAAGGGATACAGTTAATGCAGTTAAACGACTAGGTAATGTAGTCATTTCTTTAATCCACATTTGAATATCTTTTTCTTGTACTTCATTAGGACAATGGAATTGTCCAATTGGGTATCTATTATCCATTATAAATTCCCCTCACTTTTCTGCCTTTTAATAACAATTATTTCAAATTACCATTATTTTCACAATAGATTACACTGCTGCTGTTTTATTGAACAAACATTCCCAGCTGAAACGTAATGTTCAAAGTGATTAAGGTTTTTTTGGCCGATTAACTTTTTTATCGCATTCTAATTCAGGGAGATAAGTAGTCGGCAAGTTTATCGAAAGTACCCTCAAGATCTTGTTGAAGCATTGGAGCCATACCGTTGTAAGTTTCTTGTTCCTCAGCGGAAGCGTTCACAGGGCAACCTTTCAGTTTTAAAACAGTTTTACCTTCGTCATCTTGTAGCGTTATGATATTCATAATTTCAAGAGGCCAGCTCACGCTAAAAGGCGCTCGGACCGTATTGCCTTGCTCATCGGAAAAGGATTGGATATAAGCCACTTTCTCAGGTTCGACAACCTCTTGGTATGCAAATTTTCTCCACATAACCAGATTTCCGTCAGGAGACGTCTGAAAACCTAAAAACTCGCCACCTGATCGAGCGTCCATTTTAACGACTTCGAGGGTGAACCCCTTTGGTCCCCACCATTTCGCGAAATGCCCGAGCTCTGTCCATGCTTTAAATACGAGTTCGCGAGGGGCATCGAATACACGCGTAAATGCAATTTCGAACGATTGATTCAGATTGTTATCCATGAAAATCCTCCTTGTTTTTTGAAGGGAACTATTCCCCTACTTTGCTACAGAGTGCTTGAAGCCTGAACCAGAAGATCGGCCAGGAGATCGTAATCGGGTGTATCCTCTTTACGGGTATTTTTGCATATCCCCCCGAAATGGTTTATTATGAAAAATCCTCCTGAGATGTAAAAGGTTCAGGAGGGATTTCGTAATATTTGATTGAGGGATAGAGCTACTGTTTTTAAAATTTTGTTCATCGATTTTTTTTCACAATCGCGCCCTTTTCTTGAATAAACAAAAAGCTGATATTAACTGGTATTGTTCAATTAAAAATCCTCAACTGTTAGTGATTAAGGATTGTAATCATTCTTGTCCCTTGTAGTAGAGTACCGGCGGTCATGCCGGTGCCCTACTACTTTTTGGCGAGTATTGGATTGAGAAACTTAATTCATTGGGCTTCCTCGTCGGCCGAGGGGCCGTAGATGCCCGGCACCGGAATATTGAGAAGCCGCAAATAAACCCCGAGCTGCGCCCGGTGATGAACCATGTGGCTTAATCCGAAGGTGCGGAGCGCGATCGCCCGCGGCTCTCGGAGGATGATATGGTCGCCGTGGCGCAGCGTCCATTCCTCGCCGAGCGTTTTCTCTTCGCATTCGGCGAGCAGCTTTTCCAACTTGCCGACGTTTGCGTCGAACTCCTCCAGAACGTCAGCGCGTTTTTCCAAAGGCTCGCGCCTCAGCGGCACGGTCGAAAGATCGAACTCCGGGTACTGAAAAATCGCGACTTGCCAGTTTAGCAGGTTGATCAGGTGCGTGGCCAGCCCGCCGAGCGTCATCGATTTCTCGTGCGGCTTCCACGACATATGCTCCTCGGGCAAGCGTTCCAGAATGCGGCGCGTAGTGGCCAGTTCATGCGTTGCGTCGCCGACGATCAGTTTTTTGACCATAAATTCCTCTCCTCCCTTATGGGGTATTGTAAAAGCAATTAACTTATTCTAGCTGGTAATGTTAAATATCAAAGAAGAGTCAGATCATTTTAGATCAACAATTGTTTGATTAAAGCTATCCGTTAGCTGAAAGAAAGAGCTGTGTAAACAGCTCTCGTTCTCAACAAACGTCACCTTTTTGAAGAAAAAATGGATTACTCTTCTCTTACCTATTTCTGATGAATCACATTATCAGAATACCAATAAAAAGCATAATCAGTCATAACTGAAGAATCACCCAATTGATGCAACATAGCTGAAATATTCCCTCTATGATAGGTTCCATGATTCACAACATGTAAGATCATTTCAGATAGACTTGTTTCTCTTAAACTTGCCCATGGATTATCCAGCATAATCCTCTTTTCTATATCCTCCTGACTTTTCAAAAAGGATTTAAACCGGGTTGATAAAGTGTGGAATTCCATTTCTAAGTCTTCAATGGGCAGTTTCTCTATCTTTTCTTGAAGTTGTAATGAAGATTGCATTGCTTCGTTCATATTCTGACCTTCGAGGATATTAAGCCATCCATAGTCCACTAAATAGATATGTGACAAAACCTTTGAAACAGAAGAAAAGACACTTTTCATTTCCTTTTGATATTTCTCAGGAGAAAGTGTCTTAAGATGATCAATAATCCGTTGATTTGCCCATACATGATAGTTATATAGATTTTCTACATGATTAACCATACAATCGCCTCCTTATCATCACATTTTTTAATATTCTTTATCAGAATGAATTATTCCTTTAAATATTATTACTTATCTGATGAGATCTTCAACTAAATGGCCCTATTGCGGAAGACTGATCTAATTGAAGAACCATTAAATTGGTATAGCAGGTATAACATTTTGATTCCAAAAAATATGGTTTTTTTATCTTTGATCATCCAGAAGACATGGAATGGTAAACAATCTGTCATTCAGTGGTACACTTTCTGTAATTTAGTGGTAAAAAATATGTCCGGGATGATACATTTCGTTGGCTGTAATCACCCCCAAGATATTTCCACCAGATCATCAGAAAGTCCCAATAGATCTTCCTGATTTCCTATTTACTTACATTATACAAAGTAGCAAAATAATCGTTTTGGGTCTCTTGTGTCAACAACCGATAAAATTCCCCCAAATTCAATGGTAAAATGCAAAAATAGCCTTCAAATAACATTTTTGAAGCTGTTTTTTGACGTTTCGCTCTAAAATTGCCTGCAAAAATGAGTTGAATGGGAGTCTGACCCCTGAATTTCATGCCGGGCACACAATAACAAAAAACACCGGTAGTCGGTGTTTTTTGCTGCGGCTATTTTAAACGGTTTATATCTTTGTTAGGTATTCATCTAATTGATCAAGAGTTCCGGTATATCCTTCCTGAGCCATCTCTTTTGAATCCTCGAAGGTTTTGATCTCTTCTTCAGTCGGGGATACGGGAGCCACAATCATTGTAAGGGTTGTTTTTCCTTCGTCCTCGCTGAACGTAATGGTATTCAGGGTTGCCATAGGCCAATTTGCGTCAAAGGGTGCACGTACATTGTTACCCTCTTCATCGGAAAAGAAACTAGTGTAAACGATTTTCTCTGGTGCAATCATTTCACTGTATACAAATTTAACCCACATTACGTTGCCGTCAGCAGGTTTCTGGCTGTAATGAAAGACACCGCCCTGACGGAAATCTGATTTAGAAACCTCAAACGTCCATCCTTTTGGCCCCCACCAGTTCTTTAGGTGTTCTGATTCAGTGAATGCCTTAAACACAAGTTCACGTGGAGCATTGAAAGTATGAGTGATTTTGATTTGAGTTGACATTATGATTCCTCCAATAATTTTAGTTTTCATTCTCTTTATTATCTCTCTTTTGCAGATCCTGCAAATAACGATCCAAGTTGTCAAATTTTTCTTCCCAAATGTCACGGTATTCTTTCAGCCATGACTCTAAGGCTTTGAAGGGCTCTGGCCTCAGCTTGTAGATTCGACGATTCCGTTCTGCATTAAACTCCACCATTCCCGCTTCATGCAGTACACGGAGATGTTTAGATGCTTGAGGCTGGCGAATATGAAGATGGTCTGCTATTTCCCCCACTGTTAGCGGGCCCCTACGAAGTAATTCAACAATCTGTAACCTACTAGGCTCGGCAAGAGCGCTTAAGATTGTTGTATAATCCATCTCTTATTTTCCCAACTCCTTTTAATCAATATTCCTTAATAATATACCCAAATAGGAATATTCCTGTCAAGGAATAATCAAGACAATCAAAGGTGATGTTATAGGAAAAAGTGTAAGAGTTTATCCTCATCTGTAATAGCATTCCAAACTGTTTCTTTATCTCCATCAATCATTACTGAACTTTTATCTGGTGTATTATCCATAACGATTCCTCCAGAAAATTAATGTAACATTTTATAAATATTAACACATAAGGCAAATCCTTATTCAACTGTCCCTTATTTCCCCATGGTCTATAACAAACTTCGCTCATTTCCCTCAAGTTTCCCTTCTAATCAAACGTTTGATTAATATCACTTCAGCCCTTGATAAATCTGGGTTAGTCCTTCCCTACTCATAAATAAATTGTTAGAAAACGAAAAAAAAATTGGTGAAAAACAGCATTTTAACCTCAATCTTCACTAACCGACACCCTTTCGACTGAATACGATATAGGCTATACTAATCAAACGTTTGGTTAAAACAGCTATAAGTACTGGTGTATAGGAATTCCCCTTGCAACCTAGAACGAAGATTGTCGATAACAACAAAAATATTCACCAGGAAATACCACACCTTTCCACAAAAAAATCACCAGAATTAACCTTCCCCCCCCCGATTTGGTAGATTTCTCAATGATACAAAATGATATGAAAACTAGCTGAAATTGCAAAAATCGGCTTCAAAAATCACTTTTGACCCCCAAAATGATACGTTTCGTTACAAAAACGGCTCCAAAAGTGAATTTTAGCCGTTCGATTTACGTAGCGAAACCCGATATTGTTGAGGTGCTGGAATCGTTCTTGAGCGATTGGAAGCACATATCCATGCGGTGGAAGGGTGTTTGAAATGGTAGGTTTAAAATCTGGCAATATCGAAGGATTCGAGCAGTTTTCACAATTTAGTTCGCTACAGGAATTGAATACACATATCGAAATGTGGTTAGCGGTACATAAGCATGATTTTTCAAAAGGAGCACTGGTCGGATTAAAGCGGCTGGTTCGTTTTTCTGCGAAAATACCTGGCGTTTGTAACGCTAAAATAGGGACCATTTTAAAAGCAATTCACGAAGAATACAATGATAACGGCATCTCACGCTCTACCTTTAAACGAATGATTCAAAAAGCAAAGGACTTAGGAATCCTAACAGTCTATGAAACAGAAAGAAAAAATGGTTCGCAGTCTAGTAATTTATATTCGTTTAATCGCTTTCCTTCAAATGAACTACCCAAAGAGGAAATCTTGAACCCCCCTAAAGAAACTAATAATCTTTTAAAAACTGAAAAAGATCAAAAGATAAAAGAACGTAAAGAAGAACCATCCGAATTAGATCATACTTATGTGAACGACCGAGTTCCACAGCCTTTTGTTCAGTTGGTGAAATGCTTCTTTCCTGAAGCAAAGACAATCGAGGAGTATTGGAAAATAGTGAAAATCACCGCCTATCAACACCTTTGGGAATATGATCCCAAACTCATCCTAGATGTCGCCATCCAATCCTTTAAACAGCTAATCAGGAAGCTGAAGTTCAACAACAACATCAAAAACTCATTCGGCTATTTTTATGGAATCTTAGAAATTAAGTTTTTCATGCTTTATCATGAAGCACTCGAAGATAAGTTTGATTTGAATGATGAGGAAATTGTATTTGGTCTGGGTTTGGGTCTGAATCATTAACAGTTTAGTGCCAACCCTTAGTTGAAGTTCCTTCTTCCGTGAAATCGTTTCGGCCGAAGTAAGGAACCTCCTGCATACGGTGCAGCGTGGACAACCTCTTGGATGCATGTCTATGGGTGCTTTGGGTGATAGACAGAGCTTGAGCCTCTAGTCCCAAGCCGATGACGGCCTCAAGAAAATCGTCGAAAGATGGACCGTTTTAATAGATCATTTTAACAAGACAACCTGTCCCCTGTAGAGTACAGGAAACAGGTTGTCTAGGTGCTTTTAGTGTCCCATTTTAAGGACTCATTTCAGCAAGGTTGAGTTTTTTTTCGTGATCCAGCAATTTCATTTAATAGGCACAGTGCATGTCACTAGATGAATAAGTTAAGACCGGCGTCTTCTGTGTCACTCAAGTATGTTGCAACGCCTGCAAAATCTATTCCTTCAATCAATTCTTCTTTTTTGATTCCCATCACATCCATGCTCATTGTACATGCGACAAGTTTCACGCCTGCTTTTTGGGCGGTTTGAATCAAGGATTTTAGTGTATCGACGTTTTTCTTTTCCATAACGCTTTTCATCATTTTAGTTCCCATTCCGCCCATATTCATTTTAGAAAGTGGCAGTTTGCTAGGCCCCTTTGGCATCATCATCCCAAACATTCTCTCCATAGAGTCCTTTTCCACACTCGGAGCATCTTCTCTGCGGAGAATATTCAATCCCCAAAATGTGAAGAACATCGTAACCTTCTTTCCCATTGCTGCAGCACCATTCGCGATGATAAAAGAAGCCATCGCTTTATCTAAATCTCCGCTGAAAACAACCATGGTAGCTCCGTTTTTTGTTTCAGAAGCAGCTGATCTTACAGTGTGACTATTTGCATTTCCTTTTTGGATTACAGCTTTTACTACTTTGTTTTCAAAGGAAGAAGAAACAAGTGTATGTCCTGTACGTTTGCTCCAGGCTTTTATATCGCTGGCAAAGCCGGGATCAGAAGCAGATACCTCCAGTATATCCCCCTCATTCAACTCCTCCAGTTGTTCTTTCACTCGCAGAATGGGTCCTGGGCATTGCAGACCACAAGCATCCATTGTTACCGTTTTTACTGAATCCATATTCTCTGCCTCCTTCACAGCATAGGTTTCTTTATCTTCTGATAGGCGATGTTCTGGCTGGCTGTTTTCCTGCACCGCTTTATATGTCTTATATCCGCCATCTAAATTCTTTACATGAAATCCGTTTTGTTTCAAAATCCGAGCGGCCAAATAACCGCGCAATCCGACTTGGCAGGATACAAATATCGTTTTGTCTTTCGGCAATTCGTTTAGGTGCTTCCTTATATCGTTTAATGGGATATTGAGGGAACCTGGAATATACCCCATTTCTCTTTCAACCGGTTCTCGAACATCGATGAGAAGTTCCCCATTTTGTACAAGTGTATCAATCTCATGCCATTGCACTGTCTCTACCATACCGTCGATGATGTTAGTTGCCACATAACCCGCCATATTTACAGGGTCTTTCGCAGATGAATAGGGAGGAGCATAGGAAAGTTCTAGATCCGGTAAATCATGCACTGTCAATTTCCCTTTTATGGCAGTCGCTATCACATCAATTCGTTTATCCGCGCCATCGGATCCGATTGCCTGCGCACCATATATCCTTCCGTTTGTTGGATGGAACAATAATTTAAGAGAAATTGGAGCTGCACCAGGATAATATCCCGCATGAGAGTTAGGATGGATATGGATCGCTTCATATGGCAATTCTAGCCGCTTCAATGTCTTTTCGTTATTCCCTGTAGCAGCTACTGTTAGGTCAAACACTTTGGCTATAGATGTCCCCATTGTGCCGTTATAACGAACGTCCATTCCTGCTATATGATCTGCAGCCAAACGTCCTTGACGGTTTGCAGGCCATGCAAGAGGGATCATTGTAGGATTTCCATTCACAAAATCCACCACTTCAATCGCATCCCCGATTGCATATATAGAAGGATCTTCTGTTTGAAGAGTTGGTTCGACTTTAATCGTGTTCTTTACCCCAAGAGCTAAACCAGCTTCTTTGGCCAATATGCTTTCCGGAGCAACCCCGATAGAGAAAATGATCATGTCAGCATCCAGAACATCACCGCTATTCAACACGACTTTTTTTCCGTTGTTTTCAAAGGCTTTTACCCCATCCTCTAAAATAAGACGTACTCCCTTTTCCTTTAGATGACTATGCAACATAGTTGCCATCTCATAATCTACAGGAGCCATAATTTGATTTCCTGCCTCCACCAAAGACACATGGATACCAAGTTCCCATAAATTTTCTGCCATCTCAACGCCTATGAATCCTCCGCCGATAACAACTGCTTGTTGCACCTTGTTTGACTCAACGTAGCTTTTGATTTTATCTGTATCCGGAATATTGCGTAACGTAAATAAGTTGTTAGCATTTTGGATTCCAGAAATCTCAGGTTTAATCGGTTTTGCTCCAGGAGATAAAATTAAAACATCATAAGTTTCTTCATATACTTCTCCAGTCTGCACGTTTCTCACTGTAATCGTCTTATTGCTGCGATTTATTTTTGTCACTTCACTAAAGTTGCGAATATCCATATTGAAGCGATTTGACATTCCCTCTACAGTTTGCAGCAATAACTTTTCGCGTGAGTCAATACTTCCGCCAATGTAATAAGGCAAACCGCAGTTGGCAAAGGAAATAAATTCTCCTCTTTCAAACATGACAATCTCAACGTTTTCATCCAATCGGCGTAATCTGGCAGCTGCTGTTGCTCCCCCTGCGACTCCACCAACAATAACAACCTTTTTGCTTTTCCCCATTTTAAGCACATCCTTCTCCTCTAGTTTAAAAAATCCGAATTTATAATGTTATTGAATTGACACTTGAACGCATAAATCTTATATGCGCCTTTTCTGCATATCGATGTTTTTATATAACTCTTAAGTTGTTCGTATAAATCAGCAAAAGTCTTCTTAATTACCCCACGGGGTATATCACATCGTAAAAAAAAACTTTTTGCTGTAAATTATCGGCTTTTCACTAACAGCTCAACAGCTTCTTTCACAAGGTCCCTATCACCGTATTTCCCTGTTTCTATCTGATCACGTAAACATTGTTCCAGATTCTCTGCTACAATTAGACCTATAGTGCGGTCGATCGCTGTACGTGATGCAGACAACTGGGTTACAACTTCCCTACAATCTTTATCCTCTTCCAACATACGCAGTACACCTCGGATTTGACCTTCAATCCGTTTCAATCTATTTTTTGTCCCTTGCTTATATTCCAACCATAACGCCTCCTTATTAATAAGCCTATGCCATACTTATTTTTCATTTAAACTATAGACAAAGCTCATCTATCTATATACCTATATGGGTATACATATCTTACACTTAATATATACCCTCGGGGGTATTGAAGCAATTCTTTTGATTTGGAAGTTTAATCCATAGACTGTATGTATTTTACAAGTGTAGCTTTAAAAAGTTGGATCAAAAATAGGCTATGAACGTTGATTTTTCATCACAACCAATTTTTATTTTTTTTTATAAACAATTATACTTATTGGACTTTTGAAGAAGCTTGGATGTTGCATAAAAAAATTGGTGTTTTTTCAAACTCTAACTCAATTAAATGGCCCGATTCATAAAAAGAGCACAAATCTCGTTACAGATAAGCGTCCTTTAATTGAATAAGGATTTTTTGTTTATTAGTATAGTGCTAAGAAATTATCATTTCATTTGTGATTAAGATTAAGACTAAGTACCGAAAAACTCGTCCCTAGATTGGTGAAATAAATTGGGCCAAATAAAAAAGACTATAGATCACTATAGCCTTCTTATTGTTATTATTCAAAACTCACATATTTAATGATCCAAGTCTTTAAGTTGACCACGCAATAAATAGCGTTATTTTATATGATAACCATGTTCATATTGTTTCGGTACATTTAACTGCTTGCTCCGTAATTCAATAGCTGCATGGGTAGACCAATATGGATCCACTAGCATTCCGCGGGCAATTGCAACCAAGTCTGCATCTCCATTCCCAATCACTGCCTCCGCTACAGCAGGTTTCTCGAGCATTCCTACTGCAATTACCGGAATGCTAACCTCCTCACGAATCTTACGGGCAAATTCCTTCACGGATGCCTTGTCCGACTCCTTCTTCATTTCCATAGATAGCTGCAGTATCAACACTACGATAACCATTCTTAATAGCTGCTTTTACCGCATTAACTAACTCAGGTCCCTCTTCTACTTTAAATACTCCTATACCAAACCAAGGCATTTTTATCCCGTTATGCAACGTAGTTGTATCCTGTAAATTTTTAACCATTAAAATTACCTCCATTATTATCTATTTGAATTTTTATTCGAATGCGTGCGTTTTTAAAATGTCCGACTTTTGGAAAGAAAGTCTTTATCTGCTCCCGTTACACCACTTTGTCCCCAGTTTCCTGGAATCATTTCACGAATGACGATAAGTACTTTATCCAAAGGTGCATGAGTATATTTAGATGTTATTTGTGTAAGCTGGTTTACCCACTTATCCTTTGTATCTTGATCAAAAAATCTGATTCCTCAAATATTTGGGGAATCAGATTTTTTAGTTTGAAAATCTTCTTTGTATACAAAATTCTCGTATACCCTTTTATGCGTCATTTTCGTTGATAAAAAAACGACAAAACAAATGAAAAGTTACAGGTGAAAAACCGTCAAGGTCTGCAGACTTTAATGAATATGATTCGAGCAAATGATATCGTTGTAGCCGAGAGTATTCACGTTTAGGCCGTAAAACGATTGATATTCTAACCATCATTCAAGAGTTTAAAGATATAGGTACAATTTGTTTCTTTAAAGGAGAATATGGATACACGAACGTCAACAGGAAAGGCTATGTTTCAAATGATGTGTGTTATTGCCGAATTGGAACGGAATCTGATCGCTGAACGGGTATAAGAAGGATTAGAAGCAAGCAAGAAGCGCGGGAAAAAGCTTGGAAGACCAAAGGTTGACAAGGATAAAATAGCTTTGGCTTTACGAATGTATGACAGTAAGGAATGATCTGTAAAAGAAATTATAGATGGTACTGGTATTTCACAAGGCTCTTTATACAGAGCTATTCAGAAACGGACCCTAGAAACAACATAAGGAGCATGCACTTTGTTCCTGTGTTCCCCATCATCTCTCAACTTATCCTGCTACTTTACGGTCTATGGCAGCAACCCTGTGACTAGGCCTATAGGGAAGCAACACCTCCGGGATTTTAAAGTTTAATGTGCTGGCTGTTTGATGATCTCTCTCTAGATTTTGAATGAGATAGATTGTATAAATGTAATCAACTATCAGCTGCTCTTCTTCATCCAGAATCGGTGCTTTTCATCTCCATCCAAATGTTGCTTTAAAATAAAGTTGATCATTTTTCTATCTATGTTGCTCAACAATCGCGCCCGTTTGCTGAATAAAGAAAATGTAAAAAAGCTACAAAAATGGCACCTCAGTTATTTTACTAATGCTACCCGTAAATAAGAATTTCTATATTAAGCTAGCTTTTTAACCTCATGGCGTTTTTCTATACGCTTTTCAATTTTTTCGATTGCTTGTTTATCTTTAAGTAATTCTTGCTTATTCTCTTTTATTAACTCTTCAAATGATTTTTTATGCTTACGCATTATAACACTCTTTTCTTTTTTAGATCGGTCTATTATAACATATCTGAATAATAAAACAATTCTGTTAGTTAAAAATAATAGAAAAATTATTTAGAATATTATTTTTCCTAATTATCTGGCCCTTTACATAAAGAAAGAGCGCATTTCTTATTCTGGAATTGCGCCCGTTTGTTGAATAATACCTTTTGAATTTATATTATAACTTCCTCAATAATTGAATTTCCCTCAGTTTCTTCAGCATCAAGTCATTTCCATTTCTCATACAGTCTAATTCGCCCATCAGCTAAGATTTCAGGAGTCGAAACACATTCTCCTCCTCTTATTTCATTTTTTGTATTTACGTGGTTATATCTAACTCTAAGCTACCATCTTCACTAGCAATACCAATTAGTAAACCTTTGACGATTTCTCCTCCACTATACGTTGCTGAGATAATATTCCCCTCTTGCTTATATCTAAAAGTTGTTTTTGAAGAAACTTCTCCGTTAGCTGTATTTTCACAATTGAAACAAATGTACGATCGTAATAATTTATCATATTTTTTACTCCCCCTTTTTCTTGTACTTACATTTTACAAACAACGCATTGTTGACTCTTCGTGATAAATTTGCAATCCACGATCATCGTTTAAACGGTATGACCCACGCCCACGTACGACTACCTAAACTCTGGTAAGCTTATCTGGGTTTCGTACGGCGTATATTCTTGCGATCTTTCCGCGGAGGGGTTGTATAAATATAGCGGCCACGATTTCGTCTCCCGCACGAAGCAATATACCAGTTTCACCGTTCAGCGGAACAATCTCAAAGTGAATCTTTTCTTGAAAATAGAACGCTGTGTCCTCGAACCCTTTGAGCAAGACTCGAGCTACACGATCACGCATTTGCACTGGATGCTTGAACGCGGTTGCTTTTCCTCCTCCGTCGGCGACGAACATGACGTCTTCGGTCAGCAGAGACAATACATGATCGACGTTACCTTCCTCGAGGGATGTGAGAAACCGGCTAACCCATTTCGATTCGACCGCTTCGGCCATGACCGTCTCCTCTTCGGATATTTCCATCTTGGTTCTTGCCCGACTCATCAGCTTGCGGCAATTCGCCTCTCGCTTGCCGAGCAGTTCAGCTATTTCGGAATAATTGAAGCCCATCGCCTCACGCAGGACGAAAACCACCCGCTCTGTCGGCGTCAACCGCTCCAACAGTACCAGCATAGCGTACGACAACAGATCGTTGCGTACAACCGTCATCTCTAGAGTAGCCTCCGGCGTCTGAATCGGTTCGGGGAGCCACGGACCGACGTAAACTTCCCTCCTCTTCCTCGCCGACTTTTGCAGATCGAGACAGCGATTGGTTACCATTTTGCACAAATACGCCTTTGGCTCCTCCAAACGTTCCGGAAGTACCTCATACGCCTTAAAAAACACATCCTGCACCACATCTTCCGCGTCTTCTACAGAGCCTGTCAACTGATAAGCCAGTGTGAACAGCAGCGCTTTATATTGATCATATAGTTCTTCCATTCGTTGTCTCTCCTTTTCCGTGCTGTTAGAAATATGGAAATCTTGGTCTCTTTGTTTCTATAGAAGCTTACTGCCTGCATCCCATGCCAGATTCCTGAATTTCCACGCAAACTTTCCTGTTATAATCATATCAATTCCCCATTTGCGTCCCCACACCAATCCTCGATTTTCCCCCAGGCCGATGCAGAAGAAATCCATCACCGATTTGTGAACCGGCGCGGGGCTGCCCTCCAGATCGGCCATCACGATTTTCCCCAGTCGATCTGCCTGTAACCCACCTTCTCCGCACCTCATCCGATCCGCCTTGCCGGTTTTCGGGTCGACGACTCTCGTACAGTCGCCAATGCTGTATACGCCCGGTGCACCTTGAACGCGATAGGATTCATCCACCAGCACTTGGCCATCAGGAGTAAGAGGCAAGCCCATAGTACGAAGGGCCGGATTCGGAATCAGACCAATCGTCCATATACATAGACCAACTGGCAGACGATCGCCATTGTTCAACGTCACCACTCCTGCTTCCTCCCGCATCACCTTGCGGTTGTAAAGCACTGTCACTCCACATTCGCTGAGTATCTGATCCAATTTGCGTCCAACTTTCTCGGGTCCTTCCATGAACAATCGTTCATGTGCACTTAGCAAATAGACAGAGATATCGGACGGATTCAGTCCTAGTGACGATGCCTCCTTCTGCATCTCAAGTGCCAGCTCGGCGGATGTCTCAATACCACTGATACCCGCCCCCGAAACTGCGACTGTCATCAGTCGCTTTCGTTCTTTCGGATTTGTCTCTCCAACAGCTTGCCGTAGATTGGCGCGCCAGCGCTCCCTGATGACTGCCGCGGTTTGCTGATCGGTTAAAGAAATGCCACCCTGATCAGGATCAGGTTGCCGAACGACGCTACCGACCGCCACGACTAAAAGGTCATAACGAATTTGAGCATTATTTCCTTGCGTATCCTCATATCGAATCTGTTTTTCCCCACTATCCACAAACGTCACCGTACCTTGCACGAATTCGACTCCTTCTGAAAACTCATAATGCATCCATGGAATCATAATATTTTCCTCGCCCACGGCCGGCCGGAACAACAGTATTTTGCGCACATGACCGGGCTGTTTGTCTAACAGAACAAACCGAATCCGCTGTCCGTTCGCCATTTGTCGGGTCTTTTCCTTTATTGCTTTGAGCGCTCCAAGCCCTACATGGCCGCCTCCGATGATTATGCATGTCAAGTCGTTCATCATTCCTCAGCTCCTTTTTTTCGTTTCGTACATATAACGATGTAAGGATCTGATTTGTGACATCGGAAATGAGCAAATGAAGCTCAAGGGGTTTCAGCTTATCACCATTTATTATTTATGCAGGATTTTATACCTCGTTAATTCATCAATGCTTTTCGGCTTCTAAAGAATCCATTACACCTTCCCATCATCAAACTTTCTAACCAAATTTTAACATTCCGAACTTCGATTTACTATCTGAATTTTCATTTTCTTATTCAAGAATCTGGCCCGATTAATAAGGAAAGACGCCTTCCCTATTACAGAAAAGCGCCCGATTGTTGAATAACATGACTATCATTTTTAAACAACTTTATTATCATGAAACACCCTGGTTTATTCGCAAGAACTTCACCGATTCATTCATAATAAAATACAATTAAAAAATAGCTTGGAAACCTCCCAAGCTACATTGCCGTTAACAGCTTCTACCTTATTCCTTTTTCAATCGTTCCTTCTCCTGTTCACAAAACATTTCGACTGTAGGTTTACTCCAATAAGGGGTACCTGCAACCTCTTACTGAGGAGTAATTTTAATTACTTTTTCAAAAAATTAAACATTTTTAATAAATAAACGCCGTCTAGGTAATATCCTCGCCCTTACAAATAACTAGCCGTTGAACAAGGATCTTCTCTTTTATTGAACCTTATGTTCGTATTACCAAGCCAATGTAATTACTCGTTTTTTATAGTCCACCCTTGTCTGTTATATTCCACCATTTTTCTCATAATCATAAAGTAATCCTTCGTAAACCCCAACATGTTTTTGTTTTAAAATAAGGCATCAGGTTGAGTAATAAATAAAAGCCGTGCTGCTTTCGTTAGGTTCTTCTGATTATAGAGAACCTTCAGTATTTCCCAATTAGGGTAATCTTACTATTTTATTCCTAATTCTTCCATATATAAGTTTTTTATATCTCATTATAATTTTTTACCATTTTATTTATTTCCATTATTGCCTTATCATTGGTCCATAGCAATTAATAATTACTTCTTCAAACCCTGGATTAGGACTTCATTAACACTAAATCATCCTTATCTTTAGGCAAATTAATAGACGTACTGTCTGCAGGACAGAAATTACTTTAAAAATCAGGAGGAATTTTTATGTGGATTATAACTCGTTTTTTAAATTCAAATATTTCCTTGTTTGAATTCGAAACTGAAGAAGAAGCAAAAGATGCTCTAAAAAACATGAAGGGCTGTAAAATTCTTTCTGAAGTTGTATACTTCAATGATCCTTGTTTTCAGCAGGAAGCAGCTTAAGATACTTGCATTCTAATGAAGGGATATTAGATTGTTCAATATAAACATATTATTTTTTACTGTTTTTTAAATTAAGGAGAGATATTGTATGTCAACTTTACGTGAAGAAGCATTAAAGATGCACAAGGAAAATCAAGGAAAGCTTGGTGTTCATTCAAAAGTTCCAGTACGCAATGCGAAAGATTTAAGTCTCGCTTATTCTCCAGGTGTAGCGGATCCATGCTTGGAAATTTATGAAGATGAAAGCAAAGCGTATGAATACACTATGAAGGGGAATCTTGTTGCCGTTGTTTCAGATGGAACAGCCGTACTCGGTCT
This sequence comes from Neobacillus sp. 204, assembly GCF_046562815.1. Lineage (NCBI taxonomy): Bacteria > Bacillati > Bacillota > Bacilli > Caryophanales > Bacillaceae > Neobacillus > Neobacillus sp. 204. The sequence continues at coordinate 55,683 of NZ_JBJORY010000008.1, forward strand.
TGGAAATATCGGCCCAAAAGCTGCCATGCCGGTCATGGAAGGAAAAGCATTGTTATTCAAAGCGTTTGCTGATGTGGATGCATTCCCGATTTGCTTAGATACCACAGATCCGGACAAGATTGTGGAGGTCGTTAAATTATTGGAACCGACTTTTGGCGGAGTGAACTTAGAAGACATCGCAGCACCGCAATGCTTTGAAATTGAAGATCGGCTACGAAAGTCTTGTAATATTCCTATTTTTCATGATGATCAGCACGGTACAGCTATTGTAACGGCTGCTGGGTTGCTCAATGCTTTGAAACTAGTTGACAAAAAAATAGAAGAGATTCGCGTTGTAGCAAACGGTGCCGGTGCTGCCGGCGTGGCGATTGTCAAGTTGCTACTGCATATGGGTGTAAAAGACATCATTTTATGTGATACAAAAGGAATCATTTATGAAGGACGCCCGTTCGGAATGAATCCATTTAAAGAGGAAATGGCTCGTATCACCAATAAAAAACAAGAACAAGGTACATTGGCAGATGCTCTTGTGGGAGCAGATGTGTTTGTGGGAGTATCAGCCCCAGGTGTTGTCACGGAAGAAATGGTTCGTTCAATGAATCATAGTTCGATCATTTTTGCTATGGCAAATCCGGTTCCTGAAATCCTGCCTGAAATAGCAATTGAAGCGGGAGCACTCGTAGTCGGAACAGGTCGTTCTGATTTTCCAAATCAGGTCAATAATGTACTAGCATTCCCTGGTATTTTCCGCGGTGCCTTGGACGTTCATGCGAAAGAAATCAACGAAGAAATGAAACTGGCAGCCGTTTATGCGATTGCCGGATTAATTGCAGATGAAGACCTTCACGCTGATTATGTGATTCCAGATCCATTTGACCGTAGAGTGGCTGCTCATGTAGCGGCAGCCGTTGCTAACGCTGCAATGGAAACGGGTGTTTCGCAAAAGCTTGTTAATGTGAAAAAAGTGAAAGAGCGCTTATTAGCGTTGACTGAAGAACAAACTGTTTTAGTATAAATCCAGTCCTAACTTATGATAACCTGAGGTCTTATATTATTCATAAAAGTATATCTTGACGAACAAGTAGAAAGCCTGTATCCAATTAGGATAAGGCTTCTTTGCTTCTTATAATAACATGTTATGTGAACTAGAGTATATTAGACATGTCTAATATGTTTCGCCCCTTTTTATTCCATTAAAGCGCCCGTTTGTGAAAAAAGAAAGGAAAGAGGAAACTCCAATTCTATAGTATTAGCGCATCCTATTGTTATACGTTTGTTAAACTTATATACAATATTTGAAATAGAAAAATGTTAAAAAATAGTCGGTACCATTCCCCCATCCATACGAATTGGAGAACCTTTAAATGTGGATGCATAAGGACTACACACAAATGTAGTTAATCTACCTATTTCAATTGGCTTGATAAATCGTTGTATTTCAGATTGAGGTAGATTTGTAGTCATAAATTCTTTCTCTTTTTCTAAAAAAGTCATATCATCATTAGGGTATATACCCTCAATTATTTGATAAACATTTTCAGAGAGGGTTGGTCCTGGCATGATTGTATTGACTGTAACTTCTGTTCCTATTGTTAATTTGGATAAGCTTTTTGACAATGATAATAGCATTGATTTTGTCATACAATACTGAGGCATTTGTCCTGAAGGCATGATTGCTTCTTCACTCGCAATAAAGATAATGCGACCATAATCATTTTTTAACATTTTAGGTAAATAAAATTTAGATAATCCATTTGCAGCAAGAACATTAGTACGGAAGTATTTTTCCCATACTTCATCGTCAATGTCCTCATATTGCATAATTTCATAAATACCCATATTGTTAACTAAAATATCAATAGTGGGGTATTTTTTAAATAAAGCTTCTCTTTGTTGAATATCGACAATATCGGCTGTAGCGTTTTGAGGAGAGGTAGCCGGGAAATCCGATTTAATTTCATTTACAATTCGTTCTACCTCTTCATAATTTCGTCCATTAATTAGTACATTGACACCTTCTTTGGCAAGTTCAATGGAAATAGCTTTACCTATACCTTTCGTTGATCCTGTAACTAAAGCTGTTTTATTGTTTAATCCCATATCCATAATACATTTCCCCATTTCATTTACCTTTTATGATTATAAAAAGTTAATATAAAAACGCTCCTACCCTTTGAGGTTATAATTAGGTAAATCTTTTTGAATATCGTGTTAAAAAATTTACTTTTAAGACAAAGTTAATTTATCGGAATTTACCTAAATATTCAGTCCGCCAATTTAAGGGAGTATCACCTTCCCAAATGCGGAAGGCGCGGTAGAACGAGTTCTGGTCTTCATATCCAATCATGAAGGCTACTTCTTTAATATCGAACGAGGGGTCTGCCAAGTACTCTTGTGCCAACTTATGTCGGACTTGTGTCAAAAGATGCTTAAAGCTCGTGCCTTCGTCAGTAAGACGTCGCTGCAAGGTGCGATCGCTCATTCCCAACTCGCTCGCGACAGTCTGAATGTCAGGGCGCCCTCCTGTTAGGCCACGTTTCATGATCCACTTGACCATTTCGGTGATTGAGCGACTGCTTTGCTGCTCATCCAACGATTTGTCTAATACGGGAGTCAGAATCTCCAGCAACTCTTCGTTGTACGAGACAAAAGGGAGGTCCAGATCTCCTCGATGTAGCGTCAACCTGTTACAATTTGCACCAATCTGGATATTGCAGCCGAAGTAAGCTTCAAGTGCCTGTATGTCTCCCATCGAGTGTGAAAATTCGACAAATCTCGCCATCAAAGGTTTACCTGTGCCTCGACGTCCAAGCTCCAAAAGAAACGCCAGAGTGATTCCAACCAACATCGGTGGACCTGGTTGCTCGGTATACAACCAATCTAGTTCAATGGTACAGTACTCAATTCCCTCGGTGATACGTAAGCTTTCAGGGGGACACAGTTGTTTGTACCGTGCCATTCGTTTTAGAGCGTTACGGTAGTCACGAGCATGGTAAGTCGCTAAGACTGGGGGTGGGTAATGCGATGTTTCAAAGACGGTCGTAAGCTTGATAATTCCTTCGGCAGTGTCATCAACGAGATCCGAATAAGCCTGCCAAATCGCGAAATATTGGTCGGTGGTGACATCTGGGTCAGTAATAATAGTGAGCGGTAGTCGTGCTTTTCGAGCCACGTCGTGGGGGGCAATCCCTAATTGATGTATGCCTGCCCAAAATCCTGCTGGGATTTTAATACGAGTATGAGACTTCATAATGGGTCCTCCTTTATCTATCTACACATTCACTAGTTTTTTGGTTGTGATTGTGTTCTGCCTAGTTAACGGGACAGATATTATATTACCTATTCAATGTAGCCCTGTAACTAGCAAAGGGCGACATTTTACTAGCCAACTACGTCAAATAACTCAGTTAGTAATAGGTACCATAATGAAGCTGCCGTTTATAAAGGAATATCCCTCAAGTTTTTATCTTGCTGATACTTTTCCCACGCTTCTGATAATAACATTATTCTTTCACTCTCCTACTGTAGGAGAGTATTAATCATATTCCTCAATAGCAGACAAAAACAAATTACCGAACCATGAGAACACTTGCAATACAAAAAAAAGGACACTTTCTTCACTCAAGGAAAGCGCCCTTTTGTTGAAAAAGCATATTTAATTCTTTACTCCTGTAAGTTCAATGACGCGCTTCATCGTTTGAATTCGTCCCAAATGGTTTGCTTCGTGTAGTAACGCCATACCGGCTAATTCTCCAAAGGTTTCAAGTCCCATAAATGGTTTTTCAAGCGTTTCATTTAACCGTTCAGCAGGAATTTGTTGAAGACGCACTAATTGATCTTTCAACTGTATAACGAGCTCACCTACGGTAGGTACATCGCCTTTCCAATCAGCCGGCTTTGTGCCGTTCCCAAATAATTCGATATAGTTTACCGGAAGATGGGCCGTTTTGTGAGGGAAGCCGAACATAAACTGTTCAGTAACCGTTAATACATGGCCGATATGCCATTGAATCGTGTTGTTAAAACAGTCTGGTTGTACATTTACTATTTCCTTCGAAACTGATTCTACATTTTTAATAAAATAACCTCTTGTCATCCCAAATTGTTTAAACACTAAGTTAGTCATTCCTTTCTCCCCTTTCAAAATATCGACACTTCCATAATATACCATGAATATAGATGGATTAGGTAACATTAAGTGTACCCTTGAAATAAAATTTGATTAACTTCACTCTTTAAACCTTGATAAAAGAGCAAAAAGAAAAAGCATGTTTTGAAATAGATTCAATTGAATCATTCTTTTATAAAAAAGTTTCATCATTTCTGTGATCTTTCTTCAATTAAAGCGCCCGTTAACTGAAGATCATTTTATAAATATTTAGAATAATTTCTTTTCTAAAAAATACTGTTTATATCCTTTTGGGTGATCTTCTACTATCCCAACAACATTATATCCAAATTTTTGATAGAAGTCTGGTGCCTGGAAGCTAAAAGAATCTAATAGTATTAGTCTGCAATTTTTTTCTCTTGCTGTTTTCTCAATATGATTTAATAACTCTTTACCGTAACCTTTACCTCTCAATGAATTGTCGACCCATAGATAATCAATATGTAAATGGTACCAGAATATCGTTCCAGTAATCCCCCCAACAATTTTTCTATCCTCATTTCTAAGTATATAGCTAACATTCAATGATGGTTGTTTTACTTCATCAGGTAGTATTAAAAGGTTATATTCAATTACCTTTTTTCGAATATAATCACTATCTTCTTGATTCCACTGTTTAGTTATTTGCATATTTCTCCTCCTTTTTAGAACTCATAATCTATCTCATAATTTCGCTAAATACTCTGTTCAGACATTAAAAAATTCGCTTCAAATTCCGTTTTTCCTCTTCAATTAACCTTACATCAATTAAATAACTTAGAGCTTCGTTGCACTTACTATAACTCTTCTCTTATTCAAGAATATGGCCCGATTGCGGAAGACTGATCTAATGGAAAAACCATTAAATTTGAATAGCAGGTATAACATTTTGATTCTAAAAAATATGGTTTTTTTATCTTTGATCATCCAAAAGATATGGAATGGTAAACAATCTGTCATTCAGTGGTACACTTTCTGTTATTTAGTGGTAAAAACTATGTCCGGGATGGTACATTTTGTTGGCTGTAATCACCCCCAAGATATTTCCACCAGATCATCAGAAAGTCCCAATAGATCTTCCTGATTTCCTATTTACTTACATTATACAAAGTAGCAAAATAATCGTTTTGGGTCTCTTGTGTCAACAACCGATTAAATTTCCCCAATTTCAACGATAAAAAGCAAAATCGCCTGCAAATATCATTTTTGAAGCCTTTTTTTGACGTTTCGCTCTAAAAATGCCTGCAAAAATGAAAAAGTGGAATTCGATTTACTCCGCCGAACCCATATCATAAAAGTGCCGTGAATGTGGGCTACAGATTAGCAATGGAAGGGTGTCATAAAATGGCGGATATCAAATCGGGTAATATCGGAAGGATTTAAGAAGTTCTCTCAATTCACTTCCCTTGAGGAATTTAATCATCATATGGAGATGTGGTTAGTAGAACACAAGCATGATTTTTCTAAAGGAGAATTGGTCGGATTAAAAAGGCTGGTGCGGTTTGCAGCCAAGCTCCCTGGGGTATGCAATGCGAAGATCGGGACGATCCTAAAGCCGATTCATGAACAATACCATGATCACGGCATTTCACGGTCTATATTTAAACGAACGATTTTGAAGTCAAAGGAATTGGGGATCATCACGATCTTTGAAACCGAACGAAAACGGTTCGCAGTCCAGCAACTTATACCAGTTTAATCGTTTTCCACCAAATGAACCGCCCAAAGTGGAAAAAACGAACCATCCTAAAGAAACTAGTAATCTTTTAAAAACTAACAATCAAAAGATAAATAAACGTTATGAAGAACCGTCAACATTAGATTATACCTATGTTAGTAGCCGAGTCCCGCAGCCTTTTGTCCAACTGGTAAAATGCTTTTTCTTCGTTGCAAAAACTATTGAACTATCAAATATCGGGGCGTGACAGGCACAGAGAAAGCCAAGGAATTAATCCTTGACTCATTTATTAGATTTAATGTTTTACAACTTTAATCGTTCTCTTTTGACTTTTATTACCTGCCTTATCCTTTGCAGTTACAGCAAGTGTAGTTCCTTTTTTCTGTGCTTTTATCTTTACTGAGTAGTTCCCTTTTGAATCAGCATTAGCTGAACCAAGGGTTTTACTTCCTACTTTCACAGTAACTCTTGAGTCCGCCTCAGCCTTCCCTGTTACCTTTCTATCGTTGTCATCTACTTTATTAATAGTTGGCTTTCTCGGCGCAATTACATCTGCAACAGTTACTGTCGCACTTGCACTCACATTTCCAGCGCTATCTTTAGCTGTGATTGCTAACTTTGTGCCTGCTTTTTGAACAGCTATCTTTACTGAGAAAACTCCATTAGACGCTGCATTGGCAGCTGCTAGTACTATATTACCACTTTTGACAATAACGGTAGATCCAGGTTCAGCCTTTCCAGTTATAACTGTATCATTATTATCAACCTTGTTTACACTCGGCCTATTTGGCGCAACATTGTCTTCAAAATAAGTTCCGATAACATATAGATCTGATTCTGTATTATCGTCATAGAAGTCGTTATCATTGTCTAAAACACCGATGTAGTATGTACCACCTTTAGCTTGGTACGCTTGGTATTCAAACCCGTCCTCCTCATATTCAGAGCCTAAATATACTAATTTATCATTCTCAACAAAATCCTTTTGCACGACAGCGAATCCTAGATCAATAGCACTTGTGTTAGTGCCTCCAGCTACTAATAAAATTCCATCCCTAGGCACGACTACTTTATGAATATCTATATCATACAAAGGAAGTAATTGACCAATTGTTGGTTTTTCATATGAAGTAACATTTGCAAAATCAAATTCATCGTTGTACTCCGTTTCAAACAAATAATCTTCTTCACTACTAGATATACTACTACTCGCAGCACCCATTTTATTAAAACTTTTTGCTGAATAAGATTGAGAACCTTTTACTTCTTTTTCAAGTTGATTTAACGTATGAGAATCAATGATACCTTGTTGGAGTGGCTTTTCAACATGACGTTCAATTAATTTCTTTGATAATTCATACTCATTTCCTTCCGCCTTAACAATGCCCACAGACAAAGGTGAAACTAATAACCCTGCTGTAACCAATGATAAAATCCCTTTATTACGCACGCTATCCCTCCTTTATATTCGTTATAAAGAACCACTTGTTATACCTATACTACTACATACGTCCCGGCACGACCATAAGTTTCTATAGGCATTTTTCTACAAAAAATATATTATTAAAGACTATGGATTATAAGGATATATAATAAAATAGGAGAAGTGCTCTAACACTTCTCCATGCAACTGCTATCGTCAAGGTGGTGGTTGTCAATGTTAGTTATTTGTGCGAACCACCCTTTTGCTTGTTGTTTGCTACGGCGCGGGTATTTACGATAATTTTCACTAAAGACTGTCTTCTCTCGCCTTTATGAAATTTACATTTTCTTTTTCTACTTCATTTAAAGAGCCATCAAAGGAATGGTCTGGATGATACCACGATTTACTCGAAAAATATTTTTGCAAATCCTGAGATTTAAAGATAAACCCATGACGCGCGTAGATCTCATTTCTGGCTAAACGCAGCTGCCTTTTTGTAAAATTAGCAATGTCTTCTTCACTCATCACCCTTTTATCACTTGCAGGCAAAATATGATCTGAAGAGGAAAGATTTGAACTTTCATGACTTTCATCTTCAGTTGAATGGTGATCATAACTAGATTGATCTATATTTTCTACATCTTTATCTTTTGATTGATCAATTGTTTTTGTAGCCGCTAAATTCGATTTTGGTTCAGGCTTATTAAAATCTTTAACCATTAAGGTAACGCTTATAACAAGCAGCAAACCTATAATCGATCCGACTCCAACTAATAATCTCGTTTTTGAACGACTTTTCTTTTTTTCAATCCGCGTATTTAGAATTGAGGGCATGTTCTTATTATCTTTTGCAACCTTCGAACCGCAGTATGTACAGAATTTACTAGACTCATATAATTTTTCACCACAATTTGTGCATAAATCCATTTAAACATTCCCTTTCTATTGAATATTCCTTAGTAAAGGACATTCAAAAATTCTATACTTGCAATCATACACATTATAGAACAAAAAGAGGATGTAATTATTTCAAACAGATTATTCTGATGTGACAGCAGCATTTCATTTCAATAGGCTCTTTTAATTAACTTTATTGCTGTGTCAGAACCTGTGGCCCATTCGGACAGCTTTGATTAATCCAATGCCAATCGCGCTCGAATCTGATTCCTTTCGGTAGAACTTAATGAATAAATTGGTTCGAAAAACAACAATCTTTTTTCCATCCTATTAAGTAACAGATCTGCCCCATAGTCACCGCTGGCATTCGTTACTTTTACCCCATACATGAATGCAGGGGCTTGTGGTTGTTTATTTTTGTCAGAATGAAAGAATGAGCTCGTTCAATCTGAACTGATGCAAAGTTCACAAAAAAACGCCAAGAAGACGGTTAAGATGGATAGATTAAGTTGAGTGGGGGTCTGACCCTACTGGCCCGGGATTAAGGTAAAATAAGTAAATTTCTTTAGGATATTGTAATATTTTTAGAGCAAAATAAAGAAGAAAAACATAGGAGGAATGCATTATGCCTGAGAGACCTGCTATTACGTCATCCGAACTTGGTGTTCTATGGCTTACATACCAAGAGAAAACGATGATTTTGCGAATGTTAGAATACTTTATTGAAAAAGCTGACGACGAAAAAGCAAAAAAAATCATGACTGATTTATACACTGAAATAGACATATATATTGGCAAAATAACAAACATTTTCAAAAGTGAAGGAGCTGTAATCCCAATCGGGTTTACTTCTGAAGATGTAAATAAAGATGTTCCAAAGCTATATGATAATGGTTTTGACATCATGTTTGTTCGCTTACTAAAAGAAATTAGTATGGGATTACATACGCTAAATATAAACATGTCATATCGTGAAGATATTGTCATGCTTTTCAAAGAACTTACCGCAATTACCCAAGCATATTACAATGCTTGCACACAGTATTTGATAGAAAAAGGGATGATTGCTCGGTCTCCTTATGTTTCTATGCCCAAATCGACTGAATTTGTAAAAGAAACAGACTATTTGGCTGGAATGAATCCATTTACTAAAATAGGTAACAAAAGAACATTAAATACAATAGAAGTTGCTTATGTTTACCATGGGATCGAAGTAAATTTTACTGGGTTACAAATGATTACTGGTTTTGCCCAATGTGCCAATAATTCTGAAGTAAAGAAATTTTTTGCACAAGGAGTAGAACTCGCCAAAAGTATTGTTAAAGAGATGAGTGAAATATTTCTCGAAGATGGTATTCGAGTACCTGCTTCTTCGGGCGGAAATGCGACGCGTTCAACAGTTGCTCCGTTTTCTGATAAGCTCATGATGTATTGTACCAGTATGCTTTGCAGTTTTTCTATGGGGGGCAATGCCGTAGGAACTGCTTTTAGTTTACGGAATGACTTGGCAGCAAAAATGACTGTTTTCACGAAAGATATTTTCGAATATGCCCATAAAGGGGCAAAGATAATGATTAAGAATGGATGGATGGAAGAACCGCCTCAGATGGAAGAACGAAAGGCAATAATTAAAGAATAAAAAGTCCTAAGCACTTGTGCTCGAAAATTTTCACAAGTGCTTTTCCATTACCTTTTACGCTAATGAGTAAGTATAGATTGATAAAACCATTCCTTTGATGGCGCTGCACTATGGGTCTCATATGAAAAGACGGAAGTTCTTCCATAATCTGTGGTTTCGCAAAATTCGAATGGATGGAAAAGCCACGAATTGCCCATGACCGTCATGCAAATAGTTAGTAAGAATAACATCTGAATCCCTTCTTCAACTACAAAGGCAGTTAACACAATAAGGAATAAAATTAAAGAGCCTAAAATATGCAAGCTTTTATACACTGTTTTATTCAGTGGCAACTTCATTTTATATCTATCTAAAAGTCTAACAATCTTCGACAAAATCCGAGGCGTGACAGGCACTAGAACTCTTCTCTTCTCTATCATCTTTAACGGGTAAACTTTAGCTGAGTGGGGGTCTGACCTCTGAATTTAAAATAGGAACTTTCCCACACCGATTAGACTACTAATAATTCCCATTCCATTCATGGTGCCTTTTCCCGCTTTAAGTAAGCTTCCAAGCATTCCCGGCTGACCATTACCATTGTTATTCCCCCATCCCAGGGGATTTACATGTCCGCCCCAGCCTGCAGGGTTTCCAAAACCGCCCCACTTCGCCTGCTGCCCACTGGCGTTAAAGCCAAAAGGATTGACGGACGGCGGCAGCCAAGCGGCGAGAGGTCCTTGTGCGAACATCCCCGCATGATTGACCGGCTGCGCCCAAGGGAAGGGCTGTTTTTGGAAATTGTAACCCGCATGGCTGGCTGATGGAGCCCAACCTAGAGGCTGTCCTTGTGCGAACATCCCTGCATGGTTAATCGGCTGCGCCCAAGGAGTGGACTGTCCTTGAGAAATAAAACCTGGATGTTCGGGAAACTGCGGCCAGTTGGTAGGCTCTTTATGTGACTCCCAAACGTTAGGAGCGACAGGCGGCAACCAATTTCCTTTGTGTCCTTGAGACATGAAACCCGGATGTTTGGGAAGCTTCGGCAAGTTGGCAGGCTGCTCTTGTGACTCCCAATCGTTAGGATTGGCCGGCAGCAGCCAATTTCCTTTTTGTTCTTGGGACATAACATCCGGATGTTCGGGGAGCTGCGGCCAATTGTCAGGCTGTTCATGTGACTCCCAATCGTCATGATTGACCGGCGGCACCCAATTTCCGAGTTGTTTTTGAGACGTGGAACCCTCATGGTCAGCCGGTTGCGGCCAGTTGGTTGGCTGCATCTTCGCCTCCCAATCGTCATGATCCACCAACGGCACCGAATTCCCGTTGTGTCCATGGGGTGAAAAGCCCTTATTGTCAGCCAGTGTTGTCCAACTGGAAGAAGGTTCTTGTACTGTCAAACTCACCTGGCGGGCGGAAGAAGTCCAATTAGCAGGCAGTTCCATACAATCAAAACCCTTTAAACCCCCGGGACTCTTCCACCCAGCAGGATAGACTCGACCACTCAAACCCTCGGGAATCCCAAGACCATTTATTCCTCCAAGATTGGGTAACTGGGTCTGTGATGAATATAATGGTACTGAAAATTGGTTATTATATAGCTTCCCGCTCCCCTTTGAATTCACATACCAATACTGGTGCATAGCTTATTCTCCTCATTTTAAAAACGTAATGTTAGACTTAACCTATGTAATATTCCTTTTTGTGGCTGGTTTAATAACTAGATCTACAAGCCCATATTTAAAAGAATGGGTGTATGGCTATAAAAAACCAATTTTTTTTAAAGAAAGCTGCTCTATAATCTGGCCCGTTTGCAAAATACTGGTCTTATTGAAAATCTATTGCTTTTTGTTTCTCAAAACTATGTTTTTTATCTTTTATCACCAGAAGGTTTGAAGTGGTAAATAGTCTGTCATTCTTTGGTACACTTTTTGTTATTCAGTGGTAAAAACTATGTCAAGGATGGTACATTTCATTAGCTGTAATCATTTTTGGTATCTAAAATCGATGAAATATCGATATTATGGCTTATGAGAAGATCATTATTTAGATATGAATGATTAGAATATATTAGTTCAGGTCATAGTCTGTAAATACTATTAAACAGTTTTTGAAATGATGATAAGAAGCTGCGAAGCGTCTTGATATCGTCCCCGATATAAAAGTTATGGCTCTTTTTCTTTTTTCACTAACTTAAGCAGGATAGTAAAAAATGATATAAGATTAAAATAGATATTAAAGTAAAGTAGAGGGTGATAAATTTTATGTTTACTAATGAAGAAAGAGATTCTATTTATAAAGTTATTTATAACAGGAGAGATATTCGAAGCTTTTTGTCAACGCCTATCCCAGAAAACATGATACATAAAATATTAAATGCAGCCCATCATGCCCCTTCAGTAGGATTTATGCAACCTTGGAACTTTATTTTAATTTCCTCTAATGAAGTTAAAGAAAAATTAGCTTGGGCAGCAGATAAGGAAAGACAAGCATTAGCTATTCATTATGATGGGGAAAAGGAAACGAAGTTCCTTGGTTTAAAAGTTGCAGGATTAAAAGAAGCTCCTATAACTATTTGTGTAACATGTGACCCTTCAAGAGGAGGTTCACATGTATTAGGACGAAATTCAATTCCTGAGACAGACATTTTATCAACAGCATGTGCTATTCAAAATATGTGGTTAGCAGCTTGTGCTGAAGGACTTGCGATGGGGTGGGTAAGTTTTTATAAGAAGAATGATATCCGAGACATTTTAGAAATACCACCACATATTGATCCTATTGCTCTTATCTCTATTGGTTATACTAATGATTATCCAGATAAACCTATTTTAGAATTAGCTAATTGGGAAAAAAGGCGTTCTTTAGAACATCTTATTTTTAAAGATAAATGGGAAAGAAATTAATTAATTTTAAAGATTGAGACCATGTTTTAGTTATTCCATTATAGGGTGCTTATCTATAGTATGTTTTTCTACTGTGTTTAACGTATGTAATGATACAAAAACGATCAGATTTGTAACTTTGTGGAAACATTATATACAGTTATTTTTTATAGTATTCAACGTATTCAATGGTATGGAAAATGGACTTGGGTAACTGGAGAAAGAAACAACCTTGAAATTTAGTGTGGAAGTGTACTTCTTCCAGACTAAACTTCAAGGACAGTAAGCGAAAGCGCGGTAGGTGTGATAGATAGGCTCGTTGCCTGATGGAAAAACTGCTACAGCCTTCAGGATCAATTGTACCCACAGGGGGCTCAAGTAAAGCCCTGAAAAAGTGTATCTATGACTACATGTAATCAACGATAAAAGGTGCATTCTTTCAACTTTTTGAGCTGGATACTATAGATAAGCGCCCGTTTGTGGAAAATCATAAGCCTAATTCCTCGCTAAAAATACAATGGGATTAGGCTTTTTTATCTTTCAAAATTCTTAACGTTGTTAATTCGGATTCCTGACGTTACCCATTGGTAAATGCATTGGCGATAAGTGGTAAATCTAGTGGCAATCGCTGGTAACAAACATAACAGAAATGGTACATTCTTATGGCTGTAATCAGACAAAATCCGGGGCGTGACAATTTCGCGAATAATTCTACCTTTCACCACTATAATTTATTAGGAAATAAAAAAAAGAGTATCTTGCCATCAAGGATCTATATGAATTGATTGCAGCATTCGATGGATAATGAACTCAGCTGCCAAGCAAGAATGAAAATTACATATCTGTAAAACAAAATTTTTCGTGCCGTGACAGTGCATTGCGCCCTTAAAAACGATTTGAAGAAACTCCTATATAAAAAGTACTCTATAAAGTTAAAAAAAGTAAAAGCATTGGCTGCTCTTACTTTTTTATAAACGACTTTGTTATTCATAATTTATTGACAGGCGAGTAAGGCAGCACCGACCACGCCGATTACAAATAATGTAGAATTATCTAGTTGATGCAATTGACACTCTTTTTTTGCTTGATTCTCAAAATCTACAAATCTCGACATACATCGGGCGGTGACAGGCACAGGCACTGGTATTTAATTCCTAATAGTAACCAAAAAAAATTCCTCCAGTTAACGGAGTGCATAGTCCAATAAGATTATGCAGATACAAAAAGTGACAAAAAATGTAATTATATCAATATCCCGCTCAATGAAACCAAAATGAGACGCATAAGCGTTCCACTTTGGTTTTTTTTATATGTTAATTTTTCCTTAGAGTCCATTTTAGGCAGGTGAGTCAGGAGCTATGGGGAAAAAAGTTAAAATGATGATTTTTGAATTAATTGATGAAAGAAATATCTCCATGAGAGAATTATCCCGCCTGACAAGTGTTCGCCCTGCAGCTCTCAATCAATTAGCTAATCAAAAGCGGAAAAATATTAACTTTGGCCATATTGAGAAGATTGCTGAAGCGCTTAATTTGGATGATATTAGTAAAATAATAACCTTGATAGATACTGATGAGGAAAGGGATGATTAAAGAGTACCCTTTCCATAAAAAACCCTTATCAGTTCCTAGTTGTTACAAATCTCTTTTACATAATAATACTCATACAAGGTTTCCTACCTTATGACTACTCAAGTGCTATTTACCTCTATGACCACTCCCCTTCTTGATACCTCATTTGTGTATCACGTCATAAATCATTAATCGGTAATGTGAAACCTCAAAAGACATATAGGAACTATTCCACAAAATTAAATCGTCATCAACAATGTAATCGCTTTAATGAAATAGCGCTATGATTATTAAGGTAGCAGCTTATTTCTTTAAATATCATCATATCTTTTCGATAAAAATACGCGGATATGATGTGAAAAGTCCTACAAATACTAAAGGAAGGGAGATTCATCGAGAAGTAGAGAATTGATAACAAGTTAATCGGGAAGAACTTATTAACTGGTACTCAGTTAAATATATTTATAGGGAGTTGAAGTCTTGTTAATAGAAAAAGATTATCTTATCAATCCGCATTTTATGTATATGGCAGGCATTTATGATCGAAATGCGGAGCTTTGCACACTTGTAACGGAACTGAATAGAACTTTCATCATAGACAAAGCACCTCTAGAAATTTTAAATGATAGTATCAGATGTATTGGTTTTAATCTTCGGGGTGCCATCGAAACATCCAGATGGCTCCTGGGAAATAAAAATATGTGTCCGATCATGGTTAATCCTGTCCATAGAATTTGTGTTTTCCTGGATAAATCTTCCAAACATAACGATACAAAATGGTTTAATCCTATACATATCACAAGAACGAATAGTATCAATCAGCAAACAAATGTAGAATTTACAAACGGACAGACCATCACAGTCCCAATGAAACTTTATTCTTTCAACCATAAACTGCAAACTGCAGAACAATTTAGAAATATGGTCGTTCGAATGGAAAATAACTCTTATATGTTTGAGAAAGATCCTAGAAAAGGGGCATGATTTTACCTTCCTAGCAAGGAAAAACAGTATAAAGCTCAAGAATTAAAGTATTAAAAGACCTAACCAGGCCACGCTGAAGAGCGTGGTTTTTCTATCTTCATCATATTTTCAGAGTGACACCTCTATCTATCTAAAAACCTATCAATCTTCGACAAATTCCGGGGCGTGACAGGCACTAGAACTCATGAACCGCTGTGCTCAGCCGCAGCGATCAATGCAGCTTCTTCTTTGTCTGTCATCTGTCTTGGGCTTACCTTTTCCTCCGGAACCAATTTGACCGGCTTCGAAGGGTCGCGGCGAATCCTGGATTCCGACCGGGTTATAAGCCGTCGGTTTCAATTCCATTACTTTTTGGGCAGCTTCCCGGTATCGTGTTAATGTTGGAGTAGCCACATCTTCAATTTGATATATGACCTCTATCTCTTGGTGGTCGGCTGTCTCAAACCAGCCTATGAAATGTTTCAAGTCACTTGCATACTCTTTCAGTGTTTTGGGATTCAAATCTTCGTGGGTGCTAAGAGCTTGAATGAAGTCCTGAATCGTCTGCTCGCCCTGTTCCGAAATTCCGGTCGCCTCTCTCATTAGCAAAGCCTCCAAATCTTGATTTACATTAGCGGACACGGTATTCTTATCTTAACCGAACATTAGTGGACATCAAGTATATGCTTTGAAAATACCTAACGACCCCTAATATTAATTAGCGGGAAACAACCCAAGTTGAATTATGCTAAAATGTAGTTAATGTATAATGTAGATATCCCTCATGAACAAAGGAGAACTGAAAATGAGAAAACTCGTTCTATTTCTGCACGCATCGCTTGACGGTTTTGTAGAAGGGCCGAACGGTGAAATGGACATTGGCTGGGTTTCCTACGATGCTGATTTGGAGAAACACGCGAAAGAAATTCTGAGTACTGCCGACACTGTCATTTGGGGACGTGGGACTTATCAAATGATGCACAGTTACTGGCCATCTGTGCCTTCGAACCCATCAGCTTCGCAGCATGAACGGAATCATGCCGAGTGGATCGAAAAGACAGCCAAAATCGTTTTTTCCACGACGCTGGAGAAAGTCGAATGGAACAATTCCAGACTGGTGAAAGAAGATGTCGAGGAAGAGATCAAGAACCTCAAACAGCAGCCAGGCAAGGATATGGTCATCCTCGGCAGTCCTAGGTTCGCACACTATCTTATGCAGCTTGATTTAATAGATGAGTATAAAATTACGGTTTCTCCCGTCCTGATCGGCAGCGGGTTGCCGTTATTCCAAGGTCTCAAGGAGAAGATCAATCTTAAACTTATCGAAAACAAGACATTTGATTCTGGAGCCATAGGCCTCGTTTACCAGACGGTTAGATGACCTTGTCTCCTAAAGTAGATTACGCTAACGGATTACGTTAGCACAATAAAAGCAGCGGCAGTCTAGGTCTTTCGAGTTCCTAGTCCGTCACTGCTTTTTTTACGAGTCAGTCTAATTCAGTTTGTCGGGTGATCGTGTCGTTTGAGCTTAGAGTAAGGAGAAACGCTAAGTCGGACGCAATTCAGGATTTAGCGTATATTTTCGTTAAAATGTTGGCGGTACCTCATAAAGAATTTGGGTTGGAACGCCATTAAAATACGAGAAAGCATTCATGTGGCACTTCATCAGTTGTTCCATGTTCATAGTTGTTGTAATTTCCATCTATTTCATTCTTGAATATCCAAGGACGATGACGAATACATAAAGTTTTTGTTTCTTACCGTCAATCTCGTGTTCTCCTAATTCACCCCAATCCATTTGAGCTTGTTTACCTGGAGGAGTTTCAAAACGGATACTTGACTGCTTATTAGGTTTTTCACGAAAGGGACTAATAAACTCCCTTAGTATTGTCATCTGGCCATCATAGCCCCTTGCCTGTATCTCTTCTAACAAAACTACACAATTTGTGGTTCCTTCTTTAAGTCTCTTTAACAAATACTCTTTATATTCATCTAATTTACTTCCTTTACTTTTTTTATCCCCCTTTTTTTTAGGAAGTTGATTCTGATTTATGTACTTCCTAATGGTCTTTCTATCAAACCCTGTTACTTCTCAAGATTGCAGTTTGAGTCCATCCTTTTTGGTGTAACTCTCTGATCATAAAAAATTCCCCATCCTTTAACATCCTGTCTTTCCACTCAAAAAATTTTGATGTATCGAGACAGCTGAGTGGGGGTCTGACCCTAAAATTTAGCCATAAAAAAAATGCACCCCTCATTGTTAGAATGTGTATCTAACAATGAGGGTGCAGTTCATTAAAGAGCTTGGTTTTTATTTTAACTACACTTTACCTAATGCTTACCCCATACAGTTCTATTCACATAGTCAGTATACGATAAAATTATCCTAAGAACTTTATCTGACACATTCGGCATACTATAATCTGCAACACTTCTTAAGGTATCAGTCTCTTGTGTCTCTAGTACTTCTAAACCTTGTAATATTCTATCTTTTTCTAATCCAACCATCATTACTGATGCTTCTTCCATTGCCTCTGGTCTTTCATGGGCTTGTCTTATATTAAGTGCTCTAAATCCAAGTATAGACGATTCTTCACTTATTGTTCCACTATCACTCAGGACTGCTTTTGCTTTCATTTGTAATTTTACATATTCAGAAAATCCAAGTGGCTTCATTAAATTTATATAAGGATTAAAGACAACACCTTTTTCATCTATCATTTTTCTAGTTCGAGGGTGAGTACTCACAATAACTGGCATTTCATATTTTTCTGCAATAGCATTTAGACTTGTAACTAAGTTTAGGAAGTTAACATCTGAATTAATATTTTCTTCTCGATGTGCAGAAATAACGAAGTATTTTCCTTCTATTAATCCAAGCTTTTCTAATACATCTGACTTTTCAATGTCTTCTTTTTTTGAATTAATGACTTCAAACATCGGACTTCCAGTTTTGATTATTCTATCAGCGGAGAGTCCTTCTCTAAGTAAATACTCTCTAGCTATATCACTATAAGTTAGGTTAATATCTGATATGTGGTCAACTATTTTCCTATTGGTCTCTTCTGGGACTCTTTGATCAAAGCATCTATTTCCTGCTTCCATGTGGAAAATAGGTATATGTCTTTTTTTAGCTACTAATGCACATAAACAGCTATTAGTGTCCCCAAGAACCAAGAAAGCATCCGGTTTTACTTCTTCCATAATTGGATCGATTTTAATAAGGATATTACCAATAGTTTCAACTGCTGTTCCAACAGCAGCGTTTAAGAAATAATCAGGTTTTTTGAGATTAAAGTCATTGAAAAAAACTTCATTTAGCTCATAGTCATAATTTTGGCCTGTATGCACTAAAATATGTTCTATTGCTTCTGATTGTTCTAGTTTATTAATAACAGCAGCTAATCTTATAATTTCCGGTCTGGTTCCTACCACTGTCATTACTTTAAGTTTATTCATCAGTCCTACACCCCTAAAAAATACGTATCTGGCTTATCTGGATCAAAGCACTCATTTGCCCACATTACTGTTACAAGATCATTCTCTCCTACATTTACTATTGAGTGAGTATATCCAGTAGGAATATCTACAACTTGTAACTTTTCCCCACTTACTCTATATTCGATGATTTCTTCTGAATTAATCTTTCTAAATCTAATTAAACCTTCCCCACTTACTACCAAGAATTTTTCATTCTTAGTATGATGCCAATGATTTCCCTTTGTGATCCCTGGTTTTGATACATTAATTGAAACTTGACCTCTTTCTGGGCTCCTTATAAATTCTGTAAAAGATCCTCTATAATCACTATTCATTTTAAGATCATATGAAAATTTATTCTCAGGTAAGAAACTTAAATACGTGCTATAAAGCTTCTTTGTTAAAGCATCTTCCATATTAGGAATACTTAAATTTCCCCTGCTTTCTTTGAAGCTCATTATAACAGTTGCTAATTCACCAAGTTTAATCCTGTGGGTTAAAGGTACAACACAATAATCATCTTGAATAGTTGGATTTCCTTCTAAAGCTCTTAAAAATTCTTCTAATACATCATCTATATAGCAAAGAGTGAGTTCTGCACCTGGATTGTTTACCTGAATTTCCATATCTCTAGCTATATTATGGCAATAAGTAGCTACTACTGTATTATAGTTAGGTCTGCTCCATTTCCCGAATAAGTTTGGTAATCTATAAACGTAAACTTTAACATCGGTTTCTCTATAATAATTAAATAGTAAATCCTCACCTGCCTTTTTACTTCTCCCGTACGGATTATCCTTTTCTGCCTGAATTGAGGAAGTAATAAGTACAGGAGCCATATTGCCATGCTTCTTTAGTAGTTCTAGTAATTGAGAAGTTAAACCAAAATTGCCTTCCATAAATTCATTTTCATCTTCAGGCCTGTTTACTCCAGCTAAATGAAATACAAAGTCACACTCTTTTGTATACTCATCTAGTAATGAAGGGTGACTATCTCTAGTAAATTCAAATATATCGTTATATCCCTTATTTCTAAGCTCAGCGATAAGGTTTTTTCCTACAAAACCCTTTGCACCGGTAACAAGAATATTCATCAATTCATTCCACCCTTTAGCTCATTACATGGATCTGTTTATTCCATTCATTTAGCTCGTTTTGCACATAATCTAACTCAAGTAATAATTCTTTAATTTGTTCAATACTTAGAATTTGTGTATTATCTGAATTATATTCTTCTATAGAAGTTAGCTTTTGATCTCCCTCAGCGAAATACTTATCATAGTTAAGATCTCTTTGATCAGCAGGAACTCTAAAGAAACCACCTAAATCCTCAGCTACTACATATTCCTCTTTTGTAAGAAGTGTTTCATATCGCTTTTCTCCATGACGAGTTCCTATTACTTTGATTTCATTATCAGCATTGAACAATTCCTTTACAGCTTTTGCAAGATCACCAATTGTACTAGCCGGAGACTTTTGTACCATAATATCTCCTGCGTCAGCATTTTGGAAAGCAAATACGACTAATTCAACAGCGTCCTCTAAACTCATAAGAAATCTTGTCATATTAGGGTCTGTTACAGTTAGAGGCTTTCCACTTTTAATTTGTTCAATAAATAATGGAATCACCGAACCACGTGAAGCCATCACATTACCATATCTAGTTCCACAAATAAGGGTTCTATCTGGATCGACAGTTTTGGATTTAGCAACAAATACTTTTTCCATCATTGCCTTTGAAATACCCATCGCATTAATTGGATAAGCTGCTTTGTCTGTTGAAAGGCAAATTACTTTTTTTACTCCATAATCAATAGCAGCTGTTAATACATTGTCTGTACCCATCACATTAGTTTTTACGGCTTCAAGAGGGAAGAACTCACAAGATGGGACTTGCTTTAATGCCGCAGCATGAAAAATATAATCCACACCATGCATAGCATTTTTAACACTTGCTAGATCTCTTATATCCCCAATATAGAACTTTAATTTGTCATTTTTATAATGTTTTCTCATATCATCTTGCTTTTTCTCATCACGGGAAAAAATACGAATTTCTCTAATATCAGTATCTAGGAACCTCTCCATCACTGCATTACCGAAAGAACCTGTACCTCCGGTTATTAATAAGGTTTTATTTTTAAACATAATTCTCATCTCCTAATTCTTTTTTATTCAAAAACTTTTTTAACAATATTGGTTGTATAATACAAAACAAGCTCATAGCAATAATATTGGCCACTACTATACCTATCCATGAATCAAAGATCATAACAAGAGCCCATGCAATAGGTATTTTAATAATTGCACCTATAGTAAAATAAACACTTTGTGTTTTTAATTCACCAATTCCATTAGCAATACTGGATAATACTCCATTCCAAATAAAAATACTGCCAGATAAAGCAAAGACAGTAGCATATAAATAATTCACCTGTATCGCATTGTCTCCAAGCCATAAGTTTATTCCAAATTGCAAAAATGGTATCATACCAAATTCACATATAACAGCTAATAGAGCCATTAAATTTAGCGTTCTATAAAGTTTATTAATCCATTCATAATTTTTTTCAGAGAGAGCCTTAGTAACAGCTGACCAAATAGGAGTTAATGCCAAAGTGAAAATAGTACCTATTAGAGTAAACAGTTTATTATATATTTGATATTCCACGACCATTTTACTTCCAGTTAGCCATGTAATTAAAAATTCATTTGTTGTTGTTAAAATCATATACATTATTTGAACCCAAAAGAAAGTAACACCTAACTTCATCACATCTCTTGCATATTTTTTCCCAAAATAATTTATGTTTGGTTTAGAGTCTTTTAGCTTTGTAGAAAAAACTATTACAGTAGTTAATAATAATGGTATATTTACTGCTAAAACATTTACAATAGCCAATGAAATTAAATTAGTTGATATATCCGAAGACTTTGCTAGTAAAACATATCCTAAGATAATAATACTATTAAGTAAGCTTAGTAAGTTAGTTAGAGCAGATTTTTGCATAGCATATAGTATAGACGTTATTAGCTTGAATAAAAATTGAAGCATTATTCCACCAAATACTATACATACAGTAATGTTTAGAGTTTCCTTAGAAACAATACTTGTAGATATGTTAAATACTGCATTCCAATTTATAAATCTAAATATTACTGTTGAAAGGCACGATATAAATAATACCAGTATTCCGATAACTATATAAGCGGATGATATATACTTTTTTGCCAGCAAGTGGTCCTTATTTACCAATGCATGCACTAAGTGATTTCTTAGTCCATTTCCAATTCCTAAATCAAATGTAAGTACCCATATTAAAACTGATAAAATGGTAAACCACAAACCAAGTATTTGTTGATTATCAAAATATCTTATATACGCTGGCAAAGTGAATAAAGATATAATTAATGCTCCGCCTCTAACTACAAAAGCTCCTAATGTATTATTTAGTATCGTTCTATTATTTTCATTACTTATTATTTTTTTCAGACTAAAAAGCTTATCCATGTTAATTCTCCAGCATTTTTTTTATAGAATGCACAAATTTCTCATCAAGTTTTTTAATTAATTTTTTACTATCATAAGGTTTATTTATATCAATTGACATAATAGCTTCTGCAATTGCTTCGGGAGTTTGATCTTCATAATAATATAATGCGTCTCCAATGGATGACATTTCAATAGCTTTTATTCGTACAGAAACTACACGTAATCCGTTAGCCATATAAGACAAAATTTTTGATGGAAAAGATGTATTATTGTACTTAGCATCTGGAGTTTGGGTACTTAAACCAATATGACAACTCTGCAAGAACTTTATATATTCTTCACCTTTAAGTAGTCCATCATAGGTAATAGTACAATCTGACGTTTTTGCAACCTCTGAAATTAATTGTTGTATGGACCTTGTCTCATCTTCACTTCCGAAGCCAATAATGTGTATATGATAATTATTAGAGAGATAAGGAGCAACTGTTGCAGCAATAGCACCTCCTTTTCTCGGATCAAAGGTCCCAGCATATACACAATGGATTCTCTCATCATTAAATTTGTATTTTCTTTCTTGCTCAACTTTGTAGGTCCCATAAATAATGGTGTGAGGTTTATTACTTTTGTTGATTTTTTCATTTAATAATTCTGTTGGAAAAATAAAACAATCCGCAATTTGAAAGAGTTTATATTCATTTTTCTGCATTAGTTGAGAATATTCTTTTACATCTTGATAAATTTCTTCTACTTCTAAAATAAGTTTGAACTTCTTTATTTTTTTCGCTAGCATTATTGGAGAAATAATCATCATAGAATGATATACAATTATTGTTTCTTTCGAATTTATATTTTTTATCAAATATCCAAATAACCAAATCCATGACCATAGTATTCGTATATACCTTAATAATCGTCCATTCGCCCCAAATGTAGGTCCACATGTAAGTGTTACACCCTCACCAATAGTGCTTGTTCTTTTATGATAATAACCTTTTTTATTTGCTGTCCAAGATGGAGATATAATTTCAACTTTATTATCTGTTGCTACTATTGCTTGACAAATATAATCCATTTTGTTGGTAGCGGCTAAAAATGAATTCCGGTTCTCCTCAGCATAAGTATCTGAGTCGTAAAAACCAATATATTTTATATTACCATTAGGCATAATTTCACTCCCAATAAAAATGGTATGGACTAACATCCAAATATCCATTACCCGTAGTCTTTTGAAAGAAATACAACAATGCGAGAATAAGTACACCAACTATTAATATTCTAACTTTTGGATCACGTTGATTCTTTATTACTTCTGGGATTAATAAAGTAATAAATAAGTAGTAATAATAACCTGCTCTCATTACTACACTTGACTGACTTGCAAATATTTGAATAAGTATTGCAACAAGCATATAGTTTTTATAACTATTAAACCTTTTATTTTGCTTGTCTTTACTGCCAAAAATATACGCAAGTATTAAAACTAAAATCATAACGATAAGCATTGTATAGGCGTTAGTAGCCTCTATATCCCCAGCCATTCCCCTATATAAGCTATAAATTAATAAAAATATTTTTGTTTTTAAAATAAATATAATTATTAACGATGGTATGATAAAAAGGAAATGGATTGATTTTAAACTTACATAATATAACGGGTACGCAAAAATAAAAATAATAGCTGTGGTGTGAAACAACATTGCCAAGGCAACACATAATAAAAATTTTATTAATCTTTTTTCCTGTATATATTTAAAACTAAAAAAAACAATTGCTATGGCGATAGACTGCCGTAAACCTGAAAAACTAAATGTAAAAAAGCCTAATGTAATATACATAAAAACACTTAGTCCTGGCATTTTGGAATTTTTACTCCAGATATATGCAATAGGTCCGATAATAGATAGTGCAACTACTGCTAGATACCATTGATTGGAGAAATTTAATTTTGAAAAAACTTGAGAGAAGAAGATATACCCTATTTCATAATTAAATAATCGTTCACCTGTAAAAATATTAATATTTTCTGCCATATGATATCCTGGTAGATATGAAATTAAATCATGACCAATAGTTTCAGCTCTCAAGGCCTGAATTAAAAAAATCCCAAAACAACCTAATACAATGACTATTTTATTTCGATTTTGTTTATTCTTAATATCTATTGAAAACAGAGATATTGTTCCAACCCATAAAATTAGGCAATAAAAAACTGTCATCATGCGTTCCTTTCTTGCAATAAGGGACCTTATTAAATAAAAATGGCCTTATTATACTTAGCCTTGGTGAGTTTCCCAAACAATTGTTCTTGGAGACATTAATATGAAAACAATAATTTATTATTTCTGTTTTCATATTATGTTCTATTGACTATTCTTTACTCTTATTCACTAACTCTTTATATAGCGTTAAATAGTCCATGCACATCTTTTCTTTCGAATAATTGCCTTGAGCTTTTTCGATAATCAAATTGTCTACTGCAGATTTACGTTCTATCCATTCACGCACTATTCGCTCTAAAGAATCTAAATCTCCATATCCAACAAACTCACTATATTCTGGTAATGAAATCTGCTCCGGTGCCCCTGCCTTAAATCCTACTACAGGAGTTCCGCAGGCAAGTGACTCTGCGCATATCATTGAAAAGGTTTCACGCTTACTGGAGATTATAGTTAGATCTGCCATTGAATAATATGCCGCTAACTCTTGTTGATCATCTATTCTGCCTACATCAATTATATTATCTGGTAATTTAAGCCGCTTATCTGTATTGCCTACAACAATAATTTTTATATTTTCATCCTTTAATCTTTCTGCAATTTCCCTTATATATTTGCCACCCTTAATTTCACTTGAGAAGTTAGCTGTAACATGCAAAAGTATTTTTTCATCTGTCAGATTTAAATGTCCCTTAATATTATCAAAATCGCATGGATGAAATATATTAACCGTATCAATACCATTAAGTATTGTGCAATGTTTTTTATTTCCTAATATAACTGACTGTCTGGCTCTTTCTTCTAACCAGGGTGAGACTGAGGTTATTATAAGGTTTTCATTAAAGCCATCAAATGCTAATTTCATCTTTCTCCAAGCAGTGTGTGTCCTATCGAAAAAATAAGAATGCATCTCTTTGGTTATTTGTGGACAATTCCCACAACCAGTTTTCCACTTTTCACATTCAAAAGCATGACCGCAGCCGCCAGTATACATAAATTCTGCATGTAATGTTAAGATTGTCCTTATTCCACTTTTCTTCAAATATTCAATCAACTGGTATATATTAACAAAAAATCCATTTAAACAGTGTAGATGGACAATATCGGGCTGTTCTTTTTTTATAATGCGAATAAGTTTAATGGTAGCAAGAAAGGAACCGTTATATTGGAGTCCGGTAAAACGAGATTTAATGTTATTTATTTTTGCTAGCAACTCGCTTGATGTTTTATATTCATCAGGATCATCCAGCCTTTGCCCTCGACCATAACAAACAATCGACTCAACACCCTTTTCTTTAAGAACATTATGAATATCATGCACAATTTTCCCAGTACTACCATTTTTATAAACAACATTTACTTGTAATATTTTCATATTTATTCCTTAACTATATTTTTAAATATATTTTTCAATCGTTTTGAGTTTTCTAATATATCATGATTTTTTTTCGAAAGCCCTTTTGCATTTTTAATTATTTGATCATCTATGTCATTTATAATAAAGTACTCATTCAATTTATTCTCAATCATATTTTCCTCATCAATAATATACGCCGCATTGTTTTCTTTTAAATAATCGATAGAGGCAATGCCCGATGGTCCAACAGCGAGAAACGCTCTATTACTTGCAAGGCAATCTGCTATTTTGGTAGATATCGAATACTTAACCCGACATACATCCTCTGGTGCAAATGATTCCACATGCAACAAAATGTCTGATTCATGATATATCTCTTTTACCATTTCAGCATTGGCTGCACCCTTAAAGATTACAGAATTACCAATGGATAATTTAGAAATAATTTCCTGATCACCTGTAATCGAGTAAATATTTAAAACTATATTTAATCCATTGGAGTTAATTTTTTCTAATTCCTTACCGATCCTTCTTAATGTTTTCCATCGATTCCCTGATATATTCCCGATAAATGACATAATTAAGGGCTTCTTTATTGTCTTACTCTCCGATTGACAAATTTCATATGGAGTCATGATAACCTGTCCGGATTTACCGAATAAGTTTTTATATTTTTCCATCATAGATTGGTTAATAAACACCAATTCTTGCGATTGACCAACAACTTCTTTGATATTATTTCTAAATAGCTTCAATCTAACCTTTGAAGTTAAAGACCCTCTATATGAGCTATACGAAAAATCATAATAGTCATCGCAAAAATAAGTAACTAACGGAATGCTATATTTGTTACCAATAAACATTGCAATGTTACTTGAAAACATTGAATACCCAGCGGCAAAAAATATAACATCAGGCTTATTATTATCCAGCCAATTGATTAATTCTTTTGATTTCCAATTCCCAAATTTCCACACCAAATCTCTTAATAAAAGCTTTCCTGCAGTTTTCTTTTTTCCAATCTGATATGACCCACTTGTTTTTGATATACCTTGGCTATTCTTTATTTCATCAAAACCGATTATTCTCCCATGGCTTTGTATTGTAAATATTGATTTAAGAATGTCAAAATCCGTTAGTTGATAAGTTGACTCGCAAATTTTAATATTGGGCTCTGTAGAATGGAAACATAATTGGACAATATCTTTTTGTTCATACTCTTTAAAAAAAGTAGCAAGGGTTTTTCCCATATTATTATACATATCAAATGCATTATGGCTTATAACTAAAATTTTCATATCAAGATACTTTCCTCACAATAGATTTATTTAGTAGTTAATAAATCCTTTTTAATTTTTGTTGTTTATTTTTCAGGAGTTCTTGGTAACTATATAACTTCCCAGTATTCCCTTAAGAAATCGAACTTCCTACTTAATCATTCCTAATTACAAAAATAGCAGTAAAATAATCTCTTATATCTGATATTTTTAGTTCCCTAATATTCTCCGGAATTACTAGGTCAACATATCGAACTGACTCTAGTAATTTTTTTCTTTCTTTATAGGCAAAATATGTTGTCTTTCCTTTTGGTTAGTGATTAAAATCGTCTGTAGACAAGACTACAATTTAATAATCTCAATAGCTTTACTCTTTTAATAGATTTATATGCCCCTAGTTTAATAAATCAAATGTTCCATAAGTGAGTATCTTTTACATTATTTAAATACTTCTTTTAACAATTTCCTCTACAACAGTATGACAAGCATAACCGGTATTAGGTAAGTATTTCTTTTTAAATTTCAAGACCTGTTGAATAGCCCTATTATAATCCAAATTAATAATTTGATTTATTAGCTCGTCCTCGTTAATAGCAACGTTAAAAGGTAGTTCTTTTTTAATATCAAGATATAACCCACGCTTATTTTTATATTCCTCTAAATCATAAGCGAAGCAGTACATTGGTTTACCTAAAATAGAATAATCAAAAAAAATACTTGAATAGTCTGAAATAAGCATATCCGATACAATCATTAATTCATTTAAGTTTTCATAGTTTGATACATTATAAATAAAAGATGAATTCTCTATTCCTAATACATTAATTATTTCATAATGTGCTCTAAATAATATAATGTAATCTTCATCTAATTTTTCTTTCCACTTATTTATATCTATAGGTGGTGCAATATAATTATTGTTTTCTTCATCCCTTAGATATTCTCTATATGTTGGAGCGTACAAAACGATTTTTCTATTACCTCTTATTCCCAATTTTTCTTTTATTTCAGCAGTATTATAATTATTATTATTTGAGAAATAATCATTACGCGGTAAATCACATATCAAAATATTATTTTTGTCTATACCAAACAACCTACTAAATATATTAGCATCGAATTCGCTTTGAGCTGTCATTAAATTTTGAGTGTAGATATTCTTACTTCCCAGTCCCGTTTGTGAAGATGTTGAAACTGCATCTGTTCCTATTTTCTTTAATGGAGTTCCATGCCAAGTATTTATATAAAAAGTTTTTTTATTTTTAAAATTCAAACCTCGTTCAATTGCTGAATTTGTAATCCAAAATTTAGATCCCAAAGCTATTAAATAATATTTAAATGTATCAATTTTTATCTTCTTTCCTCTTTTTAAATTATACTTTTCAGGTTCATTAAAGGCCCAAATTAATTCATATTCATCAAACATCTGATTATTGCAAATATAGTCATATATAGCTTTTGGACTATCATCAAATTTTTTACCACCGAAAGAAACAAATAAAATTGACTTCTCTTTTATTTTGATAACTTTCCCAATTATTCTTAATAAAGTTGAACCAATAAAATAATATAAATCATAAAACCAACCATGTGTCTTTACAAAATTTATTAATTTCTGTTTTATCAAATTTATCGCCCTTTTTTATTTCTGTAAATTTATTAATAATCTAATGCAAGATAGGGGACTAGAAACAAAAGCAATAATTGCACTTTTTATAAAACCAAAATAATTTTCCCGTCTCATTTCAGTAAATGCTAACACTGCGTGATGCCTCATCTTTATATATCGAATATTTTGAGGTTCTAATCTATCAAAATATCCCATTTTATATTCATAAAGAGTTTTTTCCCCTTTTATTTTGCTCTCACCGCTTGATAAGCCATCCGTTTTTGTATGGACATATGCTTTTATGTCGCAAACGGATAGATAGCTAAATACTCCACCACCTTCAATTGCTTTTTGCATTAAATAAAATTCATCCCCGACATTTATTAGAGGGAATCCCCCGATTCTGAATAAATATTCATTTTTGAACATCATCGTATCAGTTCCAGTCATATGATACATAAGGTGATATCTTAGCAACTCATCTTGACTATATTTCTTGATGTATTTTCGATTTCGCTTTTCAATCAATCTGTTACTTTCGTCATACAAATCCAAATCTGTAATACAGTAATCAGAATTTGCTTCTATCATATACTCTACTTGTCTTTTAATTTTATTAGGTAAATATATATCATCATCGTCAAGGAAAGTGATATATGCACCAGAAGCTATTCTTATACCGATATTTCTTGTTTCCGCAGAACCCTTATTTACTTTGTTCTTTATATAAACAATTTGTCGGTTAAATTTGTTGTTGACACTACAAATAATATCATCAACCTTTTGGTTCCATATTTCTTCTGCATTATCATCAACCACTACAATCTCGACATGGTTATATGTTTGTTTCATAAGTGAAACTAGGGCTTTTTCCAAAGCTGTATCCCTACGGTAGGTTGCAACTATTACGCTAACTAGCGGATGTTCCATCAATGTAGTTTCATCCTTTAAATCATTAGGGCTATTTAAATTAACATCCATTACTGACATTTACCTTTTATCCCCCTATTTTTTGATCAGTGGATACCATTTGCTCATTAGTTGCTGCGATCTCTTTATATTCCGATCTTCCAGTACCACCCTCAACAACACCATTACTCTTTATTACACTTACAATTGTTCCAAGGAAGCATTTAACATCCATCCCAAAACTTATCTTTTCAACATATTCACCATCTAACATCGCCTTAACCTCAATCGGAAGCTCATCTCTACCATTAATCTGTGCCCAACCCGTAAGTCCAGGATAAATATCATTTGCTCCATATTTGTCTCTTTCAGCTATCAAATCATACTGATTCCACAGGCAAGGTCTTGGACCTATAATACTCATTTCACCTTTAAGAATATTCAATATTTGCGGAAGTTCATCCAAGCTTGTTTTCCTCATTAACTTACCCACTTTAGTAATGTATATATCTGGGTCTGTCAAAAGGTGCGTAGGAGTATCTTTTGGTGTATCAATTTTCATCGTTCTGAACTTAAAAATATAAAACTCAGATTTACCTTTCCCAATTCGTCTTTGTTTAAATAATATAGGGCCTTTTGAATCACACTTAATGCAAATTATTAATAATAGAAATACGGGTGAAAGTACAATTAAGCCAACTACTGAAAGAATAAAATCTATTATATTTTTTACATATTTTTTATAAAACACTTTAATCTCCACCTTTGTAACACTCTTTAACATTTTAATAAGGATTTAAACCATTGAAAATCATTTATGACCAGCACTAATTCAGTTTGTTACTGTCATTAAAGTAGAACTTTCAAATCTATTATTAGCAATTGCAATCAAGGTATCATGCATTTCCACTTCAGACATATCTAACAGTCCACCAATTAACGCCCTAAGCACTTCCTCATGAATAACCTTCGCCTTCCCAATATGAATTTTCGGAAAAACCTGCTCCGGATGCACCTCATTCTCATTAAGCAGCTCTTCATACATCTTCTCCCCTGGACGAAGTCCCGTAAAACGAATCCCGATTTCTTCTATTGAATACCCCGACAGCTTAATCACGTTCTTAGCAAGATCAACAATCTTAACAGGCTCACCCATATCTAGCACAAAAACCTCACCACCACGCGCCAAAGACCCTGCCTGAATAACAAGCCGTGAGGCTTCCGGTATCGTC
The DNA here is from genome assembly GCF_046562815.1 of Neobacillus sp. 204. NCBI lineage: Bacteria > Bacillati > Bacillota > Bacilli > Caryophanales > Bacillaceae > Neobacillus > Neobacillus sp. 204. The sequence continues at coordinate 86,435 of NZ_JBJORY010000008.1, forward strand.
ATAAAATAACGGGTCATATCCTGATGAGTAACCGTAACCGGCCCACCTGCCTGAATTTGCTTTTTAAATAATGGAATTACACTACCACGGCTTCCAAGAACATTCCCAAATCGAACAGCTACAAACTTTGTATTACTATTTACGGCAAGACTCTGAATAATCATTTCCGCAAACCGCTTCGTTGCTCCCATAACATTCGGAGGATTCACCGCCTTATCCGAAGAAATCATTACAAAAGTATTCACTCCAAAGGTGTCCGCCGCCTCCGCCACATTCCTCGTCCCAAAAATATTATTCTTAACCGCTTCCCTCGGATTATATTCCATCAACGGAACATGCTTATGTGCTGCCGCATGATACACAACAAACGGTTTATGCTCTTCCATTACATCAAACATTCTCGTTCGATCTTGGATATCCCCAATCACAGGAACAATTTCAATTTGATTTTGATATTTTTTCCGAAGCTCCATATCAATTAGATAAATACTGTTCTCTCCATGACCAACCAAAACAATTTTCCCAGGATTAAACTTGCAAATCTGTCGGCAAATCTCAGAACCTATCGAACCGCCCGCACCAGTCACTAATACCGTCTTTCCTGTTACATACTCTGAAATACTGCCGATATCCAACTCCACCGGTTCTCTACCGAGTAGATCTTCTACCTGAACCTCACGGAATTGATTAACAGAAATCTTTCCTGTCATTAAATCCTCTAACTTCGGAATTATTTGAGTCTTCGCTTTCGTTTTAGCACATTCCTCAAATATTCGATTTAACTCTTTCTGACCCAAAGAAGGAATTGCAATCACAATATTTTCAATCTGGTATTTTTCAACCGCTTCTGTTATATGACTCGAATTCCCAACCACTGGTACCCCAAGAATATCCAACTTATGTTTCTTCGGATCATCATCAATAAACGCCACAGGCTTCAAATCAATGTCATGGTTATGAAGCAATTGCCTTGCCACCATCGTTCCACCAGAACCCGCACCAATGATTAGTGTTCTTTGGATACTTTTCTGCTTCGACATGTAACTATCGCGAAACATTCTCCATGAAAACCTTGATCCACCAATTAAAAGGACATGTAGCATCCAGGTAATCATTAATGCCCGAACATAAATGTTATGGAAAAATACTTCCTGCATAAGTGCGGTTACTGCAATTGAAAAGGTTACTGCCTTCACAATCACAACTAGTTCTCCCACACTCGCGTATTCCCATGCCTTTTGATAGAGCTTATAAATAGAAGCAAATAAATGATGGCATAAGAATAAAGTAACCCAAGTAACCTGTAACATCGGAATTTCGAAAACATTTACACCCGGCACAAGAGTCATATAGCTTATGTAGATCGCTGTTAAAACAAATACTGAATCTAAAACTGCGAGTGCCGTTAATCTTTTCCCATACGTCACCTGTACATTTCCCCTTTTTCTATATCTCTAATTCGTCACTTTCATCCACTAAAGCACGTGGGCAAAAAAATAAATATCTAATGGAATTGCAAGTGCTTTACACCTATTCTTTCATTAGATATTTATAGATTGATACACAGTTAATCGTTTACACATCCAAACATCCTATATTTTTTGAAGCTAGGAGAAGAATTACTCCTCCTACATCACGTTCAACACCGTCTATTCGTATCGACTTAGTCGGCTAAAACAGTTTAAAGAACTTCTTCTTTTTTATTCGTTCAGGGACTTCTTTGTATACATGACCGCCTTCAATCACAATTTCTGCATTCTCTTGGAACAAATAAACCATTTCATTCCCGTACTTTGCTTGAACCACATCAAACGCTTCTCTCATTTTAAAGGTACGGCTGCTGGTATTATGAGCATCCGATGCAATGAAATGCGTGAGATTGGCTTCGATTAATTGCAGAGAAAATGTCTTAATCTTTTTCCCGAAATCTCCGCAGATACTTGCTGCGGTAACTTGTGTTAAAGCCCCTTTTTCAACTAACTGATAAAGGATTTCCGGCCGTTCAATGATTTCTTGATTCCGTTCTGGATGAACAATAACCGGAATGAGCCCCTTTGTCTGCAAATCGTAAAATAACTTTTCTGTATATCTTGGTACGTGCGTGGAGGAAAACTCTACTAACACATATTGTGTATTATTAATTGGCAGAATTTCACCGATTTCGAAGTCTTCAACCATTTCCCCATAGATCCGAGTTTCTTGACCTGGAAGAACGTTTAAATCAATCTTTTTATCTATTAAAACTTTGTTTAATTCTCGGACTTTATCCATAATTGTCTGCTTAGAATTTTCATAACGATTGTTCAAATGATGCGGGGTAGCAACAATGGTGTGAATACCTTGTTCAACTGCCTTCTGAGCCATCATGACACTTTCCGACAAGTCCCTTGCCCCGTCATCAATACCGGGTAATATATGACAATGTAAATCGATCATTAGTCCCACATTCTTTCCAGCAACTTGTTGTTTTTGTCAAAATTGTTAATTATAGCACATGTGATAGGAGGAATTTGTTACTTCGCACCATAATAATAGTAATAGTCTCCACTTTTTGCCTCTTTATGATTTAAGACCACACCAAGCAATTTGCTTTGTGCATTAGCAAGTAATTCCTTCGCCTTTTTCGCAGGTTCAATTTCTGTTCTCTCACTATAGACAACCATGATGGAACCGTCACACTGATTGGCAAGGATTTGCGAATCCGCTACGGCTAATAACGGCGGGGTATCAAAAATAATATATTCAAATTGAGATTTTGCATCCTCGAGAAATTGTTCCATAGATTTTGAACCTATTAGTTCCGCAGGGTTTGGAGGAATTGGTCCGCTCGTTAAAATGAATAAATCCTGCACCTCTGTTTCAAGAACCGTTTTTTCAAGTGTCTTTTGCTTGGTTAACACGGTTGTAAAGCCAAATAAGTTATTTATACCAAAGGTATGGTGAACCGTAGGTTTACGTAGATCAGCATCTACAAGTAATACCTTTGTGCCTAGTTGAGCAAACGTAACTGCTAGGTTGGCAGCTGTCGTCGACTTCCCTTCACCAGGGCCAGAAGAAGTAACCATGATGGCTCTTATTTCTTTATCAACGGAGGAAAATTGGATATTTGTCCGAATCGTCCGGTATTGCTCAGAGATAGGTGACTTTGGATCAACCGCTGTGACAAGCTTTCTTCTTGCATCTTTACTGTTTAATTTCTTCTTTTTAAGCGCCAAAATTCTCACCTCTTGCGGTTGATTTTCTTGCGGCACGTCTTGCTGCCGATTCTTGTATCTTTTGATCATCTATTGTAGCAATGACACCTAAGATTGGAAGACCTAGAATTTTTTCAATATCTTGTTCGTTTTTAATCGTGTTATTAAAGTACTCAAGTAAGAATGCAATTCCGACACCAGCCATTAATCCAACCACAATGGCGATCGCCACATTTAATAATGGTTGTGGTTTAATTGGTGATGGATTTTCAGAAACATCTGCTTTATACCAAATGTTCACATTATCGACATTCATGTTATTGGCAATCTCTTTCTTAAACACTTCCGCCGTTTTGTTGGCAATTTGCGCAGCTAGCTTAGCATCAGGGTCCTGAACCGACAGATTGACAAGTTGGGAATCCTTTTCGCTTCCCACTGTAATCTTTCCTTTTAATTGTTCATACGTCATGTCTAAATTAAGTTCTTCGGAAACGATATTTAATATCCTCTTGCTGGTAATGATTGCATTATAGGTGTTGATTAATTGAAGGTTTGTTTGAACTTCATTCGTGTTGTATAAAGATTGTTCATTTTTATTTTGATTTTGATTAACGAGTATTTGTGTAGAAGCTTGATAAATCGGGGTTAAGAAAATATAACTTACTACTCCACTAATGATGGCTGCTATGACAGTTATCGACACGATTAATAGCAATCGTTTTTTTAATGTCTCGAGCAATTCTTTTAAACTAATAGTCTCTTCCATTTGGTCCTCCTAAATGTTTGTTACAAAACATTGTCTATTATATCATATTTGTTACAAAACATTGTCTATTATATCATATTTGTTACAAAACATTGTCTATTATATCATAATTTGTCAGCATTTCAGACTTTTTGTCTACCTAATCATTACTATGTCTATTAAACACCCTTTTTACATAAATTTGAAGGGAAAATACATAATTGGTAGTAATTAACTACCAAGTGAATTCCTTTTCACAGCCCAATAGACCCGAATGGCAAAAAAGCAACCGGTACTAAAGAATCAAGCAATCCAATTACTTGAACCTGCCAGTTGTATTATTAATATGAATTGCCGCCCGAGTGTTTGAGCTGCTATTAGTACTTTTGACAGAGACAGCCCAATACCATTAATCCATTTCCCTTACGATCCCCCTGAAAAACCACACACAAAACCCACGCGTCAGCATAAAGGTAAGAAATAGAGAAGTCCAAGTCCAATACCAGGTCCAGTGATAATACTCTATTAAGTCCGTATATTTTTCGATAAATACTTCAGGAATAGTCAGTGCGGTACAATAGGCACTAAAGTAGAGGAACTTTATGAACATGCTGCGGGAGTACGGGTAAAACACATTAAAGACAGCAGCCACAACTGGGTATACAAAGAACTCGTAGGTAAAACTTGAACGATTGGCGTCAGCAAAACACCTGACGGGATATGTTATCAGCCCATATTCGACCACTAATGAGCCAATTATCCAAGTAATCGCCTGAGTAAAGAAAAAAGCTGTCACAGCTAAACGAAGTTTATTTTTTGGAATGGTAAACAGCAACGCCACTGCCAATACCCACACTATGAGTAAAATCCAATATTCTCGTTTCATTTAGCCGCCTCCCGATCGGTACGAAAATGCTCCTTGTCTTTAAAAAACCACTGATAAACCACGTTCGTGACCGCAAAGATACAAAAGAGATCAATCCAAGTAAAATACCAGGCATAGTGAACGTATTCGACTAAATTTGTATAGTTCACCAGGATCAGATCATAAAGAGTAAAGGCGGAAATCCAAATGGACAAGTAGATTAAACGAACCATTATCGAACGTTTTGGCTCATAGGCGATATAAAACCCACAAAGGAGCGGGTAAAAGAAAAACTCCGTGGTGAAAAGTAGGCCCGTCGCTTTGGGAAATTCACGAACTGGAAATGCTAGCAGGTTGAATTCCACATGGATAAGAGAATTCAGCCACAAAAATGCCTGACATACAAGGAGGGTAAATAGCAATTTTCTGTAGTGATTCTTTGGCGTTAAGAACAGATAGGCAATTATACCAATGACCCACATAAGAATAAGATAAACATAATCAACTGACATCCCTTTTAACCTCTCTTATGGTAGTTACAGCTAGGGTAATTCAAATTGATGTTTCGATTGGAGTTCCCTTTTACTTAATTGAAACGTTAAAATAATGAAGCATAAACACAATAACGACAATCGAGAGCCCGTAGGTTAGAAACGGCCTTGAATAATGAAGTCGAATCATCGAGTACATCAAGGTATAAAAGAATGGTTCCATCCAATAATCGTACCCGTTATTTAGGATGATCCGATGCATTTTATAAAAAGGATATTCGACAATTAACGAACCAACTACCCACAAAACAATATATCGAACTTGTTTCCCCTTTGAATTTGAAAATGGGTAATGGCTCAAGAAAAGCAAGACCATGGCTGGAAGGACGATAAAGGTATAAAGTAAATCAACAAGCGTATGTGATTTCGGAAGGATATCCGGGTTATGTTTCCAAAGCATGTGATCCTTGCACAACAAATTGTAAAGTAGGTTACAGGTGACCACATAATAAATGGTAAGAATGTATTTCTGCCAATGTCGCCAATCACCCTTCCAAAACACCACGATTATTAGGATGATGGTTAATAATAAATGCATAGTTCTCCTCCCGTGGATTGGTAAGATCACCAAAAGCTTAATTGTGATTGGCTGTATCGTTGCCAATAGGAAATAAATGTATAAAGGTATTTTTCCCTAAGGTGAGAAAAATAACCAATTTAATACAATTTGAAGGCATAATAAAGGATACATAATTTAGTTTTTCAAGAGTATTTATTTAGAAATACTTTTAATCATTCAGGGGCTACCCAAAGGGGATGATTTGTTTGATAAAACTAGTGAAGTATGAGGATCTTACATTATTTAAGAAAGATGTGATCTCATTCTTAGTACAATTTGAAGCTGAAAACAATTTAGTATTGGGCGTCTTGCTATCTTTAAGTGAAAATGAAGAAAGTCCTCTTTTGATGGCAACGGTAATAAAAGACAACGACATTGGGTTGGTCTTACTACAAACACATCCTGGTCAAATAATCTTATCAAAATCAGTTTCATTTACGTCTAAGGAAATACACGTTATAGGAGAAAAGTTGAGTAACACCATTCAAGAAATACCTGGCTTTATTGGTGAAAAGAAATTAACTACTGATTTAGCTATGCATGTTTCGAACTTAAAAGGGAAACAAGCAAGTGTCTTAATGGACCAAAAAATTTATAAACTAAAAAAAGTTGTAAAAAAAACAAATACAAATGGAATGCTTCGGAGAATTATAGAAAAGGATCATCACACAATTAAAGAATGGGTGTATCAGTTTTGTTATGAAACTAACCAACCTATAAGTTTAGAGGAAGCCGATAAAAAAGCTAAATTAATGATTAATAAAGGGAATTTTATTGCGTGGGTAGTGAACGGAGAATTGGTTTCAATGGCTTATGCTACACGTCCAACCCAAAATAATATTACAATCAGCTATGTTTACACACCGATTATCGAAAGAAAAAAGGGATATGCTTCTGATTGTGTTTCAGCTTTCACACAACACCTGTTAGATCGAGGTTATAAAACAACAAGTTTATACACTGATATTAGTAATCCTACTTCCAATAAAATTTATATTCAAATTGGATATGAAGCGATAATGGATTCAGTCGTTATCCTTTTTAAATAGAAACATTGAAAAATCGAAATTATGTCCCACTTCAAAGTAGCTTGAAAACTCATCTTATTGCTAGTTCGATTAACTAAACAGATTGTGAAGAATTGTACTTAAAGTAACCGGTGCAAGAGTTTAACAAGGGGGTTGCTACGGCAGCTCCTTTCTTTTGTTGTACCAACGGATACAGGTTGGTGGAAGAAGGAATTGGATAATTATAGTGATAGAATGCGATGTAAGTATGAATATGTGATGAGAAATATTTGTTAAAAATTTAATGTGCAAGAAAAGCAAAAAAAAAGGGGACTCTAAATAGGATAAAATCTATTATACACCCAAGGAGACTTATTCTATGCACATACGAAAATATATGATAATAACCTCTTTATTAGTTGTTGTTTTAATTGGTAATTTTACAGCGAGTACTTTAATCTATGCAAAGAACTTTTCACCCTACCGTTTAGCTACGACTGATTTTTCATCACAATGGAGACTTGTAGAGAAAGGAATAGGAAAAACAGGTGAATTGAGGAAAGATGAAATTTTTTATATCAGCCTACCACGAAATGATTTGAAAGTAAGCGTCAAGGGTATGCCAATACGCACAGGATTGGCATTAGGGGGATGGGTGGCTTTTAAACAAGTGGCAAATCAAGCGATGGTTATGGGTGATTTAGTTCTAACGGAAAAAGAAATTGAACCAGTTATGACTGAATTGCTTCAACAAGGAATTAAGGTAACTGCGATACATAATCATTTATTAAATGAATCACCTCGGATAATGTATATGCACATTGAGGGACATAGTCTTGCCGTTCAATTAGCGAAAGCGATTCGTTTAGGTTTGAAACAAACCAAAATAAATCTGGATCAAAAAGGTGTCTCGTATTCATTTCCAATTGATAATCAAAAATTAGATAAAATCTTTAAACATAAAGGTACCGTTTCGAATGGTGTTTATCACGTAAATATCGCTCGGTTAAAAAAAATAATGGATAACGGAATAGAAATTCCTCCTGCTATGGGAGTTGCAACAGCAATACATATACAACCAACTGAAAATGGGAAAGCAGCCATGACTGGTGATTTTGTACTTACTTCTGAAGAAGTAAATCAGGTTGCAACAATATTACGTAAACATGGTATAGAAGTAACTGCTCTACATAATCACATGTTAACAGAGAATCCACGTCTGTTCTTTATGCATTTTTGGGCAAATGACGATCCTTTCAAATTGGCAAATGCTTTGCGTGAAGCCTTAGACAAAACTCATAGTATGTAGATTTCTTAAAAACAAATTGAATAATCAGTGAATCTTACAGCGAACCCCAATTATTAACTTTACAAATAGGATTTTTTTTATTAATGAAAGATAAAAAAAAGACCGTTAATCAACGGTCTTTTATGATTGAATTTTATCGTAAAGACAAGAATCCTTTGCATGATTGGAGGCAACAGCGGTAGAAATATGCAGAGTTGAGGTTATTAACTACTAATTTGTAAGTCTTATTGAACTAACACATGCTTTACTTCAAGAAGGAGTAAAGCCGTTTTCTTATTCAAGTAACGGGGCAGTTTAATAAGAGTTCTATTAAAAAGGAACCGCGATTAGCGATTCCTAAGAATATTATTTATTTGCTGCGTTTATGGTACTAAGTGAATTGTTAAGTGCTGTTTTACACTTGTTTACATCAGGATTCGATGAACGAACTGCTGCTAATACAACATCAATTGTTCCATCAATTTTCGTCCATGTAGCGCCATCGATTTTTCGAAGCTTAGGTTCCTGTTTGTCCCATTGATGTTCTAATTCATCTGCCCCTTTTTTCGCTGAAGCAAAGTCATTTTTGTTTACAGCGTTTAGTATATCATTTTCGATTTTTGCAAAATAGTTTAACTGTCCAGATAATGTAGTTTGTGAAGCACCCGATTTTGATTTTGATTTATTTGCAGCTTTTAAGACACTAAGTGAATTTGTAAGTGCTGTTTTGCTTTGATTAACATCAGGTTTTGAAGAACGAACCGCTGCTAGCACAGAGTCATTTGTTCCATCAATTTTTGTCCATGTAGTGCTATCAATTTTTCGAAGCTTAGGTTCTTGTGTATCCCACTGATGTTCCAAATTATCAGCGCCTTTTTTTGCTGAAGAAAAGTCGTTTTTATTTACAGCGTTTAGCATATCATTTTCAATTTTAACAAAATCGTTTAATTGACCTGCTAATGTAGCTTGCTCTGCAGCACCTTGTGATGCAATATTATTACTGCGCCAGTTATAACCACCTATACCAACAACTAAGAAAATTACGAGTACAACAATCGTTTGTGTTAGCACATGTTTCTTATTTGCATTTCTTTGGTTTGTTTCCGCTATATCACTTTTAGCATTTGTATCAATTTTTGAAACGGCAAGGAAAACGATGATCGCTAAAATAGCGATAAGAAAAATCACACTCGTAACGGTTGTTCCGAGTCCTAATCCGCCATTTACTTTTGATTGAGATAGGTAATCTCCAATTGACGCTCCAAGCGGACGAGTTAAAATATACGCAATCCAGAAAGCTAATACTCCGTCAAGTTTCAAAAATTTATAAGCTAAGAACACAAGAGCAATAATAATAACAACGCCTATTCCTGTGTTAAGATAACCAAAACCAAGTTGTTCGGAATATAAATCGCCAACCGCTGTTCCAAGTGCAAAGGTGAAAAGGATCGTAAGCCAGTAGAAAACCTCTCTTTTTCTAGTAAAAATCGAGTGGATCGATAGTGTTTTTTCACTAAGATACCATAATAGAAAAGTCAGTCCTAGTAGCACCGAGAAAACAGCTGTGCTAACCTCAAGTGGTACGCCCATATTATCTGTCAAGTTATCCGTTACCAATGTTCCAAATACGCTTATAAGAACAACTGTTACCCAGTAAATCGCTGGAACATATTTGCTTGCTTTAAATTGAAAAAACAATGCAATAAAAAATGCAACTCCCATAATAATGGTAGTAAGAGTTAAACCAAGTCCAATGTTGAAATTGATGAAATCAGCAAATGTTTCACCAACAGTTGTACACAAAATTTTGATGATCCAAAAGAAAATCGTCACTTGTGGCACTTTGTTAAGTAAAATTTTCATTTTATTTTGGTTTTCTTGCATATATAATTTCCTCTCTTTAAAGTGGTTTCCCACAACTTAATTTTATTTCTCTCTAAATAAGGATACCCGTCCAAATCCAAGTTCATCATTTAGGAAGTCTGCGCTGTTTCTCCTACAATGGTTGCCATAATCTTGACGATTTCAAAAAATATGGTAACTTGTGATTCTTTGCTTATCATTTACCGATTTGAAGGTTAGACTGTTTCAGTTTGTTCAGAAAATTCTTAAAAAAGAACTCCTCTCCTTTTTGGAAGTAGTCATTGCTTCCATCGCTTATTTTCATTTGAGATGGTATTAGTCTCTACTTCTCTACTATATTAGAAACTGGGGGGCTATTTATTAAAAACTGATTAAAATTAACTTAAGTGTCTATTAAGTATAAGCGACATTTTCTTATTGTACTTACGGTCCGGAGTGTTGAAGAAGGGAAAGTAATTTTTCATACTGGGAGGAGGAAAGAATGAGAATGTTAGAGGTGTTATATGAAACGACTTATTTTAGGCAGCTTTTTTCTTATTGAGCTAATGAAGCAGATTAGTTGAACAAGCACTCGTTTCAATTCAATTGTTATAAAAAATTCCTATATGTATATCCTAGAAAAGAATTTAATCTTGTGTTTAAGATAGGGATGTTTTCTATGTGGTTTCTTTATTTATCCATTGTTGTGTTTAACCTGGCGGCATTTCTAATGAAAAAAAAATTACGTCCTATTGAATATTATGCAAGCATTTTTTGGGGCTTATTTACTGCAGAACTAGCTGATCGATTTACAGACAAATATAACATGTATTATTTTTTCAATCCTTATTTTGTAGAGGCTAAGTCCTTACTTGTTATTTTGGGGATTTACCCAGCAGCAACTATGCTTATGATTAATTGGTATCCCTTCAATTGTCCATTAAAGAATAAGTTTTATTACATAATATGTTGGTCTATTTTTTCTATCCTTTACGAATGGCTATGTCTAAAAATGGGATTATTACATCATAAGAATTGGAATATGTGGTTATCTGCTATTTCTTATCCTTTTTTATACGCTTTGTTAATAGGAAACCTAAAATTAATTCGCTTGTTAGACAATAAAAAGAAGGCATAAGGTTATAAAAAAGCTAAATTTATAGGACTATCTTCAACTAATTGGTGCAAGAGTTCAAGATTGGAGCTGTTAATGAGGCAGCTTTTCTAATTGAACAAACGAGCAGGTTAGTGGATTAAAAATGCTTGGATAATCTAAAATCCAAGCGTTTTATTTAAGTAGATTGAATACTTCTATGAAATCTCTGCGACTCTTATACACACGCTGAATCATCATGGAAATTTTACCAATTATATTCTACAAATAAAATATCAATTGTTAGTTGGATTTACCAGTGTCATACTTTTCCTTTTTACCATTATCCTCTGGATCAAACAAAAGCTAAAAAGTTTATTGAATTATTTCATTCCAAAAAGAGCTCGTTACATTGGGCGTTGCTTGTTATAGCTTTTGCCTTAAATAGTTTCTTTTTCATTTTAAATTGATTACTAAGCTGCTGAATTTTAGCAGCTTTATCTTTAAATATATATAATTTCTAGGTGGGATGTTAATGGAGCAGCATGTGGATTACCTTATCGAACATTTTGGCTATTTCGGAATCATTATAGCGTTAATCGGAGGGATTGTCGGACTCCCTATTCCCGATGAAGTTCTTTTAACCTATGTTGGTTATAATGTGTTTCAAGGAAAATTATCTTACATACCGTCTTTGTTAAGCGCTTTTGCTGGTGCAGCAGGAGGTATTTCGCTTAGTTACTTTATAGGGTATAAATTCGGCTTGCCATTGTTAAAAAAATTTGGTCATAAAATTCACATTACGGAAGAAAAAATCAATAGAACAGGGAAATTATTTAAAAAAGTTGGACCCCCTCTTTTCTTAATAGGTTATTTTATTCCAGGAGTTCGCCATCTTACTGCTTATATTGCAGCAATAAATAGTTTTCCTTTTAAAAAATTTGTTGTGTATGCCTATGCCGGAGCAATTCTTTGGAGTTTTGCTTTCATCACATTAGGAAGAGAGCTAGGAGAAAAATGGGACTTGGTGGAAGTTTATATTTTAAAATATAGTATCTATTTCATTATGTTATTTTTGGTCCTTGCAATTGCCTTTTATCTATTTTGGAGGAGAAGAAAACAATTAAGAAGTGGGTGAAAAAATGGTGTTAAAAGAATTAACATCACCAACTAAGCCCAATAGATAACGAAACGGTTGAACTTCAATATTTTCTGATAAACCTGTAAAAAGGTAAAAAACCACCAAGCAGTTTCTATGCTTGGTGGTTTCATTATTCGTATATTTTCTTGTGGTTGAGTATATCTTAGATATATCGCTAACTTTTTTTTAAAAATTTTTCTTGTATCAACATGTAATCAGCTAAACAAGATCATTGAAATCAGGTTCATGTTTACTGAGGTATGGTGATTTTTTGCCCGATCATTAGGGGCTTGGCCAAATCAATATTATTTGCTTTCACTATCGCATCAATAGTAGTGTTGTATTTCTGTGCGATTTTCCAAAGTGTATCGCCGCTAACCACTGTATGAACCACTGGTTGAATGACAGGTGGCTGCGGTACTACAGCTTTTGCAGGGATTTTTAGGGTCTGACCAACATATAAATACTTGGCAGGGTCAATCCCGCTCGCTACAGTAATCTCTGGAACGGTTGTTCCAAATTTTTGTGCAATCTTCCATAGTGTGTCACCGGACTGGACCTTATAATCAAAAGTCTGAACGGTTGTTGCAGGTTGTGATGCAGGGACTTTTAATTTTTGGCCTACATATAGATATTGGTTAGAATCAAGGTTGTTCAAAGTCACAATTTCAGAGATAGACGTGTTAAACTTTGCTGCAATCTTCCACAATGTATCGCCGCTAGCGACGGTATATTCGGTTGTCGGTACTGTCGAAGATGGTTCAGTGACAAGTTCAACATCACTTGCATTGATAGTTCCAGTAATTCCTTCTTTGACTAGAACGGTGTACTTTCCGTTTTCTATCGTTTCAGACATAAGGGGGAAAGTATCGCCTTTTACAGCTGTATACCCTTGACCCATAGGATCAACACTCATTTGCGCTGATTCACTGACGACGCGCACTCGTTTTTCAGGCTGCATCGCTTTGATTTCGACGCTGTTTTCCACTTTTACCGCACTTGGGAAAGTAATATAACCGCTGTTCGAACCTTCCACTACTGATAATTTTATATAGTAGCTTCCATTGGTTACCTTTCCACCCATCATATCTGTGCCATCCCATTCGAAAGTGTGGGTACCGGCTTCGAATGCTTGTTCACTTACTGCTAATTTGACATGGGCTCCCGCGGCATTAGCAATATAAACAGATAATTTTGCAGGTACTGCCAGTGTAAATTGACCAGTGACTTTATCATTTACTCCATCTCCATCAGGCGTGAAAACAGACGATTGAAAGGAAGCATCTGTAACAATTTCCTTTAATCTTGATACTGGAATATAATAATCGCCATCTTTAATGGTAATAATGCCTGATTGCCAGATTAATGGTGTTGTAGAAGGATAGTTGTACGCCGTCTCAATTGTTTTAAACACAATCTGATAGCTTCCATCCATCACAATTCTTCCCGTTTGATCTGTGCCGTTCCAGGTTGCAACATGGCTTCCGGAAGTAAGTTTTTCCTTGCTGCCGGCATATATTTCATCTCCGTTTTTATTGCGGATTGTCAGCTGAACTTCCGCCGGACGGTTCAAGTTAAACGGAATTTGAACAGATTGTGTTTGAGTTTGTCCGTATTTAGGAGAAAACACTCCAGGATTTGGAGAAACGCTGTCAATTAGTGCCTTGGGTGTTGATTCTGAAACTACAGTCAACTTCCCAAGCGGATATCCTTGTAACTGATTGTAATCCTGGTCAGTTAAATACCCCTTAATTTGGTATTCACCTGCAGGAAGCGGAGCTTTTTTCGTATCATCCCATGGAACCCAATCTACTTTGTGCACGGTTTTATATTCCACAGTAGATAAATTGATTTTAGCTTGTATGCCATTCCCAACGACAAGAAGATACCCTCGGGTGGGTACGCTCGTTTTTAACTCAACCGTTGTGTAGCCAGGAACACTGCTGCCCTGGTAGGCAATGGTAGAAGCAGAGAGACTAAAGGAAGTAACCTCAGCCTGTGCAGACGCAAGCTGTGGATAGGCAAAGGCAACTGCCATTATGAAAATGGTAATAAAACCTGTGATAATTTTTTTCACTTATACTGCTCCTGTTCTATATGATTTTTATATTACAAAAAGATTGTAAAGATATTAAACTATCTTTACAACACGAAAAAATTACCAGAAAAGAGTGAACGTTTAGTTTGAGATTAATAGACTCATATTGATGAAATAATTGAGGGGGAGTAAGAAAAGTGAATGAAGAAATAAAAAGTTCTAATTTAGGAAAAGTCATAGCTGTTAGTTTAAGTGATAAACATACGTTTAGTAAAGAGAATCAACAAAGTATAAAATTAGTTGAAGGGTTAGGGGCTGAAGGGGATGCACACTACGGTTCTACTGTTAAACATCGTTCGAGAGTTGCTCAAAACCCTAACCAGCCGAATTTAAGACAAGTGCATTTAATTCACTATGAGTTATTCGATGAGTTAGCAGACCGTTTTACTATAGAACCTGGACAAATGGGTGAAAATATTACAACTGTCGGAATAAATCTTCTTGAATTACCTACTGACACGATAATGTATATTGGTAAAAGTGCAATTATAAAAGTAACTGGGTTACGAAATCCTTGTGCTCAAATAGATAATTTTAAACCAGGTCTTTTAAAGGCGGTTTTAGATAAAGATGCTGATGGTAATCTAATAAGAAAAGCAGGAATAATGGGGATAATTTTGCAGAGTGGAGAAGTAAAACCTGGTGATTCCATCCGTGTTGAATTACCGACGAAACCATTTAAAAAGCTTGAACGTGTTTAAACTAACGGGGTGCAAGAGTTAAAGATTGGGATGGCTGCGGCGATCCCATTTTTCTTATTGCACTAACGGATGCAGGTTTGTTGAAGAAGGATATTTTCTGTTTTAAGCGAATTAGAATTACAAACAAGCCTTAAACGAATACAGGTATTGAAAACAGGAACATAGGAGGTATGAGATATGAAGATCAATAGAATAGATCATGTGAGTATAAACGTAAATGATCTTTCAGAGGCTAAAGCGTTTTTTCTTGATTTAGGACTTGAAGTGCAAGCGGAATGGGAATTGGATGGAGAACAGTTGGACAGAATAGTTGGGCTTAATGATGTTAAAACGGCATGTGTAGGATTGGGGATGCCAGATGGTCAGGCATGGATAGAGCTAGTCAAATTTTATACGCCGTCAGATGAAAAAGATATTCAGCAACCTTTTGCAAATACGCTGGGTATCCGACATATTTGCTTTGCTGTTGAAGATATTGAAGCTATTGTTGCAAAATTGAAAAAGAAGGGCACAGAAATCTTTAGTGAGATACAGCAATATGAAGAAAGTTATAAGTTATGCTACGTTCGTGGTCCAGAGGGAATTATTTTAGAGTTGGCGGAAAAAATCAGATAAATATTGAATGGGACTTTAAATGATTTAGATATTCAACTTTAAAGATTTCTTCTTAAACTATCGGGTGCGATAGTTTAAGATCACCAGCTGCTTCGGCGGCTTTTTTGCTTGTTCCACTAACGGGGCAGGTTAGTGGAAGAAAATTCAAACAAATAATGGATATTATCGAAGTTCTTTTTTAAAAAAAATGTAAAAATTAATTTGCAGGATTAGATGCAGTAGTGCTGAATAAAAATTACATTACCTGAGAAAATCATGGATTAAGAATCGGAAAGAGGGGTTTGGAATGCTGGAGGAAATGGTGTTAAAATCAGCAGCAAATGCATTCGGGCTTGATTCGAGTCTGCTTACACATGTGGGCGGCTATATCAATGTCGTCTATCAATACCCAGCGCAAAATGGGGTTCCTTCACGAATAATGCGTTTGACAAAACAATCGTGGCGTAACCAAAACGAGGTATTGGCAGAATTGCACTTCATGAAATATCTGTTTGATAACGGTGTTTCTGTTCCTGATATACTCCCATCAAAAGATGGAAATTTGGTTGAAAGTGTGTCAGGAGGTTATCACGCCTCTATGTTCACCAAAGCTCCTGGTCGAATCCCTGTTGAAGAAGATTGGAACGAGAAAATGGTTAGCAACTGGGGACGCATCGTTGGACAGATGCACTTGCTTACCCAATCCTATGTCCCTCTGCAAGGTGTTAAACGCCGCGATTGGAAACAGGAGCCTTGGATGGATATGATGCGTCACCTGCCACATGAAGAGTCGATTGTTCGGCAGAAAGCGGATGAGCTGTTAAATTGGCTGGAGACTCTACCTAAGGATAGGAAAAACTATGGTCTTGTCCACTGCGACCTTTACGACCAAAACTTTTTCGTCACGAAAGACGACAGGATTACGGCATTTGACTTTGATGATTGCTGCTATCATTGGTTCGCTTTTGATGTCGCCATCATCCTTTACTTGGTCATCGCAAGATTCAACCGACAAGAAAAAAAGAGTGAGTCGCTCGATGATCACGTAGCCTGGTTCCTCGACGCGTTTCTAAAAGGCTATCAAGAGGTGAACACCTTCGACAATTGGTGGTTAAAAGCCATGCCGTATTTGCTGCGTTACCGTCGGTTGCTTGGCTACAACTTATGGCACCAGCGTTATGACTGGAAAACAGTAGATGGCGAATTAAAGACGAAATGGTTACGTATGAAAGCCGAGATTGAAGCAGATGAACCATTGACCAATTATCCATTTGGATGATCTTCGTATTATCACTTATATGAAATTGTTTCGAAGGAATTTCCATGTTAAATAAGTTACAGCCTTTCTTCAACTACCTTTTTTGGCAGCTTCTCTTATTGAAGTAAAGGGGCATAATAGTTGAATAAGAAGTGGGTACTATAAGTTCATTAGGTAGACTGGTGCCTTATTTCAAATATAAAAGTGTCGTCCTTTATTACGTATAAAATTATATATAATTTAAATACTAAATTTGTCCACATTAAGATTAAGGAATGATGATATGATCCAAGATAGGATGTTAAGAATAGGTATAATAGGTGTACTTTCAACAATACCAGGAGAGATTGCTTCGAGGATATTTGTACATTTTGGCTTCGGAAAGTTTGGTATTTATGAATTATCAAGTCTTATTATTACATTTAACAGACCTGTATTTACCATAGGATTAATGGTAGATTTTTTAGTTAGTAGTGTTTTTGCAGTCTTACTTTACTTTATATTTGAAAAGTTTGGTTCATGCCATTTGGTTATAAAAACGACCGTGGGCAGTTTATTTGCCTGGTTAGTATGTGAACTATTATTCACAACATTAATAGAAGGTAAGTATATCGATATTAGACCCATCAATGATTATTATTCTCATATTTTCAGCACCATCATTTTTGGTATTACATTAGGATTGTTGCTAAAAAAATTTATATTCAAAAGTTAACCCTATATTAGGAGTTATATTAAGTGTAGAAGAGATTGTGAACAATAGCACTTAAACTATCGGGTGCGATACTTCAATAAAGAAGATCACTTTTTTATTATTAAGGTATCGAGGAAATGAATGTAAAAACAAGACTATTGATGAAGCTCTAGATATATTTAAAATTAAACGGTCATTAAGCATGAAGGGCTGTCCATATGATAATGCAGTTGCGGAAGCCACATTTAGAATTATTAAAACAGAGTTCGTAAAAGGGATGTATTTTGATTTGGAACAGTTGCAGTAAGAATTAGATGATTATGTTCATTGGTTTAATCACATTAGAATTCACGGAGCTCTTGATTACTTAAGCCCAATTGAATTCAAACAGGAACACCTTAAAAAAGTTGTCTAGTTTAGTGTTGACAATCCATTTATTATTCCTTTTTCAATAAATGTTTTTTTGACCTTTAATTTTTCACCGATTCTCTCATTTTTGTTCACTATACATAAAAGTACCCTATAGGGCAGACTTTTTATTAGTGTCTACTCTATAGGGTACAGTTTACATTTGGCGTTGCCTTTTTATGTTTCTTATAACGGAGTAACAAAGCTGTATTTAAGATATAACCAAATAACTTGAAGTGATAGCCAATTACTACATTAACTACTTAGATTTCCTGATAAATAGTTAATGTAATTTCACTGAGAAATAATAGGAAGTTTATCACTTATGAAAACCTGCGTGAGTACTTATTAATTTACCCCTAGTGCTGCCTTAATAGACTCAATTGTTTTTCCGTTGGATTCCTTTACAGCAGTAGGTGTTTCTAGTACATAATCGTTTTCTTTTAAATAATTAGCCTCAAGTAACTTGAAATCCTTTGCATCAACCGTTTTATCAAAATTTATATCACAATCACGGTTGTTCGTTCCCCAATATTGTTGAAGCAAGATAACGTCATAAATATCGATCACATTATCTTTGTTAATATCCCCTGCTCTTTCCATTGCAGTAGAGTAGGAAATATTCTCGCCAATATAAATATCCCCATCTTTTCTGCCAATTTCCAACGGTGTGTAAGTAGTAAAATGGCCAGGAACATCAATGATGACCGTATATTCCTGTTCAGTAATTGGAAGGTTTTTGAAAACAATGTTTCCAAATTGTTCAATTTCCCCATTGTATAATTGACCTTTAGAGTCTCTCAGTTTAGCTTGTGCACCAATGGTCCTGTAGTCGATTCCAAAATTAAAGCCGCCGTTTGCATTTAATAATCCTTGAGGATTGATTTTCGCTGTTGCAGATGAATACGCAGTATAGCTTGGCATAAATCCGATTTGGAAATACGGGTTAACGGTTTTACCACTTAGATCTTTATAAGTAGCGTTATTCACAAAAAAGAATACATTATTTACATTTACATATTCATTTGCATTTGTTTCTACTTGCATATCAAATAACGGCATATCCCCTGTTAAACCATCTCCAGGTGCTTTGATATTAATCGTATTCGATTTACTCCCTGTCCCTATTGAAGTAACTGTAAACTGTGTATCATTTGATAAAGCCTGATTTTTATTAAATACAACCGAATTAAAGAATCTTGATGTGTAATCAAACCTCATCGTTAAATCTTTTGCATTTTGTAAACCATGTGCATAGAAAGTATAGGTTACTTGATCACCCATATTAATTGACTCTTTATTTGGTTTAGCGTAAATATATTGCGTCCCCGGCTTTACATAATAAACGACTTTTGAGTTTGTTGTATTACCAGCCTTATCCGCACCAGCAAATTGGAGCTGCAGAACTGGATTCGAAGAATCAACAGAAATTTCTTTGCTAAATTTCCCTTCATTATCGGTAGTAATATTATATGAAGGAGAGTTACTGCCGTACCACAGATTATTTTTTGATTGATTAACATTAATTCCGTTTGCTTCCATTTCGTAAGCTTCTTTATCGATCACGCTTCCTGATAATGTAACTGTTTTTTGACCAGCTTCCAATTCCACAAATGGAAGATTACCTTTAGGCAGCGCATTTGTATCGTTTAATTTCATGGTCGGGATACTATCATCAATGTATACTTGGTCTGTCTCTACAAACTGCTTTCCATCCAGATTTGTCCCAATGATTTTCATTTTGTATAATCCATCCACTGCTTGTACAGAGGTATATCCAATTGGCTTTTTCGCATTTCCTGTGAACGGAAAATATCTTCCGGCAAAAGCACTTTGAATGTAAAGATCTGCGTCGATCGGCGCGCCAGATACATCAAGGGATTTGATTAAGCCTAAATCATTATTTGTTTTTGCATCGACTAAAATAAAATCCAATGTTTTCATCGGTGAATTTAGTTTGAAATCTAAATCAGTACTTTTTACACTATAAGGACTTTGTTGACGATTAGGTGCGATATCTGGTGAATGGACTTTAAAATATTCAAATCCTTCTTCCACTAGACGGAAGCCGAATGGAATTTGGAAATGATTATCCGGATCTTTTTGATCCACAAATCGGATAAATCCTTCATAGGTGCCCTTTTTGGCTGTAGTTGGAATCAACAGGGATGCAGGAATCGTTTCCTGACTTTCCTTTTTAACTTTAACATCCTCCGGCACGACTAATGACACGCCATTTTCTTTAGCGTCTAAGGAACCTTTCACCCCAACATTGAACTCAACTGAAATGTCAAACTTCTGCGTTTTATCACTAGGATTCGTGACTAGTACATTCGTTGTTTTTGAGATGTCCTCTTTATCGATCGGAATAAAACCGTAGCTAAGGCCGCCTGTTTGCTCGCTCATCATTTCTTTTACATTATTTTTAATATAAGGTGTTTCGTCTTGAACCGCGAATTCTGTAGTCGCCTTTATCGCTTCATATGGATCTACTCTACCTGCCCCTGATTCAAAAACACTATATTGACTCTTTAGAGGATCGGCTGTATTCATTAAGATGGTTTTCACATCTGCAGGTGTATAGTCAGGATGTGCTTGTAACAGTAAGGCTGCAATTCCAGCTACATGCGGAGTTGCCATCGATGTACCTGACATTCTTTGGTAAGCTGTAGAATAACCGAAACTTACTTTGTCATTAATATAAGAAGGTGCGGTTGATAGGACAGATACCCCTGGCGCCGTCACTTCTGGTTTAATATCATATAAGGTTCCAGATGGCCCTCTTGAGCTAAAGCTAGCTAAGTCGTCTCCTGGAATCTCACCTTCACCAAGAGTTCCGAATGTAACACTCGGCGTACCGTTTTTAAATAAATCATTGACTGCTAAACCATCTTTATTTGTCATTGACCATACAGGGATATTATCGTTGCTTTCTCCAAGATACAAAGGAATTTGTCCTTCTGTCGCATTGTTATTGTATATGATGACACCTGCTGCTCCGTTTTGCTTTGCGTATTTCATTTTATCAATAAGAGCATAGGTACCACGTGCGACAAATGCGATACTATTTTGAACGTTTTTTCCTGCATAATCGGTTGGTCCGCCTTCACCTACATTAACAATGTTAAATGTTTGACCAGATAAGTTCGAGAAATCATTCGTCCATGTTTTGGTCATCAATTGTAATGTACTATCAGTTTCTTTACCAGTTGCTAAAAATTTACTCGCAAATGTCGTGACATTGGTTGGTGTCGAGCTCGCTCCAACCGTTAGGGCAAGTGCGGCTGCCCCAGGTGAGCCTAAAGTGTACATTCCACTTTCCCCAGAGTTACCCGCTGCTACTACAGCAGTAACACCGCTTAATACAGCATTATCGATTGCTAAGCTAGTGGCTTCTAATGGATTGTTTAAAGAAGAACCTAACGAAAGATTGATCACATTCATTCCATCTGCCACCGATTTATCTATTCCGGCAATAACGGCAGCATTCGAACCTGAACCATACGGACCGAGAACGCGATAAACGTATAAATCCGAATCAGGAGCAACGCCCATTACTTTATAATCTGAATCGTTTTTAGCTCGGCCAGCAATTGTACCTGACACATGAGTACCATGAGAAGTATAATACGCGCTACCATTTACGAATTCTGATTTTTTCGAGGCTTTCCATTGGGCATATGTAGCTTCCATTGGATCACTATCATTTTCGACAAAATCATATCCACCTTTGTATGCATCTTTTAAATCAGGGTGGTTGTAATCAATCCCTGTGTCGATTACACCGACCTTGATATTTTTTCCGGTATAACCCTCTTCATGCAATTTATCAATCTTTAAAAATGGGATACTATCAACCTTAGTTTGCTCTTCTTCCGTAATTGGAGGTGGAGGATCAATTTGTACTTTTCTTTCGCTAAAAACGGCTTTAACCGTATCCATTTCCATTAATTTATTAATTTGATTTGCCGGAAGTGACATTGTTACTCCGTTAAATGCATTCTGATAAGTATATTTAATATTAAAATTATCCTTATTAGATTTCTCTTCTTTCCCTATTTTTTCTTGTAAATCCTTTTTAAATTGAGCATGTGACTTTTCAACCTTTTCTTTCGCTTTGTCTAACGAAATAGATTCCCCTTTGGAGGCTTCTACTAATTGAGCTACCTTTGCTGGGAGCTCTTTGAATTCAACAATAACCGTTACGTCTTCTTCACTCGTTAAGTCGACATCATCTGATAATTGTAGTCCTGTCTTTACTTCTGAAGAAGCTAAGTTTTGCAATGCTGCACGTTGTTCATCTGTTAAAGACTGCAAAATTTTCTCTGCTATACTTTCACTCGATATAGCATACGCCGGCTTTTGGGTAATCATCGTAGAACCCCATATACTACTGCTGGCTAATGTAAGCACAGTTGTAGCTTGAAAAATCTTTTTCCTTATTCCCTTCATCTTTTACAACCCCCTTGTTTCTCACTAAATGAATAAAATAAATTTTATTTGGTGGAATATTTAGAAAAATAACTCAACTAATATGATAGCTTAAAATTTTCATGAAGGGTATTGGGTGAATTGTAGGTGAACTCGTCCCAAATTTTTCAACACAAAATGACAAAATAAAAAAATTTTTAGCAAAATTTTTAAAAAATTGATGTAAAACGACAATTTAGTTTATAAAAATGGGTATGAAATATGTGTTATTTTGAATAAATATTTATTCAAATTCCCCCAAATTTACAACATTGTGAATATTTAATGGAATTATAAATAAATAATTAATTTTTGGTTATCGAAAAAACGATTTAATCATCGTTTCGTTATTCATTAGCACTTACATATGTATTAAAGAGAATTGGAGGAAAAAGCGCACAAAAGTAGGATTCAGTAAATATAGAAGGAAATAGCCAGAGAGTAATCAAATTTAATCTCACTATTCCAAAAACAGCTTAAAAAGGAACATATTAGGGATGTATCGTATTTACAAATGATGAAGTTCCAACGGTAATCTACCAAAGTAATTGATCATCCTTAAAAGTATCGATAAAGCCCTTGCACACTTGGGAAGATGACGTTCCCTTTGACATAACTATATCAACATCAGATTGAAAAGTTGCATCAAGTATATCTAACATCTTAATCTCCGAAATCGGATAAGGAAGACATGACTGAATTCGGCAGAA
This sequence comes from Neobacillus sp. 204, assembly GCF_046562815.1. Lineage (NCBI taxonomy): Bacteria > Bacillati > Bacillota > Bacilli > Caryophanales > Bacillaceae > Neobacillus > Neobacillus sp. 204. Next base: position 109,653 of record NZ_JBJORY010000008.1, read on the forward strand.
ATTGTAGCTCCGATAACAGCGACCACTACGCTATAATGATCGCAGCACTTGAAAATTCACAAACATTATTCGGCTCGAAGCAGGTGTTGTTGAAATTTTTGTTTAGTAACTGTATTTTACAATTTCAAAAAATGGGTTTAGTGAATTAAAAACTGTTTTGATCATCGGATTAAGATGGATGCCTTGTTGTTATAAGTTTTGTTCGCTGCGTATTTTCTTGATTAATGCCCGGCAGCCCGTTGAAACAAGACGATAGGTTTCATCAAAATCACCTGTGAAAAATGGATCGGGGACATCTTTCGTGTATTTGGTCAGGTCGAGCAGCCTAATGATCTTTGGATGATTTGGCTTGCCGATTATCCTATAAATATTTTTTATGTTGCTTTCGTCCATACCGATAATATAGTCAAACTTCCAATTGTCTTCTTTCTTTAGTTTGCGACCTACAAGCCCAGTACAAGAGATATTGTATTTCTTTAGAATATTAAGAGTTCCCTCGTGCGGAGGGAAGCCGATTTGCCATGAACTGGTTGCAGCAGAATCAACTGCAATTTTGTTAGTCAAATTTTCTTTTTTGACTAAGTCGCGAAACAAAGCTTCAGCCATCGGTGAACGGCAAATATTCCCCAGACATACAAATAAAACGTGAATCATGTACTTAACCCCTTTTAATTTATCTTATTTTTTCCATATAAATAGAATTACAAAAAATGGATTGGACAGATGTGTTGTTTTTCACACCACCATCCATTATTGGAATCTTTTAACACCGAGTTGCTCCATCGATGACAAGAAGTATAAACAATACAATGATTAGAGCAAAGCTAGCTCCGTATGCACCCTCTGCCATGTAAAGAGCCTCCTTTCCATCGTAATTACAAAGTATGTACAAAACAGAAATATGGAACGGCGCTAGTTCCCAAGAAATCCTTGTGATTTGTCTTTCATTATTTAGTGTTAAAATTTGTGTAACAGCTGAATTGTGAAGAGTTTCACTTAAGCTAAAGGGTGCCTTAGTTGAATAAATATCGGATTTCAATAACAAAGAAAACTCGCCAATACTGTGGCGAGTTTTGCTTTTTCTATATGCCAATTACAATGTCAAAACGACTGTCAATTCGGTATATTTTTTTAGAAAAGCACCTCAAAACACTCGACAGTTAGTGAGACCTCTCAGTATGACGCCTTTTCTGCCCAATGCGGACATTTGCCTTGATTGACTAAATGAAGACCATTTTACTGGCATTTGTTAAAAGTTTTGGTATTCATTAGCTTGATGAAGACCATTTAATATTTACCGCACCTAATGTAGTCCATTGAGTATAGGGCATCAGACAAGCCTTATGGTTACCGTTGAACCCATTTTTTCACTTTCATGGGCATCATACAAACTCTATGGTTACCGTCGAACCCATTTTTTCACCTTCACGGGCATCATACATACCCTCAACTACCTAAAACACACAAATGACCACCGAGGAAACCTCGGTGGCCTTATATTTTAATTAATATTATATATATTTAACCGACCATTAAGTTTTTTAGATCTGCTTTTAGGTCTGCAAGTAGTTTTTCTACGGTGATTTCATTTTCGTTTACGCCCGTTTCATATGCCCTTCTCACGATTTCTGAGAAATTTGCCACATTAGAGCTTTTAGCTTCTATCGTCCGATCCACCTTTCTTTTCCTCCTTTGTTTTACTCTAATTGACAATTTTACTAGATTAGCAGCAAGATGTAAATGCATTTCCAGTGGAAATTGTAGTAATTTAGTGAATATTGTAAGGATTTGTACTTGATGGTGGAGAAACGTTGGCGTCGTTGGTACTTTCACTTCAATTTAATGATTTAATCGTTTCTCAAATATACCATTTTTCGCTAGTAATTCAGGAAATATTTCCAACTTTTCCCCCGAAACACTAGCAAACTATGGTAAAATTAATAAAAATGTGTAAAAAATAGAGGTGATTTGCTAGTGAAGAAAACTATTGTTCGTGCCTTATCGACAGCTGCCCTGCTTTCGACCGTATTTGCGGGCACTGCCCTGGCCGATACATACAAGGTTCAAAAAGGCGATACTTTATCGAAAATCGCGCTTAAATATCATACGAGTGTCAAGGACATCAAAACAGCAAATGGGTTGAAGTCGGATTTCCTTTCCGTCAATCAAATGCTCAAGATTACGGTAGCGAGCAAAATGACCCAAGCATCACAGACCACCACTTACACCGTTGTAAAAGGTGATGCCTTGATTAAGATTGCCAACCGTTTTCATGTAACCTTGGCTGAACTACAGCAATGGAATAAACTTAATAATACAATCATCCATGTCGGGCAAGTGTTGAAGGTGTCAGCCCCGAAACAGACAACGACCACACCAAAGCCTGCGACGACGCCAGCAAAGCCGCAGACCACTACTGCATCTTCAGGTGTCTATACGGTCAAAAGCGGTGACTATCTTGGCAAGATTGCCGGGAAACATTCAACATCCGTGACAAACTTGAAATCACTGAACAAACTAAAATCCGATATGATTTATGTCGGGCAAAAGCTCAAGGTTCCGGCCACAAAAGCACCTGTACCTTCTACGAAACCAACAACTGCAAAGCCGCCAGTGACCATCACGACTCCAGCAACCACTGTCAAGGACGTGACGGATTATATCGTTAAAAGCGGCGATACCCTTGGAAAAATTGCTTTGAATTATAAGCTGACAATCACGGACTTAAAGACACTCAATAAATTAACATCCGATAATATCTATGTTGGCCAAAAGCTCAAGGTTCCTGGGACGAAGACAGAACCAACTGTTAATACTGATCTTTCCACGAAGATGATTGCCAGTGCCAAGAAACTGATTGGGATTCCTTATGTCTGGGGAGGAAGTACGCTTTCTGGCTTTGACTGCAGCGGGTTTATTTATTATGTGGCCAATCAAGCGGGGATGGAAATCGGCCGTTATTCTGCAGAAGGTTTCTACGACCGCACCTATTATGTCAACACACCGAAACCCGGTGACATTGTCTTTTTCGAAAATACATATAAAAAAGGGATTTCCCACCTGGGAATTTACCTTGGCAACAACCAATTCATCCACGCTAACGACGATGGTGTGATGATTTCCAATTTACAAAGCGCGTATTACCAAACCCACTTCGAGAGCTTTAAAAGATTTTATTAAAAATTTTACGATCTGTTTGACTTTTTGTTCTCAATTAACCGCCTTTCTATCGGGCGGTTTTTGTTTTGGGGAAAATAGCGAGAAAACCTAGGGGAATGGTTCTGGCGGGTAGGAAGTAACTCCCTTAAAGATTTTATTAACAAATTTACGATTAGTTTAAATTTTTTGTTCTTAAGATTGTCATGAAAAATAAACTAATAAAGCAATAGTAAATTTTTGTTAATCTCATCATGATCTTTTCTAAGGGGGCCCACCTATGGAATGGTACTTAAAAGTGTTAAAGAATTACGTCGGCTTTTCGGGTAGAGCACGCCGGAAGGAATACTGGATGTTCTATCTATTCAATGCAATCGCAATGATTATCCTCTCCATTATCGATAATATCATAGGTACATATTCATTATTATATTGCCTTTATTCCTTGGCTGTCCTGTTACCGAGCCTTGCTGTTGCTTTTCGTAGACTACACGATATTGGCAGGAGCGGTGCGTGGATCTTGATTGGTCTGATTCCATTAATTGGGGCAATTATTTTACTTGTATTCGCATGTACGGATAGTCAACCTGACGATAATCAATATGGGCCGAATCCTAAAGCAACGTTCTAGACTGTAAAACTAAACCGCCTTTTTAAAGGGCGGTTTTTGTTTTTTGGGGAGAAACCATGGGGACGTTTTTAGTGGCCAGAATCCTTGTTTAACAAACTTTCACTTTTCTTCATCGTCCCAGTCGGAAATCCCATGGGTTGGAAAACCTCTTTCTGCATAGATTTCATTAAAATATTGATCCAATCCAAAGCTTCTTTGAACCAATGGTTCCTTCATTATTTCAGGTTGATGGATTGATAGATATTCCTGAAGATGAAATATCATTTCTTCAATAGCCTCTATTAATTCGTTTGCACTTACTACAAAAGTAGATGTTTCAGGAATCTTTCTGGTAAACATTATTTGGCTGCCGTCATACCACAATCCAAAATATTTAAGATGATAGAATATATGTATATCTTCTCCCTGTCTTTTAAACACCAATTCTGATTGGTAAGCATCATGGGTCAATACAAATACCTGATTAGGCCGAATATTACTTAATCCCAAATTCATATCCAATACCATACTAAACAATGGAAAATTAGCGCTATCGTGAGAATACGTAAACGCATTACCGTCCCAGTTATAATGATTAATATATTTTGCCAGTTCACTTTCATGTGTTATGGGCTGAAAATTTCCAAAAAAAGAGCGTTCGTTCTTAATAAGATCAATTTTTGTATCATAGAATTCATAGATATCCTCTTCTGGTTCAAAACTCAACTTTTTATATGCTGCTTCAATCCTAAATGTCATTTATTCCTCACCAAATTTCTGCCCCCTTACGTGTGATTAAGGTATAGGCACGATTTACTCTTGTTACTCTGTTTCTACTTCTTTTCCACTAATATGGTCCTCTCCAGTTTTCCTTTGTATATTTGATTAATGGATAATTGACTCGGATATATGTCAACACTTCTTGGGTTTCCTCCCTCATTGTATAGGGAGTTACGGTTCCTTTCCACTTGATTTCCTCCGTAGGAATAAAGTTCTTCCCTTTCAGAATACATGATATAGTATGATTTAGTTATGAATTTTTCATGAAATGAGGTGTGTTTTCCTTGAAGGTGATGAAAACGGATCGGTTACTCCTTCGCTGGTTAACACCAGACGATGCCGTGTTTATTTTAGAACTGTTGAATGACCCTTCGTGGGTGCGTTTCATCGGGGATCGCGGTATTCGATCGATAGAGGATGCTAGAAATTATATTGTAACGGGGCCAATGGAAATGTACTCCCGACTGGGCTTTGGTCTTTTTTTAACAGAATTAAAGGATGAGGCCAGGACCCCGATTGGGATTTGCGGATTAATTAAAAGAGATGGTTTAGAGGATGTCGATCTGGGGTTTGCCTTCTTATCAAGGTTTCAGGCTAAGGGGTATGGCTTTGAGGCAGCTGCGGCAACGCTGGGCTATGGCAGCGAACAACTGGGCCTTAAGCGAGTTGTGGCGATCACATCTATGGAAAATGTTGGGTCAGCGAGGCTGCTTAAGAAGATTGGTATGCAGTTCGAAGGGATGATTAAGCTCCCTCATGATACGGAGGAGCTAAAGTTGTTTGGGGTTGATTTTTAAAAGACCATGGGGGCGGTTCTGGTGGTCGGAAGTAACTTCGAATAAAGCCTTGAGAACCGTCTCTGTGGTATTACAAAAAAGATGCACCAAATAGTACATCTTTAAAAATGATCTGGTTCCGTCCATTTGTGAATCCAAGTGACAATTTCCTCAAAAGATACATCTTGCTGTTCTGGATCCACGATTTGAACGCAAAAATCCTCTGCCCTTTTCGGATGGACAATTAACCTATATTTATTTTGTCTTAGAAACATATACAAACCAGCAAAAGCAGTTCGCTTATTCGCATTATGAAAGCAATGATTTTTTAATAAGCTTTCAAATAGAGCTGCTGCCTTTTCATAAATGGTAGGATAGGCTTCTTCCCCAAATGCGCTCTGTTTCGGACGATTAACTGCGCTACTTAAAAGACCTTTATCTTTCACACCCTGTGGTTCTTTTGGTGAATACAATCTTATTTGGTGAGTATTCAGAAACATAACTTGATGCTCTGTTAAATATTTCACTTCGTCCATGATTACCTACCTATCAACCAAGTTTTTAAAGGTTTGGTCGTATTCATTAATCATATCGTTCATTTGCTCCAAGAATTCTTCGTCTATTCCCTTTGGCAGCTTTAAATTTATTTTTTTCTTAATGGTTACTTGACCATTCACTATCTCAAAACGTACTGCATCACCTTGAGCAATTCCTAAGTGTTCCAACACTTCCTGCGGAAACGTAACCCCTAAACTATTCCCGATTCTTGTTACTTTTCTTTCCACTTCTCTCACCACCGTTACAGACATATCATTCCTCCTCACTATTTATATACATTTTCTGGGTGGTCTATAACTATTAAGACAAAATTAACTGTTCTAATACTCTAATGTTATAACAATAATAACATACTAACAGTAATACTCACAATGATGTTTCCCATTCATTGTTCCATCTTTCCCGAAAAAAAATAGCCCTCTTAGACTGTTAGGAAACAATCCTCGAGGGCATCCATTAATTTATTTAAAGGGGGTCTTGAAAAAGATTGTCTTAATCATAGCTCATTATTCTTAATAAAACCTTAACATACTCCATAGGTCCAAAAGCTGACACAGGGACGGTTTCTGGTGGTCAGAAGGAACCACGAGGACCGCCCCTTTGGAAAACCAAATGATAATCCTCCATTATTTAAGTAACTCACAGCTGTTATTATGATAAACCTTTAATTTACTCCAAGTGGATTCCCAATTCTTCTTTGTAACGCGATTTTCGTAAATAGCTACTCGTTCTTTAGTCTCTATAAAAAATGGCGTCGGCTTCACTTCTAAATTAACGACATCATTAATTCCCCATGGGGCCGTTAATATCACATGGTCTTTTTCATCTAATTTTACTCCTAGAGCTGTCGCTGTTTCTGGAAATTTCGATATAGCATCAACTGAAGATGTATAGGGCGGCAAATTGCTTTTAAGGTGCATTCTGGCTTCATTTTTTACAAACCAAGGAATGTTAGGACTTAAGGATTTAAGTCTTTCTTCAAGCTTCTTTTCCTCTACTTCATCAATATTTACAGCATCAAAATAAATGATATCAATATCTGGGATCGGAGTTCTTTCGTTAAAACCGTGTAAGGTATCCCATATTTTTGAACGAACAAATCCCGCGCAAATCCACCAATCAGGTAAATTCAATGACTTTGCAGATTTTAAAATTTCCATCATCCACTTATCTTCTGTAATAAGCAAAGTAATAATTTCTTCATTTATCACTGTAAAGTTACTCCTTAAAATAGTGTTGCCTCTGGTTCGGACTCAATTCAATTCTATTTTATTTCTTCACCAAAGATGGACACATTCTGACGGTCAAGACCAAACGCCTGCCCGTTCCATTTCAAGACATTCTGCACAAATCCAAGGGAGTCAGCATTGTATCTCCCGGCTATCCTCTGATACGCCTCAAGTTCATACGTTCCATCCCGGTTAAAATCCACCGGGTGTAATCCCGATAATGGATTGACCCATCCTTCTATCGGTTCCTTCAAAACACCATTATTATTATAAATCTCTGTTAAGTATTCTTGACCCTTGTATGAAAGATCAAGAATGTACTTTTCCTTTTGTTTATGACTGATTACCGCCGCTTTGTATTGGTCCTGATAATTTACACTGTACTTATATTCCTCATTGAATATATCTGAATCAAAAATCTGCCTCATTTGACCCTTCATATCCGAAAAGATATACGCATAGATGGCACCGCCGCTTCCACCTGTATCCATGACAACTAAAATATCCTCCACCTTGTTCCCTGTAAAATCACCAAGAAAGAGGGTCGGATTGTATCCCATATTATTTTTTAACGGGATTTGTTGAACTTGATTGGTTTTCCCATTCTGGACGGTTAGTGTGATATTTTTCCAAAGAGGACTATCCTTGGTTTTATGTCCGGAAAGAAGGACATTGTCGATGATTCCGTCCCCGTCAACGTCCCCCCGCTTCGCATCTACTATTGTAGTCGTATTCTGATTCATATTTCTTGAAAGAACAGGCTGGAGCTTCGCCCGCATATCCAGCAGTTTTTCCCTTGAAGGATACGGATTTGGGAACAGCAAGGCGTAATCAATCGTTTGCAGGGCTTCGGATGTTACTCCCGCTTGGAGCTGCACATCAGCCAGATAGAACCAATAATAAGGATTATTCGTTTCTTGTATTTTTGTTTGATAATAATCAATCGCATTTCTAAGATAATAAGAATTTATATATCAACCCACCTTCCGCATTCTACCCAATATAGAATATATGCAGGAAGGTGTGGATATGACCTAGGGAGCATTTGATTCATTACCTGATTGGAGTCAGACTATGATTTAGCTTTGCGGAATCATAATTTAGTCTCAAATATCCTGACCGTTAGCTTTTTTCGTAAAGCACCCGCTAGTACCAAAATGAACGTTGTTTACTATCAACTTTCGCCTTCTGTTGAAATTGAATCAACCATACAAAAAGGCACATAATAAGCGTATACCCATCAAAGTAAGGAGATCCTCATGAAAAAAATTCTACAGTGTATCTTTGTGTTTTCGTTTTTTATCAATTTTGATCTTTATGGTTTTCATCCAAATGTTGTAGTTGCACAAACCGCATCACTTGTATCGCCTGGAATGAAGGTGGGACAAAAAAATACCGCTTTAGTGATTACAGATCCGCAAAATGACTTTTTAAGCCCAAAAGGTGTAGCATGGAACTTGGTTAAAGACAGCGTAGCTAAAAATCATACGATTGAGAACATTGAATTATTATTAAAAACAGCAAAGAAAAATAAGTTTAAAGTGTTTGTGTCCCCTCATTACTATTATCCCTATGATCAAAAATGGATGTTTGGGGGAGCTATGGAACATTCGATGCACGATCTCAAAATGTATCAACGAAAAGGTCCATTAAATCTTGAAGGCTTTGAAGGTTCTGGTGCCGACTTTCTGGATAAATATAAGCCCTATATTAATGATGGTCAAACCGTCATAACAAGTCCGCATAAAATTTACGGACCTGAAGCCAATGACTTGGTCTTGCAACTGCGAAAACAGGGAATTACCCGAGTTATTCTTGCAGGTATGTCAGGGAACCTATGCGTTGAATCTCATATGAGGGAACTAATTGAACAAGGATTTGAAGTGGCAGTGGTTCACGATGCCACAGCTTCCGCAAAAATGAAAGACTTGGATGGGGATAAGGCTGCAAAAATAAATTTCCGTATGATTGCTAGTGCCTCATGGTCTACAAATGAGACAATAGATAAAATGAAATCAACTCATAGATAAGAGCCTCCAGTTAGGAGGCTTTTAATTTGATTGGTGAAAATTATAGATAAATTATAAAATTTCCGTATTTTACCCAATGTAGAATATATGCAGGTAAGCTCATCAGTATAATTTTTACGTTTTTTAAACCACCAAGCAAAGAAACTGCTTGGTGGTTTCATTTTAGCTAAATAATCTTGCTTTGACCTGCATATCAAATCTATTAAACTCTAAAACTTACCCACTCCCGCTTATATTTCGTTACGGAAGTTTCCAAGCAACATTATAGTCATCGTATCCACCATAGTACTGCCAAATTTCTGCCTGTTCGTTTGTTCCAGGAAAATTGACCCAATATGGATTGCTCGTTGTCAAATCTGAAGGGATGTCACCAGGGTAATAAGCAATCCAATAAGCCCCCGGAGTGCTTGGTGAAAAGTTCCCCATCGTTAGTTCCCAGTTCCACAGAGACGAATAGGTACCTGGTTTTACACCTTGACCATATTGATTTAGATAATTAATAAATGCATTATAAATCGTTTGATTATTTACATAGTCATAGTCATTCATACCGGTTAAAGCCGATTCTACATCAATAAAGATAACAGGTCTAACTTTCGAACCATATACACTTTTCATAGCTTCATAGGTTTCTAGTGCTAGTTTTGCCTGCTGCGCCCCCCAATCACTTGCAGAAGTCCCTATTGGCGCCATTTGCATACCGGATAAAAACCAATAACCGTAAACATAGCTAGCATCCTCTGCTCTTGCACTACTAAAATAAATTCCACTGCCTGTGCTTGAATCAAATTGTACAGTGCTGCCATAACCTAACTTCCCCAGATAAAAATCTTCCCCATTAGGATTTGATGATGAAGCGGAATCCGATCCGAATACATATTCCGCTGTAGCATCCGTTCCATTCAATTCTTCTGATTGGTTATTGGAAAAGATTGCTGAGTTTTGATTAGCATGCATTTTTGCTGTTTCACTGGCATGTACACTTGCCTGCGATTTTCCATTGCTGCCTTTTTCCTTAGGTTGAATCTCAGCTTTTTCTTCTGTTTTAGGCTGGGTAGGAACTTCTGCTTTAGGCTGAACAGGAACCTCAGACTTTGCAGGATCTACAGGAGTTGCTGTTTCATTGGCTTGTACACTTGCCTGCGATTTCCCGTTGCTACTTTTTTCCTTAGGTTGAATCTCAGCTTTTTCTTCTGCTTCAGGCTGAGCAGGAACCTCCGGCTTTGCAGGATCTGCAAGAGTTGCTTTTTTGCTGGCATGTATATTTTGGGAACTGTTTGCTTGAACAGCTTTAACAGGTTCCACTTTTGCTTTATCAAGTCCAGCCGCTGCGGTAAAATGACCTCCTGAAATAAGTCCAAATGACATTACTGTAGTTACTACGATAGATTTTACAAGTTTCTTTGTGTTATGGTAATTTTTCATTCCAATTATGCTCCTTTTAATTATCGTTACATGTGGCTAAATAAGCAGTAAACGTTAAGAAAAAAGGAGCTGCTTGTGGCGGTGGTGAAGGTGGAGCATTGATCCATTGATGACAGTACTTAGCCTGGCGGGAAGTATAGATCTGGCCATGGATTAAAGAAAAATATTCTTCCCAGTCAAACCGATTTACAATAAAGCTCATCGTGTCTGCTCCCGGGCTGAACTGATCATTTGATTGCCCTCCTGAGGTTTGCGTTCGTTGTGGAAGGTTATTCATGATCCCAATATCTCCAGGAGTTTCCCTATTGTTAGATGGAGTCTTGTTTTCTCCACCTATATGCTGTTTCTGTGCCAAGGCAAGAGCAGGAAAACTACTCCTCTTTATTGATGCTGAGGAGTCAGTATCTTCCGTAAAAGTTTCTGACTTAGCATTTAAACCTGGAGGCTGGCTACTAGTTTCCGCCTCAAAACCTGTTTGACTTGAGGAAAGTGACTTAGGGACCTCCGGAAGCCTGTTCGTGACAACACTCGGCTTTGCTGGTCCTGTTTGCCCTGTATCTTTCACCTTTTCAGCCGGTTCTGCAGATTCGACAGCCTTAATACTCTTTTCTAAAGAAGTACCTTTTAACTTTGCAGCCCGTTCTGCAGATTCACTAGCCTTACTGTTCTTTTCTAAAGAAGGCACTACCTTTTCAATACCCCTATTCGTCTTGTTTGGTAACTTTGGAACAGGTTTTTTTGGTACAGTTTGCTTGGTACTAGGATTCGTCGCTGGTTTTTGAACCACTCCACCTTGACTTTTATGTACGTTCTCAGGTGTAACAGGTACTGCTTTCTCCGAAGCTATTGGATCTTCGATTTCCTTTGAAACGTGAGTTTGTACTGCTGCGTTTTGAGGTTCCGGTTGATCGACGGCTCCGTTTGCAAATGTATTATTTGGGAAGAAAGCAGCAGCCCCTAAAAATACACCCATTAGAATAAAATGCCGGAAGTGCATGATTTCACCTCCTTTCAAAAAGCAAAGCATTATAACTTCCATGGACAGCATTCGACATTGTTTTTATATTTTTGTCGGTTGTTCATTTCATTACAAAGAAAGAGTTCTTTTAACCTAAGCTTGAAATATAATGGATGAGTCAAATTTCCTTAAACAAAGGGGCTTTACTCATATACGACTGAGGATGGCGAAACTATTAGATCAAGGTGATGCCAAACCACTAGATTTATAGAAGTTGGAAGTGCGTAGATTTTTATATGTATAAAGATATTAAAGTAATGCAGGCGGAGTGTGGACTGGACAAACTGAACCTTTTACTCCAAGAGTTTGGTTCAAACTTCGCCAACTTTCCTCAAGTTTCCCTTCTAATCAAACGTTTGATTAATATCACCGCAGCCATTGGTACATCTGGGTTAGAACTTCCTACTAAATAAATAAATTGATGAAAAATGAACCAAAAATTGCTGAAAAACAGCATTTTAACCTCAATCGCCACTAACCGACACTCTTTCGCCAAAATACCATATAAGCTATACTATTCAAACGTTTGATTAATAATGTTGCAAATACTGACTTATAAGAATTCCCCCTGCAAAGTAAGAACAAAGAATGTCGAGAGCCATTTTTTTATTTCGCAGGAAATACCCTTCCTTTCGCCAAAATCAGATGGGTTTCTCCTAAACTTACATTATTCTATTAATCCCCCGCTTTTTCACCACTGCTCGATACCTTGCTAAAAGCATTTTACTTCCTTACAACTTTGTTAATTGTGTACTAACAATTCATTAGAATTAATGGTCACTAAATAGCAAACGTGTAATACATAAAATCACCACATTTTGTTAATAATGCAATATAGAAGTATAAGGCGGTGTGAATATAATGTCCAATAAGCTGATTTTATGGTTACTATTAATTATTCCATGGTTAACATTATATTTTATGAAAAAAGAGGGTATCAAAAGGTACATGCCAGTAACAATATTTACTGCATTATTAGTAACCATCGTCTACGAAATAGGATATACATATAAGTTGTGGCAAATCAAAGAAGCGATAGTGCCCTGGGGATACATAACAAGTGTGAGCTTTGCGTACGGCGCATTCTTCATAACTACAATATGGATTTTTTATTTTACATTCAGAAACTTTTGGTTATACCTTGCAACAAATATTGTTATTGATGCGTTTGGTGCTTGGGTGATACTTAAATTTGTTGAAGCAAGGAATTTGACTCACTTTACAATAAGTAGTTTAAATTTATTATTAATTTTTGTTACAATAGCCTTAATTGCTTATGTTTTTGAAGTATGGTATGAAAAAGTTTAAAATATTTAAATAATAGAAAGTACATTATATAAAGCAGTATAGTTGTTTAAGATGTTCTTATTTCACGTATCAATCGTAAAAAGCAAACAATTGTCCAGAATACTGTATTATTCAGAAATGGATTTTACGGTATTTTTAATTCGCAATAATAAAATATAATTAAATAATATGCTCAGAGCTACACATATGTAAGAAGAAAAGGTTCCATAATGACAGCCCAGATCTTCAGCTCTTGCACCCATTACTTTAAGTACATTATTTCACAATCTTTAAGGGATAATTATCAAAAAAACGCTTAGGCTTGAACCTAAACGTCTTATAGGGGATTTTCGACCGTTGTCCGGTAACTTTTTTGCAATGCCTCGCATAACATCGATACAATAACCAAAAAAAAACTGCCCCAAAAACTTTGAGACAGCTTCCCATTTTATCTTAAGTTAATTTTTAAATCGCCCACTTGAAGGACGCAGTTTTGGCGGTCTTTGACTGGGGCGAAATAGAGGACGTATTGGTCACGCGGTCCGTCTGCTTCCGCCTTGCTGAAGATTGGGTCGGCCATTTTGCCGGCCGAGTTTAAAAATACACCAGACTTGTTGTAATCGACAGTATACCCTTTTCCTTTATCAATTTTTCTGGCATTTAATAATTGCAGTTGGAGTTTGCTGAACACATCGTAAGCGACACCGTTTTCGATATGTGGTTTAATGTCCGTGCCAGTGACGACCACCCTTGTTTCAAGTGGCGAAAATTCCACTCGCTTTACTTGATAAGTTTCATTTTTAAATGTAAATTCTTTACTCACATCAAAGGTTTCGCGATCACCAACCGCTTCTTTCGAGAGCTTGAACTCAAGTGGCCAAACGGTTTCTACACGGCTTGCCCCATTTTTTCCATGAATGGTCAAGTCTTTCAATGTTAAATGGACTTCATCCCCTTGGAATTTGCTGATGGATTCGAACGAGAGCGCTTCTGCCACTTTGTTCGCCTTCTCATCGTAATAACGACTGCCCCAGCCGATATTTTTCAATTTCTTTGCCTCATTGCCTACCACTAAGTTCATGGAAGTAAAGCCTTCAAAAAGATCAAGGTAATAGTTTTTTAAATTAGTTTTCTTGCTCTCATAGGTAACCAAAAGCTTGGCTTCCTTGTCATCCATCAGGATACTATTAAAATGAACAGTAATATCGTGATCTTTATCATAGTAGATTTTGTTGATTTCTTGGCCCATTCCATTTATAAGGGCGGATTTTAATCCACTATCATCGATATGTTCGCTTGAGAAAATTTTATCGTAAACGGTTTGGATCGCCGCTCTTACTGGTGAAAAAGTCAGAGAAGATGCCGCAATCAAAAAGGCTGCAGCCGTAAGTAATATCCTTCTTGAAAAGGATTTTTTCTTACTTATGGTCATAGAATTGTCTCCTAACTGGTCGATCTTTTTATTCAACTCATCCCAAACATCTGGGACCTGCTTTTCCAAAGCATTGTCTAAATGCTTCATGATTTTTTCATTTTCCATCCAAAAATTCCCTCCTTACTCCAGACCTTTTTTTAGTTTTTTCAAGGCCATTCGGTATTTCCAGAGAACGGTTCCCAAAGGCATCTCCATAATTTTGGCGATTTCTTTATGCTTTAGCCCCGAGATATCCTTCATGATGATGATCTGCCGCTCTCCACTATCCAGGAGTGCAAGGTATTTGGATAACACGATTTTGTCGACAGGGTCTTCGGATATGTACTCTAGACGTTCAAAATATTGGGCGTCAAACCCGGTCAATTCGCGCTTTTTTTTCCGGTAAAGGTCGAGTGCCGTGTTGCGCGTTACCCGAATCAGCCATGCTCTCACATTAGTCACTTGATTAGACTTTGAATATTGGTAAAGTTTGATATACACTTCTTGCAGTACATCCTCGGCCAATTCAATATCTCTTAAAATCGATAACGCCATCGCGAAAACATGTTTTCTATGGTCATTATATAATTGTTTAAATTCTTCCCTGGGATCCACCGAGGTCTTTAATTGATGCACGCTAGTTTGAGTCATCTTTGGCCTCCTTTCATATAGTAGACGGCCGACTTTTGTTTTTTATTGGTAAAAAATTTATTTTCTTCTCTATTATGGCATAATGATGGTATCAATTACCCAGTCATCTAATCTTCGAACAACACAGAACGGCCATCAGAAATGTCCTCTGATGACCGTTTAGTTACGCTAAATTAAAAAGGACCACGCATATTAGACAAATCTAAAATGTGTGGTCCAATTTAATATCTTGTTGAACTCTTGCACCCGTTTTAACTATTACCCCAACCATATCCCAAAAAAGCTGCCGCTAGATTGGATACGTACATGGAAGTACCGTATAAAAAAAACTGAATGCTTTTGTTTTCTTTTTTAAGTTGAAGCAATTCATAATTAAAAGTGGAGAAAGTAGTAAAAGCTCCCAGAAAGCCAATGGATAAGAAATTAAGCTGCTCTTCTGAAAAATAATTCGCACCGTAAATAAACCCTAAAGCTAAAGATCCTAAAACATTTATTATGTAGGTCCCAGTAGGAATTGCATAAATATTCCATTTAGAAAAAAAAACACTAACCTGATACCGAAAAATGGCGCCGAGAAACCCTCCTGCTCCGATCATTATCAATGTTTTAACCATATCCATCGCTACCCTTTCTCAATTCTCATTGCAAGTGAATGTCCTAGTTGAACAGAACAAAAGCCGAATATGATTGTAAGAGTAACGTAAATAGCGCTTGCCCGAAAACCCCAAACCATGAATAGGTCTAACGCTTTAACACTGAAAGTGGAGAAAGTAGTGAAAGAACCTAGAAATCCTGTTGCGAAGCCTACCCTAAATAAAGCTGGGAAACGATTTGAATTTAATGATAAAAAGAAACCAATTAAAAAGCAGCCTGCAAGATTTACAAGTAATATTCCTGATGAAGGAGGAAGTAAGGTATGGGAAAGGAGATGATCAACAAGAAAGCGAGCAATCGCACCGATCACTCCCCCACAACCAACTGCAAAATAGACCATATACATCACTCTTTTTATACCAATATATTCTTAACAAACCAAGACATGCTAATTAGTAATAAAAATCATGATTTTTTCTCATATTAGCTTAATCATTATCACTGTTATACCATTCTTCTTCCCATTCATCTTCTTCATGCTCACTACACCACTTATAATTTCTTTTTTGAAAAGTAAGTATGTAATTCTTCAACATATTGTAACGGAGGATTTTTTGATCTTGCGTTAATGCCCCTGACCAAGCATAGGTTTCTATCAGGGAAACATAGTCCATATAAATACGTTGATAAATTTGATCAAGACGTTTTTTTTGTGCTGGAGTAAATGGAATATCTTTTGTGCAGGTTAAATCTGAATCAATTTTTTCCACTTCTTTTTGCTTTTCAGGAACTTCAGGTATTTCACTGTTTTCTTCATCATTTTGCTGTTTAGTTTTTCCATTTGAATCAATCCCTTCTACTTCGCTATCCTTTTTCGAAGGAACTTCTTTTGCATAAGAAGGGATTGCCATTGTCGAATAACTAAAGAAAATAAATAGGATTACTATATATTTTTTTATCATTTATTTTCTCCTCACAATAAATTACAAGAATATGTAAAACTACACATCACAACTGACATGTAGCTTTAAGGAAATTTTAATCATCGTCGTTATGATCATCATCGTCGTTATGATCATCATCGCCTTTATGATCATCACCTTTATGATCATCATCGCCTTTATGATCATCATCGCCTTTATGATCATCATCACCCTTAGATGATCCTTCTTTTTCAACCTCTAAAACTTTACCCGTCTTAGCATCAATCTCAATTTCGTAAATAGTCCCGGAAGCCTTTATTTTTACCTCATAAACCTTTTTTCCATCGTCTTCTTCTAAGTGAATATTAACAATTTCACCTTTTACTTTTTTCTTAGCTATCTTTCCAGCTTCTTTTTCTGAGATAATGCTTTTTTCCACTTGCTGAAAACGATCTACTTTGGCAAAGCTTACTCCAAAATTACATGCAAAGCTGATTGGGATAAGCAATGAAAGCATTAGGATCAATTTTTTCATACTCTCACACTCCTTTATTTTTTATATCTTGTGTAAGAGTAAAGAACTTATACATTTTCATAGAAAAAGTTTTTAAAAAATCATTGCATAAAATCCCACTTATTTTTAAGCACAAATCTGAGCCACGTTCCTGCCATCCACGATGTAGTGAGCGCAAGCAAAACCAATACAGAATATAACTCTTGGTTGATAATTCCCGACATAAATGCAACCGTAGATAACACAATACCAGGTCCCCCCCTGGCGTTCATCGCGAAGCCAAAATTTAAGCTAGTAAGGGAATTAAGCTTTATTAACCGGCAGATAAAATAAACAATTGTAATTTGAATTAAGGTGGCAATTAACAGGTATTTTACAAAGAAAAGGAAATCAAATGACTTTGCTAAATCTAGCTGCAGCCCTACCACTGCAAAATAAATAGGTACAAACCAAGAAAAAGATAAATTTGATACTCCTTCTTCCACTTTGGTTGATATGGATCCAGGCAGATAGATTTTCGCAGCAATTCCAACCAGTAAAGCACCGAAAATCGTTTCAACTTGGAAAAGGTAGGCAGAAACACATGCAATAAACAAAATAAATAATACGTATCCTAAATTTGAAGATCTAAAAAAAATGTTGCGGTCATGGACGGTAAGGTATTTAAACAGAATTCTTAACAAATTTAGCATTCCAACTAAAAATAAAGATGTTATTCCAATACTTAAAAATATATTTCCAAAAGACAATTCGTTGCTATGGTGTGCAACAAGATTAGTGGCAACTCCAAAAACAACCCATAAAAGAATGTCATGCACCCCTGCGATGAAAATAACAAGTTTTGCAAACCTTGTTTTCATGATCCCAAGATCGATAAAAATTTTGGAAATAACAGGAATAGAAGTGACTGCCACTGAAATACAAACTACTAATTTAAGTGCCAGTAAATTATTCGCATCACCTACATACTTGGACATATCTAAAAAACTAGTAACAATCCAGCCAATAATAAAAGGAAGTACACTTGAACCAATCGTGATGGCAGCAGTTATTTTTAAATCGTCCTTGTTGAATTCAGTATGGAATTTCAATCCGGATATAAACATTAACAGGATCAAACCCAATTGATAAATTAGTCCAAACAATTGATGTTCCAAAGGAAACCCGTTAAACATCCACTCAAATGCGTTGGGATAAAAATATCCTAATAAGCTTGGACCAAGGACAATTCCAGCACCGACTTCCCCTATTACTCTAGGTATATAAAAACGCTCACAAATATAGCCAAGGATATGCGCTAAAGCTAACAAACAGCCCATTGCAAACAAAAAATGGCTTACCTGTATTTGGGTTATAGTAAACATTTCTCTCCCCTCCAAATAGTACTATAATGTTTTTTCCTCATTAACAAAGACCTTCTTACTGTTCACTAAAATACGTAATCCTTTTCCTATTACTCAATATATGCTTGTCAATATAATTGGAAACGGTTTGGTTTAAAAAGGGCTATTCTATGTTGAAATAATTTAGACAAGCTAGGAAAGTGCCGTTCCGATTCTCTATGCCTGAGCAGATAATATAGTACGTAAACATCAGTTCGGGAAGGAGAGAAATTGGAATGAAGAGCTTTTACGGACTATTGAGCCAGTATTTCTATAGAATTTACAGAACATTTATTGAACGGGTCCAGTATCGAAGCTATAAAAGGAGGCTGAAAAATACGTACCGTTGGGGATTAGGAGTGGAAGTTCCCTTTTTTTTCAGTTCAAAATTTGTAATTGAAAATAGTTCAATCACGATCACTGGAACCCAACAAACATACGATAATTCGTGGCCGATTAGGTATTCCATCATAAAAACGAGCAAATTAGGCATTTCTATAAAATACTTTGATAGCATTGATTTATACGGGGACCATACTAATGGCGAGTTTCAACACACCTTTAAGAGTATTCCAAATGGTACAGGCTACCAGATGGAAGTCTTTAATTATTTTAAGTATCATTCTACTGGAAGGATTCGGATTATTTCGAAACCTAAAAAGGAAATAGAAAGTTCCTAGGATTTTGTATACTTCCTAACAAATACCATAAAATATCCAAAGAGTAACGGAACGAATCAAATCTTAACTCATTGGAGGTATTTGTTTTGGGCATTTTTGGGAAGAAGGATGAAAAACAATTATGACACGTTGTCATTTTTTTGTTGACATATGACAACGTGTCATATATAATTTGTTAGTATTCATTTATGACACATTGTCACTTTTTAAGAAAGGAAAAGGAATTATGCCTAAACCAACGTTTTTTCACTTATCTAAAGAAAAACAGGATACGTTAATTCACTCTGCCAAGAATGAATTTTCCCGAGTTCCATTACATGAAGCATCGATTGCTAATATTATCAAAAATGCAGGCATACCTAGAGGCAGTTTTTATCAATATTTTGAGGATAAAGAGGATTTATTTTTTTACTTATTAAATCAGCTCAGCCAAAAAAGCCATGAACGATTTATATCAATTATGAAGGAGAACAATGGCGATTTATTTGCGACTTTTATTGATTCCTTTCAATATATGGTAATGAACCACAGAAATCAGGAACACAAGAACTTTTTTAGAAATGTTTTTTCAAATATGAGCTATAAACTTGAAAATACATTGGCTAATAATGTTTACAAAGAGAATCAGACTACTCAGTTTTTAAATCTGATTGGCTTGATTAATACAAAAAATTTGAACATCAAAAATGACCGAGAACTGCATCAAGTATTAAAAATAATCAGTGCCGTACACTTTCAAAACCTTGTTCAAGTGTTCGTGAGGGATTTGTCTGATGAAGAGGCTTTATCAAATTATATTGAACAAATGGAATTGCTAAAAAGAGGGCTTCATAAGGATGAGAACTAATGAAGCCTTAGGGGAAAATTTTTAAGAATAAGGGGATATGATCTATGAATTCAGCTTTACAACAAAAGAAACCACCCTATTTAATGATTGCGATTTTATTTGTAGGTGCGTTTGTTTCTTTTTTAAATAACTCGCTCTTAAATGTGGCACTTCCGTCTATTATGGTAGATTTAGAGATTAAAGATTATTCAACGATCCAATGGCTTTCTACAGGTTATATGTTGGTCAGTGGTGTCTTAATTCCGGCGTCTGCCTTTTTATTAACACGGTTTTCGAATCGTAGTTTATTTCTGACATCGATGGTCGTTTTCACCTTAGGGACTGCCTTAGCAGCTTTTGCTCCAAACTTTGGTGTATTACTTACGGGGCGTATGATTCAAGCAGCAGGTTCTTCGGTCATGGGACCGTTATTGATGAATATTATGCTCGTCAGCTTCCCACTTGAAAAACGCGGTACTGCAATGGGGGTCTTCGGATTAGTTATGATTACAGCCCCTGCGATTGGACCGACATTATCAGGTTTTATTGTCGAGCATTATGACTGGCGTTTACTTTTCGAAATGATTTTACCATTAGCTGTTATTGCTCTATTATTAGCGGTTTGGAAACTTGAGAATGTGATGGAACAAAACAAACAGGCAAAACTCGATTACTTCTCCATTGTCTTATCCTCCATCGGTTTTGGTGGATTACTATATGGTTTCAGTTCTGCCAGTTCAGATGGTTGGACCGATTCAATCGTCCTAACCACTCTCATTGTTGGCGGGATTGCATTGATTGCCTTCGTTGTTCGTCAATTAAGAATGGATGAACCACTATTAGACTTACGTGTTTACAAGTACCCTATGTTTGCACTTGGATCTGTTATTTCGATTGTAAATGCAGTGGCTATGTTCTCTGGGATGATTTTAACGCCCGCGTATGTTCAAAATGTAAGAGGAATTTCACCACTTGATTCAGGGTTAATGATGTTGCCTGGTGCGATTGTTATGGGGATTATGTCGCCAATTACCGGTAAACTATTTGACAAATTTGGTCCGCGTTTGCTAGCTGTAGCAGGACTTACGGTAACGGCCGTTTCAACTTATATGTTGGCTCACTTACAAATCGACTCTAGTCACACATATATTATACTTGTTTACACTCTCCGTATGCTTGGTATGTCTATGGTGATGATGCCAATCATGACAAATGGTCTCAATCAATTGCCATATCAATTGAATCCACATGGTACAGCAGTTAACAATACTGCTCAGCAAGTGTCTGGTTCGATCGGTACCGCTGTTCTTGTGACCATTATGAATTCAGTGACAAAAACAGAAGCTACAAACCTATTGACTGGTGTTGACCCAACAACCCTGACAACGGCAGCTCAAGCTGTATTAACACAGAAGGCATTATTAGCAGGTATTCAATATTCATTCTATGTTGCCCTAGGCATTAATATTGTCGCTCTAGTATTAGCCCTATTCGTTAAACGTGTCGAAACGAGTAAAGAAGTAGTTAAGATGGGTAATCAGCAGGCGAACAAACAAATGAAGCCTGAAACAATTTAATAGTGCTATAGATAATAGCCATTCGATTTAGAATGGCTTGATTTTTTTCTCAACTAAATTAGGAAGGGCTGTTAGGGCTTAAATAATAGTTCTTAAATTTTACCAGCTTTTAAATAACCTATAATTATCATATAATAGTATTAACACTGTTTTAATCTTTTGAATAATTATAATAGACTATGATATGGTTATAATAGAGACAAAAAAGGTGTGTGACTAGGTCGCGCCTTAGCTTGGTGTGACGCCGCCTGCATCTTTTCTGCAAATTTAAGGGAAAAGGTTGATAAAAATGAGCAACAGTAAAACTAACACAGACGTCATTTTAATTGGCTCCGGAATCATGAGTGCAACTTTTGGGACACTCTTGAAAGAATTAGTACCGGAATGGGAAATTACAGTTTTTGAGAAGCTCGCAAACGCAGGAGAAGAAAGCTCAAACGAATGGAATAATGCAGGAACGGGTCATGCCGCACTGTGCGAGCTAAATTACACGGTCGAAAAGCCGGATGGATCTTTAGATATTAGCAAGGCTATACAAATTAATGAACAGTTTCAACTTTCAAGACAGTTTTGGTCTTATCTTGTCAACAGCAATCTGATTCGTAATCCGCAGGACTTTATCATGCCATTGCCACATATGAGTTTAGTCCAAGGGGAACAGAATGTTACTTTTTTGAAAAAACGTTTTGAAGCGCTATCAAACAATCCTCTGTTTCAAGGAATGGAATTTTCTGAGGACCATGATAAACTGACGGAATGGATTCCGCTTATCATGGAAGGCCGTACATTGAATGAACCGATCGCAGCTACAAAGATCGACTCTGGAACCGATGTCAACTTTGGTGCGTTAACACGCATGTTGTTTGACCACTTAGAGAGTAAAAATGTCGAGATAAACTATAAGCATAGTGTTAATAATATTAAACGTACTAGCGACGGCATGTGGGAATTGAAAGTGCGGAATCTCGATAGCGGTATGGTTGAACACCATACGGCAAAATTCGTCTTCATCGGAAGTGGCGGAGGAAGCCTGCATTTACTGCAAAAATCCGGTATTCCTGAAGGAAAACATATTGGAGGATTCCCGGTAAGCGGAATTTTCATGGTGTGTAATAATCCGGATACGGTGGAGCAGCATCATGCAAAAGTATACGGCAAAGCGAAGGTCGGTGCTCCGCCAATGTCTGTACCGCATCTTGACACAAGATATATCGACAATAAAAAATCGTTGCTATTTGGACCATTTGCCGGCTTCTCACCGAAGTTCTTAAAAGAGGGTTCAATGTTCGATTTAATCACTTCCGTCAAACCTAATAATCTCTTAACGATGTTAGCGGCAGGCGCAAAAGAGCTGCCATTGACAAAATACTTGATTCAGCAAGTGATGTTATCGAAAGAGCAGCGCATGGAAGAGTTACGTGAGTTTATCCCGAACGCCAAAAGCGAGGATTGGGATTTAGTCATAGCTGGCCAGCGTGTACAAGTGATTAAAGATACGGAAGCTGGCGGCAAAGGAACGCTTCAGTTTGGTACGGAAGTAATTACTGCTGCTGATGGCTCCATTGCAGCATTACTAGGCGCTTCTCCGGGAGCTTCAACTGCCGTTCACGTTATGCTGGAGATCATCAAAAAATGCTTCCCGCAGCATATGAACGAGTGGGAACCGAAAATCAAAGAAATGATTCCATCTTATGGCGTGTCACTAATGGAAAAACCTGAGCTTCTACACGAAATCCATACTTCAACAGCAGTGACGCTTGGTCTAAGCGAAAAAGAAGAAATTCATACTTCAACAGCAAAGACGCCAAGTCAAAGCGAAAAAGAGCTAGTCTTTAGTTAATTCTTTGGATGTAAAAATCGTTAATTAGAAAATACCTACACTTTAACTGTAGGTATTTTCTCTGTTCCTCAACTACTTTTTAATTTTATTCGTGAATTTACTAAAGAGAGGGGCTATTCCTTTCAATAATGGCTTATATTGTTCGGTTGTCTTTACGATGGTGTCATAGGTATCAAAAAGTAATTCGATATCCACATTATTAAAAAAGTTTTCCACTTTATTCTGAGTGGTTGGAGTTGGATGGTCTTTATTACTTGATCCTGCCTCCTTTCTTCTACGGCCAAAAAACCAATCATCGCTAGGGTTTAATCGGGTATCCGAGTTATCCTTTGAATCTCTTGGTTGGCGATTTCCAAACATGAATTTAGAAAAATGGTCCATCGACTTTTGTTTATTATCCTCCAATAATTTCCCTCCTCTCACTTTTACACTCTTAAATAAGCTATGATTCGTTATGCAGCAAAGTGTGGATACTTGTCCAGAAAAATAAAGTATATTATCCCTATTAGCCACTTCAAATGATTATAAATAGTAACTCATGATAATCAGCTCACCCTTTTTGCCCATTCTTCGTACACCTTCATCGATAAATCCACACTTTTTATACAATCCATGTGCTGCTTCATTTCCAAGGTTAACCGCCAAGACCAATTCATTGATTTCAGTAAAATTATCCCTTACAAAGGCAGGTAACTGCATTAATGCCTTTTCGCATACCCCTTGCCTTGATGACGAAAATCTGTGGAGAACGCTCTTATTAAGATGGCATAATCATTATCCGAATAGGGTTTTACCCCTTCATTTTTATGTAGAACAAAAAACGTTACGAGTTGATCGTTTTCCATGGCTAAGATGGAATGACGCTCTGAATCTTCGTTTGATAGTTTAATACAGTCTTTTGGATCGCCCGTATACCGAAGTTGTTCTTCGTTTAATTGATACTGGTCGATTGCCTGTTTGAATCCCTCATCATAAAAATAAAATTCCATTTTAGGATCCCCTTTTCGTAAAAATATTTGATTTTCATAGGGATATTGTATGTCTATTAGACAGAATAATCTAGGAATTCATCTTGTACGATTTTCATGGGATTTTTTGTCATTTTTAATAGGCTTTGTGTCATATTAATAGGCTTTGGTATTCCTTCTTTTGGGTTTTGTACGAATATTAAGGAGTTTTGTGCCAAAATCATGGAGTTATGTACGAAAAACATGGGGTTATGTACAAAAATCATGGGGTTTTGTGCGAAAATTATACTGTTTTGCACAATTAGACAATATATGGTAAATCCACAACCGAAAATGGAGCTTCCTATCCAAAAAATTACGTGACGATTGCGGATTTTTGTCGAAAGGATGGAACTTGTCCAATCACCTTCTCTTTTAAAAAATATATTAATTTTAGGGAAGGTTATTACCTCCCCAAATACTAATAGGGGGGTGAAAAGATATGAGCTATGGATGCGATGGTGGTTACGGAGGCGGCAGTATGTATGGCGGCAGCAGCTTTGTTTTAATTGTAGTATTGTTCATTCTATTAATTATTGTCCTTTCCACATTTTAGTTTTTGTTTCATTTGAGATTTAAAAAATAATTTTCAAAATGGGGTGAGAAACATGAGTGATGGATCAAGAAGAAGCAGTACAGCATTAATCGTTGTACTATTCATATTGCTTATCATTGTAGGAACTTCGTTTATGGGAGGCTACTAAGTCAAAAAGTGACATGTCACTTTTATAAAGGACAGAGGACAGGTTGGAATAATCTGTCCTTTTTCCTAACATTAACTCGTATTCTGTGCACACATGCGTGAGAAAGGAGGAAGAAAAATTGCCTAATTCACTTATGAGATTCAGGGGTCAGCCTATTGAAATTAGAGATCATTTTGGTAGAGTTCATCGAGGAATTATGGATGGGTTTGACCCTCCAAGAAGAGGAGTGTTTATTCGGGTTGGCTTTAGAAGAAGATTTATCCCCTTCTTTGTAATTGTTGCAATCTTCTTCAGAAGACGTCGCATTTTCTAAAAAAACTGCTGATAAATGAATAAACATGATGAAAGGAAGAGCCTATTTTAGGTTCTTTCTTTTATTTTGATTTGAGAATATTCATTTTTTAAAATTTTTATAACCTTCTCCACGCTTGTCCAGTCCTCTTTATTCTTTTTGCATAGCTTATAAGTGAGAGACAGGAATCTCTCAGCCGCCATGAACCACAGACATTAAATCACCTCTGAAAGGAGCGTATGTAATAATGCATACGCTTCTTTTTGTTTTTCATCGGTTAAGAAAAATTACGGTACGGTAGCGGATTTCTTCGAAAAAACAGGAACTCGTCCAATCACGTTCTTTTGTAAAAAATATAATAATGGTGAGGATGGAAATTAACATCCTATAACCAAAATAGGTGGTGAAAAGATATGGGCTTTGGATATTGTGGTTACGGTGGTGGCTACGGCGGTGGTTATGGCGGCAGCAGCTTTGTATTAATCGTAGTATTGTTCATTCTATTAATTATCGTACTATCCACATTTTAGTTTTGGTTCATTCGAGATTTAAAGAGTAATTCAAAATGGGGTGAGAAATATGAGTGACGGATCAAGCAGAAGCAGTACGGCACTAATCGTAGTACTGTTCATATTGCTTATCATTATAGGATCTTCCTTTATGGGAGGTTATTAAGTCAAAAAGTGACATGTCACTTTTTTTATAATACTGGTAAGGATGGTAAGTAACATCCTAAAACCAAATTAGGTGGTGAAAAGATATGGGCTTTGGATTTTGTGGATACGGTGGTGGCTACTGCGGTGGTTACGGCGGTGGTTATGGCGGCAGCAGCTTTGTATTAATCGTTGTATTGTTCATTCTATTAATTATCGTACTTTCTACATTTTAGTTTTTGGGACAATCTGAACATGCCGAGATTTAAATCGTCATTTTCAATATGGGGTGAGGTACATGAGTGATGGATCTGGAAGAAGTTCAACGGCTTTAATCGTTGTACTTTTCATCTTGCTTATCCTAATAGGTGCTTCTTTTATGGGAAGCTACTAAGTTAATAAAGTGACATGTCACTTTTTGAAGGAGCCAAGGACAGGTTGGAATAATCTGTCCTTTTTTCAAACTTGAATAAACAGAATGGAAGGAAGATCCTATTATTGGTTCTTTCTTTCTTTATTTTCCATTGAGAAAAAGCACATGAATTATTTACTTGGTTCATAAATTGTAAGAGCGATTTAGAAGGGGGAAAAAACACATGGAAATACCGATTACTGGATTTATTATACATTCAACCGATTCAAATATGGATTTTGAGCATTCACACCAATTGTATCTAACATCTTGGAACGGCACCCCAATTCATCGGCATCATTTTTCAGGAGTGACCTCTTTTATGGTCGGGCATGACCATAGGTATGCAGGGAGAACGGAACCTGCCCCTACTGGTGTAAAACATACTCATAAATACTTTACCGTGACTTCCTTGAATGATGGCCATAAACATGAAATTCGAGGCATGACAGGTCCTGCTATTTCCTTGCCTGGAGGTGGACATTATCATAATTTTCACGGAGTAACAACAGTTGACGGGGCCAATCCTCATTCACATAAATATAGTGGTACAACTAGCCCTAGCGACTAGGAAAGTTTTCCTTACGAGAGGTTGCGGCTATTACGTATCTTATGGGTATGGGATATGAACCAATCATTGCCCGCAAGATGGTTGAGTCTTGAAAAATCAACGAGGCGTTTTATCCAGGGCAAAGAAATAATTTCTAACCTCTAAATAGGTAATAAAGCACCGTATTCACGGTGCTTCTTGTAAATTTACTTGGTGATGAGATGTTCCGGCCCCTAATAAGAAATAAAATCTCTAAATCTTACAGCTGATTAAACTTCTATCTCCTCTTTATAAGGAAGCGATTCTTTGAATAGCTGTTCCCACTGTTCATATAGGCTTTTAGCTGTCTGATAGTCATCGAAGCCAGCCTTTAAACCTTCCTGTAATTTCTCTTTTAATTGACGGCAGGATTCTTCCCACTCCTCTAAACTTTTTAAATCAAAAAGTTTTGAAAACCTTGGTTTCATACTTTCCCAATTAGAATAAATGTTATTACACCATTCCAACAACTCTTCACAGTATCGTTGTTGTTCTTCTAAATCCATACTTTTATCTGTTTCAATCTCAATCTCCTCTTGAAAATCATCTGTTACCAATAATTCTTCTTGGTATTGTGTTTGCTCTTCCCATTCCAAACGTTCATCAGAATCGACTTCCATCTCTTCTTGGTAAGCATTCGATTCCAATAACTCTCCTTGGTATTGCGTTGGCCCTCCCCATTCCAAAAGTTCATCAGAATCGACTTCCATCTCTTCTTGATAAGCATCCGATTTCAATAACTCTTCTTGGTATTGCGTTTGCCCTTCCCATTCCAAAAGTTCATCAGAATCGACTTCCATCTCTTCTTGATAAGCATCCGATTCTTTGAATAATTGTTCCCACTGTTCATAAAGGCTTTTAGCTGTCAGATAGTCATCGAAGTCCACGTTTCTATCTGTCTGTAATTTCTCTTTTAAATGACGGCAAGATCCTTCCCATTCTTCTAAAATTTCCATATTAAAAAGTTTTGAAAACTTTGGTTTCATGCTTTCCCAATTAGAATTAATATTATTACACCATTCCAACAAATCTTCACGGTATTGTTTTTGTTCTTTCATTTCGATACATTCCCCTCACATTGTTTAATCGTTTTTTTATTATTCTGATTTTAATGACCACAAATTTATACTATGTTCCACGATTGTCCAAGGGTTAGACATTTACCCATATGTAATAACAACATGACGTCAGTAAGAAAACGAAGAGGGCTATTTCACCTTTTTTTAAAAAGTTTTAATCTTTGTAAAATCCTTTAATTTCAAAACTAAGCCAATTTATGGTATACAAATCGGCTAAAAAAAACACAATAATTTAGGAATGAAAAATTCTTTATGTCTGAAGAGAAAATAGGAGAAAAAAATGATTCTTTTTTTAGGTAAATTAATATTGTTATTTATTATTTTTATTATTAGTGTAAGGTTCCTAGGGAAAGCAGCATTAGCCCAGTTAACTGCCTTTGATTTTGGGGCAATTATTTTTATAACTTACTTGGCATTTGGCCCAATTGATGTAAAAGGACCGATTCAAGGAATTGTTGGAATGATTGTTATTACTCTTTTGCATTTTTTGATTTCAAAACTAAACCTCTATAAATGGTTTAACCATATTATTACTGGGGAACCTACCATCTTAATCAAACATGGGAAACTAATCCCAAATAATCTGAAACGTACAAGATACTCACTTATGGAGTTATTATCGACTATTCGTGCAGCTGGAGTACCCGATATTGAAGACATCGAATATGCGATTCTCGAACCAAACGGAGAGATAACTATACTTCCGCAAGTCGATCTAGTTCCTGTAACACCAAGGGTCCTAAAAATTGATACAGAGTATAAAGGATTGCCCATTGCTGTCATTTTAGAAGGGAAAATTCAACATAAGAACCTAGAGTTAATTCAAAAAGACGAAAAATGGTTACGTAGTGAATTAGAGAAGAAGGGATATAAAAAGATAAAAAATATTGTATATGCTTCCGTTAGAGATACTAATCAATCGTTAAATATTTATTTAGACAAATGAAAAATTTCTTGAACCGCTATTTCATTATAAAAATTGAACCGTGAAACATAAGATTAATTCCCTTCAATCAAGGAAGTTGTTAGACCAACAGTAGTAATAGCTAGGCATGAATAAAGGAAGGAGTCTAATGCTAATACAGTAGAACTTGCCAAAACAATGAGTCCATCAATGACTATAATTATAAGTCCTATATTTACGGAAAAAGTTCGTGAAATGATTTTAGCGAGAAGGTCCGTTCCTCCAGTGCTAGTCTCATATCGGAGCATTAAACCAACACCTGTTCCAATGATTACTCCTCCAAATAATGCACTTGAAAGGTGGGAAACGAAAATTTGAGAACGAAGGGGTGCAAGCAAATCAATGAACAGAGAGGAGACCAACAACCCTTGTAAACTACTAAAAAAATACCCTCTTTTATCCTTTGCTGCGTAAAGACAGAGAGGGAGGCTCAAGGCCACCATTGTTATCCCTGTCTGAAAATGAAAGAAGTAATGAAGTATTAATGCAATTCCAAGGATTCCACCGTCAATTAAATGATTAGGCACCAGAAACCCATTTACCCCAATTCCTAATAGCAAGCTTCCAATAAAAGTAGCCATTAATTTCTGAAAAATAACCATCACCTTGTCCTGTCTTTTTAATCTATAAGTATGTCGCCATCTAATAATTAAGAATGATGTTCAAATGTTTTAATGGAAGCAGCAAGAATGATTGGATCAGAATATAATCGTCAAGCCATTTCCCAACTACATATTGATCGAATTGAACCAGGTAAATTAGTCGAATGGTCTGCCCAGCATGATATGCCAGCTTGGAAAGGCACAAAAATACGTTTCGATTTGAGTGTAAATGAAAATGGAGCAACGGTTGTAAACTTTAATCATTTTGGATTTGCGTCTATGGAAGGTCCCTACGCGATGATTAATACTACGTGGGGTTCACTTATGTATATCCTGAAGCATTATGTTGAAGGCAAAAACCCAGGTGCATGGCATCAGCATAAGTATTGATACTAATAAAAATAGAATGGACAAAGCCTTTGAACAAATTTTTTCGCGGATTCACCTTAAACAACTTACATCAAGGTGCAATCAATGGACTAACACGAGTTGTTACTACCCTAAGAGTTAAGATAAAAACTAACCCGTAAAAGGATATTCCATTTACGGGTTTTGTATTGATATTAAGTTACATAAGAAGCGGATAGAGAAATTCTTATATATTATACTTAAAAATACAGCATGTGATTTCCTAAATTTCAAATGTGTAGTTACGTAAAAGCCAATGAGCCCTGTTCAATTCCTGTTGTTTAGGAATAGTTAGAAAAATAATGTTGAAAAAAATAATCAATTTGATCGCCTATGGGAATTGGGTTCCAATCTATGGGCACGTTTTTTTTGCAAGCTATCAGAGACGGAAAAAAGATGGCCGCATCGATTTGCATCATCATCATGACAAGAACATCATGATCTTTCACTTCTGTAATTTCTTGTAATGTAGCAATAATTTTGGTGAATCCCATTGTTTGCATAAAATCTTTGTATTCAAATTGCGACTCGAATGAAATATTGCCCTTCCCGAGAATTTCCCGGACTAGTTCTGGATACTTTATAATTGAATTTGCATATTGAACCATGAAGGTTTTTAATCTTTCCTTTGGAGGAATAGAATGATCATCTAAAATGAGAAAAGCTTCTCGAAAGGAAGCCAGTAATACTTTCAATGCTTCATTGATCAATTTATCCTTTGACCCAAAATAATAATTTATTAGCGCAAGATTAACTTCCGCTGCTGCAGCGATTTTGCGCAGGGTTACATATTCAAGACCTTCTGTCTTTATTAGTTCCAGTGTTGAATTCAGTATATTTCCCTTTGTAGTCCTATCTTTTTCGGAGCTTTTGGTCATCTTACAACTCCCCTAATACACTTGTTTGAAAATTTATTTTTTAAAATCATAAATTTAAACTTTGTTTAATTTTACACTAATACTCATGTACTTTCTATGTCAAGGTTCTATTTTATTATTTTACCACTTGGACCTACCATGAAAAAAATTTTTCTTGACAGATTGATGGAAAAGAGATAAATTTTAGTTTAAACATTGTTTTAAACGCTGTTTAATTAATAACTTAAATTGAAGATTAAGTTTTTAGAATAGGAGATGAATTTCGTATGTCAACAAAAATAGAAAATAATAATGAAGGCTTTTCTATTAAAACCATCATAGGACCAATGCTAGCTGTCATTGTGGGTATGATAATGGTTATTCTTGATAGTACAGCGATGAATGTTGCACTGCCTGGAATAGTGGAAGATTTTAAATCTGATGTTTCAACCATGCAATGGTCTATAACAGGTTATACCCTTGCATTATCAGCTGTCATTCCTTTAGCTGGCTGGATGACAGACCGATTTGGGGCAAAAAAGATATTTTTAATTACGATTGCCTTATTTACGCTCGGTTCCGTTTTATGTTCTATGGCCCAAACCCCTGAACAGCTAATCCTCTATCGGGTGATTCAGGGTCTGGGCGGAGGAATGGTTGCTCCAATAGGAATGGCCATGATTTTCCGACTGGCTCCTCCAGAAAAAATGGGGGCAGTCATGGGAACACTTGGGATTCCGATGCTTTTAGCACCTGCACTAGGGCCCGTTTTAGCAGGATATCTTGTAGAATACGTTACTTGGCATTGGATTTTCCTTATAAATTTACCAATTGGTATAATTGCCATTTTGGTTGGAATAAAATTTTTACCGAATGTTGAGCGTAAGACAGTTCCAACACTTGATTTTTTAGGAATCCTTTTAGCACCTATTGCCTTCTCCATGCTTGCCTATGGAGTGAGTGAAGGGGGCAAGAGTTGGACTTCATCGGAAACTCTGACTGGATTAATTGTAGGTGGAGCGGCTCTCCTAATTTTCATTTTCGTCGAACTTCGTCAAAAACAACCTTTATTAGAGCTGAGAGTTTTTGGATCATCTGACTTTAGAAAAGGGATCGTTATCACATGGATTTCCCAAATCGCATTATTTGGGGTTATGATTATTGTCCCGTTATTTTTACAAACCGTTAGAGGTTACGGTGCTTTAGATACTGGATTAATTCTACTTCCACAAGCTCTTGCATCAGGTGTTATGATGCCAATCGGAGGGCGTTTATATGATAAAATCGGTGCTCGTCCTTTAGCCATAACAGGCTTGTCTATTATTACTGCAGCGCTATTTATGCTTTCACGAATTACTATGGATACAACTACTGGATTTATCATTACATGTTTAGTGATGATGGGAGCAGGTATGGGACTATCCATGATGGCCATTAATACACATGTTCTTCAATCCGCTCCAAGACATCTTGTTAATCGTGTCACACCATTAACGACAGCGGCTCAACAAGTCATGGTTTCATTTGCAGTAGCAGGGATGACTGGGTTCCTAACATCAAGAATCACTGATCATATGACAGAAACAACTAACCCCATTGAAGCAGCCGTTTCTGCCTATGGTGACACGTTCCTCCTAGCTGCAGGGATTGCGTTAGCAGGTGCACTTTTAGGAATCATCCTTAGCAGACCAAAGCAACAGCCGGAACCTGCATCAGATGATGATTCAAATGACGCGAAAGTCGCCATGATGGCAGGGCATTAATAAGAAAAATGGATGATCTTTTCTCGATAACGGGAAATAGGCATCCATTTTTTCTTTTAGGGGTATCAATTACATAACGCGAATTTACAACGATTATTGTAGATTCGGGTTACCTACCTATTTATCTTGGGTTGATGAAGTGGGGATTCCGCCGATTTGGACGTGAATTCCGCTAAACTGCGGAGTGATTCCGCCAATTTAGATGCGGATTCCGCCAAACTGGGATGTAATTCCGCCAACTTTACCTACTTTTCCGCCGAGCCCCTTTTAAGATACACTATTTCTTCTAAAGCAACTATCCAATAAAAAAAGCCTCACACCGGAGGCTCATCATGTTATTGAAATGATCGTAACGTCATTTGCTGACCCCTTTTTCCTTCAAGTGCTAGGGTGACCATTTTTCCTTCACGCTTTATTAATTCTTTTATCATGTTTCCAGATGCTTTGGCATCATAGGTGCTGCCATTTGACGTGCTAAACTTAAACGTTCCTTGAAGATCTACTTCTTCGATTTGGGCTGTTATTATGATTTGATTCGCAGTAGTAGCTGCCGTTGTGACAGGGATGTTAATTTTTTGTCCAATTTTCAACTTGGATGAGTCGGCCGTTGGATTGAGTTCTTGAATGGATGAAACTGTGATATTTAATGCTTTGGCGATTTTTGTAAACGTATCACCGCTCTTAATCACGTAAACTGATGAACTTGCTATTGTGCTTGCTGGTTGCTTCGTAGTTAAATAGGCTTCACTCACAAACGCAACTTTGCCGTTGAAACTAATTTGAGCCCAGCCATTATTAGTTGATTTCACTGACACACGCTCATTTAATTTTAACGAACCCATTACCGTACTAGGAGTTGAGGCAGCTTCTCTCACTCTTAAGGAAGTGGCTGTTACATACATGGTTTTGGATTGAGTTACAGCTGGTTTAGTCGTTTCACCTGGTGTTGTAAGATAGGCGGCACTCACAAAACAGACTCTTCCCTTAATGAGAATGCTTGCCCAGCCGTTTTCTACGAATGAAACCTTCACCACATCCCCCTTTTTATACATTCCAATGATATCGCTTTCAGTGGACGGGTGTGACCGGACATTTAATGTTGTGGCGGTAACCGTCCTGTTATGTACTAATGGTAAAAGTATTTTTTTACCGTTGATGGAAGATATGCCGTTCGCTTCTAGTATCTCTTGTGCTGTTATCCCATGTGCTGCGGCGATATTTTCGATTTTTTCTCCACTTTTCACCTGATATGTATATTCCTCAATAAAGGCTGCATTGGAAGTGCTGGCAAAAAAGCTAAGTATGACGGTAAAGATGCCTGTCATGACAAGTCTTTTTACTGGGCTTTTTTGAATCCATTGGTTAACTTGCGACACATATGTATTCCAATTGGCACGAATATCTTTTAAGAATCCTTTGACATCCAATACATTTCGAATATCAAAAGAATTGATGCTTTGGTTATATTCGCGTTTTTCCATTCTTGACGTGAACTCCGGTGGGACATTTTTGGATTGCTTGGCCTTTCCATGCGTTTCTTTCCTGATTCGTGTTAATTCACCATTAACAATTAATTCATTCGTCATACTCATTAGTTCTCCTATTCGCTCATTAGGGGTCATGTAATTCTAGCGCTGGATTGATAGGTATACGAACATGGCTAACATGAAAAGCGGCCCATGACATATTACCCCCCTCTGTATTGTTCGACAATTACCAACATTTTCTGTCGCAATTTTCTTCTTTTTTTAAAATAACTTCGATTTGAACCTTTTTATCGGCCTTTATGTCGGCTATGTCCCGTTTGCCATGGGGCATTACATTCAAAACACCAGCCAGGTAAGCCTCTGGTTTTTAGAGATGTTCAAGAGAAATTGATTTGCCGACGTGTCCTTGAACCAGTGGATGGTGCTGACTCCAAAAGAGCTCGTCCAGGATCACTTGAATGTAGGACCGGAGCTGATGAACGCCTTGCGGAAGGAGAAAATGCCTGTCGTCAAATACAATGGGCTTCCGAAATCAACAGGACAAACATGAAGGTGCTTATTGGTGAGTTAATATCCAAATTCAGTTATTCATCCTGATCATTTTTTAGCTAAACATGAGAAAAACGTCTGCTTTATAAGCAAACGTTCTAGGAGGTAAACTTTTATAAATGTTTGGCTGGTGTAGTAATAATATATGTACAAGATAATAAAACTGAATAGACATGTGCTGAGCTAAATTAAAAATATTTCTCCAAATTTGGCGTCGCCCATTTGTTATTCACATTAACTAATTCATATGCCAGAGTGTAGCCGAAGCCCCATAACCAATCCATGGTTCATACACCTTAATGGGGTATTGTTTCAACCCAAAAAAGCCCTTATAGGGCTTTTTTAAGTTAAGAGTAATTGCTTTTTATTAGAAACAGATTACTGCTCCTACGATGATTAACAAGATAAACAATACAACAATTAAAGCAAATCCGCCACCGTAGCCGACACCACCGTAGCCATAGCCACAACAACCGCCAAATCCTCCATAACCAAACATATTACAGTCCTCCCTTAGACTTATTCCTTACAACTTATGTTAAAAATTAAGAATGGGAAGGGCTTTCTCACTAGGACTTTTTTTGAGACAAACACATTATTTATGCTCCTTTTCAAGTTACAACATTTTTTTATCCTCCAGGGGCATAGCGGATAATCGTTGAAAGCGTAAATAAAGATGTTTATAGAACTTTATACACTAGCACTATATTTGTTAAACCGATAAGCCATTTGAATTTGTCATACCCGGTAAACTGGGAAAGCATTGGGATTAAGTTCTTTTGTTTAAATTATTCGGTTTTGTACTCTCTAAAAAATTTATGGAGATTGAGTGTATAAGAGAATGATAGTTTGGCGACAATGATGATAGTAACTTATTTGAGGGGGAATTGAGAATGAAGGAAAATAAGTTGTTATTGTCGGAGTTTGCGAATGAGGAAGGTTTTGAGCTTAATAACTATCTTACGAGTTTGTTTGAATATTTTTCTAGTTTGTCTAAAAACGAGGCCTCGAAGGTGGAGCCCACCCCTTAGATGTATAAGGGAGTGGCTCTTTTTTTGTTGTCGCTTATCAATTTAAGGACCGGTGAATTTGTATTCTGGTTCTGGGATGAGGTATGGGGCCAAGTATGATTCGTAAATGGAACCTATGTAGCAAGGCGCGGCCTGGGTTCATTTTTATAAAAAGATCTTACTTGGGGTGTGGATTCCGCCGACTTTCGGTGTTATTCCGCCAAACCGGGGCGGGATTCCGCCGATTTCCGGAAGAATTCCGCGAAACTGTGGTGGGATTCCGCCAACTTTAGCCGCGATTCCGCCAAACCTCTTATTTGTCCAAGTTTCCGGTAACCACAATTAAGAATTATTCGCCAAAGTTTCCGGCAAATTACAAATAAGAAACCCCTTCTTTCTCAGAAGGAGCCATCCTCTAAAATAAACAGACCTGGAATATCCAGGCCTGTTAACTCTATTAATAATAGGTCAATTTAATGACTACCTTCCCTTTTTTATCAACAAAACCTGCT
Source organism: Neobacillus sp. 204 (assembly GCF_046562815.1). Lineage (NCBI taxonomy): Bacteria > Bacillati > Bacillota > Bacilli > Caryophanales > Bacillaceae > Neobacillus > Neobacillus sp. 204. The sequence goes on from NZ_JBJORY010000008.1 coordinate 145,811, forward strand.
TTTCCATTTTTCTTTACGTAAACAAGACCCTCTTTGAAACTCCCTACTTGATCATACTGGGGAGTAATGGTGATTTTCCCTTTATCATTAATAAAACCATATTTATCTTTATAGGTAATACAAGCTAAATTATAGTCGCTCTTGTAAAACGGCTCAATGTTGCTATATTTTGGTTTGACCAGGATTTTTCCTGTTGAAGTCAGAATTCCGTATTTAGATCCTTGTCTCACTCGAATCAGACCTTTATATTCAAACGGATCGATGCGGTCATATGTCGGTTTAATGATGACCTTCCCTTTGCTGCTAATTACCCCTTCTTGGTTATTTTCCTTAAAAATAACAAAATCACCAGTAAACTGACCATCCCCATAGGTTGCGAGTCTTAAAAAGTCATAGGTCGGTTTAACAATGATCTTGCCTTGATCATTAACAAAACCATATTTATTATTTTGCATAATAATCGCTAACCCTTGTTTGTTAAACAAACTAATCGAATCATAGGTAAAATCAAGAATCACTTCACCCTTTTTATTAATCATTCCATACTTCCCGTTTTTCATAACAACCGCTGCATTTTGCCAAAATTCATAGAGTGAACTTCCATCACCATCATAGGCTGCTTCATACTGAGGCTGAACGATCATTTTTCCAGTTGTATCAATATAGCCAAGCTTGCCACCGACTACAACAGGAGCTAACCCTCTTCTAAATACATCAACGGAATCATAGATCGGTTCCGCGATTATTTGCCCCTTTGAGCTAATAAAACCGTATTTCCCGTTAAGTCTCGTTTGGGCAAAGCCATTATAAAACTGGGATATCGAATCATATTTTGGTGCAGTTAAGACCTTTCCACTTATATGGATGATCCCGTATTTTCCATCCTTTTTTATTTTAAATAACCCGTTCTCAAACGAACTGATGGAATCATAAACGGGTGTGACGATGACTTTCCCTTGCTTATTCATTAAACCGTACTTTTTATCTTGGTAGACAGTAAACACTCCATTAGTGTTATCGGTGATTTCATCATAGGTTGGCGGTAGGATCACCCTTCCTTTGGTGTCGATGATTCCATACTTACCATTGCTTTTGTAAGCGGCTACACCATTGTGGAAATGATCAATGCTTTCATATTTCGGTTTAATGATGGTTTTGCCGGATGTGCTGATTAATCCATACTTACTATTCTTTTTCACTATAATTGGATTGTAAAGACCATTCTCCGCATAATCATATTGCGGCTTGACAATGACTTTTCCCTTTTGATTAATGAACCCGTATTTATTATTCTTTTTCACGCGTAATAAATTGGTGCGCTTGGATTGATCAATTTGTTCATAAAGCGGTTTAATGGCTACCTTCCCTTTTTTATCCAGCATTCCATATTTACCATTTTGCTTGAATAAAACTAGACCATTGGTAAATTCATATCCGAGAACTTTCTTGGTGCTTGCGGCAAATGTAGTGGTTTGTGATGTACCGATAAGCAAACTAAATAGAATAACAGCACTGAGCCAAACTCTTAAGTATTTTTTCACATGACCCCTCCTATTCATCCAAATTATAACATTAATTTTCTATAATTACCCAATACTTTTATATTATGTAAGTCTATTTCACTCTTGAGGTACCCACTAATTTTAATATTTTTTAGTTCTAATAGTTCTTATCTCTCATATAGGTTAACTCTGCATGAACTGTCTACGATACGCTGGAGTTTTATTAGGTTACGAACGCTGGATTGAGTTCATTTTTCAAAAAGGTGCTTTTTTGGGTATAATAGTGGAATATGGATTTTTATAAAAATTTGACTGGTATTGGAAAAGGGGGTTGTGGCTATGGAGTCGACGCCTGCAAGTGAGAAGATTGAGCTATTTGGGGATCAGGTGCGGGAATTGCTGCACCCGACGGTGACGGAGGATGCCAAGCTGGTTCAGAAGGGTTTGATGCTGTACCGGCAAGGGCTGGTGAAGCAGCTTCAGATATGGGATAAAAAGATTACGGCCATGGTTCAGGATGTGACACCCTGTTATGTGAAACTGAATTTTGAGTTTTTGTCGTGGAGTGAGTGCACGTGTCCTAGTGACGGATTTTGCCGGCACCAGATGGCGGTGTTTTTTAGTGCGTATTCTAGAGACGGCAGTGTGGCCGATTGGGTGACTTCGTGGCGCGAGCCGATTCGTGAGTCGAAGGCGATTTCGAGCTGGGGGATGCAGACGGCGAAGGATTTGATTAAGGCGAATGGAGTAACGAAGCCGGATTATGGCCGCTGGGTTCATTCGTTTGAGGTGAGTTTTGATACGCTGCTGGCGACAAAGAAGTACACGAGTCCTTATGTGATTCCGGAGTTGTTTGGGATTTATGAGCGCCGGATTCATGCGAGCGCGCCGGTCGAGCAGGAATGGCGTTTGCTGTATGAGTTGGTTGGGATTGTGGTTTCGTTTCGGAAATTAGCGCAGTTGAGTGATCAGCTGGGTCATGATGAGGATATGGTGAAGCGGGCTTATTTGCATTTGTTCCATAATTTGATGGATGATGCCGAGGAGCTCGCGATGAAGATTGGTGTGCAGTCGCTGCCGTTTGATTTTGATGAGTTTGTTGATAAGTTACGGGCGGATACGTTTGAGCTGTTGACCTGTACGCAGGGCTTGGAGTATGAGCGGATTTTCTTGTACCGGCTGTTGTGGATTCATTTTTTTAAAAAGAAGGCGTGGCGTGAGGAAGAGTTGGTGAAGATTGAAGCGCGACTGAAGGTGCTGCAGGATTGGGAGAGCCCTGCGCCTTTGTTGCTTGCTGGGATTCATTTGAATTTCTTGCTTGGGAATGATGAGGCGGCGTTAAAGTTAGTTGGTCCGTTTAGTGATGCGGAGATTGCGCCGTATTTGGGGTTTTGGATTGATTATTTGTCGGGGCTGAAGGCGTGGAAGCGTGCCGGCGCGGTGATTGAGTTATTTTTGCAAAAAGTGAAGGGGTATTTGGAGTGGCTCGGCGGTTATCATAGCTGTGCGACGTTTGTACGGAATGCGCTGCGATCGGTGGCTCCTTATTGTGCGGAAAGTGACCGAGTCGATTTGTATGAGCGGGCCTTGCTTGCGATGCTGCCGTACAGTTTCTCGGATTATGAGTATGTGTTGTTTGAGCGGAAGCAGTATGACCGCTGGGGCGAGCTGCAGGCGTTTGTCGGCTTGGATTATTACGAGTTGCCGAAGGACCGGTTGAAGCTGATTGAGAAGGAGCAGCCTGAAGTGCTGCTTGGGATGCTGCATCAGACCGCGCAGAAGGAGATTGATCAGAAGAACCGGGCCAGTTACCGGATGGCGGTACGGCATTTGAAGAAGTTACGGACGCTGTATAAGAAGTTAAAACGGGTTGATGATTGGGAGTATTTCTTGGACACGTTGCTGGAGCGGACCAAGCGGCTGCGGGCGTTTCATGAGGAGTGTAAACGGAGTAAGTTGATTGAGGGATAGTGTTGGGTACGAGTTTCTGCACCGTTAGGGTTTGTTGTGCGGGCTTGTACCTTTTTTTTGAGATCCGATTTGTCTAGAGACATATTTAGTTCCCATTTTTTATCAAACCACGTACAATAGTCCACCTATTGTAAAAACTTCAAGACTCGCCCTCCTCTAACCACACATTTTTGGGTATAATAAAGGAATATGGATTTTTATGGACTTCATTATTATTGTGTGAATTTTGTTATTGATGGGTTTTGTGCCATTTTTTATATGTTTTGTACGATTTTAGGGGGCCTTTGTGCCATTTTTTATATGTTTTGTGCCATTTTTAAGGGGTTTTGTGCCATTAGACATTATTTGGAAACCACCAACTAGTAAATAGCCTATGATGTTCTTTTTCCCCCACAAAAAGGAGTTTTGTATCGATGCTTAAAACAAGGTTTATGAAATTGCTGACAACTAAAATCGGGGAAGGTCGTTTTCTTCTTACTGCTGAGGATGAACGAGGTCATGTGATGAGCCCGTTTAGGTGGAAGAATCTCGTTTTCAGCAGTCATGAGGAAAGCTTCTTTGGAACGCTTCTTGAGACGGAGACCGTGGACGGTGTAGAAGGTGTAGTTGTGAGCAGCTGGCATCTGGTCTCGCTTTTTGCCAAGGAGTCATTTAACCGCTATATCGAGTGGGATTGGAATGAACAATCTGAGATTTGTCTGGCGACCGCCCATGCGCTTTATGAGGGCATTCTCGAAAAAGATTGGCTGCCGGACTTTTCGGTCTGGGAGCACGGCGATTTCCGCTGGAAGCTTCCTGAGCGTGTGAAGGAGGAGTTTGATCCATCCTTTTGGGAGCAAACGATTGAAGAACCCGTCAACGATGAATCGACAGACCCCACTCTTGGGACAACAAAAAATTATATTTCCAACTTATATAACGATGCCCTGGACGGCTATTTGACGCGGAATGCGGCGATGAAAGAACTGTTCGGGCCGAAGCTTGACTTGCTCCGGAAGCAAAATATTTCCGGCAGCGAACTCGCACGTTATTTTGATGAAGAAAGCTGGCTGGAATGGGTCGGAATTAAAGAAAGCGACACACCATTTACGATTGGGCTCCGTCTGGATGAGCCTCTAGATGGCGAAGGTGCGTGGAGCCTGGATTTATTTTTACGAGGAAAGAAAAATGTCGATGAGGTTCATGATGTTGATGGTTCCACCAAGATTCCCGCGAAATGGCGTCCTTTTTTGGAAAAAGTCGACCGTGAGCGGGAACGCTGGGTCCGCTTGATTCCTTGGTTAGGCGAGGATGGTTTCTTTAAAACTCATCTGAGTGAGGAAGAAGCGTGGATGTTTTTGACCGAGGCAAGTGAGACGCTGGTGGCACTTGATGTCGAAATCCTCCTCCCTTCTTGGTGGCAGGCGATGAAAAATGCCAATTTGAAGGTGAAAGCGTCGCTGAAAGGTACATCGAGTCACCGGCCATCCTTTGTCGGACTCCAAGCTATGCTTGATTTTAATTGGCGCTTTTCGATGAATGGTGTCGACCTGTCTGAAGATGAGTTTGGGAAACTTGTCGAGGAAAAAAGACGGCTTGTCTTTATTCGTGGCCGCTGGGTGAAGTTGGATCCGCAATTTATTCGACAAATTCAGGATATGATGAAACGAGCTGAAAAAGAAGGATTGCATGTCCGCGACTTGCTCGAACAGGAGCTGATGGAATCAGAAGCAACTGAAGACGAGCTCGAGAATCCAAAGGCGTTTGCCAAAATTCAAATTGAGTTGAACCGCCAATGGAAACAGATGATCAAGCAGCTGTCGGAAGTGCATGAAATTCCAATGGAGGACGTGCCTTCTGGTCTGCAGGGAGAACTTCGGCCTTACCAGCAACTTGGTATGAGCTGGCTCTGGTTCCTGCGTCAGTATGGGTTTGGCGCCACCCTCGCTGATGACATGGGGCTTGGTAAAACCGTGCAGCTTATTTCCTATTTGTTGAAGGTGAAAGAGGTTGTCGGGGGTGAGTTAGCTGTAGTGCCTGACACCCCAAGTGAACCGAAGAAGCGGAGCAAAAAAGAGGAAGAAGCCAATGCTAAGCCTGCTGCAAAGGTTCCAACAAAGGCGGCGCTGATTATTTGCCCGACTTCCGTGCTTGGAAACTGGCAGAAGGAGCTGGAGCGCTTTGCACCGGAGTTGAAGGTGCATCTGCATTACGGGTCAAACCGTTTGAAAGAAGAAGCTTTTACCGAAAAGGCAAAAGATGCGGATATTGTTTTGACTTCATACGGGCTGAGCCATATTGATTTGGCGGAATTTGAAGCGATGATTTGGAGTTCAATTGCGATTGATGAAGCACAGAATATCAAGAATGCCCAGACTAAGCAGTCGAAGGCGGTCCGGAGGCTGCGCGGCCGCCACCACATTGCGTTGACTGGGACACCGATGGAAAACCGATTATCGGAATTGTGGTCGATTTTTGATTTTACCAATCACGGCTACCTTGGCAGCTTAGGGCAATTCCAGAAAAAGTTCGTGATTCCAATTGAAAAAGATGAGAAAAAGGAAAAGGTGCAGCAGCTTCAAGCGTTGATTCGGCCGTTCTTACTGCGCCGCACGAAGAAGGATGAAGAAGTTGCCCTTAATCTCCCTGACAAGCTGGAGCAAAAGGAATATTGTCCGCTCACGGCTGAACAGGCGTCGTTATATGAGCAGCTCATCCATGATACGTTTGCAGAAATTGAAAAGCTGTCCGGCTTTGAGCGCAAAGGGTTAATTTTACAAATGCTTAGTAGGTTGAAGCAGTTGTGCAACCACCCGGCCCTCTATCTGAAGGAAAAGTCAGTTGGGCGCGAGCTGCTGGAACGTTCGAATAAGCTGGAGAAGCTTATCGAATTGATTGACGCGGTTTTGGAACAGGGCGAAAGCTGTCTGATTTTCACCCAATATATCGAAATGGGCGAAATGATTCGAACTACCTTGAAGAAGAAATTTGGCATAGAAGTGCCATTCTTGAACGGAAGCGTGCCAAAAGCGAAGCGGGACGAAATGATTGAACAGTTCCAGAATCAAGAGTTCCCGGTGTTCTTACTGTCATTGAAAGCCGGCGGAACGGGGCTGAATCTGACGGCGGCCAATCACGTTATCCACTACGACCGCTGGTGGAATCCGGCTGTCGAGAACCAGGCCACTGACCGTGCCTACCGCATCGGCCAATCACGGTTCGTCCACGTGCACAAGATGATTTGCACAGGCACACTCGAGGAAAAGATTGATGCCATGCTTGAGAAGAAGCAATTCCTGAATGACCAGATCATCCAGAGTGAGAACTGGATCACTGAGTTATCGACGGATGAACTGAAAGACTTAGTGTATCTGGGCTGATGTCGGGATTTTGAGTGTAGTGACGGTGTTTGTGATGTTAATGGTGTCAGGCACCAGCGTATACATGGGCAAGAAGAGGATAAAACCGCAATGGTTTATCCTTTTTTTGTTGGGATAATTGGCGACAAATTGACGGACCAAACTCTCTTATTTTTCTGTATAATTTTGCTATTTCGCCTATTATGAAACCGCTTTTATGTGAAGTGATTCACATGTATAATAGGGTCATAAGGATCCAATAACCTACGACAGGGAGGAAATTATGATGCTTACAGATTTTTTATTTGAACTCAAGCACTGGTGGTTTGGCGAGTCATTTGATGAAATCGAAGAGTTTGAACGACTAGAGTCCAAACATACCCGGGTTCATCACGATGAAAATATTTACGAGATTATCCGTGTCCATTAATCTACTTTATACATTAAGGAGCCCATCTTACTAAAGAGGACTTCTTTTTTCTTATCTTAAAGGTTCGTTTATTTTTATTGGATAAAACCCTTATGGTTTTATCCTTTTTTTGTTGGGGTATCTAGTAAAGCAACCACACATCCAGAAGTTGAACAAAAACGATGGAAATTCATAAATAGCATATACTATTATCAAATAAGGAGATGAAAACATGGAAGAGGATTTTTATTTTTCGAAAAAACACTTTATAAAAGGTTTGAGAATGCCGAGAAGTATTGATGGGTTGCTGATGAAAAGAGGAGATCTATCAGTAGCTAAGATCGATGGCGTTTGGAAAAAATACACAGAATCTGTACCAAGAGGAAGAAAGCCTTTATCAAGTCACGATGATCTAGTTTTGATCGGTAGTGGAAAAGATGTGGAGATTGTACGTAAACATCTTTCACAGGAGCAAATAGAAAATCTGATTAACGGAGTCGTTTAGTAAGTAAGATTTATTTCTATTTGACATAGAAAACCATCCTCTCCTATTCAAAGAGGATGGTTTTTTAAAGGCCTTTCTAACAAAAAGTTACTACACTTCTTTGGCGATTTCTGTTCGATTAGGAGCAAGTGGTGGTTGTTCTAACCATTTATTTTTCACCATAAGATCAAACCACTTCTTTGTTACCATAAGGTTTTTTAGAATCGTACCCTCGTAAGCCGCCACAAGATCTGTTCTCATGGAAGAGGCAAGCCCTGCCCCATGATAGTTTTGTGCTGCTTGAAATAAGAAGCCAATATGATACAACATTAACTTATCGGAAAAAGGAGAGTTCGTCGAAGTTGTTACTTCTGTTTCCCAAGATTTCGGAGCAGGTAAATTATCCGTTTGCATAATTTTTGAAAAAGCCTTTATTTGTTGATCCGCCGTTTTTTCTGAATCCGTTAAAAATTTTCGGACTTCTTTTGTTTGAGCAACTTGACTGAATGCAATAGAAAGCGTTTTAGCCATAATACTTTTTTTAAGATTTAAAGAAATACTAATGATTTCAGTCGCTGCTAATTTCCTGCCTTTTCCGAAAAATCCATCCGTAAAATCTTGGCTGGTAACATATTCAGGGTTTTTTGCTGGATAAAATTGAGGGTCTCTTTGAAAATTTCCTTTCTCAAGCAATAAATCAATTGTTTGATTATACATGTTTTTCGCGTCATTATCGCATGAACCGTAGAAATCCCTTAAGTCTTTTCTAACCGAGACAGCAAATGCAGTTATGTGCCCTAACAAACCATGTAATGCCATGATATGTAAATAATTCAGGCAAAATATATCCGTGAACAATCTCGGTTTACCTTTATAAAGGTCGGATTCAGTAAATCCTATTGGAACAGGGAATCCCTCGTCCTCTATAAAAGTTATGATTTGTTTCTTTTGTTTTCCGAAGGTATGAATGGCTTCCTCAAAAATAGCTTTTATTTGCTGGTCTTCAATTATAGAAACCATATACCTATTTACTACATCTGTCATTGTTCCGTTCACAAACTCTCCCCATAGTGTACCTATTTCGGAAGATGTGAGTGTTAAGTTATTCTTATCCACAATACCACCTCTTGGATATTCTTTCCCAAATCACTATGTGATATGAAATTAATTGAACGATGTGAAGCAGAATAGAATTCAATAGAACAAAGGTTTTGTATTACTATTTAAGAATACAGCGCTAATAAATTAATCTGATAAAGGTTCGTTTATTTTTGCCGAGAGTGTCTTGCAAAAAAGTACTAGTTATATAGTCGAAATCATGTTCTTTTCTATGCAAAAAGGAACCATTAGTCGGTCCCTTTGCGTTTACTGTTTTTCCGCCAGCACACGAATCCGCTTATAATCCGCCTTCCAGTCACCATTATGGAATAGAACTTCTTTTAAATTTTTTTCAACTCTAGTGATGATAAGCTCTTTGGATTCCTTTGTTACGCCTTCAAGCATACTAGGAGCGAACATCTCAATCCAATTACGTAATCCATTCACTCCGTTTAAAGTTGTTGGCCGATCGAAATGTTGTGCGTGCGTTACTCGAAATCCGACTTGTTCCATTAAGAGTGTGTATTCACCGATGCTTGGAAAATACCAGGGAAATTGGTCTGATTGATAGGTGCTTCCTAATTGGTGAATGAGTTCATCGGTGATTATTTGGACATTGCCTTTCCCTCCGAATTCTGCGACAAATCTGCCTCCAGGTTTCAGGGCATCATAGATGGACTGGAGGGCATGCTGCGGAGTTTTCACCCAATTTAGTGTTGCATTTGAGAAAATGGCATCAAACTCATTGTTATACTTCATGTTTACCGCATCCTGGACTATGAAGGTTAGACCTGGGTACTTGTTTTGTGCCTGCTGGACCATGTTTGATGATTTATCGATTCCCATGATGGTGGCGCCCAGTTGATTTAGTTTGTTGGCTAGGTCCCCTGTTCCACAGCCAAGGTCGAGGATATTTTCACCTGGCTGTGGTGCTAACCATTGGACCAAATCCCCGCCAAATTGCGAAACAAAAGCATGCTCTTGATCATATAAATTAGCATTCCAGCGATCATCCTTAACTCTACCAATCATTCTCCCCATCCCCCTTACTGTCACTATTCAACAATTATAGCAAAGGGTTAAAAAAATGACCTCAATTATGTCCGCTCTTGGCGGACAAATGTACACAAACGGTGCCTGACACCTAGTTTATTGCTTTTCGGCTGTTCTCCCAATGAGGGCCATTAGGGCACGCACGATTAGAAAAGTGAATCCTATCGATACAAAGCTATGTAGTGAGGTCCATGACTTTTTGTATTTGACTAACTTTGTGTTTCTTTCAAGCCAACTCTCAACTAATGTCGATGGAAGAGTGAATAATATGCACTTACCTATGATGCCGAATATACTTGAATTTTTGGTTACTTGATTGTAATAAATGCAGCTGATTGGGAAAATGAGATAACTAAATAAAACGCTTATATCAAAGGTTTTAAAAAGGTTAACGGGGTATTTTATATATCCCTTTTTTACTAATAAATTGTCTAGAATGGTGGCAATATAGCTTTTTAATAAGAAAATAAGCAGCCAATCCTTTATAGGAGGCTTTCGGATTAAGTTAAAGAACGTACCAATCCCAAAAACAAATAATAACCGTAAAATGTTTTTTTCAAACTGATTCCGCATATTCATCACCCCTCGAGCACGTCACCTTAGTTTAACCAATAAAGGTGGAAAATAGAGAAGTATTAAATTAAATGAAACAGCCCCCCCCTACCATGTCACCCTCCCTTTTCTCCTTCTAAAAGGAAATGAATAAAAAAAAAGACCAATTTTAATCAAAAATTGGTCTGTCCACACTGTGCGGACAAATATTAGCAAGTGTCCACGGGCGGTGCCTGACACCAAAATTGTCACCGAAATTGTCACCGAAATTGACACCGAAATATGTGCCTCAAATATTAAAAATCAAAGTTGTCGGGGTCTGGGCCGACGCGGTGGTTTTGGTTTAGTTCGTTGATTTGGTGCATGTCTTCTTGGGTTAATTCGAAGTCGAATACTTGTGCGTTTTCGATGATTCGGTGTTCTTTTGTTGATTTTGGAATAGTAACAACGCCGTTTTGCAGATCCCAGCGCAAGATAATTTGGGCCACAGATTTATTGTATTTTGCTGCGATTGCTGCCAACACTTCATTGTACAACAATTGACCTTGCATTAAAGGGGACCAGGCTTCCATCTGAATGCCTTGTTCCCTACAGAATGATTGAACATCTTTTTGGGTTAAGCGCGGATGGTATTCAACTTGGTTTACCATGGGCTTGATTTCTGCACCCTTCATCAGGTCTTCAAGGTGGTGGACTTGGAAATTACTTACCCCAATTGCACGGACACGACCTTCCTTGTATAGCGTCTCTAATGCTCTCCACGCTTCCTTGTATTTACCTTCTACTGGCCAATGAATCAGATACAGGTCCAAGTACTCCAAACTTAGTTTATCTAGACTAGTTTGATACGCCGCTAAGGTTGATTCATACCCAAGATCAGCATTCCAGACCTTGGAAGTGACGAACAAGTCTTCTCTTGCAATGCCTGATTCCTTAATCCCTTGTCCGACTCCCTCTTCGTTCTCATAGATGGCTGCGGTATCAATGCTGCGGTACCCATGTTGAATCGCTGTTTTCACCGCATTCACTAACTCTGGGCCTTCCTCTACCTTAAAGACCCCAAGGCCAAACCAAGGCATTTTTACTCCATTATTTAATGTCGTTGTACTTTGCAAATTGTTCATTTACATGTTCCTCCTCGTGATTTAAGTTGTTAGTTTTTATAAAAATTCATTATTTTAGCGTTTTTCATAAAAATTTCTGTTTTTTAACTACATTTAAGCTCCTAAGTGACTAAATCATAATGTAAAATTACACCTTATCAGCGGATTTTAAGATATATCAGCGAAAATTTGCTTTTATCAGCGAATCCGAGTCATTTATCAGCGAATCTAAGATTTTATCAGCGAATCAAAAAATCTGGCGATATTTTAGCATGCTTTTTTAAGTAACGACTGTTGGTCCTTTTGTTCTAGTGCTCGGCTCACTCCTGTTAGGATGGCCGCAGTGAGGACCATTAATGCTCCGATCCATGTGGTGTGGATGAGGCCGAGCTTGTCGGTGATGGTGCCGCCTAGGTAGGAGCCGATAGCGATTCCCGCGTTGAAGGCGGCGATGTTGATGGCTGATGCTACATCGACGGCACTCGGAACGTAGCGTTCCGCGAGGATGACGACGTAGACCTGCAGTCCTGGCACGTTCATAAAGGCAAGAAGTCCCATAAAAATAATCGTAATTAGGCCCGCGATTTTGAACGGCGCCGTGAACATTAAGACAAACAGGACAATGGCTTGGACAATAAACATATAGAATAGGGAGCCAATTGGATTGCGGTTTGAGAGCTTGCCGCCCATCATGTTGCCAACCGCGATCGCCAATCCGTAAGCAAGTAAAATAATTGCAATAGAACCTTCGTTAAAACCGGTTATTTCCTGTAGCAATGGTGACAAATAAGTAAAGACAACAAATGTTCCACCATAGCCAAGAGCCGTGATCACGAATAAAAGTAAGAGTCGGCCATTGGTCAGGAGTCTGAGCTGGTCTCGCGCGCTGGATTGGGTTCCTTTTTTCAAGAAAGAAGGAATGAGAATCCAGTTGGCGATGAAGCCGATGATACCAACGATGACGATGAGGATGAAAGCATGCCTCCATCCGTATTGTTGGCCGATGAATGTTCCGAATGGCACGCCGGTGACGGTGGCGACGGTGAGCCCGGAGAACATGATCGAGATGGCGCTCGCACGGCGGCTTGACGGGACAAGATCGGCTGCGATGGTGGAGCCGATTGACATGAAGATGCCATGTGATAGAGCTGAAATCACACGCGCTGCAAGCAGGACGCTGATGGATGTTGCGCTTGCGGCGATTCCGTTACCGATGATGAAGACGATCATAATCCATAATAATAGCGTTTTACGTGACATTCTTGATGTAAGTGATGTTAAGACTGGCGCTCCGAATGTAACCCCCAGGGCGTATAGGGAAACGGTCAGTCCCGCGGTGGTGACGGGAATGTGCAAATCTTGGGCGATGAGCGGCAGCAGCCCGACGCTGATAAATTCGGTGGTGCCAATCGCGAAGGCGCTGACGGCCAGGGCCAAAAGTGCAAATGTGCTTTGCTGTTTATTTAAAGACATGAATGTTCCTCCTCATTTGTGTAGGTTTATTTAAAAAGGTATGATTGTTTTCATCCGGCAAATGTTATTATGGAGTATATATAGAATTATCGGAAGTACGCACTTTTAAGTGATATAGATACCTCGTGGTGCTATAGGTACTTTTTGGTTCCTATATTTCTGTGAATTAAGGAGGATGATCTGAAGATGGAGAAGAAGAAATATAATATTTCGGTCGAGGCGACGCTTGAGGTGATTGGAGGGAAATGGAAGTGTGTGATTCTCTGCCATTTGACGTATGGGAAAAAGCGGACAAGTGAATTGAAGCGGCTGATGCCGAATATTACCCAGAAGATGTTGACGCAGCAGCTGCGGGAGCTGGAGGAGGATGGCGTGATTAATCGGATTATTTATAATCAGATACCTCCGAAGGTTGAATATGAGTTGAGTGAATATGGCCGGAGCTTGGAGGGGATTCTAAATTCACTCTGTACATGGGGAGAGCATCATATTGAGAGGGTTTATGGTGATAAGTTTTCTGTCCTCGAGGAAAATGTTTTGAATGATCATTTGAAGTAAAGTTGTACAGTAAAAATGAGATCATCACGATGGGGAGGAATCATTCCAAAGGATCTGGGCTCTCCTCGGCCCTCTTCCGCAATAGCGACTGTAATTTTTTCTTTTGATACGTCTAAACTTACATATTTTGTGGTATCCATCATAATTATTAGCTCCTTCCGTAATGTAGCTCTGATTTGGTTTTTGTTTTTCAAAAAACATTCTTACCAAATTAACCTACGAATTTACGAGTAAGGAGCTAGTTTCTTTCATGATAACTCTCACGCACCTCGCTGTGGGGTCTCACCCCCTGCTCACTAATCCTGCAGAACATTGAATAAGCTTCCTTGAATAATCACCGTACGAAGGAAATGCGATAGCATTTTCGAAGAGTCTGCGTGTATTCGGGCATCTTTTTTCAATAACAACAAAGTTTACGAAAAGGGCCTTATTGAATGAACCATTTTTTCCGGGGTACACCGTAGTATTCACCGGCGACAAGGTCTCGTGGTACGGCTTTTTCGATTCGTGAAAGGTCAGTTGAGCTTAATTTCAGGTCGACTGCACCTATGGACTCGTGCAGTTGTGATTGCTTTCTTGCACCAATTAATGGGATCACATCATCACCTTGGGATAAAACCCATGCAATCGCCATCTGCGCAACGGTTACTTGCTTTTCTTCTGCAATTTCACGCAATGCCTCAACAAGGACTAAGTTCTTTTCCAGATTTTCGTTGGAAAACCGCGGTGCTTTCCCCCGCATATCATCCGGCCCCATTACTCGCTCTTTTGACCAATTCCCGCTCAACAATCCTCTTGAAAGAACACCGTAAGCCGAAAGCGCAATGCCTAGTTCCCTTAAGGTCGGCAAAATATTTAATTCAAGTTCTCTATTAAATAGGGAATATTCCATTTGCAACCAACTAATCGAATGGACTGCATGAGCGCGGCGGATGGTCTCAACGCCTACTTCGGAAAGTCCAATGTGACGCACATACCCTGCCTTCACCATATCAGCCATTGCCCCAATCGTTTCCTCGATAGGTACATGAGGATTTATGCGCGACGGCTGATACAGATCGATATATTCGGTGCCTAGGCGCTTTAGTGTATCCGTAAGGAAAGTTTTTACTGTGTGAGGACGGTTATTCACCTCCTCATCCTTTTTATCAGTCGAGTGCAGTTTTCCATCGAATTTTACGGCAATGAAGGCATTGTCTCGACGGCCCCCTTGTAAAGCTTCACGTAAAAGTAATTCGTTGTGACCGTCACCATAAAGATCTCCGGTATCAAAGAGTGTAATGCCTGCCTCCAGTGCCGCGTGGATGGTTGCGATGCTCTCGCTTCGCTCCGCCTTTCCATATAGCCATGACATCCCCATACAACCAAGGCCGATCTCAGAAACATAATGACCATTATGACCAATTGCTCGCTTTTCCATTGATATACTCCCCCTGTCGTCGTAAGTCAAACCCAGTTCCCTTTCTTAGTGAACCAAAGGTAAACCATTTCATTCTTAACTTGAATGTATTCCTTCTTTACTAATATCAAAATTCCTTTCAAATATGCTGCTTAATATTCAGCCTATTGCCTGTTCGTGGTGTCAGGCACCGGCTGGCTGTAGCACAAAAAAGACCTGACACTTTTTGTGTGTCAGATCTTGTATTTCGTATAAGACTACTTCTAGTCTAATACGATGATTTTTACGGTCTTTCTACCCCATTGTAAGCATTTGGATCTCGTTGGCATTAATACGTCGATTATATGGCCTTTAATCGCACCGCCTGTGTCGCCTGCGACCGCAACGCCATAACCTTCAACCCATACTTTTTTTCCAAGTGGGATGACTCTTGGATCGACGGCAATTAATTTCATATTTGGATTTTTACCAATGTTGTAGCCAGCTGCGGTAATGTTACCAGACTCTTCTGAGCTGTATGCTGTGGCAGTAACATACATTTCCTTTCCTTCTACGGCTACATTTGTCTTATTATCTAAAGATGGCGCCGGTTTTGTTTTAGTAACGGTACGTACCTTCGCCTCTTCTTGCTCACTTCTGATTTTGGCTTGAATGTCTTTCATTTGCGATTCAATGCCGGCCTTTTCCTGTTCGGCAAGCGCCATTTGTTTAAGGATTTGGCTATATTTTTGTTGCATAACGGTTAGGGTTTGTTGTCTTTTTTGCATGTTTTGATCAAGTGTTTGTTGCTGATTCGCGAGTTCTTTTTGATCTTCTATTAAAGTTTGTTCTTGTCTATCAATCTCTTTTTTATCTTCTTCAATCTGCAGCAGGTCTTTCTTCTGAGCTATCAAGATTTCTTTATCCGCGTCCATCAGGGTCGAAACGGCACTCACGCGTTGGATAAAATCTGAGATACTATCAGATTCGAAGAATAAGTTGACAATAACATTAATATTATCCGTTTGTTGGAGAGAGACTGCCCTCTGCTTCATAATTCCTTTACGAGCAAGGATTTTGTCTTCGAGAACGACAATTTCTTGTTTCTTTTTTTCAATAAGTTGGTTGGTTGCGTCTATTTTTTGTTGCGTTTTGGCCATTGCTTCTTTGTTTTTTGTAATATCGGTGTATAGAGCATTCAATTCATATTGAATTTTTTCTATTTCTTGATTTACAGTCTGCTTTTCTTGCGCTTTTTGCTCTACTATTCTTTGTTTTTGCTCTAGCTCTTGCTTAGCATTATGTAGGGCTTCCGTGCTTGTTTGTGCATATGTAACCATAGATCCCGATACTGATAATAAAATTGTAAGTAACACGAGAATGATACGCTTATTTGTCGTTTGCATACGCTTTCTCCTTTCCTTAGTACTCTAGTTATACCAGAAGAATGTACCAGCAATGTTACAAATAGATTAAAAGTTCATCACTTTTTGTCATATTACAATAGAAAGTGTCATTTCTGTGTCATAACAGGACCAATTTTTTGGAGTGGAATTTCACTTTTAGCAGCGACTTATTTAGATTTCGCTGGTAATCACTGCGTATGGCAATAAGCATAAAAAAGATCCCGAGTGAATTCCCGGAACCTCTTTTATGTGTGCTGGTGTCAGGCACCTCTATTAGTGTTTGATGGTGTCAGACACTGCCATCTGTAGTCTGTAGCATCTGGTGCCTGACACCAACCTTACCTAAACTTTACTTTCCTCTTTCATCTTCTTGCTTTCCGCGAGGGTCCGCGTGGTTTTCCCTTTCGTTAGTTCGGTTTTATCATTCGGGAAGAATGCTAAAAATGACACTTTGTTCCCTTCTTTTACCGCAACATGGGTGAGGATCTCGATGACCTCTTTTTCCTTTAGATTATTGTTTTCATGATAAATTTGTAAAGAATGTTGCTCGTACGTAAGTTGAATTTTGGAGTTAAAGATATGGACGGGAATCATTTCTCTATTAAATGGAATCGATAGATAAGGATTGTCCTCATGCGTTTGGGGTGACTGAGTTGAGAGTTGCACTGCATCATAAAAGCTTGGTTTACTGTTGATTTTCATTTCCTTCTTGCTCGATTGCTTACCAATGAATATTATTGAGTTTTTCTCCACAAAGATACATACCTCCATAAAGTACAATTTTTTACACCAATTAACATTATTCGACGATAATTTCCAATTTCCTTTATTTTGATTTTATTCCATTTCTTATTTCATCCAGGGGTAGCTCCAACATTTTGACATAAAACCCATGGTAAGATAATAAATGGAAATTGAAAGCTGATTTATCCAACTCTAAGGAAAAATCAGCCTAATCTTTATACCTTTAATGGACGCAATTCATTTGAAGGTACCTTTTTTACATCAAATGTATATTCTCCTAACAAATTAATGTGTTCCCAACCTAATGGAGAAATGTGAGGTAATAACTCTTCTTTTAATAGTCCCTTTGCTTTTAATATCTTTGTGGCTTCTATGAGATAAACTGTATTCCAAACTGTGATAGCATTTATAAGAATCTTTAAGGCACTAGCCCGTTGAAGTTGATCTTGCAATCCTCTTTCCCGTAACTCTCCACGTTTCCCAAAAAATAAGGCTCTTGCCAATCCATTCATAGCTTCGCCCTTATTTAATCCTCTTTGGACACGCCGACGTAAGGTTTCATTTGAAATATAGTCTAATATAAAGATTGTTTTTTCAATTCTGCCCATCTCACGCAATGCTGTTGCCATTTTATTTTGGCGAGAATAAGACCCTAACTTTCCTAAAATAAGTGAAGCCAACACTTTACCTTCACGTATGGAATGTGCTAATCGTAAGACATCATCATAGTTATCTTGAATAACCTTAATGTTGATTTTTCCTCGTAGAATGCTATCAATCTTTAAATAATCATTGGATTTATCCATGACATAAAGTTTAGAGTCTGATAGATCTCGCATTCTAGGAGCAAAGCGAAAACCTAATATATGGCTTAATCCAAAAACCTGATCAGTGTAACCAGCTGTATCCGTATAATGCTCTTCAATGGATAATTCTGATTCATGATGAAGCAGCCCATCTATAACATGGACGTTATCTCGAGCGTTTGTGTTAATAACCTTTGTATAAAAAGAAGAAAATTGATCGCTGGTGAATCTATAGATAGTAGTACCTTTCCCTGTTCCGTAGTGTGGGTTAGCATCAGCATGAAGAGAAGAGACACCAATATGTACACGCATTCCATCCGAAGAAGAGGTGCTCCCATCTCCCCAATGTTTTGATAAAGAAAGGTGATGTTGAAAATTAACCAAAGTTGATTGAGCTTTACTTAGTGAATCCTCATGTAATCGCCATTGGGCTGCATTAGCTAACTGATGATAGGTGATTCCCGGTGTTGCTTCAGCCATTTTGGTAAGTCCGATATTGGTCCCCATAGCCATAATCGCAGCCATTACAATAGACTTTTCTTCTCCCTTAGGAGGACGGTTATTAGATACATGAGTAAGGTGTTCATCAAATCCTGTCCAATTGGAAACTTCAATCAATAAATCAGTAAGTTTTACCCGAGGTAACATGTTATATAACGTTTGGCTAAGAGATTTTGCTTCTTCAGGTGTATCTTTCTCTAAACGGTCTAGTCGAATCCTTGACTTGTCAATACTTATTCCCTTAAGAGAATCTAAATTTTCCAAGATATAATCTAATCTTTCATTTAAAGATTGTGTCAATACTATCCTGTATGGAAATAAAATTGACCTTTTTTTCTTCAAAGGTTTCAGCCAACTCAATAAGGTGCTTTGTGGATCTTGAAATACGGTCCAATTTATAAACGACCACAGAATCTTCTTCACTTATAGCCTTAAGAAGTTGCTCTAATTCTGGGCGTTCTTTTTTCGTTCCGGTCATTTTCTCTTTGTAAATAACAGCTGCTCCTGCTTTCTCTAAAGCGTCAATTTGAAGATCTAAGTTTTGGTCTTGATTAGAAACACGAGCATATCCAATTCGGATAAAGCGTCAATTTTAGGGAAGATGTTAAAGGGAAGGGTTTAGTGGATTAGAAAACAACAAAAATAAGTGAATTACTGATAAGTGAAAAATTTTCCCTAAAACGTTCGTTTGTGGTACTTTTTTTGTAAAAAAGGAAATGGATATTTATGTTAATATAGAAAAGAGATTGTGAAGAAATGTACTTAAGCTAACCGGGCAAGTTAGTTGAACAAGTGTTCATTTATATAAAAGATAATAAATATCGGTAGGTTTTAAAACAGGGATTTTTAAACAAAAGAAAGCACCATTAATTCAAGTGCTTTCTTCGAGAAAACTATAAGAAAAGGAAATGCATATTTACACAAAATTATTGACGGTCCCTGGATAAAAATACAGGTTGCCTTTTTATTTTATTATAAATTATCTTTGAAACAATATTGTGGACACTTTCTTCTCGAAATTTAAAGGTTTTGTATTAAAATCTCATTCTATAGTATTTACAATTCTAACCTATTGAGTATCTCTACACCTACTTCTGTAATTTCCGTTCCCTGTTTTTTAATTCCAACTTTAATGCAGTTAGTTTTAGCTAATATTGATAAACGATGTCGTAATTGCGAATCGGATAAAAAGGAAGGAAGCATTTCTTGTATAACCCCTCTCCCTGCACTTGTTTCTTGTTTTTTACAAATCCACAGTGCTTGTAGTATAGATTTATAATCCTCTACAAAATTTCCTCTTTTTAAAAAGAGAAGAGCCTCTTCAATCTCTGATAATAAATTATTTGTTGAATCAAAAGTCTTTTGTGATAACAAAATCTGATCTGGCAGATGGCTTTTAGTTACTGTATTTCCTTCTACAATAACCATTAAATAATGAATGAAATTTTCAAGTTCACGTATATTTCCTGGCCAATTATAGCTCATTAAAAGATTTTTAACATCTGAGTCAAGCATTAAATTTTTCTTATTTAATCTTAATAAGAAGTCTATCAGTATAAATAAATCTTGTTTTCTTTCTCGAAGCGGAGGCATGTGTATTGGCAAGACGTTTAGACGGTAATATAAATCTTCTCGGAACGTACCTTCTTTAATCATTTTATGTAAGTTTTTATTGGTGGCAGCAATCACTCGTACATTTATTGGTATGACCCTATGGCCACCTACACGCATAACTTGGCGTTCCTGAAGAACTCGTAAAAGGGACGCTTGAATACTCAGTGAAGCATCTCCAATTTCATCCATGAAAATAGTCCCGTTATGAGCTAATTCAAATAAACCCATTTTCCCTTCTTTCTTAGCGCCTGTAAACGCTCCACCTTCATAACCAAATAATTCACTTTCTATTAATGTTTCAGTTAACCCTGCAAAGTTTACTGCCACAAATGGCCTGTCTTTCCTTTCAGAATTATTATGTATAGCTTGTGCAAACACTTCTTTCCCCGTACCGTTTTCTCCAGTAATCAAAACTGTATAATCACTTTGAGCCAATCGAATTGCTTTTTGTTTTGCAGATACAATTAAATGGCTATTTCCAATAATATTATCAAATGAATATTTTGTAGTTAGACCTAACTCAGAGCTTTTTCGTCTAATTTCTTGCTCCATTCTTTGCACTCTTGTGACATCTTGAAGCGTAATCACAAGTCCTATTAGTTTCTGATTAAAAGTTAAGGGAACTTTGGATACTAACAATGAGCGGTTATTTATTTGAAATAAGTTATCAAGTTGTTCCTTTTGATCAACGAAGGTCTCACTAATCTGAAAATTGGGTATAACCTCGTTGTAATGCTTTCCAATACAGTTTATAGAAGGGAGTTGTAGAATTCGATGAGCATCTTCATTAATTAATGTAATGATTCCTTTTTCATCTAGCCCTATAATCCCTTCATGTACTGCATCTAAAACAGATTCTAATTTCTGTATTAGTTGTTTCTCATTTTGAATAGATAATGATAAATCCCTTCCCGTTTTCACGAAGTCTCTAAAGAATTCTGCTATATAAAAATGGGCCTTTTCCAAAGAAAGGTTGAAAAGACGAGCAATATCGAGCATGGTGGTTAAATCAATGGGTCTATTTCCCAAATCAATGATTTTTCTAATATGTTTAGGTACAAGTTCATCTCGTCCAAGAGTAATTGCAAACTCAAGATTTTCTGCTTGTTTGACGTTTGTAAGACCGGGGACATAAGGAATTAACTTTAAATGACCAAATCCGAACGAGTGCAGAAGATCGATAGAATCTTTAACGCTCCTTACATCACTAGTAGCTAATAAAATCTCTGTTTGAGGTGCTAAATCTAAAAGTTGCTCTAACTTTGAAATTCCAATAGAACGTCTAGCAACCATAACAGGATTATTGGGATTCAATGCTTTAATAGAGTCTTCAAGCACTGGACTAGATAGTAAAATTAAATCAGCGTTATGGATGAGCACCTCGTTTAATTGCAAGGGTTCATAACATGTATCAATATAGATTTTCGGACCAAAAAACATTCTTAGATTTTCTTCAAATGTTTTGCATACTTTTTTGCTGATAGTCACAAGAAGTATAGTGGGCTTTTTCATCTTCTTCTCCTTACCATACGATTGCATTTTGCTCTTATTCTATCAGATTTTGAAATAACTTAGTAAGGGCCCCATTTTATTAATACACCAATTGTTAAAAAGATAGCAGCTAAGATTGTCCATATAATAGTTAACGGAATCATAAATTTAAGCCATTTACCATATGAAATACCACTAGTAGCCAGTATTGCCATTAGTACACCTGATGTTGGGTTAATACAGTTTACTACTCCTTCCCCAAATAAAACGGATTGTACCGCTACCTGGCGAGTAATATTTAGCAAATCAGCAAGGGGGACCAATATTGGCATTAACATAGTCGATTCCCCTGACCCAGACGAAATTAAAAAATGAATAGCTGCACTACCTATAAACATGCCTAATGTTCCTGTAATTGGAGAAAGTGGAGCTAAAAGCGTAGAAAGACCATGCACAATCGTATCTAAAAGTTGTCCCTGTTCAAGCAAAATAATCACAGCTCGAGCCATTCCAACAATTAACGCCCCATATACAAGTTTCTGGCAACCACCCATAAATGTTTTGGCAATATCGTTAACATTCATACGTGAAATAAGTCCAGCACCTATAGCTATAAAAATAAATAAACCTGCCATTTCGTTTTCAGTCCATTTAAAAATAAGCGCACAAATAATAAATGCTAGTAAAGATCCACCTGAAAATAATAAAACAATTTTATGTTGCAATGTTAGCTTCTGTGTTTTTAATTCCTTCTCATTTTTGCCTAAAGAATTTGGAAACCGCTCTAAACCCAGGATACTTTGACTAGCATCTTTCTGAATTTTACGTGCATACCAATATATATAAGAGATAGTACATAGTAAGAAAGTGAAATAAATGACAATACGAAAGCCCATTCCAGATAATAGTGGTAACTCAGCAATTCGCTGCGATAACCCTAATGTTTGAGGGCTTATCACTGAGACATTCCACCCTGCGTAAGTACCTAGATATATAAGAGATACCCCAAAAATGGCATCTAATTTTAATTTACGAGCAATCATTACTCCTATAGGGATAAAAGCAATAACAGAATTAACAATGATACCTGTCGTACCAAGTATAGAAAACATTAAACAAATAGGAATAATAAGTAGAAGAACTCTTCCCTTACATAAATTTATAACATTTCGGATAAAGGTGTCGATAGCCCCCGTCTTATCAATAACAGCTAATGCACCACCAGTAAATAAAATAAGAAAGATTAGAGGAGCTCCAGCAACCATTCCACTTTGAATTGCAGTAAAAATTTCAAGGAAATTAACAGGAGTAGATCCCACTAAATGATAACTTCCAGGAACAGTCATCATAATGTCACCTTTTTTTACTCGATCAAATACTCCTGCTGGAACAAGATAAGTAGCTATAGTGCAGATTATTAAAATATAGAACAAAAGGACATAAGCATCAGGTTTAAATAACTTTCTTCTAGTAGGTTGATGAATTGTTTTTTGAGCTGTAGATTCCATCAGTATAATTCCCCTCCAAATTAAAATATATTACATTAAGAAATCCTCGATATACCTCCTTTGTTTTTATTTCGATTATTCTGAAATCTAATTCCAGAAAATGACTAACAACATACACTTAAACCCAATGCAAAAATCATGCCAGTTTCTTAGATTAATAAATTAACTCTTTAAAGTAGTTTACATTAAAAAAATAGTATTTATAAGTCTATTTATAGGATACAGAAGTACTAAAAAACATCCTATAAAAAAATCTATAGGTTAAAGACAGTCGATTTAATAAAAAAACAAAGCTGGCAAGGTTCTTGCAATAGTATTAGTTGAGACTATAGAGACTACAGAAATATTTTGTAGTTCAGAGGAGGAATTATTTTGAGTAAGTTGCTAATGGAAAAAACCGTTTATAGTTATTTGTACGATCACGAACAAGCTATGTTAGATGATTTAATTGAGTTTGTAAAAAAAGAATCACCTTCTTACGATAAAAAATTAGTAGACGAGTGTGGTACATATTTAACTCACCTTTTCCAGCGTCGATTAGATGTAAGTTATGAATTAATAAAAGAAACTAAAGTTGGGAATCACATGAAATTTACAATTGGAGAAGGAGAACATCAAATTTTAATTATAGGACATTTTGATACAGTTTGGGAGAAAGGCAGACTCAATCTTAAAAGAGAAGGAAATAAATTATATGGCCCTGGTATCTTAGATATGAAAGGTGGCATTATTCAATCTCTGTGGGCAATTAAAGCCATCCAAGAACTAAAGCTTCCTCTAAATAAAAAGATCGTATTTCTTTGCAATTCAGACGAAGAAATTGGTTCAGTTGCTTCTAAAGAATATATCGAGGAAGAAGCGAAAAAAAGTTGTGCTGTACTCGTAGCTGAGCCTGCTGTGGCTGGTTCAGGTGCTTTAAAGACAGCTCGTAAAGGAGTAGGGGTTTTTACATTAAAAATATGGGGACGCGCTGCTCATGCAGGTAATCATCATGAAGATGGCATAAACGCTATTGAAGAATTAGCTAGACAAGTAATTGTATTACAAGAATTTACTAATTACGAAAAAGGAACAACTGTTAATGTAGGAACCTTTACTGGAGGAAGTGGGACGAACGTAGTTCCGGAGTACGCGGAAGCTAACATTGATTTACGTGTTTCCACAGAAGAAGAAGCAGAACGAGCGACGGATATTATTTTAAATTTAAAACCCATTTTAAAAGGCATCAAATTGGAAGTAACCGGTGGGATGATTAGACCTCCAATGGTGAAAACAGAACAAACAAAAGAACTATTTGAATGTGCTCAATCCATTGCTGTTGAACTAGGTATAGATTTAGAAGAAGCATCTGTTGGAGGAGGAAGTGATGGGAATTTCACAGCAGCTATAGGTATTCCTACTCTCGACGGTTTAGGTGCTTGTGGAAAAGGCATTCATGCAGAATATGAACATATCCAAATTGACAAACTCGCTGAACGAGCATTTTTATTTGCTAATTTATTATTAAGATTGTAGTTGTAAGAAACGAAGTTTATTTGACGTAATAAAAAGAGGAAGAGCTTTGCACATAGCCACGTCAAGTAGACACTAAAAAAGTTTTTTATTAGGCTAACGGGTGCGTTAGTTGTGCGAAATGTTTCTGGCTTAAATCGAGATTGATAACAATACTCAGGTAAAGGTCAGACAGTTCCTGTCGGAACTGAAGGATTATATCGAAGAATCAAATGACGGGGTAACGCCTTGAAGGGTTCTCTCTTAGTCGAATAGCACTGGATTTAGTAAGAATGATAGTGTTATAAGCTCGGCAAAAAGGCGTGAGAAATTACCGTTAGCAGTTTCGGCTGCCGAAAGCCTACTCGATGGAGTGGTGTAATTCATGGTGCTTGATTTGAATGAATATGGTGAGGATGCAAATAAACCTACAAAAGCAATGGGTGTTTGAAGGAGATTTCAAAGGTTGCTTCGACAACTTAAACCATGATTATATCCTTGAACAGATAAACGGATTCCCAGCTCGGAACGTAATAGCAAAGTGGCTAAAAGCATAATGGTAGTAAAGTTCTTACCAAACCTTCTAAGGATAGCATTAAAAATGCGAAGAAGAAAATCACCGATAAGGCAAGACAACTATATGGAAAAAATGTAGAAGTTTTGGTCAGTACGTTAAACCCTATCACGATAGGAACAGCGAATTACTGGAGTCCAAGCGTCGCCAAAGAAGTCTTTTCGGAAATGGATTCACACATCTGGAAAATCCAGTATAAATTTCTGAGAAGACTTCACCCGAAAAAGAGTTGGCATTGGATTAAACAAAGGTACTTCAAACCAGACAAAACGGGTCAAAGTAAAAGTAATTGGATTTTAACAGACCCTATAACTAATAACCAACTCAAAAAGATGTCTTGGACACCAATTATAAGACACGTACAAATTAAATATGATTACAGTCCTTTTAATAAGTATCTCAAAGAATATTTTCAGAAACGTGATATTAAAGAGTTCGATAGAAACAATGTGGCATACAGACAAAAATTAGCTAAAAAGCAGAAATACAAATGTCCACTGTGTAGTAAATCAATTGCAGATGAATTTGAGGGTTTAGAAATACATCATAGAATCCCTAGGGGAAAAGGTGGAAGTAATGAATAAGAATATAGAGTTAATTCATATATCTTGCCATCTTGAATACCACAAGGTATTCCCTGCAAAGGGTGACATTCCCAATAATTCTCAACTTCGGAGCGTTAAACAATATATAAAGGGAAAGAAAATTGTAGGATTAATTTAAACCTAGACGTGGATAAATGCGTGCTTGAGCCGTATGTGCCGAAAGGCACACGTACGGTTCTTAGGGGGGAAGGAGAATAGTAATATCTCTGACCTACCCGACAAAAGGTAGCGATAACTTCAAAACCTTACCTATCTGTATAAACAAGCAATTCTGTACGAAAATGGATCGACTTTTTTATGTTGATATTAGCTCAGCGTACAAAATTTCCGAAATGTAGCTGTATCCGGACTATTAAAAGTTAAAGAATAAGACAAACAAGATAAAAAGAAGCCGTTTTTCCCTTAGCGTAGCAGAAAACGACTTTTTGTTTCCAAAAAATGTATTAGAGTGGGTTTTATGTCAAAATGTTGGCGATACCCCCATAAGGACAAGCTATAAGAAAAACACATCAAAGAAGCCGCTGACAAGTTCAGCGGCTTCTTTTTAAAAAAACAGGGGGGTTTTTCTATTAGTATATCCCACTCAAATATTTTTATACCTGCCGACCAAAAAAAAAGTCCGGCAAATACCTGCCGGAAAAATGGAGATCACATCGGAGATGGCTTTGATTTTTTATCAAAAAGTCAGTTGCGGGGATAATTTTTTTAAATAGTGTATGGAAATTACTTAAAGCTGTTTTCGTATAGATTGTTGTTTTTCGTATAAGTTCAACAACCCTTATTCATAGATGCTTCGTGGCATCTTTTCGTATGACTATTGGCAAATATGCCTGTTAACCCTAGTAAATGAACCTTTTTATGATTCAAAAGCAACAAAGTTACGAAAAGAGCATTACCTAAAAACGAAAAGGAGTAATTTGTGAAGATTCGTGTGGGTGAGGGGAGTATATTCTGATGAGGTCGTCTCTTTCCTTGATTTCATGCTGCTGTTCCTTAACAATCCATTCCAGCTGGCTGACGCGCTTTTGGAGGCCGTCGACATTTTTATTTGAATGTCCAACCATCTTGATTAAGCTTTCCAATAATTTCTCTAGATTTCTGGTCATTTCATTGTTAGACACCAATGGTCGCTTCCTCCTTTTTGGGCCCAGCTTCCACTTCATGCGGCTTGGAACTTAGAAAACGGACTGTTTCCGCGACCACCTCGGTAACATATATCCTCTTCCCCTCTTTATTATCGTAGTTCCGCGTCTGCAATCTCCCTGTGATCCCGAGAACTGCACCTTTCCGGCAATATTGGCACGTATTTTCGGCCGATTTCCGCCAAAGTGTGCATTGAACAAAATCGGCCTCGACTTCGCCGTTTTGATTGCGAAAATGACGATTCACCGCTAGGGTGATGTGGGACACTGCCGTCCCTTCTGACGTCTGTTTTAATTCCGGGTCCCGCGTCAATCTGCCAACAAGTGTGACTTGATTGATCATTCCTTCATCTCCTTCTTTGTTGGGAAAAAATGAACTACTTTTTTCCTTGATGGTATTAGCATAGCCTGAGGGTGACCTTGTTGTAAAACAGAGAAAAGACCATTATCTTGTCCTATTTTGCTGAATAATCGATCTATCGTGGCGTTTTTTGTCAAAAAAGAACTGTAGTTTTTTGGAAACTATTATCTTTGAAATTTCGACAAATATTTTTCGACATTTGCTTTCAACGAACCTATGTTATAATTTAGGAAAAGGAAATCAGGAGGTTGTGATGAAATCTTTTAAGTTGTACTCATTAGATGTAGTGGAAGATGACACTTCGATTGAAGTTCCGTTAGTAGATGGCTTAATTCTCAATAAGGAAGACGAGCGCTCCACATGGCTGCTTGAGGCGTATACAGATTTGTCCCTCTATGATTATTTCAAAAAAATTTCCGAGCAAAATCGCGACATTATTGTTGAAGCTGTTATTACCAAGAAGGAGAACGCTCCTGCTTATTTTCAAACGAAAATATGTTCATTGATTAAATTTGAAAAGCATATCAGCGTTTTGTTTGAGGGGAAAATTCGCCGTAACAAAAGTGATTACTCTGAGCTATTGCTCGAAAGTCTTCTTCAAAAGGGGCTTGAGGGCAAAGCGCTGCTCACTGAATTTAGAGAAAAGATCCAAAGTAAACCGAAGTTAAAAGTAAAGTCGAACAATTAAATTATAGGTAAAGGGACAGGCTATACGCCCGTCCCTTTTTTGTAGTGCCTATTGCCGTAAATTACTCGTCTTTATTGTCTGCGTCTCTACGGTCAATATCATCTTCGATTATCTCTTCTTTTTTGGTGTTGCTATCCTTAATTGGGTCTTTGTCGGTATCAGTATTTTTGTCCTCCGACATTGGATAATGGTCATTTCTGTTGTCTAAATCAACGTTGTCATTATCATAATTACCATTATTATTGAGATCGTTATCATTGAGATCGTTATCATTAAGATCGTTATCTGCTGGATTATTAACAGCCGGTGGTGGTGGATTTTGGTTATCGTTGTCATTATTACAGCCTGTTAATACAACAGCAGAGAAAATTGAACTAGCGAGCAAAAGAAATAACCTTTTCTTCAAAATCATAAACCCCTTCCAAACTTAATTTGACCCTTGTTTTATTGGCCTGTTTTTAGGGTTTCCAATGTTTTTCAAATGATAGCTAGAATTTTTTTACAGATAGGCTATTTTCGTTGATATTGTTGATATTTAGCCCGCCTTAGAACACACTTCGCTTTCCGCGGGTGAGCGGAAGTCCATCTTATTTAAAGAACAACAAATTTTAGAAAACAGCCACATATAAAAAAACGACCGGAAATTTTCCCCTCGGCCGTTTTGTTCTGCTTATTCTTTTTTCTCCCCTAAGGCAAAGGTGATTTCAGCCTCACAGGCAACTTCGCCGTCAACGGTTGCGACGGCTTTTCCTTTACCGATTGGTCCGCGAAGACGGATGATTTCAACTTCCAGACGAAGCTGGTCGCCTGGTTTGACTTGCTTTTTAAAACGGCAGCCATCAATTCCTGCGAAAAAGGCTAAGCGGCCGCGGTTTTCTTCTTTTTTCAACATAGCGACAGCCCCAACCTGGGCAAGGGCTTCAACGATTAGTACGCCAGGCATAACGGGATAATCGGGAAAATGACCATTGAAAAATTCTTCATTTGCACTGACATTTTTAATCCCGACCGCACTTTTTCCTTCTTCTACTTCTAAAATTCGATCGACCAAAAGGAAGGGGTAGCGATGTGGGATAATTTCTTTGATTTGTTCGATATCAAGCATTAGTTTAGTACCTCCTACTAGTAACAAGTATTTATTTTCTATTCTACTACTTAAGGTATACAAAAAGGAAGGGGTTTACCTCCCTTCCTCCACTTTTCTTTTCCCTTTTTCAACTAGATCTATAATATGCGTCCATGTGGATTCCTTGAATACATCTTTAACATTCCCGCCGCCAAGCATCCCGTATCCAACCATAGCGCCTACCGATATGCTTATGAAAACAAAGACCACTAAAAGAATCAGTCGCAGCCAAATTGGAATGAGGCGAATTCTGACTCGTTGCTGCTTATCAGAGACATTCTTTTCTTTGTTGCCCGTGGTGGCATCTTTCGACTTGTGTGCCTCACGGCTTGAGTTCCTCACATTTGATGTCTCCCGTTTTTTTGCCTTCTTTTCACGTCCTTCGGCTTTCGCTTGTTTCGCAGCATCCTTCGTGCCTTGTACCGCTGCTTTTGCCGGTTTCGCTACGGTCTTGGTGACTGCAGCCGCCGCTTTTACCGCACCCTTCGCGATTGATACCGCAGGTTTTGCTGTGTTCTTTGTTACTCGAACGGCCTCCTTGGCAGGTATCGCAGGAGCACCCTTTGTTTGTCGTGCATCCTCTTTGGTACTTCTCAATGCGTCCTGTGCTCTGCGCGCTTCGCCCTGGGCGTGTTTATCCGCATCCTTCGTTCTTTGTGCTTCGTCCTTGGATCGTTTCGCTGCGTCTTTATATTGCTGAGCTTCGGCTTTGGCCCGCTTATATTCTTCTCTCGTTTTATATTCTTGATTTGGATTATTTATAGACATTTGTTAATTCCCCTTTAACTGAAGTCCGCCCATTTATGTGTATCTGCATGGTAGACCCCGGACTCAGTGAGTTATACATATTATAACCATTTTTTGTGTTCAACTCGTGTCGCTGGGCATTTGGATTAATTTTTTGGTCGTTCATTATTCTATTATAAAAAATAAATTCAAAATACTCATCAACTTTTTACAGAAAATAGTCATTTAAAGTAGAATTCACTCAAATTCTGTCGTTTTTGCAAGAAATTTT
The DNA here is from genome assembly GCF_046562815.1 of Neobacillus sp. 204. NCBI lineage: Bacteria > Bacillati > Bacillota > Bacilli > Caryophanales > Bacillaceae > Neobacillus > Neobacillus sp. 204. Next base: position 175,805 of record NZ_JBJORY010000008.1, read on the forward strand.
GACCGAAGCACAAATAAAAAAGCCCAATGACTAAGGCTTGTCCTGCCTGCTTCATTAGACTTTTTGTATCCTTCTCTTCAAGGTATGATGTCTTACAACAACAAACCAGAAAATACCATTAAAATTTTCGGTTTACTAATTAATTATCGCAGGCGAAGGACAATTCTTTTAGAAAAGATCATCCAAACTTCCGACTTGGAATCTTATCAATATTATCAAGCATAATTCCTGTTCCAATCGCAACACAATCCATTGGATTTTCTGCCACTAGGACCGGAACCTTTAATTCGTCCGCTAACAGCATGTCAATGCCATGCAGCAATGCGCCGCCGCCTGTTAAAATAACGCCGCGGTCAATGATATCAGCTGATAGTTCTGGCGGAGTGCGTTCTAGCACGCTTTTTGCAGCCTGAACGATCACAGCAACTGATTCACGTAATGCGCCTTCGACTTCTTCGGAACGAACCGAGATGGTACGAGGCAGACCACTCACCATGTCACGACCGCGGATTTCCATTTCTTCCGAGCGTGAACCTGGGAATACAGTCCCGATGTTGATTTTAATATTTTCAGCTGTGCGCTCACCAATCAAGAGCTTGTATTCGCGCTTGATGTAGTTTAGGATTTCCATGTCGAACTTGTCACCGGCCATTTTGATGGAGGAAGACGTCACGATATCGCCCATTGAAAGAACAGCTACATCTGTCGTTCCTCCTCCGATATCTACTACCATGTTTCCGCTCGGTTGGAAAATGTCCATTCCCGCACCAATCGCTGCTACCTTTGGTTCTTCTTCTAAGTAAATCTTCTTCCCGCCGCTTTTTTCAGCAGCTTCTTTGATTGCCTTTTGCTCCACACTTGTAATATTCGTTGGACAGCAAATCAAAATGCGTGGCTTCGATAAAAAGCCTTTTACATTTAACTTATTAATAAAATGCTTTAACATTGCTTCTGTCACATCAAAGTCAGCGATCACGCCGTCTTTTAATGGGCGGATCGCGACGATGTTCCCAGGTGTCCGACCAACCATGCGGCGAGCCTCTTCACCAACAGCAAGTACGCGATTTGTATTTTTGTCAATTGCCACTACAGACGGCTCATTTAATACGATTCCACGGCCCTTCACGTGAATTAACACGTTAGCCGTACCTAAATCTATCCCAATATCTCTTGCAAACATTCTCTTTTCTTTCCTCCTTAAAACGGAATCCACATACTTTTCCTAATTGTATATTGTACCACACTCATTAGAATTTCCATACTTTTAACAAAGAAAAGATGTTAAATTTTGCAGAAGGATGTCGATTTGGAGGAATCTTAGAGAATGCCTTGACACAATTTATTTTGGCTTTGAAATGACGGCTTATTTAACAGCTTCACCTTCCTTTTCTTCTTTCTGGTATTTCATTTTTGTTGCCTCTCCCCCTCGGAGATGACGGATTGATTTATGATAGTCTAAAATACCTTTAACCTCGTTTGCCAGCTCTGGATTAATCTCAGGAAGTCTCTCTGTTAGATCCTTATGGACTGTACTTTTGGATACGCCAAACTCCTTCGCAATCACGCGAACCGTTTTCCTCGTCTCCACGATATACTTTCCAATCTTGATAGTTCTCTCTTTGATGTAATCGTGCACACTCTCGCCCTCCCTAAATTGGATGTGAGAAGTGTGAAATGAGACCCGCTTATCACTTCGACGAATTCTGCTTCCGTTTTGGTGTCTGGTGTCATCAATTTTGGTGTCAGGCACCACTAAAGGACATTTGTCCACTAGTGGAGGACACGCGGAGAATACCGCCCTTGATGGGTGCCAGGCACTAAACGGCAGAAAGTAAGTTACCTTCTGTCTATACGATGAATAATCATGTCTCCGACTGAATATCCGCTAACTTCAAACGACTCTTCACCTCAAACACTCTCTTTGTAAAGGTTTGTAACCATTTTATTAGCTTGGATACGGGAATATGCTATAAATACTCAATCAGGACAAGGTGTTATCCAAAGTTTTTTGAAAATTGGACTTCTTACTTTTTTTCGACAGTCCTTCGAAATCGTCCAGAATGGCTTTGTAGCGCGGTTTTCAATTGGAAATATCTATGCGGTATTTTTATTTCCCAAGAAATTTGTCGATAAAAAAATTATTCAAAAATGGTGAAAATCATTGGAATGGGGCTTACTAAAGGGTCTCCGTAGCCAGTACAATGCATTATTTGGGGCAAATTTTTCAAAAAGTATTGTTAAAATTATTATATCTTTGATACCTTTTGGATATGTGTTTTTTGAAAGGACGATCCCGATGACACCTTTTACAGAGAATGTAGTAGAAATTATTCGCAGCATCCCCGAAGGCAAAGTGGCGACTTATGGTCAAATCGCTCGGCTAGCTGGAAGCCCCCGTGCTGCCCGCCAAGTTGTCCGCGCCCTCCACTCCATGAGCAAGAAATATCGCCTTCCCTGGCACCGTGTCATCAACGCAAAGGGGCAAATCGCCCTCCAGGATGACGAGTCGTACAATGAGCAACGATTGTCTTTGGAGGCAGAAGGCGTGGAGATCGGATTGAATGGGGTTATTGATTTGGAGAAGTATCAGTGGAAGCCGGAATATTAAGCCTTAACCTCAAAAAGATCCCAAACAAAGAAAAACACCTAGGTTTCCTAGGTGTAATTCCCAAAATTTAAATTTATGCTCATTTGGTGGTGCCTGACACCCACTCCTTGTGCCTGACACCTATCCAGCAACTCCGCATTCTAACGTATCAACTCAAAAACCTTCTTCACTTTTTTCACCGGCACCGACGAACCTCCCCGGCCCTGGACATTCTCAACCATCATCGCCACCATCAAGCTCGGTGACTTGGTGTTATAACCAATGAACCAGCCATTTTCCGTGCCTGTTTCACCTTGCTTTTGTTTAATCTCCGCCGTCCCTGTTTTACCCGCGAGCGGATAATCCTTCATATCAATGGCATGGGCCGTCCCGGCAGTGTCACTAACCACCTTCCGCAAATCCGCCGCAATCACCCCGGTATGTTCGGCTGAGACCACCGCCTCTTTCAGAACCTGGCCCTGCTGCTCGTCTGCCAAAAGAATTGGCTTAATCATATTGCCATTATTAATAAAGGGAGTATACGTCGACAGTAAATGAACGATACTCATCTGAATCTGCCCTTGCCCGTATCCCGAATCTGCCAGCGCAATTTCCCGGTCCAACGTGCCAATCGTAGATTTTTCCAATGGGAATGGATAGGCCAGATCTTCCTCAAAGCCAAATTTCTTCAGCCCATCCGCGAACGCTGTTTTCCCCGTTTTCAACGCTGCCTGAGCAAAATAAATATTATCACTAAACACAAACGCTTTTTCCAAATTAACCGGTGCTGAGCCAGCGTGAACGCGCGTTACAAAATAACCGCCCCACGACTTATCCTTTTGCCACTGCTTCCCTATAATCGGCACCGCTTGCTCCGGCGTAATCGCTCCGTTCGACAACGCTACTGCAGCCGTTATCGCCTTCATGACCGATCCCGGCGCAAAGGTCTGTTTAAAGCGCGTAGAGAGCGGCTGTTGCTTGTTCTCCTGCAGCGCCTTCCATTCGGCCGCCGAGAAGCCAAGCATGGCTTGATTCGGGTCAAATGAAGGCGTGCTGACAAGTGCCAGCGTTTCCCCCGTTACCGGGTTAATAGCTGCTCCAGTGCCTGCCTCCTTGCCCAGTTGGTCAAAGATCGCCGTCTGAACATCAACATCGATCGTCAGCTTGACATTTTTTCCATCCTCGACCGGCTTTTCAGCAAGCACCTCCTTGTCACCATTTTCCTTGTTAATCGTAATCTTCACACCGGTCTTACCCTTTAATTGCTCGTCATAAACTTGCTCGAGCCCTCTTTTTCCAATCATATCACTGCTTGTATACCCTTTATCCTTGAGCCTTTCCAACTCATCCGCCGTAATCGCTCCAACATAACCGATGAGGTGCGCCCCCGCTTTGTCATAAGGATAAATTCGAGCCTCCACCTTCCGCGTTTGCACCGGCTCGAGCGCGACCAACTGAGCAATCCGCTCCTCATCCTGCATCGAAACCCTTTTCAACGGTACAAACAGCTCTGGTTTAACCCAACTTGCACTAATCGCCTTCTTAATCTGATCAGGACTCATTTTTAATAGCGAGGATAACGGTTCTAACACATCGTCCGTTACTTTCCCAGCCACAACTCCGACCTCATACACCTGGCCATTCACGGCCAGTCCGATGTCGTTGCGGTCCAAAATCTCCCCTCTTTTGGGCGCAATCGTACTAATCCCGATCTTATCCCCTTCTTGCAATTTTGGAAATATGAACCCCGTATTCCAGTCTACGTACCAATTCTTTTTGTCAGCCCGTTCTTCCTTCTGTAATTTGGCCTTGTGGGTGAATTGAATAGGTCCCGCAAGGCTATTCATAGTGGCGGTAAATGAATATTGGGCTTGTTCTTTGTCCGCCTGTTTATTTTCTTTTGGCTTTTTAAAGTCAATCTTGAGGTCAGTAATTTGAAGATCTTTGTAGATTTTTTGATAGCGGTTCGTAAATTCTTCTTTGGTGATTTTCTTCTTAGCATTGTTAGAAAGGTAATCATACATCTTATCAAACTTCTGCTCATTCCATAAAGCTATGTAACTCGCAAATCGATCCTGTGGCGTCGGTTCCTTACTACAACCAGCCAGAGCCGCCCCAAATAGCAGCAAAACCAGCATGGCCCCTACTAACTTCCTCAACCCAATCCCTCCCTTAAACAAGGTGCATATTGGAATCAAATCACCGTTTCAGCACCATTTTTGTCCCACTTACAATTTTATTTTAGTACCATTTGGTGTCAGGCACCACAAAAAGACACTTCTATCATTTTGTCCGCCAGTGACGGACGCTACGACGAAATCTGGTGTCAAGCACTAATAATTATAATTATACCGTTAATATACAAAAAATGGTGTTTTAACCATTTATTACAGATAAAATAAGTACAAAAAAAAGAGGAAAGAATTCCCCTTCCCCTTTGGTACGTTTTTATTATGAGTTTGTTTTTTCTGTAGAGTTAGTTGAATCGTCGTCCATATTTTTATCTTGGTCAGAAGAGTTTTCTGGATCTTCAATCATTTGCTCTTCTTCCTTCATTTGTGGAGTTTCGACTGATTCGCTTGCTTTTTCATCCGAAAGTTTTGCTTCCTGTAAAGTGCTTAACGATTTGTTAAAATAGTTACTAGGATTTACAGCAATTCCATCTTTACGAATTTCAAAATGTACATGTGTTCCAGCTTTTTCATTGAACAAGCTTTGTCCAGCCTTGGCAAGAACTTGTCCCTGTTTTACTTCTTCGCCAACCTTGATCTTTATGTCTTTAACGGATTGATATTGTGTTACAATACCATTGTCGTGTTCCAATTCAATGACATTTCCAAGGACTGCATCTTCTTCAACACGTGTAACCGTACCGCTTAATGATGCAACAACGTCAAACGACTCGTCGTCTTTCATGGTTACATCGATACCAGTATTTGGTCGGTAGGTATTGTTGTAGAATACCAATGCCGCTTCCTGGTCTTCAGTTTTACCATTGAAATCATAGAATTTCGTTTTCACGACAGCTGCGTCTGCATTTTTCACTGGCATTTTGAAGTCTTCAAATGTCTTGCTAACTTCGACTGCCGGCTCTTGACCCTTTTTACCAGCAATATCAGTGGACTTGTAATCGTATTTGTCGGACGCATTGTTGCTTGTTTGATACCATAGTACTGCGGTCAAAATGATTGCTGCACTTGCAATATAGATGGCTGGAAATACCCAACGCTTTTTGAAAAAGCGTTTAACGCTGGAACTTTGAGAAGATCGCTTGTTTTCTTCCTCTCTCATTTTCATCACCTCAGCAATCATTCTGAACAGATAAGTAGAATTATATACACTAGCGAAAAAAATTTTTTTGAACTTATTTTTCGACAGTGATTAAGTTTTTATGCATGAAGGTGAAAAAATTATTTTTTAGAGGGGAAAAAAGTCTTCTCGTCCTTATAGGAGGAAATATATATGAACATTTTAAAGTGGGTTTTACGGGGGCTTCCGTTTGCCTATATGGTGGCGATTTTTATTATGTCGAGCCTGCCAGCGGACCATTTTGTAAAGCTTCCTGATTCCCAAGTCGATCACACCATTAAGGAATCCTTGCATTTAATAGAGTTCGCAATTTTGTATGTTTTGCTAGTGCTAGCGATGTTGACCCGCCGAAACGCCTTCACGCCAGCCTTAAACATAGCCTGCGCCGTATTCGCTGGCCTCTACGGAATCAGCGACGAGATCCACCAATCCTTTTATGCCTACCGCTCAGCGTCTTGGTTTGACCTCGTAAAAGATTTCACCGGAATCAGCGTGTGCTTTTATTTTATCCGCGGGGCCTTATTTAAAGAGAAGTTTACTAGGCTTGGGAAGGTATTGGAGCGGGTGTAGCCACTGCATTTTTGCGGTGGTTCATTTTTGATTAGCCGGGTGCTGGGGGATAGATCCGATTTCTATATGTCCCAGTAAAGGGTAGCTTCATTGCGGTTAAGAACTTACTTGAAATAATAATGGAATGAATTTGAAGAAGTTCGCGCAGCTCCGCATTTGTTATCGAAGGCTTAATCAGAAAAAAATATTCATAGATCGTTGGGTTATGGGCTGTTTTCGATTTAAGTTTACAGTTGGGACAGTTCCATGTTCCGTTTTGCAAAAGCATTGGTAAAAAGCTACAGGTGGGACATTTTACGCCTTTGAGGAGTTCAGCTGGAGATTGGTTGAATTGTTTAAGAATATCTGGATTTTTAGGAGTGTGCCTTGTGAGGAGAAGCCGTTTTATTCTTTTCATCTCTTTACTATCTAATTTTTCCTGTTTATTAAAATTGGCTAGTTGATCTATTTTGTCTATTAAATCCTCGCTATTGCAAATATGTCGGGTGATCTGTTCGTTTCCTGGGGATGAGGTAATTGTGGTTTTTTCATTACTATTTACTACAAGATAATGGACAGGTATTGCAGGGCAATTATGATCGAGCAGCCAGCCTTTAAGCTTCTTCGCTTGAAGCCTTGCTTGTAAGACGGGGTTCCTGATTCTTTCCTCGTTCCTTTCTTTTTACAAGTCGTTTGATTAAAGTCTTTTTCAAATTTCAACTCACCACTAATATTTTTCACTTCAAGGACCAGCACAAATGCCGAACATAGGATTAGGTAATCCATTTGAAAATAGTATCCTTTGCATAAAAGACGAATTCCATGGAATATGTAATATTTTTCATCCGGGAGCATGTTTAAGTAAAAGAGTAATGACTTTTCCCCTCGATAACCTGCCATCCTACTTTTATATTCCGCCACTACCTCGGGATGAACTGGATGATTGTATGGCAGTCTTTGCAGAAGTATTTCTAGTTTCTTAATTCTTAATGAAATAGTGCACTCATTACAAAACATAGCATCATTCCTTTCCTTTTTATCAATATTTCTTTTTTTCCTTCCGAAATTCCTGCAAAAATCGACAACTACAGTTAGAAGATTTTTTATTTTAGTATGTAGTAACTAGGAGAGAAAGGCGGGTGTGGTGGTTTACTGTCCACTTTGAACAAGTTACTGTCGGTTCTCGGAGCTTTACTGTCCACATTTCATAGGTTACTGTCCAGTTCGGAACCCTTACTGTCCACTTTCCGATTTTTACTGTCGACACCCATTTCCCCCCACCAAACCCAGACAAAAAAAGCCAGGCTATAAATCTTCCCAGCCCGGCTTAGCTTATTTTCCTATTATTTCTTCGCGGTGACCGTATCCAGCATATGATCCGCAGATGTAATCTTTACGCCCTTATAGTAGTGTTTCACGATCTCTTGATAATCCTTGCCTTCGCTAGCCATTCCGTTCGCCCCGTATTGGCTCATTCCGACACCATGGCCAAATCCCTTTGTCGTAATCACAATATTGTCCCCCTTGCGTTTCCACGCAAAGTCAGATGACCGCAGCTCCAGTTTATCGCGGATTTCTACTCCTGAGATAACTTTCCCATTGAAATCTACCTTACCAACACGCTTGCCCTCCGTCCGGTCGACAATTTTTCCGATTGTCGACCCCGAACCTAGGTGCACACCAAGTCGAGTTTCAAACTCATGGACGGTTATGACCTTTTGACTGTTATATTTTGGAGATTCTTTATCCCACGGGCTTGATACACTTCGTAAATAAGGGAAATTTCCTGACCAGACGTCTTCCGAGTTCTCCGTATAGCCATTACCAGTCGAGAAGAACAAGGCATCGATCGGCTTGCCGTCATAGGTCAGGATTTGCCCCGCCGTTGCCCGAACGGCATTTACGATCTTCTTCTTTTTCCAGGAATAATCTGCTCCCCAATCCTTCCTCTGCTCATCATCATTCATGTAAACCTGGTGGATTTGGGTGTCCGTCACCTGCGCGCCTTTTGGGACGCCCAACGTATCTTTATTAATTAATCGGTTGACGATATAGGTTCTCGCTGTTAGTGCCTGGGCCTTGAGTGCTTCCTCTTTGAAATCAACGGGCATCTCTGCTGCGACAACACCAACGAGATAATCTTCTAATTGGACACTCTCAATGGTAGATCTTGCAGTCCGAAATACTGCGACATCGACGGCTGGGTCTGAGGAAGTCGGCACCGCCTTTTCTTCTTTAGCGGGGGTCTTGGCCAGATCCTCCCCTAACTTTCCGCTCGCTCGATGCTCATCAGAAAACGGTAAAACAAGGACCGCGGGAATAATTAATGTTAAGGCAATGAGGACTGCTGCTAGTACGACGAATGGTTTGATTTTTTCCATGATAGTGCCTCCAGTTCGCAAATTCACAACCACACCAAATCCACAGGCGGGTTGCGTCTCAATTAATACATATGGAGGCGGACAAGCATTTATTACGAATTTTTTTATAAAACTGACCTTGGTGTCAGGCACCACTCGTGGACAAATGTCTCTTGCTAGTGCCTGACACCATCCGTGGACATTTGTCCTCACCAAGAGAACAAATCACCCACTGAGGCAAATAAAAAAGGACCCGATTCAACATCAGGCCCCGTTGTTTTGCGATTGCTCATTATTACAGTAAAAGTGCTATCTTACCCGACTCTGATACAAATGCCATGCAAACTACTTATGCATTCATATCTGATACAAGGTTTTGGATCTCTGTGAACGTTTCGTCAGCTTCACTGACACGTTCGATATCGGCACCTAGTCTTGCTAGTTTGCCGTGGAAGTCTACGTACCCGCGGTCTAAGTGTTTCAACTCAGTCACGCGTGTCATGCCTTCGGAAACTAAACCAGTTAAAATTAAGGCAGCAGCGGCACGAAGATCGGTCGCAGATACTTCGGCACCTTGTAAATTGGAAGAGCCATTTAGAATTACAGAACGGCCTTCAATCTTAATGTCTGCGTTCATGCGTCGGAATTCTTCAACATGCATAAAACGGTTTTCAAATACCGTTTCCGTAATCATAGAAGTTCCGTCTGCGCGAAGCAGTAATGCCATCATTTGTGATTGCATATCAGTTGGGAAACCTGGGTGCGGCATCGTTTTGATGTCGACAGCCTTCAAGCGATCCGTTCCGATGACACGTACGCCATCTTCTTCCTCACGAATCGTGATACCCATTTCTTCCATCTTTGCAATCAAAGAAGATAAATGTTCAGGAACAGCACCCTTTACCAATACATTACCGCCTGTAATCGCCGCTGCAACCATAAAGGTACCAGCTTCAATTCGGTCAGGAATGATATTGTGGTCTGCACCAAATAACACGTTCACACCTTCAATACGAAGAGTTCCAGTGCCGGCGCCACGAACCTTAGCACCCATTTTGTTTAAGAAATTGGCTAGGTCCACAATTTCTGGTTCTTTTGCCACGTTCTCAATAATTGTCGTACCGACTGCAAGAGTTGCAGCCATCATAATATTTTCAGTTGCCCCAACACTTGGGAAATCTAAATAAATCTTAGCACCTTGCAAGCGGCCGTTTACTTCCGCTTCAATAAAGCCGTTACCTACCTTGACCGTAGCTCCCATAGCTTCAAAGCCTTTGAGATGCTGATCGATAGGACGGGATCCAATGGCACAGCCACCCGGCAGGGCCACACGTGCACGACCGTTACGGGCGAGTAATGATCCCATGACAAGCACAGACGCGCGCATTTTTCGAACATATTCGAATGGCGCCTCATCTTTTAACGCTTTGGATGCATCTACCACAACTGTATTGTTTTCAAACGACACTTCAGCATTTAGATTGCGTAAAACTTCATTAATTGTGTATACATCGGAGAGTGTAGGTACATCACGAATTACACTTTTTCCGTCACTTGCTAATAATGTTGCAGCGAGTACAGGCAGGACGGCATTTTTTGCGCCTTCCACTTTAACCGTTCCATCTAGCCTATTTCCGCCGCGGACGATGATCTTTTCCAAGAGTATTCCCCTCCGCGTCCATTTTCTCTATATTAATATTCAATCGTAATGATTGGTGTGCCAACTACGATGGTAGTCTTAGCGCCCAATCCTTCGGAGCGTATGCCAATTTGTAAATTCATGTTATCTCGTTGATTTTCAATGGAGTTCGTAAACATCGGCGAATTCGCCGAAACAGACATGAAAGACTCCTCTTTTAACGCTTCGACCTCTTTTGCCTTAAATCTTGACAGCAATTGATTTGCCGCTTCTGGTAAAGACTTATCAATCTTATCACCGACCGTACCCTTCATACAAGAGAAAACTGTTGGTTTTCCTCGAAATATGTCGGTAAGCCTAGATTTAAATTGACTCGTTGTGAAAAAGGCCTTTGTCGCCGAATTCCACTGTTTACCACTGATACTATATACTATATACGCATTTACAGGTTGTTTTGTGTGGGTTGCCATAATTTGAAGCATTTCTTTGTGGTGTTTAGATGTTGGAGATACTGCCGTTACTTCCCATTTTTGGCTGGTATTACTAACAGACCATTCCCAATCAGGAAACTTCGCTTGAAGCTCTTTAGCATAGTCCTTAACTTCCTGCTCACTTTCCATGCCATCCAAATGCTCTCTTGCATAAAAAGTCCATTGATCGAGCAAAATATTTTCGGCTTGTAAAATAGAGCCGATTTTTATTAAGTCCATTTCTTTTTCAAAAATGGAGCCGATTCCGCTTCCGTTCGCTTCACTTGTTTGGTTCCCAATAACAACCAAGATTAAACCAATGATTGTAACTACGCTCAAAAGGATTTGACTCTTTCTCTTCATCTCTACTCCCCCTTACTACCATTGTTACCAGGTTGAGGAGTAGCATACTTGGGAAATGTCGTCACTTTTAGACAAGTTCCAACGTATATGACAGATCACATTGATGTTATTTTTCCACACAAAGAAGATTGTACTCAATTTCTTGACAAATAGGAACATGTACGAAGTACTAATTTTTTACCAATTATCAATTTTGGAGGAGTAAAGGCAGTTGCTGCGACCATTGAAGATAATCCAGGAAAAAATTACTAACAGATGAACCAATGATAATAGCCAATAATATGTAAAGTAATCTTGCCTGAAATACACGGTTGGGTTTCAGCAATTGATCCAAACGAACAGATTGTAAGGCCCACCAGGAAATCGATATAAACACTATATGTGACAGGATACTTAACACGGCAATTTGCCCAAAATCATTTATCACTCTGTGCCCCCCTTTTTTCACACATTGTTTATTCTATCACAAAGTCGGCCTTAATAGTTTCCTTTTCCATCCATTTTTAAAAAATAAACATATTTTCTAACGATCCTTTTACTTCTTCTGCCATTTCTTTTTTTTAAAAGCATTGTTTCCTAGGAAAAAAAGGAGGAAACCCTCACCCGCATGATTTAGAAGATAATAATATGGTCAGTGAAGGGGCCATGTATTCGGTTCAATTTTTCAATGAGAAAATGCAGTAATAAGTGGTTGGGGTGGATTACTGCCCCAGCTTTTTTTGATATGTAATGAGAATTTTACGTGGTTTTAGGAGGATGGATATTACCCATCATAGAGGATCATTTAATTATTTGACTAATATTCTTTCATTCATAATCCGTACATAACGGACTAAATAGGAATTAATCACATAATTCCCTTCGTTATTTTTCACAATAATGTATTTGTTACGATCCATCATTTCAACAATTTCTCGTTCGAGATCTTCTTTATTTACATCTAAACCTTTGATTATTTTTTCGGTAATGATCTCATGATCAAACGTATAGCAAACGGTAAATTCCTTCATACTAATGTTCCTTTCTATGATTATTTCTTCTCGACTTTTACAAGCCCCTTGCCTAAATTATTCTTTTCAAAATAACAAATGACGTCATCATGAACTTGTATGTTATCGCCCGAAACAATTTTTTCAGCAGCAAAAACGATTTCTTCCCCGTTCTCACCTTCACCGTAATATTGTTTCCCCTTAATCTTGCTAATCTTGTATTCTACTGTCGTGTACTTAGATGAAACATCGCTTTTCGTACTTATATTGTTAACTGGTGCAGTCGGATGATTTTTAACCCAAACTAATGTGACTAAAATTGATGAGAGCACCAAAAGGACAATCACTCTTTTGATCATGTTACTCTACCTCCTTCTATGTATTTTAAGAGATGAATGAGGAAAGTAAATCCTCCTTTTTGCCCTTGGTCTTTATACCTATGGCAGAAACCGGCCACTTTTAAAAAAATTTTTTTAAGCTTTTAACTGGGGTTTTTCAAAAGAGGGCATTTAATTGTAGGAATTAAATTTAACACCCTGTTTTCGGGCTGTGGATGATCCTCACAGAAAAAAAAGGTTTCAATTCCTTTCCAACGGGAATATAACCAATATGCAAGGCAGACTTGCACTTCTAAAAGATTTGTTCAAATTCAATTAGGAGGAGGAGCAAAAATGGACAAGCATGGTAAAAACATTGTAGGTGTGTATCAATCCGAACAAGAGGCCATTGCAGCGATTGAGAATTTACAAAAATGGGGATACAGGAAGTCAGAAATCAGTGTCATCGGAAAAGATCCTCATCATGTTGATTTCGTCACAGACGAAACAGATACGGTAGCTGAAGAAACCGCTGCTACAGGTGCGATTACAGGTGGAGAACTAGGCGGGGCAACGGGACTATTAGCCGGCCTTGATGCGCTAGCAATACCAGGAATCGGCCCGATTGTAGCTTCAGGTCCGGTTGCCGCCAGCATCATGGGCGCTTTAACCGGTGCTGGTTTAGGAGGATTAACTGGAGCATTGATCGGACTTGGAATTCCCGACGATGACGCAAAGTATTATGGAGAGTCCGTGGAACAAGGAAAGATCCTCGTCCTGGTCAATAAACGAGACCACTCACTAATAAGATCGAAGAAGATATTCCTTTAGACGTAGAGCCTGCCCCTGATAATGAGGAAAATCGATTCAATACCATTAGAAATCAAAACCCTGCTTTGAATAACAAATTCTAATGAAAAATACAAACAAGCTGCAGCAGCGAAATCGTTGGCTGCAGCTTGCTTGTTTCCATTAATATCCAGCGAATGTCGTAAGTTTCGTCAAATGTGTAATAAGCGTCCGAGAATGTGTAGTAAGAGGTCCAAAGTATGTAGTAAGTTCCGGAAAATATGTAGTAATCGTCCATAAATTTGTAAAAAGCCCGAAAAAAAAGAAGAGGTTCCCCAACCTCTCCTTCTTCCTATATTAAGACCCCTTTAATTTGACCGGCTGCTTTCCCCAAAGCAGCAAGCCGATTCTCCCCCATTAGACTAGCTGAAAAAGTCCGCTAAGTTATTTAGGTTATTTTGCATAAAATCAAGCGCAATATTCGGCATTACACCAAATAGTACCGAACCGACCACCGCAACAAGCAAAACGATCATGATTCCAGCTGGAATCTTGAACTTGCTGTCGTCGCTTGCTGGACGGAAGAACATTTGCGTCATCACACCGAAATAGTAGAAATATGAAACAACAGTCGTCGCTATCATTACCGATGCGAGCACATAATGCGGGGTATTGCCAGTAAATGCCCCGATAAAAATGTTTAGTTTTCCAATAAAACCAGCTGTGCCCGGGAAACCTGCCAGTGACACAAGCAAGAGACCCATTACAACTGCAAGTACGGGCGAACGACGATACAATCCAGCGAAATCAGCAATCTTCGCAGAACCTGATTTTTCGGTAACAACCTGAATGATGGCAAACGCCCCCATATTCATGAGCAAGTAAGCAAGCAGGTAGAACCAAATCGAATAAAAGATGTTCGAGTTCAGCGTCGTTAATGCGACGAGTATATATCCCGCATGCGCGATACTAGAATAAGCAAACATCCGCTTAATGTTCGACTGCTTAAGCGCCACCACGTTACCGATAATCATCGTTGCTCCTGCGATGAAGGCAAGGTAATCCTGCATTTCGAGCAAGATTGGCTTCTCTGTATCGCCTACCGATACGGCGGCGAGAAAGACCGTTAACAAAATACGAAGCACAATCACGAAACCAGCTGTTTTTGAAACCACACTTAGAAAAGCAGTAACCGGTGTAGGCGCACCTTGATAAACGTCAGGTGCCCACATATGAAACGGCGCCGCCCCCAATTTAAAGGCTAACCCCACAAACACCATCAAAAAAGCCAGCGTTAACAGGTAAGACTGTTGGCCATCTGCCACGGTGGACAAGCTGGTGGCAATCTTCACTAAGTTGGTGGAGCCTGTTAAACCGTACACATAGCTCATCCCAAACAACGTGATCGCTGTAGAAATTCCGCCATTGATGACGTATTTCATCGCTGATTCGTTTGATTCTAAATTGTACTTGCGGATGCCCGCTAAAATATAAGAAGAAACAGTTAACAATTCCAAGCCAATGAACAGCGTAATTAAATCGCCGCTGGAGGTCATAATCATTCCACCGAGCAAGGCCGATAAGAACAAGTAATAAAACTCACCACGATATTCCTCTAAACCATCCTTTGCCTCGTAGCTGACAGCCAATAACATAACCAGTCCTGCCCCTACCAGCAGCAATAATTTAAAGCCCATCGCGAAACTATCTAAGCGGAACGAATCATCCAAAATCGATGTTACAGGTCCGCCGACTAGATTAAGCACGGAGACAAGGGCCGCGATAATGGCGACAATCCCGATCCAGCCAAGAATTCTGCGGTCTTGATTTTTCGGCATAAATAAATCTAAAAGTGTAATAAGTGCGGCTACACCAAGGATGATGAACTCTGGTGTCATGGCACTCCAATGAAATTGTTGCAAGGTCTCAAGACTCATCCTTCATCACCCTCCTATCCCTAGCATGATGGTTTCAAGTGTAGTTTTTAATGGCGCGCTTAGGACACTTGGGTAAACACCAATTAACACAATTAACAGCATCAGAACCAGCACTGGCACGAATTCGACGCCCTTCAAATCAAGAACGCCCGCAAATTCACGATGTGCCCTGCCATATGTGATTCCTAAAACCGCGCGAAGCAAGTAAGCAGCGGTCATAATAATCCCGAGCGTACCTACTGCAGCGATCACCGGCATTTCTTTAAAAAGTCCAAGGAAGGCCATAAACTCACTGACAAATCCAGACATCCCTGGCAAGCCAAGCGACGCCATCCCAGCGGCCAACAAGAAGCCAGCTGCAATCGGCATGCCCTTCGCCATTCCACCTAAGTTTTCAAGCAGTGACGTATCGGTGCGTTCGTACAGGACGCCAACCAAGAAGAACAACAGCGCGGAAATCAATCCGTGCGAAATTACTTGGAAAATCGCCCCTTGAACCCCAGTCTCATTCATCGCCGCAAGTCCGATTAACACAATCCCCATATGAGATATGGAGGAATAAGCCAAAACCATTTTAAAATCTGTTTGAATGAACGCTAGATACGCCCCGTAGAGGAGGTTAATCACTCCAAGGACTGCAATCAACGTCGCAAGAGTCCCAAATTGCTCGGGAAAAATGCCCATTCCAAAACGAATTAATCCGTACGCACCTATCTTCAGGAGAATCCCTGAGTGGATCATAACCACCGATGGCGGCGCTTGAACGTGGACCTTTAGCATCCAACTGTGTAACGGAAAAATCGGCAATTTCACACCAAACGCAAGCAAAAGTCCAATGAATAAGCCCATTTTCAAGTCACTAGACAGCGGTGCCTCTGGTTTTGCCATCAATTGCGTTAGATAATCAATATTGGTTGATCCTGTTTTCGCAAAAAGAATCATAATGACAATTAATAGAATCGCAGAGCCCAGTCCGTTATAAATTAAGAAACTGTAGGCTGCTTTTTCTTTTTCAAAATAACCCCATTTTCCGATTAAGAAGAAGGTCGGAATAAGCGTAATTTCAAAGAAGATGAAGAATAGAATTAAGTTTTCCGCTGTAAACACGCCGAGCATTCCAATTTCTAAAAGGAGGAACAGCATGAAATAGCCTTTCCATTCTTTTTTCACAAACTTTGCCCCGGCAATCGCCGAAAGAGTCGCCACTACCGCCGTAAGGACAACGAGCAGGAGTTGGAAACCGCTTAGGCCAAGCTCATAGTAAACGGAAAAATAGGGCTCAGGGGCATTGATCCCATGAAATTGAATCCACTTTGCTGAGACCGCAAAATCGGCTAAATCCTTACCCCATTGAAAATGAAGGTAGGCAGCGAGCGCCAGCAGTAAGGCCGGCAAGGTGGCTAAAAAGCCAACCACTTTAATTGATTTTTCTGCCGTTTTAGGCATAAACGCTAAAACTACAATACCTAGTAAAGGGGAGAATACTAGGATTGAAAGAACGGATGTTAAATTCATCGTAAGTACCCCCCTGTTAATGCAAAGATGACGACAAGTACCGCTAGGCCGATAAAGGCCACCGCGCCGTACGTTTGAACCTGTCCGGATTGCAGTTTCGAACCTGCTGCACCAAGTCCTTGGACAATTCCGACCACGCCCTTGACGAGTCCTTCGACAAGGAACACATCAATGAAACGTAAGAAGTAGCTGACTCCTTTCGTGAAGGCGACAACCGTTAATTGATAAAACTCGTCAACGTAGTATTTGTTTAATAAAATCGTGTGTAACGTATCACCCGTGCCGCTTAACCAGTTGCGGGCAATGGAACGCTTGTTGTACATCAAATACGCAAGGTAAATTCCCGCTAAGGAAACAACCGTGGCCGCAATCATAATCCAACCTGGACCTTCAACGTGGCCTTGGTGTGCTAACGCTTCGTTGCCATCGACAAGCCAATCGCCAAGGAACGTTCCAAACCAAGGTGTATTGACATAACCAGCGACAACAGCGAGAACGCCGAGGATAATCATTGGTAAGGTCATATTGGATGGTGATTCATGGACATGTGTTTGGTTGCCGCGAGCCTCACCCGTAAAGACCATGAAGAACAAGCGGAACATATAAAATGCGGTCATAAAGGCAGCTGCGAGTGCTAAGAAGAACAAGATTGGATGTCCGCCTTCCCATGCTGCTACTAAAATTTCATCTTTAGAGAAGAATCCGGAAAGCCCTGGGACACCGCTGATTGCGAGTGTTCCAATTAAGAAAAGCGGTCCGGTCAGTTTGAGCTTTTTCCAAAGTCCGCCCATTTCTTCGATGTTCTGTGTATGTACCGCGTGAATGACGGAACCGGCTGCTAAGAATAGAAGCGCCTTGAAGAAGGCGTGTGTCATTAGGTGGAATACCCCAGCAACATAGCCGGCAGACCCTAAGGCAAGCATCATATAGCCCAGCTGTGAAACGGTTGAATACGCGAGTACTCGTTTGATATCGGTTTGCACCAGACCAATGCTTGCCGCGAAAATCGCCGTAAATGCGCCAACCACCGCAATCGTAAGGAGCGCCGTACGGCTCGCCTCAAACAGTGGAAATAGTGCCGCTACCAAGTAAACCCCAGCCGCTACCATCGTCGCCGCGTGGATTAACGCCGATACTGGTGTTGGACCTTCCATCGCATCAGGAAGCCATGTGTGAAGCGGGAACTGGCCCGACTTACCAACGGCCCCAATGAAAATCAGGATGGCAGTTAAGGTGATCATGGTTCCTGACACCGCACCGGCATCGACGGCCGCGAAAATTTCACTATATTCAAAGCTTTTGGTTTCCCAGAATAGCAGAATCATGCCGATAAATAAGCCCACGTCCCCGATCCGGGTCATGATGAAGGCTTTTTTAGCGGCAGCCTTAGCTTCTTCTTTGTAAAAATAAAAACCGATTAATAGGAAGGAACCGACGCCGACAAGTTCCCAGAAAATATAGGTTTGCAGCAGGTTAGGCGAAATAACCAGCCCGAGCATCGCAAACGTAAATAGTCCTAAATAGGCATAGAATACTGGAAACCGCTCGTCCCCTTGCATATAACCTTTGGAGTAGGTATGTACTAAGAAACTTACGAGCGATACGATAAACAGCATTAATGCATTTAATTGATTCACTTCAAAGCCCGCTGTTAGATGCATATCTCCTATCGTGAGCCAGTCAAATTTCGTGACATAGGTTGGCTCTCTGAAGCGCTCGAATAAGACTAAAATCGAGTAGACAAGCGATGCCAGCGTGAGAAGAATCCCCACATAAGCACTTGCTTCCTTCAGTCGCTTCCCGAAAAGAAGAAGGATCAAAAACGATAATAGCGGGAAAAGCGGTATGAGCCATGCATTCTCCATCATTATCACTATCCCCTTTCGAATGATATGAAGCACCATTCGAATTTTGTTGAAAGTCAAATTTAGTTTTTCATTGTGTCCATTTCGTCGATATTGACAGTTTTTCTTGCGCGGTAGAGCGAGATTAGGATGGCTAGACCGACGGCTGCTTCGGCAGCTGCGACGCTGATTGCGAACAAGGCGAAGATTTGGCCTGTTATCGATGGCGCCATGCCATATTTGCTGAAGGTGACGAGATTAATATTCACGGCATTCAGCATCAATTCAATCGAAATCAAGACAATTACGGTATTTCTTTTTGTCAGCGCACCATATAGACCGATGCAAAACAAGATCAGTGCTAGTGCCAGGAAGGCTGAAGCGGGAACAGAACTCATTTGTCATCCGCCTCCTTCTTCTCGTTTTTTGCTAAGATAATCGAACCCACCAGGGCGACTAATAGTAAAACAGACGTTAACTCAAACGGTATGATGTATTTTGAGTAAAGTGCCTTACCAATTTGCATCGTGTTATTTTCATGCAAGGTGGTCGGAACCTGTTCAATATTGAAATCATAAATACCAAGATAAACGGCAAACGCAAAGCCGACAACCCCTACGAAGACGAGGATTTTTCTCCATTTACCTGTTTTCGGTTCATGTTCATCATGATGCTTCGTTAACATAATTCCAAACAGCATAATGATCGTAATAGCACCTGAATAAATTAAGATTTGCACGGCTGCCACAAATTCTGCGGACAGCACCACGTAGATACCAGCGATTGCCACAAAGGTAAAAATCAGTGAAACAACCATATGAACAACCTTGGTAAGGTTTAAAAGCAGCACACCGCCGATAATGGCGACAAGCGCGAGCCCCATAAAGGCGAGGAATTCCCCCGAAAAGGTCATGGTTTATTCACCTGCCGTATGTTTTCGTCGTTTTCATCTAACCATTCTAGGTTTTTAAATAACATGTCACGGCTGTATTCAGCGAGCTCGAAGTTATTGGTCATGATGATCGCTTCTGTCGGGCATACCTCTGTACATAGGTCACAAAGGATGCAGATCTCAAAATTGATATCGTAGGTATCAATGATTTTCCCTTTTTTCGTTGGGTCCGGATGCTTCTTCCCCGTTAAATCGATGCAATCAGTTGGGCAGATGTTCATGCACTGATTGCAAACAATACACTTTTCCGGGTAAAACTTTTGAATACCGCGAAAACGGTCGGGCAGTGGAATCGGCTTGTTCGGATAATCATAAGTAACCTTTTCTTTCGTCAAGTTCTTTAGGGTATATTTCAAGCCTTTTGCTAATCCAAGCACGTTTTTCACCCCTTTTACATTTTAAAGATTGTTTTTGGTGTTAGGCACCATTTCTACTGTCTACACCTTGTTTGGTGTCAGGCACCATTGTGTTGTGCTATAACATACCGCAGCCACACACGAGATCCTTTTAGAAAAATAATGACTTTATTAAAGCTGTTAGGAATATATTCGCTAATGCGATTGGCAGGAGGACTTTCCAGCCAAATTCCATGAGTTTATCGGCACGGAAACGCGGTAGGGTTGCCCGCAGCCAGATATAAACAAAGACGACGACACTAAATTTAACCGCGAACCAGACCGCACCCGGGATAAAGTCCAAGAAGCTGATCGGTGCCAGCCAACCGCCAAGGAAGACGACGGTAATCAGGGCCGACATTGCGAATAAATACACATATTCTGCGAGCATAAAGAAGGCCCAGCGGAATCCCGTATATTCGACGTGGTATCCAGCGACTAGTTCGTTTTCCGATTCCGGCAAGTCAAATGGTGTCCGGTTTAGTTCGGCAATCGATGCAATGAAAAAGATGATAAAGCCGATTGGTTGTAAAAGAATGAACCAGCCATGCTTTTGTGCTTCGACCATATCATTTAGATTTAAGCTTCCAGTTAAGAGGATGACACCTAGTACTGACATAACCAGCGGGATTTCGTAGGAAATCATCTGGGCTGATGCACGCATGCCTCCAAGGAGGGCGTACTTGTTATTCGAGGCCCAGCCGCCAAGCAGCATGCCGAAAGTAGTTAATCCGCTCACCGCAATATAATAAAGTAATCCTACACCGATGTCAGCGAACTGAAATTTGTCCGTGAACGGCATAGTGGCCAGCACCATAAAGGACGGTGCAAAGGCAATGACTGGCGCAATAATAAATAATGGTTTGTCGGCAGCCTTCGGAATGATGTCCTCTTTCAGTAACAGCTTGAGAACGTCAGCGACGGTTTGCAATAGTCCCCATTTACCGCCGACCTGGTTGGGACCATGGCGCAGCTGCATGTAACCTAAGACTTTCCGCTCTGCTAAAATTCCGTATGTTACGAATCCTAATACGATTAAAAGCAAGACAGCACCGAGTAAAAAGAAAATTCCAAAGTTAGCCCAACTCGGACTTGACTGGAGCAATTCTTCTATCATTAGCCGTCAACCTCCCCAAGGACAATATCAACTGCCCCTAAAATAGCAATCATGTTTGCAATATTTTCACCCTTTAATAATTTCGGGAGAATTTGCAGGTTATAGAAGGATGGCCGTCTAAACTTTAAGCGGTACGGTTCTTTTTTGCCGTCGCTATAAATATAGCAGCCAATCTCTCCGCGCGGTGATTCAATTCGGACAAAGGCTTCTCCCTTAGGTGCCTTAATAATTTTCGGCACTTTCGCTAAGATTGGTCCTTCACCTGGGAATTGTTCCACGGCTTGTTCAAGGATTTTCAAGGATTCTTCAATCTCGTCAAGGCGTAAATGGTAGCGGGCTAAGCAATCGCCTTCCTCAGAAGTCGGTACATCAAAATGAAAACGGTTATAAACCGAGTATGGTTCATCTTTACGTAAATCCCATTTCACGCCAGTACTGCGCAGATTCGGTCCACTCAGTGAATACTGAAGCGCCTCTTCTTTCGTATACTTCCCGATGCCTTTCACCCGGTCTAGGAAGATTTCATTACCAGACACCAACTCGTGATAGCCCTTCAGCTGACCTCGCAGGTACGGAACAAAGCTGCCTACTTTTTCAATCCAGCCTTCAGGTGCATCCCACTTCACACCGCCAACACGCATATAGTTGAAAGTCAAGCGTGCCCCTGATAGTTCGTTCAGCATATTGATAATCATTTCACGATCACGGAAGGCATAGATAAACGGACTGGTTGCACCAAGGTCAAGGATATAGGTCCCCCAGGCAACCAAGTGGCTGGCAATCCGGTTCAATTCCATCGCAATCACACGTAAGAAATCCGCTCGTTCTGGAACTTCAATCCCCATCATCGTTTCGACGGCATGGCAGATCACATAGTTATTGGTCATCGAAGACAAATAGTCCATCCGGTCTGTATAAGGAATAATCTGTGTATATTGCAGGTCCTCGGCTAATTTTTCTGTCCCCCGGTGTAAATATCCGATGACAGGCGTTGCTTCGGTAATAATTTCCCCATCAATTTTAACGACAAGACGGAACACTCCGTGCGTACTTGGATGCTGAGGACCGACGTTTAATATCATTTCTTCTGTTCTAATCATTGGTTACACCTCCACGTCGTACGGCTCATAATCTTTGCGCAGTGGATAGCCTACCCAATCTTCGCCAAGCAGGATGCGTCGTAAGTCCGGATGTCCTGTAAACTTGATTCCCAGTAAATCATAGGCTTCGCACTCAGGCCATTCTGCCCCTGCCCATAGCGGCTGTAAGGACTCGATTGTTGGTTCGCCGCGGTCAATCTTCACTTTAAAAGCAACAGATTGACGGTTTTTGTATGAGTACAAGTGAACATATATTTCCATATGTGTGACAAAGTCTGTCCCATGGATCTCGGATAAATAATCGAACCCTAAGAGCTCATTATATTTTAAAAATTGAGCCACTTTGAAGTACGTATCACGCTTGACCACTAGGGTTGGAACATCCTTAGAAAGTTTATTAATATAAGAATCTTCTAAAACATCAGCACCTAGATGTTCGGTTATTACCTTCACATACTTATCTAGGGTTGGCTGGTTTGGTGATGGCTTTTCTGCAGCTGCTGGAGCGGCACTGTCATCCGCTTTTCCTGCTGCGGCGGCTTTCGCTTTGGCTGCTGCTGCTGCTTTCGCCTTCGCTTTGGCGGCCGCAATCGCTTTGGCCTTCTCATCATCGCCACCCGCTGCCGCGTCAGAATCCGCTCCGGCTGCTTTGGCTTTCGCCGCTGCGGCTGCCTTTGCTTTCGCTGCCGCCACTGCTTTCGCCTTGGCATCGTCTTCAGCTGGGGCGTTGTCGCCTTCGCCTGCGTCGTCTGCTGGAGCTGCTCCACCTGCAAGTTCCATCGCTTTTCGTTTTGCTGCGGCCGCCGCTTTCGCTTTCGCCACCGCTGCTGCTTTTTTCTTCGCTAAATCGTCACTCTCATCTTCCGTTGATGCAGAAGGTTCAGCTGGTGCGGTTTCCTCGGCTGGGGCTGTACCGCCTGCGATTTCCATCGCTTTTCGTTTCGCTGCGGCTGCCGCTTTTGCTTTCGCCACCGCTGCTGCCTTTTTCTTCGCTAGGTCGTCGCTGTCATCCGCTGCTAGTTCAGACGGTTCCGCTGGCGCCGATTCTTCGGCCGGAGCTGAACTGCCACCTTGTTCCATCGCCTTACGCTTCGCTGCAGCGGCTGCCTTTGCTTTCGCTACCGCCTCAGCCTTTCTCTTCGCGAGATCGTCTGCGTCATTTGCCGGTGCTGGTGCTTCAGCTCTAAACGGCTCCTCCGCTGGCTTTTCCTCCTGCTTCGGCGCTGGTGCAGCTTCCCCTGCGGCCTTCGCCGCCCGTTTCGCAGCCGCTGCGGCCTTCGCCTTCGCGACCGCTTCCTTCTTTAACTGCTCAAGATCTTTTTCCCCGCTCATTGGTTAGATCACCTTCTTCCCAGTCTTCGCCTCATAGCGAATCTTTTCCTTTAATTTATTGATTCCATAAATTAAAGCGGCTGGGTTTGGAGGGCATCCAGGTATGTATACATCGACAGGAACAATCTGATCGACTCCCTTAACGACTGAATAAGACTTCACATACGGCCCACCTGCGGTTGCACAGGAACCCATCGCAATGACCCATTTCGGTTCAGGCATTTGGTCATATAATCTTCGTAAAATTGGTGCCATCTTCTTCGTCACAGTTCCAGACACAATCATACAATCCGACTGGCGCGGTGACGTCCGGAAAAACGAACCCGAACGGTCCAAATCATAGTTCGCTCCACCCACACCCATCATTTCAATCGCACAACAAGCCAGACCAAATGTCACCGGGTAGATCGAACTGCTCCGAGCCCAAGCTTTAATTTGCTCTAGCGTAGTCATAAATACATTTCGCTGTAACTCGGCCATTTCTTGTTGTGAAATGCCATCTAGTTTTAATTCCATCGTAGCACCTTCTTTTTCCAGGCATACACAAGGCCAATTAATAACATAATAACGAAAATTAACATCTCGATTAGTGCAAAAATCCCTAATTTATCATAGGCCACCGCCCATGGATATAAAAACACGGTTTCTACATCAAAAATAACAAACATTAGGGCAAAAATATAATAGCGGACATTGAACTGTACACGGGAATCGTGAAATGGCTCAATTCCGCTCTCATATGTGGTATACTTCGCAGCACTCGGCTTATCCGGACGCAGAAGCTTACCTAAATATAACGCCACCACAGGCAGCAGCACCCCAAGACATAGGAACGCAAAGACAATCAGATAATTATTCTGATATACATTTAGAAGTTCCATGTCCATCCCCTCCAATGTTGTAAATTTTCATACTAATGAATATTGTAACCGAATTCATTATAGCATTGTTACAAACCCGTGTCGACAAGCCAAATTCATAAAAATTGGAATACTATCCGCCGCGAAATTCCCGGTTGAAAGGCTCTTGAGAGCTCGCTCTCCAAAGAGAATTTCAACTGGGAATTTTGCCAGCTTCAGCGCTAGCTGAAGCGCAGGATGCGCTAGCATCCGGCGGGTAGAATTTCAATTTTACACCCGAACCAGTTAGTCGACACGGGTCCCCTCCCCTGAGCGTTTGCGTGCTCTCGCTGAAAAAGCCTCCTTGAATAACATCAGAGATGACGCAAAAGCGAACCTGACAAACTCTATTAAGAAGGAAGAATCTTAGCGCACGTGATCTGGAGCGTTAGCGGAAGATGACGTGCCTAGTAGAGGTTCGCAAGAACCTAAATACCTAATAAATTCGACAACACCCCCTATTTAACAACAAGTTGTGAACAATGTCAGTGAGATTTGTCATAAAAAGTTCATCTAATTTCTCTTTTTCATTCATAACTTATATTCTTCTAAAAAAGTAATTTGCCCAACCATCCAAAATACAACTCACATTTTATGGAAACATGTCCCTCTACAATCATATTCACTCACACCCAATTCATGCAAATATTCTATTATCAGCACAAACCCACCAGAAAAAGCCAGTCGCAAGACTGGCAAAGGTAACCTCCCCATATTAAAAAACCCATCAACACTCACCACTGAGGCTCTTTTTTCCTTCCTCGGTAAATGGAGTTCTCTTTCATTCCAAATACAAAACAAAAAACCCCTTCAGCAACAATCCTAAAAATTGCCACCAAAGGGGTTTTCGTACGATATATAAACTATCTTCTTTCCGATACGGCGAGGCGATTGATGGCACGCTGTAAGGCAAGCTCAGCACGTCTGAAATCGGTATGCTCAGCATGATGGTCTCTCATACGCTGTTCTGCACGTTCCTTCGCTTTTAGGGCACGTTCCACATCAATATCAGAAGCAAGTTCCGCTGATTGAGCTAAAATCGTCACTTGATCAGGACGGACCTCTAAAAATCCACCACTAACCGCAACATAATCCGTTTTACCGCCTTTTTTCAGACGAACAGAAGTAATTTCCAGCGGGGCAACCAACGGCATGTGACCAGGCGAAATACCTAAATCACCACTTGTTGCCTTGGTACTTACCATTTCTACATCTGATTCATACACCGGGCCATCGGGAGTAACAATACTGACTTTAATCGTCTTCATTTTTTACCCTCCAGGCTCAGTTTAGACCTCAACGCCCATGCGTTTTGCATTCTCAAGCACATCTTCAATCCGTCCAACAAGACGGAAAGCATCTTCTGGAAGGTGGTCATACTTACCTTCAAGAATATCTTTGAAACCACGAACCGTTTCCTTAACAGGTACATAAGAACCTGGCTGGCCAGTAAACTGCTCAGCAACGTGGAAGTTTTGAGATAAGAATACTTGGATACGACGCGCACGTTGTACCGTTAACTTATCATCATCACTAAGTTCATCCATACCAAGGATCGCGATAATATCTTGTAACTCTTTATAACGTTGTAATGTTGATTGTACTTGGCGGGCTACATTGTAGTGCTCTTCGCCAACAATATCAGGTGACAATGCACGAGATGTTGAAGCCAAAGGATCCACCGCTGGGTAAATACCCATCTCAGAAAGCTTACGCTCAAGGTTTGTTGTTGCATCTAAGTGAGCGAATGTTGTAGCCGGAGCCGGATCCGTATAGTCATCGGCTGGTACATAAATCGCTTGGATCGATGTAACTGATCCTAAGTTTGTAGAAGTAATACGCTCTTGTAATTTACCCATCTCAGTAGCAAGAGTTGGCTGGTAACCTACGGCAGATGGCATACGGCCAAGTAGCGCGGAAACCTCAGAACCTGCTTGAGTGAAACGGAAAATGTTATCCATGAAGAACAACACGTCTTGTCCTTGCTCATCACGGAAATACTCAGACATCGTTAAACCAGTTAAAGCAACACGCATACGTGCGCCAGGCGGCTCGTTCATTTGTCCGAATACCATCGCTGTTTTCTTGATAACGCCTGAATCCGTCATTTCGTGGTAAAGGTCATTACCTTCACGTGTACGCTCACCAACACCCGCGAATACGGAAATACCACCGTGCTCTTGTGCGATGTTGTTGATTAATTCTTGGATTAATACCGTTTTACCTACACCGGCACCACCGAATAGACCAATCTTACCACCCTTAATATATGGGGCAAGTAAGTCTACTACCTTAATCCCAGTTTCAAGAATTTCTACCTGAGTAGAAAGGTTTTCAAATGTTGGTGCTTCACGGTGAATGGAATCACGGCGCTCACTTGCTGGAATTTCAGCAGCAAGGTCAATCGTTTCTCCCAATACGTTAAATACACGACCAAGAGTTACATCACCAACTGGTACAGAAATTGGTGCACCAGTATCTTCAACTTCTATTCCACGAGTTAAACCGTCAGTGGTTGACATCGCAATCGTACGAACCGTATCATCACCTAAATGAAGAGCTACTTCAAGGGTAATGTTGATATCAACTTCGGATGCATTACTCGCTTTACTTGAAATTTTCAACGCATTATAAATCGCAGGCAGATGACCGCTTTCGAACTTAACGTCAACTACCGGACCCATAATCTGAAGAACGCGTCCTTTGCTCATCGTTTTCCCTCCTAACTTACTCTTTCGCAGAAACCACCCAAAAGCATTTTTGAAAAATGAACTTAGTGTGGTCACGCGCATTGTTCTATACTGAACAAAATGAGTCGGGAACGCATTGATCGTTCCCTTCTCACATATAATCAAGCCCGCTAAATCGGGTTCATTTTTAAAATAAAAGTTTATTGTCTAGCTCCAGCGCCTAGGGGCTTCCGCTTTTCTTATTCAAGTGCTGCTGCACCGCCGACGATTTCCGTGATTTCTTGGGTAATCGACGCTTGACGAGCGCGGTTGTAGACTAATGTATAGTGATTAATTAATTCTTTCGCATTATCGGTTGCATTTCTCATTGCAGTCATCCGAGCAGCGTGCTCACTCGCTTTGCTGTCTAGTAGAGCGCCGAAAATCAAGCTCTCAGCATATTGAGGCAGGAGAACTTCTAATATTTCTTCTGCAGATGGCTCAAATGTATAGGAAATGGTATTGTTAGAAGCGGTTAAATCCGTTAGTGGAAGAAGCTTCTTCTCAAGGACTTCCTGTGAAATGGCACTTAGATAATGGCTGTAATAGACATATAGTTCATCGAATGTTCCATCGGCAAACATTCCAACGGTTGCCCGGGTAATGTCTTGAATGTCAGCAAAGTTAGGCTGAGCTGGAATCCCGATTGTTTCAAGGACCACATTCATGCCGCGCTTGACAAAAAAGTCACGTGCCACACGTCCGACTGCAATGATTGCGAATTCATCATTCGATTTATGACGGTCTTTGATTGTTTGACTAACACGACGCAACACGTTGCTGTTAAATGCACCAGCAAGTCCGCTGTCAGAGGTCATTACAACATAACCGGTTTTCTTAACTGGTCTAGATGTCAGCATAGGATGATTTACTCCGCCTGAGCCAATTGCAATCGATGCTGTTACTTCCTGGATTTTTTCCATATAAGGAACAAATGCTTTTGCATTTACGACGGCACGATTCCACTTAGCAGCAGAGGTCATTTCCATTGCTTTTGTTATTTGACTCGTCTTTTTTGTTGAATTTATACGAGTTTTTATCTCACGTAATGAAGCCATAGGTTCTCACCACCCTTTTTCAAAGAATGTCTGGTTGGACGTACGGCTAACCTTACGGAAGCCGCGCGTCTACACCGTTCTAAATGTCAGACCCTATTGTTCGGAAACTGCAAACGTCTTTTTGAAGGCGTTGATTGCAGAAGCCATATCGTCATCAGAAGGAAGATCCTTCGTTTTTGTAATATGGTCTAACAACTCTTTGCGGTTGTGGTCTAACCAATTAAGGAATTCTGATTCAAAACGACGGATGTCCTCTAATGGAATTTCATC
This sequence comes from Neobacillus sp. 204, assembly GCF_046562815.1. Taxonomy (NCBI): domain Bacteria; kingdom Bacillati; phylum Bacillota; class Bacilli; order Caryophanales; family Bacillaceae; genus Neobacillus; species Neobacillus sp. 204. The sequence continues at coordinate 204,325 of NZ_JBJORY010000008.1, forward strand.
AAGGAAGCCGCGTGTTAATGCGTAAAGGATTGCAACTTGCTTTTCAACTGAAAGTGGCTTGTGAAGGTCTTGTTTAAGAACTTCAACCGTACGGGCACCACGATTAAGTTTCGCTTGAGTCGCTTTATCTAAGTCTGATCCAAACTGAGCAAATGCTTCTAATTCGCGGTAAGAGGCAAGGTCAAGACGTAAGGTACCAGATACCTTTTTCATTGCCTTGATTTGTGCAGATCCACCTACACGTGATACGGATAGACCAGCGTTGATTGCCGGACGAACACCGGAGAAGAATAAGTCAGATTGTAAGAAAATTTGTCCATCAGTGATCGAAATAACGTTTGTTGGGATATAAGCTGAAACGTCGCCCGCTTGCGTTTCAATGAACGGAAGCGCAGTGATGGAACCAGCACCAAGTGTATCGTTAATTTTCGCTGCACGCTCTAAAAGACGGCTGTGTAAGTAGAATACATCCCCTGGATATGCTTCACGACCTGGAGGACGACGAAGCAGCAAGGAAAGCTCACGGTATGCAGCTGCTTGTTTAGAAAGATCATCATAGACGATCAATACGTGTTTGCCTGCATACATAAACTCTTCAGCCATTGAAACACCCGCATATGGCGCTAGGTAAAGCAATGGAGCAGGTTGTGATGCAGATGCAGTAACAACGATTGAATATTCTAATGCGCCGTATTTACGCAGTGTTTCAACGGCGTTACGAACTGTAGATTCTTTTTGTCCGATCGCAACATAGATACAGATCATGTTTTGACCTTTTTGATTCAAAATGGTATCAATCGCAACAGATGTTTTACCTGTTTGACGGTCACCGATGACTAACTCACGTTGACCACGTCCGATTGGCACAAGGGCGTCAATCGCTTTAATACCTGTTTGTAATGGCTCATGAACGGATTTACGAGCCATAACGCCTGGAGCTACCGCTTCAACTGGGCGTGTTTTTGTTGTATTGATTGGACCCATACCATCAACTGGTTGTCCAAGCGAGTTTACAACGCGTCCGATAAGTTCCTCACCAACTGGAACCTCCATGATGCGTCCTGTACGGCGAACCTCGTCACCTTCCTTGATTTCAGTGAAAGGTCCGAGAATGATAATACCAACGTTATTTGCTTCAAGGTTTTGTGCCATACCCATAACGCCGTTTGAAAATTCAACAAGTTCTCCAGCCATGACATTGTCAAGGCCATGAACACGTGCGATACCGTCACCAATGGAGATAACTGTACCGACATCAGTCACTTGAATCTCCGCCTGATAGTTTTCAATTTGCTTTTTTATCAGGGCACTAATTTCTTCAGCTTTGATGCTCATGAGTTTCACCCCTAATCTTTCGAATCTAGCTTAACAATTTACGTTCTAAACGATCAAGTTTACCTCTTAATGACCCGTCATATATACGATTTCCAATGCGAAGGCGAATGCCGCCAAGCAAGTTGGAATCTACGATATTTTCGATTTTTAGTGACTTTTTGCCAATTTTAGCTGCAAATACTGACGAGATTGCTTCGCGTTCCGCATCGGTTAATGCACGTGTGCTGTAGACTTCAGCTTCGGCAATGCCCATCTCTTCATTCGCTAGCTCTAAAAATTCATTTGCCAAATCAATGATTTGGTCTTCACGGTGGCGGTCGATTAAGATCAACAGTGTATTCAGTACATTTACATTTACTGATGCGAAAGCAGTCTTAAGAATCTCTTTTTTCTTTTCAATTGAAAGCTTGGAAGAATTTAAGATGGCTTTTAATTCAGGATTGTATTGTACAACTTCCTTCACTACACGAAGTTCTTCTTCAATAACTCCGAGCGAATCCGTCTCTTTCGCAATTTTTAGAAGAGCCAACGCGTAGCGCTTAGCTACCATAGAGTTGCTCATCGCTCTTCTCCTGCCTCTTTAATATATTCGTTAATAAGCTGGTCTTGATCTGCTGCTGTAATTTCTTTTTCAATTACTTTAGAAGCAATCAATACAGACAGGGACGCAACTTGCTCACGAATCGCGGCAACTGCTTTTTCTTTTTGCTGCTCAATCTCAAGCTTAGCTGACTCTTTCATGCGCTCAGCTTCAGTGCGTGCCGCTGCGATAATCTCTTCACGCTGAATATCGCCTTGCTTTTTCGCACCTTCAATGAGGTTTTGAGCATCATTACGCGCTTCTTTTAAAAGGTCGCGTTGTTCTTGTAAAATCTTTTGTGCTTCTAAACGGCTGTTTTCTGCCGCACTAATTTCATTACCAATATGCTCTTCACGTTGTTTCATGATGCCCATTAATGGACCCCATGCAAACTTCTTTAGCAAGGCTAACAAAGCAATAAATACGATGAGCTGGAAGAAAATATCTCCAGTATTAATGTGGCCGCCGCCTTCAGCAGCAGTCGCTAATACAAAACTGTTTGTTAACACCCTCGGTTCACTCCTTTCAAGAGTTGCTTAACGATAGAAAAAACACATAAATGAATGGCGAGGATTTGTTGATCATCGCCACCTGGAATTTGCCTAATATTATCGGTTTAATACCATGAACGCGATAACTACACCGATAATCGGTAATGCTTCAACTAACGCAACCCCGATAAACATTGTTGTTTGTAGTAAACCGCGATGTTCAGGTTGACGAGCGATACCTTCTACTGTACGTCCTACGATAAGACCGTTACCAATACCTGCACCTACTGCTGCTAATCCGATTGCGATTGCTGCTGCTAAAACACCAATTGATCCTGTCATTACTTTTTTTCCTCCTTAAATGTATAAAACATAAATTATTTTTTTATATTGTTCATTAAAAATGAACGGTGTATTATTAATGGTCGTGACTCACTTTATGAGCCAAGTAAACCATTGTTAACATTGTGAAAATATAAGCTTGAATCGTACCAACGAAAATAGAGAACCCTTGCCATACCATTGTCAACGGAATCGCTGCGATGGTGCCGGCAATACCTTGATGTGCTAAGCCTGTTGCCAATAGTGATAAAAGCAATTCACCCGCGTAAATGTTACCATATAGACGCAGACCAAGAGTCAGCGTATTGGCAAATTCCTCAATGATTTTCAAAGGGAATAAGAATTTCATTGGAGCGAAGAAACCTTCTGCATAACCCTTTGCACCTTTTAACTTGACGCCATAATAATGAGATAGACCCAAAACCATGACAGCTAGTGTTAAAGTGATGATTGGATCGGCTGTTGGTGATTTCCACCAAAGCTTTTCATCAATCACGATTGCAAATGGAAGACCTAACATATTGGATACAAAAACATACATAATTAGTGTAATTCCAAGGATGTGGAATCTTCCGCCATCTTTCCAATCCATCGTGCTATTGATGATGCCTTTAACAAAGTCCATTACCCATTCAAAGAAGTTTTGCATCCCTGTAGGTTTCATTGCCAACTTCCTTGTAGCTAGGACAGCTATTAAGAACACGATTAAACTTGCAATCGTAATCATTAGCATATTTGCGCCATTAAACCAAAGACCCATAAACTCAAACTCTGGAGTCTCATGATGCATGTAAACTCACCTCGCTTCCGCTTCATTTATGTACATGCAAAGCATGGTAAAAATAATCTATCATAATGACAATATAGGATGTCATCAATCCTATCACTAAACTAATAATATCGAATTGCTCAGGATATTTTAAGGCGATTAACGCGGCAATTCCAGCCACCGCCATTCTCGAGAGCGAACCTAAGGAACGCGGCTTTTTGCCCTCTGTTACCTTTTTATCAAAACTTTCCGTCTTTCTTACCAAGAGCCACAAGTTCAAATACCCGAAGCATGTCCCAAGAATCAGTCCTAAAAATACGGTTTGAAATGATGTGAAGCCCCAGCCTAGAACATAAATGGACAACAAGTAAAAAATCCATTTGCGCTGCCTGTTGTACATTACTCTGAAATCTGGCATAGTTATTTATCTCCTGAATAGAAATGGCGGATTGAAAGAAGCATGGAATAGGTGCCCGCAGCAAGACCGATGAGCAGTCCGATTATTAAGAAAATTGGTTCGGTACCCAAATGCCGATCCAGCCATCTGCCTGAGAAAATACCTATTAGAATGGAACCTACTAATTGGGAGACAATTGCGGACATTAAAGCCATAGCTTGTAATGGGTTGCGGTTGTTTTGACGCATATCAACACATCCTCACTGTAAGAGAATGCCAAGCGGACAAATGGAAAAATTCATAGCCAAAATACTATCCTTAGATAGATTTAATCGCATGAAAACCCTATCATTTATACCCTTTGTAAGCATACAATAGCACCATGTCAATGTCAATGAGTTTACGTGAATTATACCACAAAGTATTCGCTGAATTTTTTTCCATTTCAGAACTTTACTCAACATTCTTATTGTATTGTAAATTGTGAAGGAATTTTGTTCATTTTGTGTCTATTTTGTGAACATTTATAATTATACTAATGGTACAATTTTATGAACCTTTATTATGGGTTATAATAGAAGGCAATGTCCGCCTGGGACATGGTCCATTAGTCTTGTTTTTTCTCAATTACGATCATCCGCTCGATAAAATCCTCTTTACCCGCCTTTTTGGCAAAAACCTTCACTAGATAGCTTCCATCCCGTGGAAGCTGTCCATCCGGGATATCTTTCTGAATCAGTCCCTTTTTTACATTGGTAATCGTATCTAAAAAGCCAATAAACCGGTAATCCTCCGGGTTAAATAACGCAATCCCAAATTCCTCGGCCCCGCCCGGCAAATACACCTCATAGCGGTACTGCCCTGGTTTGTCGCCATCCATGAAATCAAAGCCCATCACGCGCGGGTAGTTGGGCTCTTCCAACACATACAAATAAGGAATGCGAATGGTTGCCGCTCCTGCCTGGAGCTGAAGATAGCCGTCGTGAATTTTCCCTTTAAACACCTGCGGGTCAACCGTTAACTCGACGGTGATATCTTTCGTCTGCTTTGGTTCGAGCGTAAACGATAGCGGCAGCCGCCAGTGGAGTCCATCAACCTGGTGCGGGGTATCAAAAGAATAGCGTTGTTTACTCGTGCTTGTATTTTCAACATGTAAATCGGCTTTATGAACGTCATTCCCCTCGGTAAATTTCCCAAAACGTATACTGCTAGGCGATACGAGTGTAGTCGCTTTGATGGCTTCATCGACTTGGATTCGGCCTGCGCCCTGCTCAAAAGTGCGGTAGATGTTGGGTTCTAGCTGCGTCTGGCGTGAATTGGAAGCGATACGGTTCATGACATTTGATTTGGCAAGCGGTTTTGCCGTATTCATAAGGGCCGCTTTGATTTGCTCCGGTGTCCAGTCCGGATGGGCCTGCTTGATTAGTGCGCAGGCCCCAGCGACATGCGGTGCGGCCATGCTTGTTCCCTGCAACGACAAATATCCGCCTGGAATGGTCGAATTAATTGCGACTCCAGGTGCGACAATATCCGGCTTAATCTCCCATGTTCCCGTCACAGGTCCGCGTGAGCTGAAGTCGGCGAGCTGATCCCGCTCTTCACTGACCAAAACCCTCGCCAAAGTGCTTTGTTTTTTTATTTCTCTTTGTAAAATAACTCCGTCACCCTTAGCGAGTGCTCCGACAGGGATGGTCAGCTGAGAGTCCAGGTTTCCCATGAAGCGGCCGCCGCTCATATTATTGTAGATCAGCACCGCTTTTGCCCCCGCCTTTTGGGCATTCTCCGCTTTCTCCGAAAAAGTCAGGGTTCCTCTTTTAATGAGAGCAATTTTCCCATCGACATGTTTCAATTCATCCGGTCTGCCGATGCCGCCATCAGCCATATCTACAGAGCGGTCAAGCGCCCACGCGGCCGAGCCTTCCATCGGCTCAATTTGAAATTGTTCCCTACTTCCTTCTATTATTAAATGTGGTGTCTCTAAAGTTGGCGTTGACGCCCCAACTGATATGGCTTTGGAGGCGGTTCCTGGTGAACCCACGCTCCACACACTGGGTCCGGAATTACCAGATGCCGCCACCGCCACGATCCCGCGGTCGACCGCACGATTGAGGGCGAGGCTGATTGGCAGGTCAGGACCGTTGATATCATTTCCCAGTGAGAGATTGACAATATCAACCTTATCCTTAATGGCCTGGTCAATTGCCGCAAGCACCTGCTCCGTGGTGCCGCCCCCACCTGGACCGAGTGCCCGGTACGCCACAATTTTCGCCTCTGGAGCCACACCTTTTATTTTTCCATTGGCGGCAATAATGCCCGCCACATGCGTACCGTGGATGGTCGCCTTTCCGATCGCAAGTGTTTCCATCGGATCACGGTCATTATCGACAAGGTCGCGGCCGCCGGCAAAGTTCCGCTTGAGGTCCGGATGGGTGTAGTCAACACCCGTATCAATGACCCCCACCGTGACTCCTCTTCCCGTCAGCCGTTGGTTTTTTTTATCAAAAAGACTGCGGACTTCCTTACCGCCAATAATTTCAACACTCTCCTCGGTTTCAGCCTGGTATTGAATGACCGGCGAGACGTTGATAATTTGTTTTTGGCTGCTTTTGAGTTTGGCTAGTGTCTCTACACTGCCTTGGACGGAGAAACCATCCAGGGCTTCGCGGTAAACACGGCGCAGCTTCACGTCTTTATAGGGTTGAAGGAGCTGCTGAATTTCCTGGTCGGTGTGCGGCTTGTCCAGAATGATAATCGCAGTGGTTTCCTGCCTGCTTTTGGTGATAGATGGATGAATGAGTATTTTAGGAGTTTGAAAAGCTAGCAGTAAAGCAAGTAGAAGTTTCATCGACGGATTTCCCCTTTTTCAATATCGTTTTCACTGAAGGGGAAAAGTATGCATGTTGTCTTTATCTGGTTGGAACCGTGTATGCGTTGATTCCCTTTTCATCAAGCGGGCACAATAGTTGATTTTTTGGAAGGGTGTAGATTGTCCCTCGTTTGGAACCGGACGACGGGAGATTGAGTGACCGCAGTTGATACCCTGCAATGAAGGGGGAGCCAATGTGTAAAAATTCAGCGAACTGTCTCCTGTTAATCGTCGGTCCCAATAGGAGGAAATAATCATCAACAGTCTGGAAAAAGGCAGTTTTGGAGGAATACCCGCAATTATGACAGTTCCACTTAGCAGAGTAAAATGCCATCGCACCGGTAGGGCACTTAGGACAAAACACTCCTGTGATAATGTCATCTTTGGATAATTTATATGTTGGGAGAATATCAGGAATAGGTGTTTGATGATGGGTTAAAAGGAGGTCCACTGACTGAGCGAGTTTCTTTTTACTAAAGGCAGGCTTTTGGTACTTGCATTCCATTTCTTCAATCCTTTCCAAGAGTGATTCCGCGTAAATCAACTCATTAAAAATTTGTTGATTATCTGGCGTAGTTTCTATTTTAGTGGTTGACTTACTGATAATAACCACTCTTTCGATTGGTAGTCCGAGCATTTGCATTTTTCTCAGCCAATTAACGAACTGCATTTGCTGCCTTTTGACCTGAAGGATAGGATTCGAAATGCCTTCTTCTTCATGATTAAATTCTTTTGTGACATGATTGGACTCCTTATGAAAAATCAACTTCTTCGAAAGATTTTTCACTTCACCCATAAAGATAAACCTCGATGAAAGGATTACTAAATCGATTTGGAAGGGTTTCTTATCGATTAACCGCAGGCCATGAAAAATGTAATATTGATCTTCAGGCAAAAGCGAAAGATAATAGCTGCATTCCTTCTCGCCGTAGTATCCCTTCAGCCACGATTTTAGATCGCGTTCGATTGTCGGCCTAATTGGATGATTTTTATGTATCCTGCGCAGCAATGCCATACATTGGTAAGCTTGTATTGGTAATTGTAACTCTAAAACGACCATGCACATCACCTCAAATATAGTTTCAATGGTAATTTCTCTTAAATGTTATGATTTCCTGCTTAAAAACTAAGAACAAATTTTGAATTTTGATGAATTTGATCTTTTTGAGGTTCAATTTTGAGTATTTTTGTTCTTTATTAATTTTGAAATTGTTCTTGTTAAAGTTTTGTACGAAAGACTGATTTTATGTGTAATTTTGGATGGGTTTTGTGCAAATTTTAAAGGTTTTGTACAAATTTTTAGTGGTTTTGTACAATTTTCAAGGTGTTTAGTACAATTAGACATTTTTTACCAAAAAACCAACCTATTTTTCGAAAAATAAACCAGGTCCCAAAACCGCTGTTGATTTTTTAAATTAAACCGGGTTCTTTAAAACACTAATTACCTATTTCAATAAACCCCAACAAAAAAAAGCCGAGTATTCTCGACTTTTTTCAAAAAGAGCTTATTTTGTTCCAAACAACCGGTCCCCAGCATCGCCTAAACCTGGGACAATGTAGCCGTGGTCGTTTAATTTCTCATCTAATGCTGCGATGTAGATATCCACATCTGGGTGGGCTTCCTTAACAGCTTCCACGCCTTCTGGTGCCGCGATTAGACACATAAATTTGATATGCTTTGCGCCGCGCTTTTTCAAGGAGCGAATCGCTTCAACCGCTGAACCGCCTGTTGCGAGCATTGGGTCAACCACGATGAAATCGCGCTCTTCCACGTCACTTGGCAACTTAATATAATATTCAACTGGAAGCAATGTTTCTGGGTCGCGGTATAGACCGATATGGCCTACTTTCGCCGCTGGGATCAATTTTAAAATACCGTCAACCATTCCGATTCCTGCACGCAAAATAGGTACCACACCGATTTTTTTACCGGATAATACCTTTGATTTTGCTGGACAGACAGGTGTTTCGATATCAATATCCTCAAGCGACATATCTCTCGTGATTTCAAATGCCATCAGCGTGGCAACTTCATCGACAAGCTCGCGAAACTCTTTTGTTCCAGTATTTTTATCACGTATGTAAGTTAGCTTATGTTGAATTAATGGATGGTCGAAAACGAATACCTTGGCCACAATCATCGCCCCTTTTTTTTTAATTAACAAACACTCCGTCTCATTTTACAGAAAAACAATCCAATGAGCAAATCAAAATACTAGTTAGATTTTTCAAAAAAAAACCGGCCCACTATACATAATTAGGCCGATTCTTTGCTGTTTAATATTCTGGATAAAGGGTAAATTTGCTTGTTAAAGCTTCTACGCGTCCTTGCGCTTCCTCAAGCTTCGCTGCATCTTCATGGTTTTTCAAGGTAAACGCAATAATGGAAGCAATCTCGTCCATGTCTGCTTCACCAAAGCCACGGCTTGTAACAGCTGCCGTCCCGATGCGGATCCCGCTTGTCACAAACGGACTTTGCGGATCAAATGGAATCGTGTTTTTGTTCACTGTGATTCCAATTTCATCAAGAACCTTTTCAGCAACCTTACCTGTCAGGCCAAGGGACTGAACATCCACCAACAATAGGTGGTTGTCGGTACCGCCTGAAACTAGCTTCAAGCCTTCTTTTTGAAGACTATCCGCTAAGCGCTTAGCATTGGCGATAATTTGACCTGCATATTCTTTAAAGCTGTCCTGGAGTGCTTCGCCAAATGCAACCGCTTTGGCTGCAATAACATGCATCAGTGGACCGCCTTGAATACCAGGGAAGATCGATTTATCAATTTTCTTGCCAAATTCCTCTTTGCAAAGGATCATCCCGCCGCGTGGGCCGCGCAATGTTTTGTGTGTTGTCGTTGTCACGAAATCTGCGTATGGAACCGGGTTTTGGTGCAAACCTGTTGCAACAAGGCCGGCGATGTGCGCCATATCCACCATTAAGTACGCGCCAACTTCATCAGCAATCTCGCGGAACTTTGCAAAGTCGATCGCGCGCGGGTAGGCACTAGCCCCAGCGACAATCATCTTTGGCTTGTGTTCAAGGGCTTTTGCACGGACATCATCATAATTGATGCGGTGAGTTGTTTCGTCCACACCATACTCGATAAAGTTATATTGAACACCACTGAAGTTAACCGGGCTGCCGTGTGTTAAGTGGCCGCCGTGAGATAAATTCATGCCAAGCACGGTGTCACCTTGCTCTAGAACTGTGAAGTAAACCGCCATATTAGCTTGTGCACCTGAGTGCGGCTGCACGTTCACATATTCCGCACCGAAAATTTCCTTCGCGCGGTTACGGGCTAAGTCTTCGACAATATCGACATATTCACAACCGCCATAATAGCGTCGGCCAGGATAGCCTTCTGCATACTTGTTCGTTAACACAGAGCCTTGTGCTTCCATGACTGCTTCGCTAACAAAGTTTTCTGAGGCAATTAATTCAATCTTAGAGCGTTGACGACCTAATTCTTTTTGAATCGCTTGAAAAACCTGTTCATCCGCTTGTGGCAAATGCTTCATGACAAAAATCCCCCTTATATGTAAGTAACTATTGATAATTTCGAAAATTCTTTTTCATTTTAGCATGAAACACCCTCAAATTAAAAGAGAAACATTTTTCGGTTTTTAATTATTTTTTTACCTAATGTGGAATATTTTTATATGTCCGTACTTAATTTTCCGAACGAAATTAATTTTTATCACATAAATATTCGTGTTTTAGCGTGATGCATCAAAATTTTCCAGCTTATAAATCCTTTAATAATGGTGCCTGACACCCAAGTTTATTAAGAGCAGCTCGAGTTTTCCTGATTCCGTTCGTATACGGCTCTTACTCCGCCGATCAATTTTGGGCGGACCTTGGCGAGCGTTACATGTGCCTGTCCGAGCTTTTTTTGCATTACGCGGACCGGGACAGCGACATGTTTTAGGTGCATGCCAATCAAGGTATGGCCAATGTCAATTCCGGCATCTGCCTTGACGAACTCCACCACCACAGCATCCTCGAACGCTTGAAACGCATAGGTTGCCATTGCCCCGCCAGCTTTTCGGACTGGGACAACTGATACCTCCTCAAAGCGCCTTGCCTCAGCTACCGCGCGTTCGACGACCAATGCCCGATTTAAATGCTCACAGCATTGAAACGCCAGATCAATCCCGGTGTCCGCTTGAAAGTTTTTCAAGCAGCGGAAAATCATTTCAGCAACTTCAACCGTCCCGGAGGTCCCGATTCGCTCCCCGATCACCTCACTGGTGCTGCAGCCGACCACCAGCAACTGTCCCTTTTTCAACGCTGCCTGTTCTTTGAATTCTGTTAAAATTGCTTCCAGCTCTTTTTCACACTCTTGAATCATAAGCCTTACCCTCCCCTAACAGATGTCCAGTCCAACAAATCCTTTACTAATAAGCACTGTTAAACTTGCATGTTAATTTCCACTCCTGGCGAGGCTCCTCGGTAAGCGAGCGCCTGCGGGGTCTCACTGGAGAAGTCTCGCGCCTTCGGCTCCAATCAACATGGACTAATATTAAAGGTTCTTTGCCTCGTATTCACTAATTTTTCCAACCCGGTTGGCATGTCGGCCGCCTTCAAATTCACCTGTCAGCCAGATTTCGGCGATATCACGGGCCAAACCAGGGCCAATGACACGTTCACCCATCGCTAAAATGTTAGAATCATTGTGGGCGCGCGTTGCTTTGGCACTAAATGTATCATGGACCAAGGCACAGCGAATCCCTTTTACTTTGTTGGCAGCAATGCTCATTCCGATGCCAGTCCCGCAAATCAGGATGCCGCGGTCAAATTCACCGTTCGCCACCTTTTCAGCGACAGGCAGTGCGTAGTCTGGATAATCGACCGATGTTTCACACTCACAGCCAAAATCTTGGTATTCAATGCCAAGCTCTACTAATAGATTGGCGATTTCTTTGCGAAGATTAACCCCGCCATGGTCTGATGCTAATGCTACTTTCATGTAAAAACCTCCTGTTATTCATTTTCCTAATCCTGTTTGGCCTTAAGCGTCCGACGACAATCAGACGCTTCCGCTCTCCTGATTCATTTTGACATACCCTTACAAAAATATAAAGTTCCAACCCCAAAAATAAAAGCTCCCTTCCAGAAGAAAGAGAGCATTCCACAAAGTATTACTTTAGTTTTCCAATCGCCTTGTCAATTAATTCATCTAGTTCACGAAAGGTTTTTTCATACATGGCCAAGGATCCGCCATATGGATCAACCACATCTAAATGAAACCCTTCCCCACTGTATTCCTTTAAGGTAAAAACCTTTCCGCCTACTTCCGGATATTGCTGGAGAATCCCCATCTTGTGTGAAGACGTCATGGTGAGGATAAGGTCGGCCCATTCGACCTCGTTACGGGTTAACAAACTGGAACGGTGATTATGTGCGATCCCATTGTCCTCGAGCACCTTTTTCGCATGGGCGGATGCCTCATTGCCGTTTGCTGCAAAAATTCCGGCTGACCTCACTTCGATTGCGTCAATTTGTTTATTTTTCAAAATTGCCTCAGCCATTGGACTCCTGCATGTATTTCCTGTGCATACAAACAAAATGCGCTGCAATGTGTTTGCCTCCTCCTTGCAAAATTCTTATGTAAAAACTAGTTACCTTTATTTTATCATAAATAAGCCAGCGATTTCTTCCTCATAAGAACGGGGCGAGCAGCTTTATTCCAAACGCAAGGAGAATCGCACCCCCAAGTGCTTCACTATAGGCCCCTACCCACCCCTGCATCTTTCGGCCGAGGAGTAATCCGACCCATGTTAGCACGGTGGCCATGATGCCAAAACAAAGGATAACCAAAAACGTTTTTGCACCGTAAATGCCCAAGGAAAGGCCGACGGAAAAACTATCAAGGCTAACGCTCAAAGCAAAAATCAGCAGGCCAAATCCAGCCGGGGAAATGACCTTCTCCTCCCCCTTCTTGAGAGTTGACCATACCATTTGCACACCTAGCATAATCAACAGAAAACCACCGATAAACGTCGCTAACGTACCAAACTTCTCCGATAGAAATTTCCCTGCTATCAAACCTAAAAGCGGCATCCATACGTGGAATAAGCCTATTGTGATCCCAATATTAAAAATTTTCTTAAGCCGAAGTTTGTACATTCCCATGCCAAGTCCGACTGAAAATGCATCCATCCCTAGTGCAAACGCCATTATCATCAAAGTTACTAATTCGCTAATCATTTCAGACATACGGACTCCGCCTCCTTGGACTAACTAACCTAAGCATATGCACGTCCAAACTAATTTAGAAGTCTTGTTGGAGGACGAGAATCTACGGAGCCTACCTCTATTATACCGCCATTCCCCCTCTAAATCCCAAAATTTGTTACATCCAGGAGCCTATTATGGTGCCTGACAACCTTAACACTGGACTCATAGTATTATTGGTGCCTGACACCAAAATTGACACCAAAACAAAAAACCACCAGGCCCCCGGTTAAGGGGAAACCTAGTGGTTATTCGGTAATTAATTTATTCCCAGCCGCCTTCTGAAGGCGGTTCATGATCGCTTGTCCGACACCTGTGTTCGGGAAGACTTCACTATAAATAACATCCACTTTTTCCAGATTAAACTTTCGGAGCGTATCATAAAGCGCAGCCGCCACCGTCTCAAGCTCCGCCCGTTTCCCGCAAGTGAGCACTACATCCGCCTCGAACAGATGGGCATTCTCTTTTGTCGTCAGCACTCCGACCCGGAGCCCCTCCTGCCGCTTTTCTTCTACCAAACGATGGAGAAATTTCGTGGTGCCTGACACCATATAAAGCGGAGCGTTCGGGGCGTAATGGCGGTATTTCATCCCTGGTGCTTTCGGCCGTGCAGCCTCATCGGTTAACGCTGCGTCAACCTGAACCTCGCCCACAATAGACTCGAGCTGTTCTTTCGTTACCCCGCCCGGCCGTAAGATGACCGGTATCGCCTCCGTGCAATCGACCACCGTTGATTCGACGCCAATTCCTGTCGCACCGCCGTCAATCACACCAGCAATTTTCCCATTTAAGTCGTCCAGAACATGATCGGCATTGGTTGGACTCGGTTTGCCCGAGCTGTTCGCACTTGGCGCAGCAATTGGCAAGCCACAACTTTTCAACAACGCCAGCGCCACAGGGTGGTCCGGTATTCTGACCGCAACTGTTGCCAAGCCTGCTGTCGCCGTTTCAGACAGAACGCCTTCTTTCCTTTTAAAAATAATCGTCAGCGGTCCCGGCCAAAACGCCTCGATCAGCCTTTCTGCTTTTTCGGGAATATCCTCCACAAACGTGCTCAGCTGACGTTTTTCCGCAATGTGAATAATCAGTGGATTATCACTCGGCCGGCCTTTAGCCGCAAAAATCTTCTTCACGGCCGTATCACTTTTCGCATTCCCGCCAAGGCCATAAACCGTCTCCGTCGGCAATGCGACCACTTCGTTATCCCGTAAAAAATTCGCTGCATCCACAACTTGTGGATTATTTTCTAGATTATCCACATACTTATCCACTTTCCAGACTTTCGTGTTCATAGTTATCCACCTTTATCTCAAACGAGTCTACTAGCGAAATTTGGCGAATTTAGTCACCTAGACTCATATTTTTCACTCAATACGTTTGAAAGTATAAAAGAAGGTGGGCATAAATACAAGTGTTATCCACAAATTGTGTACAACTTCGTTGAAATAGTGGATAACTTTGTGGATATATCCACAATTATAGTGAAAATTTCAAAAATAATGAGTTATCCACATTTAAAACGTGTCGAATATGTTCTGAGTGATAAAATTCGCTAGGTAATTCCTCCCGCTCGACTTTCTGAAAGCCCATTAACTCAAAAAACGGTAAGGCTACGCTCTTATTTGTTGCCAAAAACAAACCTTTCATCCCTTTTTCTTTTGCTAATTGGACCATTTGATCAAAAAGAACGAAAATTTCCTTCTCGGCTTGTCCAGGTGCTACCACAAGTGAGCGCAATAGCCCAAACTCCGTGAACGCCTCCATTCCAAGCGAGCCCTTTAAGGTCCCGTCCTCATGCTCTAACAACAAAAAATAGTCGATTGTCTCATCTGTTAATCCATCCGTCCCCAGCTTCGCTCTCGATAAAAACTCTCGTAACCTTCCCAAGTCTTCTTTTTTAGCCCTGCGAATCATCGCCTGCATCCTATCCACCTCTTTTTAAGATTCTACTCTATGAATATGGATGACATAGAAAAAATAGAACCGCTAGATTCAGGAATCTAGTAAAATTTATTCACCACACGACAAAACGTGCAAGTGACTGGATACTCCTCAGAAAGCTAACTCTTTTCTTTCGCTTCCGAAGCCCACTCCTATTGATCTGGATTCAGAGAACAATTTCAGTTATCCACAACATTATAAACAAGCAAAAAACCAGTCCCACAATCGGAACTGGTCTAGTTAAACATCTTCTCCCACATCTCTACCACGAAAAACTTCACTTCTACCGGCTTTTCATCTTCCGAAGTATACACAGGTGCCTCTGTTTTTGCCACTTTCACTGGCTCCTCCTCTTCCTCAATCTGAATCTCATTGAACACAGGACCCTCTTTTTCAATCAGCCTCTCCGGTTGCTGTCTTTCTTCTTCATTGTTCACTTCAACTTTTTCGTTTTTCGCTTTGCTTTTTTGGCTCTTCACTTCGACTTCTTCTTTCTCAGCTACGCCCTCTTCATTCTCCGCAGCCACTTTCCCTTCAGAATCAGCCTTGACTCGGGCCTTCTTTGCACCATCATCGACCGAGGCAACTTCTTTAACCTTTTCCACCTTTGCTTTCGACTTTTCTGCCTTCAGCGTTTTTGCTTTTGCCTTCTTTTCCCCATCAAAACCATCACTTACAGCCACACCATTTGAAAAATCAAGGAAGCATAATGGTGGATAAAGCACACACCACCAGTTCGCACCTTCGCCTGAACCTAATGTAATCAAAATCGCTTGATACTCTCCCGCAGGATATAAATATTGACCATATAATTTCGTTGGAAACTGAACCTTGCCAAACTCGACCTTCACCGATTGTGTCGACCCTTGCTCACGGACAACTTTTTCCGAAATGGCTTGAATTTCTGGAAGCTTTGATCTGATGACCGTTCTTGCTTTCTCCATCGATGTTAAATCCTGTACCCACAGTGTAATCTGCGCATTAACCGCATCGCGCACCCTTCGTTTAATCGCTTGATCCTTTTCAAAATCACTATTCGCAAGAATCCGGAGCCGAATCGCTTCCCCTGGAATGACAATCGATTCCTTTTGCGCTGCTTCCGTCTTCGGCATATATAAATTCAACATCGTTCCTAACGACAAAACGATTAAATATCCCCAAACCACGAATTTACTTTTCAATTCTAGCACCGTCCCTTCGATATCTTCATTTTGGACAAAATGCCAGAATCTTAAACTATTAAATTTTGATATTTTTTAAAAGATTCCTGGTGAATCCACACCCCATCAAAGGGGAACAATCCAATTATATGGTAAAATAAGAGAACAGTCGTTATTAAGATAAAATTAATTTTAAGAAAATGGAGAACAAAAAAATGAATCAGCCCCATTCCGAAAATGTTGATTTAAAAGTCATTTGTCCGGACGATTGTGGTAACGCCCCCAAAAAGGCCTTTCTAAGGAATTTAACATCGCCTTTGTCCAAAACGATCTCGCCTATCTTACCGACAATATCACCGACGATTTCCTCTGGAATATCATCGGGCAACATCTAATCCAAGGCAAAGAAAGGGTTATCTCGGTCCTAAAGCAAAACCAGAACAATCCAGTAACCGAACTGCAGATTCACACCATCATCACCCATGGCTATCACGGTTCAGTTAACGGCACCTTACTTGTAGGAAATAAGAAGAAATACGGCTTCTGTAACGTGTACACCTTTGCCAGCTCACGCAATAACTCAAAAATAAAAGAGATGTCTTCCTATCTACTTGAAGTATAAAGAAACGCTCAGAGCCAATCAGCTCTGAGCGTTTCTTATGATTTTCTATATAACTTCCGCCTTTTTGACAGAACTTAAACCTCGAAACCCATCTCCGCAAACACCATGCGGTCCCGGCCATTAATATCATTCACAATCTCCACCCTGGCGTCTGCAAAGGCCTTTCGAAAAAGCTCCGCTACCGCTTCGCCCTGACCGGCCCCAATCTCGAAACCAACCAGCGCGCGCCTCTCTAGCACCTGCGGCAGCTCCGTCATAAAGCGGCGGTAAAATTCCAAGCCGTCTGTCCCCGCAAACAAAGCCCGATGCGGCTCATGCTCCGTCACAACCTCCGACATCGTCGTGATATCACCGAACGGAATATATGGCGGATTTGAAAGAATCACATCAAACCGGTCGCCGCTCTCAATAAACGGCCCAAGCAAATTCCCCTGTACAAACTCCACCTCCGCCCCAAGCCTTGTGGCATTCTCCCGTGCCACAACCAGAGACGCCTCCGCAATATCAGTGCCTGACACCTTTAACACTGGCTTCGCAGTAGTATTGGTGCCTGACACCATTTCCAACGGCTCCGTAGTAGTATTGGTGCCTGACACCATTTCCAACGGCTCCGTAGAACTATTGGTGCCTGACACCCTCAGCTCAGATTCTTCGAGCTTCATGGTGATGGCGATGGCGCCGCTGCCGGTACCGATGTCGGCGAGCTTGATGACTTGTTTTGCGCCGCTAAACAGACGCTTAATCCGTTGGAGGGCGCCGTAAACGAGTTCTTCCGTCTCCGGTCTCGGAATCAGCACCTCTTCATTGACGAGAAACGGCCGCCCGTAAAACTCCTCGGTCCCGATGATATACTGCACCGGGACACCCTTCACATGGTCAAAAACCGCCTTTTCAAACGACTCCCACACACCTGGAGCTAACTCATCGCGCATGTTCGCAAACAACTGCGCCCGGCTCATCCCAGTAAAATGGCGCAGCAAAAGCTCCCCCGCATTCGCATCACGATTCGCTGGACCTAAAAAAGAAGAAGCCCATTGAAGAGCTTCAAATACTTTCTTACTCATTAGAGGCACTATCCAGCCTGCGTGCCTGATCATCCATAATCAGCGCATCGATGATATCATCCAGCTTGCCCTCTAAAATTTGATCGAGCTTTTGAATCGTTAAACCAATGCGGTGGTCCGTCACCCGGTTTTGCGGGAAGTTGTAGGTACGAATCCGCTCAGAACGGTCTCCTGTCCCTACCGCTGATTTACGAACAGAATCATATTCTGCCTGTGCTTCCTGCTGGTATTTATCATAAATACGAGCACGTAACACCTTCATCGCCTTATCTTTGTTCTTATGCTGCGATTTCTCATCCTGAATTGAAACCACAATCCCCGTCGGAATATGCGTTAAACGCACGGCTGACATCGTTGTATTAACTGACTGTCCGCCGGCACCGCTCGAAGCAAACGCATCGAAACGGATATCCTTATCATTGATTTCCACTTCTAATTCTTCCGCTTCCGGCAAACAAACAACCGTCGCTGTTGACGTATGAATCCGGCCGCTTGATTCCGTCTCCGGTACACGCTGCACACGATGCGCCCCATTCTCATACTTCAATTTCGAATAAGCGCCCTGACCATTAATCATAAAGCTGATTTCCTTGTAGCCGCCAAGACCAGTTGGGTTCGCATCAAGAAGATCAATCTTCCAGCCTTGCGCTTCCGCATAACGGCTGTACATCCGATATAAATTCCCCGCAAACAAAGCCGCCTCGTCCCCGCCCGCAGCTCCGCGGATTTCAAAGATAACGTTTTTGTCATCATTTGGATCCTTTGGAATTAAGAGAATCTTCATCTTCGCTTCCAATTCAACGATCTGTGCTTCCAGTTCGTTAACCTCTTCCTTCACCATTTCACGCATATCGGCATCAAGCTTCTCATCCAACATCGCTTTCGCATCCTGAAGCTGCGCACGCGCCTCTTTATATTCACGATACGTTTGTACAGTTTCTTGTATATCAGATTGTTCTTTTGAATAATCACGTAATTTTTTTGAATCATTAATAATTTGTGGGTCGCTCAAAAGTTCATTCAACTTCTCATAGCGATCTTCCACCGATTGAAGACGATCAAACACAGTCTATTCACCTCAATTTTTTGTCCATAACATTCTAATTATAGTATAGGTGAAAACAACCGTCAAAACCAAATTCTAGGGGGGGAATTTTTTGAGGGAGGATTTGGGCGGTAAAACCCTTTTTAAAAAAGGAACCCAACACAAAAAAACATGCCCTGATAATCAGAGCATGCTACCTTCGATCTTCTTTGACACGCACCTCAATTTTATAGCGCGGTAACGCCTGAATCAGTTTGCGATGAAGTCGTGCTTCTGCATTAACTTTTCCCTGCTCAGACTGCATTCCTTTTTTATAAACAGAAACCCACATCCGGTCACCATTAATCCAGACGGAATCTAACGTAAATTCATCTGAATCGGCAATGACTTGCTTCGCCTTATTAATATCTTCACCCGTCTCTTTTCCGCCGCCTGTTTCAGAACCGCTTCCCGTCCTTTTCAGGTCGAGAAAATTGGGATTTTGGTTGGTAATATCATCTTCAACCAGCCGCTGCTTGTTTTCACCGCGGTTAGACATATAATTTGGTGCTGTTTGGTCTTTGCGCAAGTCATAAGCCCCTTGATTGGCATTCTGACAACCGCTAACTAAGAACAACAAAGTTAATGAGAGAAACAGCCATAATTTTTGCATCTTACACCTCCCATTACTATCATGCCCGAGCTCGACAGGAACAGAACGAGTGAAATCTTTCCAAGTTCAGTACCCAAATTTGCCTTTCCTCCTTGGATTCCGCCAAACCTCGGCTGAATTCCGCCAGACCTACATGTTATTCCGCGAATCTACCCAGAATTCCGCCGAACTCCAAGATTATTCCGCCAAACTTCCCAATTATTCCGCCAAACTCCAAAAATCCGTCACCATCCAACCCAGCCAAACAAACAAAAAAAACTGCCCGAGAATCCCCTTCTCAGACAGTTTTTATAGTGTTAAGCTCGTTTATGGTGTCAGGCACTAATTATGTAAACCGAACGACACCTTAGTTTGTAGACTCTTGCTCAATGCTTATACGGTATGACGCCGTTTTTGGCACTTCGTGATGGTGGCGGCAGCGAGGCTCATATGCTTCGGAGGCACCCACTAAGATCACTGGGTCATGGTAGGAGGCAGGGTGACCATCAATCAAACGCTGCGTCCGGCTTGATGGTGAACCGCACACCGAACATACCGCCTGCAGCTTCGTCACCGATTCTGCAATGGCCATCAACGCTGGCATTTGCCCAAACGGCTCGCCGCGGAAATCCATATCCAGACCCGCACAAACCACACGGTGGCCGCTGTCAGCCAACTGCTGCACAATCCGAACAATTCCTTCATCAAAAAACTGAACCTCATCAATCGCAATAATATCGATATCCGCTTCCACATGGTGAAGAATCTCAATAGAATGAGCAATTGGCTTCGCATGAAAAGAAGACCCATTATGGGACACAACCTGTTGATCGTGATAGCGATTATCAATTTTCGGCTTAAATACTGCAATCTTTTGTTTAGCGAATTGAGCCCGTCTGACACGGCGAATCAATTCCTCCGATTTTCCAGAAAACATACTGCCACAGATAACCTCAACCCATCCGCTCTGCTTCATTAAATACATAAAAACGGCGTCTCCTTCCTAGCAAACCCATAAAATCTATTTCGAAAAGTAAATTTATTAAAATAAAAAACAGGCAAGGAAGTTGCTTCTTGCCTGTACTTTTTACAATTATTGTTGTGGAGTCTTAATGCCATATTTCTTGTTGAAACGGTCAACACGTCCGCCAGCTTCAGCGAATTTCTGACGACCAGTATAGAATGGATGACATTCTGAACAAGTTTCAACACGAATTTCATTTTTAACAGAACCAGTTTCAAATGTATTACCACAAGCACATGACACCGTTACTGTTTTATAATTTGGATGAATTCCTGCTTTCATTCTTTTCATCTCCTTCCGCCCTGAATCTTTCGAAACAGAGTTATATAAAGCACCTGTCAATAACAAGCACTAAAATACTAAAAACACACTGCACCCATTATAACAAGGCAAAGCTATTTTTGCAAGCTGGGATTTGTTGGTTTCTTTTTGAAAAAGGAACCTATAAAGCTTCCTTGACCAGGCTTGTCCCTGACCTCAACACCTACGACCGTCTTGTTTTTAGCTCTTCCCCTAATTGGGCAAAGAACTCTTCATTCGACTTCGTCTGGCGTAATTTTTTCAAGAAACGCTCCGCAAAATCTGGTGAATCTGACATCGATTTTCGGATCGCCCATAATTTATCCAAATGATCCTTCGGAATCAATAATTCTTCCTTACGTGTTCCTGAACGACGGATATCAAGCGCAGGGAAAATACGGCGCTCCGCAAGCTGACGATCGAGATGCAGTTCCATATTACCTGTCCCTTTAAATTCCTCATAAATGACGTCATCCATCCGTGAACCAGTATCGACAAGCGCAGTCGCAAGAATCGTCAAGCTGCCGCCCTCTTCAATATTACGGGCCGCCCCGAAGAAGCGCTTCGGACGATGGAAGGCTGCCGGGTCAATCCCCCCGGAAAGTGTCCGCCCGCTTGGCGGAATGACTAGGTTATAGGCACGAGCAAGACGTGTAATACTATCCATCAGGATTACCACATCACGCTTATGTTCCACTAAACGCATCGCGCGGTCCAAGACAAGTTCAGCTACTTTAATATGGTTTTCAGGCACTTCATCAAACGTCGAACTAACGACGTCACCGGCAACCGAACGCTCAATGTCGGTTACTTCTTCTGGACGTTCGTCGATCAACAGCATAATTAATTCTACTTCCGGATGGTTCGTGGTAATGCTGTTAGCAATTTCTTTTAACAGCATCGTTTTACCAGCCTTTGGCGGCGCGACGATGAGTCCACGCTGGCCAAAACCAACCGGTGCAATCACATCCATAATCCTTGTTGAAAGATGTTTTGGAGTAGTTTCCAATTTCATCTGGCGGTTAGGATAGAGCGGCGTGAGGCCAGGGAAATACACCCGTTCTTTCGCTGATTCCGGGTCTTCCCCGTTCACAGCTTCTACGTGCAATAGTCCATAATAACGCTCATTTTCTTTTGGAGGCCGTACCTTACCGGAAACTTTATCCCCATTACGAAGGTCGAAGCGGCGGATTTGCGATGCAGAAATGTAAATATCTTCTGAGCTTGGCGAGTAATTAATTGGTCGTAGGAATCCAAATCCTTCTGATTGGATAATTTCTAAGACGCCTTCCATGAAAAAATAGCCTTGCTGTTCCGCACGAGATTTCAGGATGGCAAAAATTAGTTCTTTTTTCGTTAATTTGCTGTAATAGGTCACTTTATATTCGCGAGCAAGCTCATAAAGCTCCTTCAGCTTCATATTTTCTAAACTTGAAATTGTTAATTCCATTTGTGCACCACACTTTTATTTTTTTCAAACAGATATTATTACGAGAGTTGAGGAATAGTGATAGAAGTAGAAATGAAATGAATAGAATTGCAGAAATAATGCATAAAACAATTACTATTGTACCCTCTATGCAAAAAATTAATCAACTTATTTTTCTATTTTCAGTCATTGGAAATTTCTTCTTGTAGGAGTTCATTCCAAATGGAGTCTAATAGGAGTTTTTTAAATTTACGAGACTGATGCCATGAAGGGTGCCTGACACCAATGGTGTCAGGCACCCTTACTTGAGGCACAACTATTTAATCACTAAATTAGGTTTTTTCTTTAAGCTATGACGGCCTTCGACAAAGCGAACGGTGCCTGATTTGGCACGCATGACGATGGAATGTGTCGAACCGTAGGAACCTTTGAATTGGACACCACGCAGCAATTCGCCGTCTGTGATTCCTGTCGCAGCAAAAATGGCGTCATCGCCTTTCACAAGGTCTTCCATTCGAAGGATACGATTGACATCGAGTCCCATTTTGATGCAGCGCTCCAGCTCCGCATCACTTTGTGGCAGCAGTTTCCCGATGATTTCGCCGCCCAAGCATTTTAAGGCAACGGCCGACAGAACGCCTTCAGGGGCACCGCCAGAACCAAAGAGAATATCGACACCGGTATCGTCAAACGCAGTATTGATGGCACCTGCTACGTCACCATCATTAATTAATTTGATTCTTGCACCGGCTTCACGAAGCTGGGCAATGATATGTTCATGACGCGGACGATTTAAAACGGTCGCCACAACATCTTCGATATCTTTATTCTTCGCTTTGGCAACAGCCTTTAAGTTATCTAAAACAGATGCATTAATATCGACATGGCCGACCGCTTCCGGGCCAACCGCGATTTTTTCCATATACATATCAGGAGCATGGAGAAGATTTCCATGGTCAGCAACCGCAAGAACCGCTAAGGCATTCCAGCCGCCAGATGCTAAGATATTGGTGCCTTCAAGTGGATCAACAGCAACGTCAACGCGCGGACCATAGCCTGTCCCAAGTTTTTCGCCAATATAAAGCATTGGTGCCTCATCCATTTCCCCTTCACCGATTACCACAGTTCCTTTCATTGGCACCGTGTCAAACACATCACGCATCGCCGAGGTAGCTGCTCCGTCGGCTTCATCTTTTTTCCCTCGGCCCATCCAGCGGGCTGAAGCAAGTGCTGCTGCTTCTGTGACACGGACAAGCTCCATCGATAAACTTCTTTCCAACGTCTCCATCTCCCTTAAGTCTCTTGGTTGTCTCTTTACCTCTAATAGCTTATGGTCGTCAATGTCCTAAGCTTTATCTATTTGTCTAGCTGCAGCGCCCTAGCGGCTAGTGTCCTTCGCCGCTAAACGGGGGCTTCCGCTTTTCTAAGTATTTTTCATCTGCTCTACTTCTTCTTTTGTTAATGCTTCCCGCCAAACTGTGGCGCCGAGGCCGTTTAGTTTTTCGACTAGGTCGCTATAGCCACGGTCAATATGCTCGAGTCCGGTTACTTCGGTAATTCCTTCCGCCATCAGACCGGCAATGAACAGCGCGGCGCCAGCACGGAGGTCACTTGCTTTCACTTTGGCCCCTTGCAGTTGAATCGGGCCATTAATGATCGCAGAGCGCCCTTCGACCTTAATGTTGGCGTTCATTCTTCGCAGTTCATCAATATGTTTAAAACGGGCTCCGTAAATCGTGTCTGTAACCACACTTGAGCCTGACGCTTTTGTCAACAAGGTCGTAAATGGCTGCTGCAGGTCGGTCGGGAATCCAGGATAGACGAGCGTTTTGATGTCGACAGCTTTCAAGTTTGTTGATCCATCGACAAACACTTGGTCATCGCCTGATTCGACACGGACACCCATTTCACGCAATTTAGCAATCAATGATTCTAAATGCTGCGGGATGACGTTGTCGATTAACACACCTTCGCCGACTGCGGCGCCCAAAATCATATATGTGCCGGCCTCAATTCGGTCCGGAATAATGGTGTGACGGCAGCCATGAAGCGCTTCCACGCCGTCGATACGAATTACATCCGTTCCAGCCCCTTTAATCTTTGCTCCCATACTGGTTAACAGTGTGGCCACATCAATGATTTCCGGCTCTTTCGCTGCATTTTCAATGACGGTCCGGCCTTTCGCGCGAACCGCGGCCAGCATGATATTAATCGTCGCTCCCACACTGACAACGTCAAGGTAAATACGGGCGCCGCGAAGCTCGTCCGCCCGTAAATAAATCGCACCTTGTTCATTAGTAATTTGGGCCCCAAGTGCTTCGAAGCCTTTTATATGTTGATCAATCGGTCTTGGACCTAAATGGCAGCCGCCAGGTAAGCCAATGACCGCCTTTTTGAAACGGCCGAGCATAGCACCCATTAAGTAATAAGAAGCACGGAGCTTTTTTACTTTCCCGTTTGGCAGGGGCATGGAAATCATGGTAGATGGGTCAACCGTCATATCGTTATCAGAGAGCTGAACGTTTCCGCCGATTTCTTCAAGGAGGTCCTTCAAGATTTCAACATCAGAAATGTCCGGCAATCCCTCAATTGTCACTGGTGATTCCGCTAAAATGGTTGCAGGGATTAACGCAACGGCACTGTTTTTCGCCCCGCTGATCCGAACAGTTCCCTTTAACGGATAGCCACCCGCAATTTTAAGTTTTTCCATATTCGACTCCCTTCTAAGCCCTGTAAGTCATTCGGTACGATCCGCTTATTACGAAATGAGGCTATAGGTATATTTTTCCATTATAAAAAGTCAAAATCCGACAGCTTGTCTATCCTCTAGTTTACACAAAAATTTTATTTTCATGTATAGCAATTAAAAAAATTTACACGAAAAGGGAATAATTATGCTTCTGTACGGGAATTCCAATCCTTTAAGAAGCCTTCAATGCCCTTATCTGTTAATGGATGATGGAATAGTCCCATTAATACTTTGTATGGAATCGTGGCAATATGAGCGCCTCTTAACGCTGCTTCTGTCACGTGAATTGGGTTACGAATGGATGCTGCAATGATTTCTGATTCAATGCCATGCACGTTGAAGATGTCTGAAATTGTCGAAATTAGTTCTAAGCCGTTTTGGCCAATATCATCTAATCTGCCTAAGAAAGGAGAAACATAGCTTGCACCAGCTCTTGCTGCAAGTAAAGCTTGGTTTGCACTAAAAATGAGGGTTACATTTGTTTTGATTCCATCTTGAGCAAAAGCATGAGTTGCTTTTAAACCGTCTGGAGTCATTGGAACTTTTACCGTAATATTCGGAGCGATCGCTGCAAGTTCACGTCCTTCTCTAATCATACCTTCTGCATCAAGAGAAATAACTTCGGCACTCACAGAACCTGGTACAAGTGCAGCAATTTCTTTAATGCGGTCGTGAAAAGAAACGCCTTTTTCTCTAGCTACTAAAGATGGGTTAGTTGTTACCCCTGCTAATAATCCAAGGTCATGTGCTTCGCGGATCTCATCTAAATTTGCTGTATCGATAAAAAATTTCATGTTTGACTCTCCTCCATTTTTCGACTAAATTTTCAAATTTCTTTTAACAGACTGAAACCGCCCTTATATGAGGACGGTTTACATTTTATCATATTTGGAACAAATATGAAATGTGGTCAGACATTCGACATTGTTCTATTAAGCTTTACCTGCAGAACCGAATTCGCGAATTTTGCCAATAACGGTTGCTTTGATCGCTTCGCGAGCTGGTCCTAAATATTTACGTGGATCGTATTCTTCAGTTAATGTAGCTAATGTTTCACGAACCGCTTTAGCAGAAGCAATTTGATTTTCAGTGTTAACGTTGATTTTCGCTGTTCCTAATGAAACAGATCTTTGGATATCCTTTGTAGGGATTCCAGTTCCGCCGTGAAGGACTAATGGAAGGCCAGTAATCTTACCGATTTCCTCCATTTCAGTAAAGCCAAGGTTTGGTTCACCTTTGTATGGTCCATGAACAGAACCTAATGCTGGTGCAAGGCAGTCGATACCAGTGCGTTTTACTAACTCTTCACATTCTTTAGGGTCTGCGTAGATAACGCCATCTGCAACAACATCATCTTCCTGGCCGCCAACAGTTCCTAATTCAGCTTCAACAGACACACCTTTTGAATGTGCATAATCTACTACTTTAGAAGTAATTTCAATATTTTCTTCAAATGGGTGGTGTGAAGCATCGATCATAACAGATGTAAAACCTGCATCAATCGCTTCTTTACACTTGTCAAAGCTTGAACCGTGGTCAAGGTGAATTGCTACAGGAACAGTAATTTTCAAATCTTCCATTAAGCCTTCAACCATTTTTACAACAGTTTTGAAGCCGGACATATAACGTGCTGCCCCTTCAGAAACACCAAGAATTACAGGTGAATTCTCCGCTTGTGCAGCTTGAAGAATTGCTTGTGTAAATTCTAAGTTATTTAAGTTAAATTGCCCAACCGCATAGCCTTCAGCTTTTGCTTTAATGAGCATTTCTTTCATGGAAACTAATGGCATTTCTATTCCTCCTTAAATTAGGTCGTTATCTTTTCAAAATAGCCTTCCATATTAAGGTTTTCCCTCAATTTTCCGGATTATGTATAACTTTAAAAAGATAGAAACCAGTAAAAAGTTCATATGTATCATATCAAAACGAGGTTCGAAATGCCATTAATTAGACAGAGTTTTATAAACTGTCATAATGAAAGCGTGTCCATTTCCCTATATTCAACTCTTTAATGTTTTTTATAAAAAAATTACGATTAATTCATCTTTTGAGGGATATGTTTCCTGACAGCTGCTCGAATATCATCAATGTCAAATGGCTTGGCAAAATGTGTGATTGCCCCAAGATCCTTTGCTTCTTGAATCATATCCAGTTCGCCATAGGCCGTCATAATAATGACGCGAATATCCGGGTCAATGACCTTCATTCGTTTTAAAATTTCGATTCCATCCATTCCAGGGATTTTCATATCCAATAGGACAAGGTCGGGGTCATGTTTTGTCACAATTTCAAGGGCCTGAATGCCATTGGCTGCCTGATATGTTTGATACCCCTCTTTTTGAAACACTTCATTTAGTAAAATTCTAATGCCAAACTGATCATCAACAATTAAAATTTTCTCTTTCATAACTCCACCTCTTCCTTGGTTGTCTTGATTCTTTTTATTATCCCACTATTTATCACTTGTTATATTTCTATATTTATACAATAATATCCTGCTATTATTTTGAGATTTTGTTTTTATTTTTGTAATAACGAAAAAATGCTTATAATAAAAGGGTGAAAAGGAGGGTTTTTATGTTAAAAATATTTACTACCCAATTAACAGGTTTGTTTAAACGAATCGAGGAAAAAGAAGAATATTCGTTTGAAGACGGAGCACGTTTACTTGCCCAGGGGTCTATATATATTTTTGCCACAAAGGAAATGAAGGCGGTCGAGTTCGAAGCATTGGAGGGGGCGGAACCATTTAAAGGTGTAAAGATATTTGAGAGGGTTGAGGAGTTAACTGATTCCGATCGTGTCCTGCTATTCACGCGTTATTCCAGTGATGCAGCCGCGCTTCTGGTAGCGAAACAGCTTCACGAAAAAGGAATTCCGTTTGTAGCGGTGGCTACGGTGGTTCCAGAGGGAGAGGAATTGCAGGAAATAGCGGATTCCGTCATCGATTTGCGGCTGACCAAAGGATTGCTCCCTGATGATGAAGGAAACCGTTATGGATATCCATCATCAATGGCAGCTTTGTTTGTTTATTACGGCTTGAAATTTACGGTTGATGAGATTCTGGCGGAATATCAGGAGTAAAGCGGGTGTATGAACCCGTTTTTTTATTGCCCTGGATTATTTCCCGGGGGTTATTTTTTGATATGGCTAATTTTTCGTTTTAAGGTACCCCCATACAGATACATAAGGTGGTTTTGTACGAGATTAGGATGGTTTTGTACAGATTTCTCACCCTTTTGTGCAATTTTCGAATGATTTTGTACAACTTTTGAATACTTTTGTACAATTTTTGAATAGTTATGTACAAATAGACAATATCTGGATATTATTGTGTGCATTTTAAGTCAAAATAGGCAGGACCAGAGAACTGGTCCTGCCTGCTAATTTATTTTTGAAGTGATGCTTTAATAAAGTCACGGAACAATGGCTGCGGACGGGTTGGTCTTGAGACAAACTCCGGATGGAACTGTGAAGCCAAGAACCATGGATGATCCTTCAACTCAACAATCTCCACTAAGCGGCCGTCTGGGCTAGTCCCAGAGAAAATAAAGCCTGCTGCTTCCATCTCTTGACGGTACTGATTGTTAAACTCATAGCGATGACGATGGCGCTCATAAACCACCTCTTCATTATACGCTTCGAACGCCTTCGTACCCTCAACAAGACGCGCTGGATATAGACCCAAACGCAACGTGCCGCCCAAGTCCTCTACATCCTTCTGCTCAGGAAGCAAATCAATGATCGGGTAAGTTGTTTCCGGCTCAAACTCCGCGGAGTGCGCCCCTTCAAGACCAAGCACATTGCGGGCAAATTCAATCGTTGCCAGCTGCATACCTAAACAAATGCCAAGGAACGGCTTCTTCTGCTCACGAGCATAGCGAGTCGCTTCAATCTTCCCTTCAATCCCGCGGTCACCAAAGCCGCCTGGAACAAGGACGCCATCGACATCATTAAGAAGCTCGGCCACATTTTCACGGGTAACATCTTCTGAATTGATCCATTTGATTTCCACATCCGCATCAAACGCATAACCGGCATGCTTCATCGCCTCAACCACAGAAATATAGGCATCTTGAAGTTCCACGTATTTTCCGACAAGGCCAATGCGCGTCTTGTTAGAAAGATTAATTACACGGTCTACTAGGGCCTTCCACTCGGTCATATCCGCTTCCTTCGCCTCTAATTTCAAATGATCACAGACGATTTGATCCATGTTTTGCTCTTGAAGGGCAAGTGGAATCGAATAAAGCGTATCTGCGTCCATACATTCAATAACCGCTTTCGAGTCAATATCGCAGAACAAGGCGATTTTATCCTTCATGTCCTGTGAAACCGGCATTTCCGTACGAACGACAATAATGTTAGGCTGAATTCCAAGGCTGCGCAGTTCTTTAACGCTGTGCTGAGTCGGCTTAGTTTTCATTTCCCCAGCAGCCTTGATGTAAGGAATTAAGGTACAGTGAATATACATTACATTTTCAGAGCCGATATCACTCTTGATTTGGCGAATCGCTTCAAGGAATGGGAGCGATTCAATGTCCCCAACCGTTCCGCCGATTTCAGTAATCACGACATCAGCATTCGTTTCTTTCCCGGCACGGAAACAACGCTCCTTAATTTCATTGGTGATATGCGGAATAACCTGAACGGTTGCCCCTAAATAATCACCGCGGCGCTCTTTGCGTAAAACCGTTGAGTAAATTTTCCCAGTTGTTACGTTTGAATACTTGTTTAAGTTGATGTCGATAAAACGCTCGTAGTGACCTAAGTCCAAATCTGTTTCAGCGCCATCACCCGTTACGAATACTTCACCGTGCTGGTAAGGACTCATCGTTCCCGGATCCACGTTAATGTAAGGATCGAATTTTTGAATCGTCACACTCACGCCCCGATTTTTCAATAAACGTCCTAATGAAGCAGCCGTAATTCCTTTTCCTAGTGATGAAACCACACCACCAGTTACAAAAATATATTTTGTCATAAATATTTCCCCCTCTTATACAGTTTGTACATTATTCAGTTTGTTTAAGGGTTTTTGTAAAAAAATATTTTCCTTACGCCCAAAAAAATGAAAAAACTCTCCAAAACAAGAGTTTTTTGAACAATAAAAAACGCCCGCCTACATTTGGTAGGGAGCGTATCGTAAGTAAATAATGTATCGTCCTTTTTAAGGAGCCCAAAAAAGATTCTACAAGGGCATGGAAAAAAAGTCAAGCTGATTAATCTTCTTCCACTTCTTCCTCGTCTTCAAATTCTTCCTCTTCTTCGAGGTCTTCGTCAAGGTCGTCTTCTTCATCCAGCTCAATGTCAAGGTCATCCTCAATAGCTTCATCATCATCGTCAAGATCAAGATCGTCATCCTCATCGATATCAATATCGTCTTCATCGTCAAGAAGATCATCTTCATCATCAAAGTCATCAAAGTCATCTTCAATTTCATCAACTTCATCGAAATCTTCGAGATCGTCTTCATCGACAACCTTCTTCGCTTTCTTCTTCTTCGGTTTCACAACCGCAACAACCTCTTCTTCAGCTGTATCGACTGGATACCAAACGCGAAGTCCCCAGCGGTTGCCTCCTAATGAAAGGAAACGGCCATCTACATTGATGTCGGTGTAAAATTGAGCAAGTCGCGAACGAATTTCCTCATCAGAAATCCCCGCCGCCTTTTTAATTTCCTGAAGTAGATCAGCAAACGCAATTGGCTGCTTGCTATTTTGCAAATATTCATACGCCATTTCCATGAGGGATAATTCTTTTAATTCCTCTTTTGAGTATTGTGCTAAACTCAATATAGGCACTTCCTTTCTCTATTTAACACTCTTTAATGAGTGAATAACGGACTATCAAATAATTGATATATGAACTGTCTAGTCTAGCTCCAGCTCAAAATTTGCATATTCTTCATTATAAACAAATTCTTCCGGTTTATGCTAGTACTAGCCGTTGTTTCACTTGAATTTTTCCGGACGAGCTTTTTTACTATCATTTTCCTTTGCTTGCTTGTGCTTTTTCATCTCTTTAATCGTTATCACTAGAAAGAAGATTGCTAGCAGCAAGAATGAGATTGCGCCCAACTGACGTTGATAGAGATAATTTAATGGCCAGGCAAACACAATTAACACCATCAAAATATAACCCATCTTCATTTGCTCCACCTGCCCAAACCTCTCGAAGTATGTACGCTAAATAGATTATATAAGATAACCGCACATAATAATATCTCATAAAAAAAGTTTTTTTACAAAAACTGGCTCGCAGACAATAAAAATTGGTGTCAGGCACCATGTGAAAATTTCACATGGTGCCTGACACCCTATATTAACACCTTACATATTCCTGCGATACTGTCCGCCTACTTCGTAGAGGGCTCGTGTGATTTGTCCGAGGCTGGCGACTTTTACGGTTTCCATTAGTTCCGCAAAGATATTGCCATTGTTGACTGCGGCATCTTTTAAGCGCTGCAACGCTTGCCCCGATGCATCCGAATGACTTTCTTGGAAAGTCCGCAAATTTTGAATCTGCAATTCCTTCTCTTCATATGATGCCCGCGCTAATTCCATATTATTGACCTCTTCCTCAGACGGAGGATTTGGATTCAAATACGTATTCACACCGATAATCGGTAACTCACCAGTATGCTTTTTCATTTCATAGTACATCGATTCATCCTGGATTTTACCGCGCTGATATTGGGTTTCCATCGACCCAAGCACACCGCCTCGGTCATTCAAGCGTTCAAACTCTTGAAGGACCGCCTCCTCGACAAGATCCGTTAACTCCTCAGCAATAAATGATCCTTGCAACGGATTTTCATTTTTCGACAAGCCGTGCTCTTTAGTAATAATCATCTGAATCGCCATCGCCCGGCGCACCGATTCCTCGGTTGGCGTCGTAATCGCCTCATCATAAGCATTGGTATGAAGGGAATTACAGTTATCCTGCAAGGCCATTAACGCCTGCAGCGTCGTCCGGATATCATTAAAGTCAATTTCCTGCGCATGCAGCGAACGACCCGACGTCTGAACATGGTATTTCAATTTTTGGCTGCGCTCGTTCGCTCCATATTTATCACGCATCACCGTGGCCCAAATTCGGCGGGCTACCCGGCCAATCACGGTATACTCCGGATCCAAGCCATTCGAGAAAAAGAAGGACAAGTTCGGCGCAAAATCATCAATCTTCATGCCGCGGCTTAAATAATACTCCACATACGTAAACCCATTCGACAGCGTAAAGGCCAGCTGCGAGATCGGATTCGCACCCGCCTCCGCAATATGATAGCCCGAAATCGATACCGAATAATAATTGCGAACTTGATGGTCGATGAAATATTGCTGAATATCACCCATCATCCGCAGCGCAAATTCGGTGGAAAAAATACATGTATTTTGGCCTTGGTCTTCTTTTAAAATATCAGCCTGCACTGTACCGCGTACCGTCCGCAGTGTATACGCCCGCACTTCGGCGAATTCTTCAACCGTTAACACCCGGCCAAGCTCCGCTTCTTTTTGCTGCACCTGCTGGTCAATCGCTGTATTCATAAACATGGCTAAAATAATCGGCGCCGGTCCATTGATCGTCATCGATACCGAGGTTGACGGATGGCACAAATCAAAACCGTTATATAACTTTTTCATATCATCTAATGTACAAACGCTGACGCCGCTTTCGCCGACTTTCCCGAAGATATCGGGGCGGTAATCCGGATCCTCACCATACAGTGTCACCGAGTCAAACGCCGTACTTAAGCGTTTCGCCGTATCATCCTTCGATAAATAATGGAAGCGGCGGTTCGTGCGCTCCGGTGTCCCTTCCCCAGCAAACTGCCGTTTTGGGTCCTCACCTTCCCGCTTAAATGGAAACACCCCTGCAGTATACGGGAACCCACCCGGCACGTTTTCCTGGTATACCCAGCGAAGAATTTCCCCGTAATCCTTATACTTCGGCAGCACCACTTTTGGAATGTCGAGGCCTGATAAGCTTTTTGATTTTAATACGGTAATAATCTCTTTATCACGGATTCTCGTGACGAACTTGTCACCCGAATAGGCCGCCTTTGTTTGTGCCCAAGAAGCGAGAATCTTCCGCGATTCTGGTGTCAGACGTGCTTCGGTTTCGTGCTTGACTGCTTCTAAAGCCGCAATTACACCTGCATCGCTGACCGCTTCGATCGCTCCTTCTAACTGGAATAATTTCCGAGCGATATTCGCCTGTTCTTCCGCTTTCCGATGATAGCCGCGGACCGTTTCGGAAATTTCCCGTAAATAGTAACGGCGGTCAGTCGGGATAATCACATTTTGCTTTTCAACCAAAGCATTTTTATTAAATGAAGTCACCCAATCCGTCGACATTTTCTCGTTAATTTTTTCAATCAACGCCGCAAACAACCCATTCGTGCCCGGGTCATTAAACTGGCTCGCAATCGTACCATAAACCGGCATATCATCGATGTCTTTTTCAAACAGCATATGGCTGCGCTGGTACTGCTTTTGCACCTGACGCCTCGCATCCTCCGAGCCCTTACGCTCAAACTTATTGATGACAATCAGATCAGCAAAGTCAATCATATCAATCTTTTCCAGCTGCGAAGGCGCACCAAACTCACTCGTCATCACATACAAAGAAACATCGCAAATCTCCGTAATGCCCGCATCACCCTGGCCAATCCCGCTCGTCTCAACAATCACAAGGTCAAAACCAGCGGCCTTCGTAACGGCGACCGCATCCTTAATCGCCAGCGATAATTCACTTTTTGAATGCCTAGTCGCCAGCGAGCGCATATACACATTCGGTGAAAAAATCGCATTCATACGGATTCGGTCCCCTAACAGCGCGCCACCCGTCTTTTGCTTCGTCGGGTCGACCGACAGAATTGCCACTTTTTTATCTGGCAATTCATTAATAAAGCGGCGAATCAATTCATCCGTCAATGAACTTTTTCCTGCACCGCCCGTCCCGGTAATTCCGACGACTGGAATCTGCTTCTCAAGTGACTTCACTTGATCGAGCACTCGCTCAGCCGTGGCCGCCGCTTCATTCTTATCGTCCACATGAAGCTCGGCTACCGTTATCAACTTCGCTACCGCATTGACATCACCGCTCGGCAGCTTCTCCATTTGCTCAGCTACATCATGCGGAACCGTTGCAAAATCACACATCTCCAGCATCCGGTCAATCATGCCCTGCAGCCCCAGCGTACGGCCATCCTCAGGCGAAAAAATCCACGAAATCCCGTAATCATGGAGCTCCTTTATTTCCCGCGGGATAATCACCCCGCCGCCGCCGCCAAAAATACGGATATTCGGTGCCCCTTTTTCCTTCAACAAATCGTACATATATTTAAAGTATTCGACATGCCCGCCTTGATACGAAGAAATCGCAATCCCCTGCACATCCTCCTGAATCGCTGCGTTCACAACCTCTTCAACCGAACGGTTATGACCAAGATGAATCACCTCCGCCCCGCTCGCCTGCAGAATCCGCCTCATAATATTGATAGAAGCATCATGCCCGTCAAACAAACTCGAAGCCGTGACAAAGCGGATATGATGCTTCGGCTGATAATTACCCATCGTCTTCCTCCTTTTATAAACCATTTTTATAAAAATGAACCCTATTCACTGTTCGCAACTTTGTTAGCATTACAACTTTGCTTTTACGGACGAATGAATTCCGTAGAACAATTGCTCCGTTTGCAGTTCAATATATTCATCAAGTGTATATAACTTTTGCAAGGCCCAGCGGCGAAACGCCCACATTTGTCCCTCGACAATAATGTTATGGGAAATCAACTCAATCTGTTTTTCAGATAACTGCAGCTCGCCATTCTCCACACAGCGGACCATCAGACCCCCAAACATCTCAGCCATTTCGATTTCTTTTTTCAGCACATAAGGAAGGGCATCCTTCGTCAGCGATTTCGCTTCCTGATACATGACAAGTACTTCATCCTGCATCTCATCTATTACTCGGAAATAATGCCCGACCCCTAACTTCAGACTTGAAAGGGTGCCTTTTTTCTGTTCAAGGTCTTGCTCGAGGCGTTCGCTAACATGTTCATAGATACTGTCACACACGAGATAAAGAACGTCTTCCTTGGAGCGGATGTATTCGTATAGTGTCCCAATACTGAAACCGGCCGCTTTGGCGATTTCCCTCGTCGTTGTCCGGTGGAAGCCTTTTTCCTTAAAAAGGCTGACGGCCCCTTTAATCATTTGGTCCCGCCGTTTTTGAACAAGACGTTCATCCTTTACAGAAGCCTGTACTTCCCGTTTTTTCATCATCCTTTAACCGCCTTACTTCGTGATCATCCGCGAGATCACAAGTCGTTGAATTTCTTGTGTGCCTTCATAAATTTGCGTGATTTTCGCATCGCGCATGTATCGCTCAACTGGATAGTCCTTCGTATAGCCATACCCGCCAAACACCTGGACAGCTTCTGTTGTTACCTTCATCGCCGTATCGCCGGCAAACAACTTCGACATCGCCGACTCTTTGCCGTACGGCAGACCTTGTGACTCCAACCATGCCGCTTGATAGGTTAATAGGCGCGCAGCCTCAATTCCTGTTGCCATATCTGCCAGCTTAAAGCCGATTCCTTGATTCGCCGCGATTGGTTTGCCGAATTGATGGCGTTCCTTCGCATAGTCTGCTGCAGCGTCGAGTGCACCTTGGGCAATTCCCACGGCCTGAGCAGCAATACCATTTCGGCCGCCATCAAGGGTCATCATCGCAATTTTAAAGCCTTCGCCTTCTGAACCAAGTCGATTAGCAACCGGAACCTTGCAATCTTCAAAAATAATTTCCGTTGTTGGTGACGAACGAATGCCGAGTTTCTTTTCCTTTTTCCCAACTGAAAAGCCAGGGAAGTCGCTCTCGATAATAAATGCAGTCGTTCCTCGTTGTTTACTTGTAGGATCCGTTAGCGCAAACACTACATAAATATCCGCTACCCCACCGTTCGTAATGAAAATTTTTGATCCATTGAGGACATAGTGATCGCCTTCTAAGCGGGCGGTTGTTCTCATTCCACCGGCATCCGAACCGCTGCCAGGCTCTGTTAAGCCATACGCACCAATTTTCGTACCTTCTGCTAATGGGCGCAGATAGGTTTGCTTTTGCTCCTCACTGCCGAATTTGTAAATCGGCCAGCCTGCTAAGGACGTATGGGCGGACAGCATCACGCCCGTTGACGCGTCGACTCGGGACAGCTCTTCCACGGCGATACAATAGGCCAAATAATCACTGCCAATCCCGCCGTACTCTTCCGGCCACGGAATCCCTGTTAAACCCAGCTCCGCCATTTTGTCAAAAATCTCGCGGTCAAAGCGTTCTTCCTCATCACGCTCAGCAGCCGTCGGGGCCACCTCATTCCGTGCAAAATCACGAACCATTTTCCGAATCATTTCATGTTCTTCAGACAGTTTAAAGTTCATTTCAAGTCCTCCTATTTGGATGAATATTTTTTAAATGATAAGATTTGAACTTAGATTATTTACTAGCGGAAGCGGCCCAGCGGCTAGTGTACTTTGCCCTTTTCCCTTCGATAAGTCAAAGGGCTCCAATCCATACGCCGCCGAACTGCGCTCCCGCTTTTCTTTAAGGCTCTTTTCGTAAACTTTGTTGCTTTTGGAGCTTTATAAGGTTCATTTACTAAGTTCCTAGGCAATTTTCGCAAATGTTCTTACGAAAAGATGCCACGAAGATATAGTTATACGGGTTGATGAACTTATACGAAAAACAACAATCTATGCGAAGATAGCCTTCTTTAAAGATGTTTACTAATAACAATTCGTTGAATTTCACTCGTTCCTTCATAAATTTCGGTGATTTTTGCATCACGGAAATAACGCTCGACTGGATAATCTTCGGTGTAGCCATAACCTCCGAATACTTGGATCGCTTCGGTTGAGACTTCGACCGCTGTTTTAGTCGCGAACAGTTTTGCCATCGACGCTTCCAAGGTACATTTCAAGCCGTTTGTTCGTAAATAGGCCGCCCGATAGACTAATAGTTTTGCAGCTTCCACGCTGGTGGCCATATCAGCTAGCTTAAAGCCAATCCCCTGCTGGGCAGCGATGGGCTTGCCAAATTGCTGTCGGTCTGCCGCATAAGTGGTTGCGGCTGACAGTGCGGCCTCAGCAATTCCAAGTGCCTGGGTGGCAATCCCGATACGGCCGACATCAAGGTTGGCCATCGCAATTTTAAAACCTTCGCCCTCAGCACCCAGCATATTCTCTGCTGGCACGTGCATGTCTTCGAACGTGAGTTGGACGGTTCTGGATCCGTGCAAGCCCATTTTCTTCTCATCCTTACCGACAATAAAACCGGGGGTATTTTTTTCAACAATAAACGCGGAAATCCCCTTACTGCCCAGTTCAGGATTCGTTTTCGCAAAAACAATATAGACATCGGCCTCGCCGCCGTTCGTAATGAACACCTTTGAGCCGTTGATGACGTAATGATCGCCCTTCCTGACGGCACGTGATTTTAAACTGGCGGCATCCGAACCGGAACTTGGCTCTGTTAAGCAAAACGCGCCGAGGTACTTCCCTGAAGCCAGCTTCGGTACGTACTTCTTCTTCTGTTCCTCGGTTCCAAAATATAGGATCGGATTCGTGCAGACGGAGGTATGAACAGATAGTATGACTCCAATTGTCGCACTTACCTTGGAAAGCTCATGGATGGCTAGGATATAGGAAGTGAAGTCCATCGCGGCACCGCCGTATTTTTCAGGGACAGGAATCCCCATTAAGCCAAGCTCACCCATTTTGCGGAGGATTTCGCGCGGAAATTCCCCTCTTTCCATATTTTCAATAAATGGTTCAATTTCGCTATTGGCAAAATCGCGAACCATTTTTCGCATCATTTCTTGCTCTTCGGTGAATGAAAGATTCATGGTGTTCTCCCCTTTTGAGGAATGTACTATGGTGGTATTCATCATTATCACGACCCCTTTGTCGAAGAAATGCTGTGTTTATTCGTACGTATAAAAACCGCGTCCTGTTTTCTTGCCAAGCCAGCCTGCTTTCACATATTTACGAAGTAGCGGGCATGGACGGTATTTGTCGTCACCAAAGCCTTGGTGAAGCGTTTCCATAATATACAAACATGTATCCAAGCCGATAAAATCAGCCAGGGTTAACGGCCCCATTGGGTGGTTCATGCCGAGTTTCATGACTTCATCGATGGCTTCCTTCGTGGCCACGCCCTCATACAAGGTGTAAATTGCTTCGTTGATCATCGGCATCAGAATGCGATTAGAAACAAACCCTGGGAAGTCGTTAACTTCAACGGGTACCTTGTTCAACGTTTTTGTCATGTCCTCAATCACTTGGTACACTTCGTCTGCTGTTGCGAGGCCACGAATGATTTCGACGAGCTTCATGACCGGAACAGGATTCATAAAGTGCATGCCGATCACTTTCTCCGGGCGCTTCGTGGCCGCGGCGATTTCGGTGATTGGCAATGATGAGGTATTACTCGCAAGGATAGCGTGTGCTGGGGTAATTTCATCGAGTTGGGCAAAGATGTTTGTTTTAATCTCCATGTTTTCAATGGCTGCTTCGATGACGAGGTCGACGTCATGGGCATCGTTTAGGTCGGTGGAAGCGGTAAGGTTAATGAGAATATCTTGTTTTTGCTCTTCGGTCAGGCGTCCTTTGTCAACATTCCGTGTAAGTATTTTATTGATTCCTGCTAGGCCGCGTTCCACAAACTCCGGTTTTAAATCATTTAGGACGACCTTATACCCCGCCTGCGCACAAACTTGAGCAATTCCGGAGCCCATTTGTCCTGCACCAATTACCATAAGCTTTGAAATCTTCATTCTTTCCCCTCCGAAGAAGGCCGGAACAGGTCCGACCTAGTATTTTTTATATTTTTTTCGTGATTTTTTGCTATTTTAATAGGTTCTTTGGTATTTTGACCATTTATTCATGTCATTTTAT
This sequence comes from Neobacillus sp. 204, assembly GCF_046562815.1. Taxonomy (NCBI): domain Bacteria; kingdom Bacillati; phylum Bacillota; class Bacilli; order Caryophanales; family Bacillaceae; genus Neobacillus; species Neobacillus sp. 204. Next base: position 243,263 of record NZ_JBJORY010000008.1, read on the forward strand.
TGGTCTTTTGACTTCTAAAAATAACTCTTTAATGGTCTTGTGCAATTTCCAAGGTGTTTTGTGCAACTTTCACCAAGCTTTGTACCAATTTCCATGAGTTTTGTACAATTTTCAGATGGTTTTGTACGAAAATCAATATGTTTTGTACAATTAGACAATATATGGAAAATCAGTCCCATTAACACCATCTAGTAAACTAAAAAACTTCCAACCAATTAACCGCGCGGAACTTCAATCATTACGGCATCGCCCTGACCACCGCCGCTGCAAATTGCCGCAATCCCAATTCCGCCGCCGCGGCGCTTTAGTTCATGCATCAATGTAAGAATAATCCGTGCCCCACTGGCCCCAATCGGATGTCCTAAGGCGACCGCACCGCCATTGACATTGACCTTTTCTGGATCTAAACTGGAAATTTTGCCACTGACTAATGCTACCGCCGCGAAGGCTTCATTGATTTCAAATAAATCCACTTCGTCCACCGTTTTGCCTGTTTTTCGTAAAAGCTCATTAATCACAAGTCCCGGTGTTTTCGGAAAGTCCTTTGCTTCCACAGCAACAGCCGCATGACCGACAATCACCGCTTCGGCTGCTCGGCCTTCACGAACAGCACGCTCTTCACTCATTAATACGAGGGCGGCCGCACCGTCATTGACCCCAGGGGCATTCCCAGCCGTAATCGTTCCCGTTGAATTAAACACTGGTGCTAATTTAGACAGCCGCTCCAACGAAGTATCTTTTCGCGGGGACTCATCCGTCGTAACTATTAATGGAATTCCTTTCCGTTGTGGAACTTCCACCGCAACGATTTCTTCCGCAAATTTCCCGCTCTCGATCGCCGCAATAGCCCGAACATGACTCCGTAACGCCCACTCATCTTGTGCCTCGCGGCTAATTTCCATATCTGCAGCAGCTTCGTTGCCGTAGGTGCCCATATGAACACCAGTAAAACTGCATGTTAAGCCATCATGAATCATTAAATCCTTGATCTGTGCGTCACCCATCCGGAAACCCCAGCGAGCTTTTGGCAGGACATACGGAGCGTTGCTCATCGATTCCATGCCGCCTGCGACGATCACTTCTTCATCACCAGCACGGATGATTTGATCTGCCAACGTGACACTGCGCATCCCGGACGCACACACCTTATTAATTGTTTCTGTCTTCACTTCCCAGGGCAATCCGGCGTGCTGAGCGGCCTGGCGCGAAGGAATTTGTCCCTGTCCTCCTTGTAAAACAGAACCAAGAATGACTTCCTGAACTTCATCTGGCTTAACACCGGCACGAACGATTGCTTCTTTTACGGCAATACCACCCAGCTGTGATGCGGTATAGCTGCTTAGTGCCCCTCCTAATTTTCCAAAAGGTGTTCTAACCCCGCTTAAAATGACCGTTCTTCCCATCTTCACACACTCCCCTATTCATAATATTCAGATAAACCTTCTTTAAAAAGAGAGCGACTGAACGCTCGCTCGGGTAAAAATCAAAAAAGAAACGCAGGATTCTGCTTTTTAAAAACTGTAAATGTAAGCGTTTTATCTATACATTCTATTCTACATAAAAAAGTGCAGAAGTTGAAATGTTTTACACAAAATTTTTAAAATTTTATGAATAGGTTAACAAATCAACTTCCGCACTCCATCATCTGCTATGCTACTTCTCCGCAAACTGCTTTTTCAAGCAGCTCGGCCACATCATATGTCGAAACCTTTTCTTCGACCTCTTTCGCCTTCGTCCCATCGGACAGCATAGTTAAGCAGTACGGACAGCCGGAACTGATCACCGACGGATTAACCGCTAGGGCCTGCTCGGTTCTTGCTACGTTGATGCGGTGTCCGGTTTCTTCTTCCACCCACATCATTCCGCCGCCTGCGCCACAGCACATGGCTTTCTCTCTGTTCCGCTCCATTTCAAGAAGTTTCACTCCCGGAATCGCTTTAAGAATTTCACGCGGAGCATCATACACATCATTGTAACGCCCTAAATAACAGGAATCGTGGAAGGTAATCGTTTCATCCACCGCATGTTTCGGCACCAGTCTGCCATCACGAACCAATTCGTAAAGAAGCTCGGTATGATGGAACACTTCGACATCGGCTAAGCCGAAATCTGGGTATTCATTCTTGAAAATATTATACGCATGCGGGTCAATCGTGACGATCTTCTTGACTTCCGCTTTTTCAAATTCCTCGATATTTTTCGTTGCCAGGTCTTGGAACAAGAATTCATTGCCGAGACGGCGCGGTGTATCACCAGAGTTCTTTTCTTTATTGCCAAGAATCGCAAATTTCACGCCTGCTTCATTGAGCAGTTTCGCAAACGATAAAGCAATCTTTTGACTGCGGTTATCGTAAGATCCCATCGCGCCCACCCAGAAGAGATATTCGAATTCTTCGCCGGCTTTGTTCATTTCCTTCACGGTCGGTACCTGAACATCCTCGCGTGCCTCACGCCAATTTTCACGTTCTTTTCTGTTCAAGCCCCATGGATTGCCTTGGCGTTCGATATTGGTCATTGCGCGCTGAGCATCGGCGTCCATTTTCCCTTCGGTTAACACTAAGTAACGGCGCAGGTCGATAATTTTATCGACGTGCTCATTCATCACTGGACATTGATCTTCACAATTTCGGCATGTTGTACAGGCCCAAATTTCTTCTTCTGTAATGACGTCCCCAATCAAACTTGGGCTGTAAGCGGAAGCGGCAGCAGATTCCTGTACGGCTTGACCTACTGAAGCTAGGGCCAGTTGATTTCCCTTCGTATTGCCAAACGCAAAGGTCGGCACCCACGGCTGTTTCGAAGTTACGGCGGCACCGTGATTGGTTAAATGATCACGCAGTTTAACGATTAAGTCCATTGGTGACAGCATTTTCCCTGTCCCTGTTGCCGGACACATATTAGTACAGCGGCCGCATTCGACACAGGCATAGAAATCAATCATTTGGTGCTGCGTGAAATCTTCTAATTTTCCAACCCCAAATGATTCTTGGGATTCATCTTCAAAATCAACCTTTTTCAATTTTCCTGGCTTATCCAAACGGTTAAAATACACATTCGCCGGCCCGGCAATTAAGTGGGCATGCTTAGACTGCGGTACGTACACTAGGAAAGTTAATAGGAATAATAAGTGCGCCCACCAAGCAATATAGAAAATCACAATGGAGGCGGTTTCATTAATCCCTGAAAAAATAACCGAAATCAGCGATGCGACAGGCTCGGTCCAGGAAGTATCTTCACCATGCCAGATGAGACTCATCCCATTGCCAAGGAGAACAGAAAGCATCAAGCCGCCAATAAAAATAAGGACAAGACCTGACTTAAAGTTTCGCTTCAAGCGGACTAATTTTTCCACATAACGGCGGTAGAAAGCCCAGATAACCGCCACTAAAATCATCAAAGTGACTAGCTCCTGAAAAAAAGTGAACCCTGCATAAAGCGGTCCAAGCGGAAGGTGTGCCCCCGGTTTAATCCCTTTGATAATAAAATCAATCGCGCCAAATTGGACGAGGATAAAGCCATAGAAGAACATGACGTGCATGATCCCGCTTTTTTTATCCTTCAGCAATTTCTTTTGGCCAAACACATTGACCCAAATTTTGCGGAGCCGCTCTTTGACATTGTCTTCAAACTCGACTTTTTTCCCAAGCTTGATAAATTCGATCCGGGTCTTGACCACATACACAAACAGACTAACTGCGTAAGCGGTTACAGCAAGAAATGCAATCAAGTTGACCCATAGTAAACCATTCATACATATTGCCCCTTTCCTTGGTTCCCCTTTAACTTCTAGAAAATAATTAATTTTCAGAATCTATACTTAAATCTATTATATTATGAATGAGCGTTCAGTCAAATGATTTTTTGAAAAGATTGTCTAACTTATAGAAATTAGTACTTTCGGGAAAACTAACTAAACTGATTGGAGGAAAGAATCCGGATGAAATTGGCACTCGTGTTGAGCGTACTACTTTTTTTCGTCATTATATGGTTTGTTTTCGATTTTTATCTAGGTAGAAAGAAGCATCTTTCCATAGTCAGCAGAAGAGAAACAGCCATTATTCATGGTGACTTTGATATTTTCACGCACGGAAAAAAATTGTTTGCCGACTATTTTCATGAACTGCAAAGCGCAAAAAAGCATATTCATGTGCTCTTTTATATTGTCAAAGACGATGCAATCAGCCAGGAATTTTTCAATATTTTAAAAGAAAAGGCCCGTTCCGGGGTGGAGGTCCGGCTTCTCATTGACCGGCTTGGCAGTTTAAAGGTGAAGAAGGCGGCCATCCAGACATTGCGGGAGGCGGGGGTTCGTTTTGCTTTTAGCAATAACATCAAGCTACCCTTCCTTTTCTATTCTTCGCAAATTAGAAATCACCGCAAGATTTCAATTATTGACGGGGAAATTGGCTATCTCGGTGGATTTAACGTCGGCAAGGAGTATATCGACGAAGATCCTTCCGTGGGGATTTGGCGTGATTACCATTTGAAAATCACCGGCCGAAGCGTTAATTTTTTGCAAACAGAGTTTTTGAGTGATTGGCACGAATATGCTGGTGAGGATATCATGGGTAATCCAGCCTATTTCCCCGACTTGGCTGACGGTCAGGTCCGCCACCGATTTGTGCCGACAGAGGCCCAGCAGTTAGAACAAAATTATCTGACGCTCATTCAACAAGCAAGGGATTCGCTGATTATTGGCACGCCGTATTTTGTCCCCTGTCAGAAAATTTTAGCGGCGTTACTGGCTGCCTTAAAGCGCGGCGTTCATCTCTCTATCATCGTCCCCTTTGCCGCTGATCATGCGTTTGTTCAAGAGGGATCATTCCCCTATTTACGGAAGTTGATTCAGGCGGGAGCAAACGTTTATCAATATAAGAAAGGATTCTATCACGCAAAGACCCTTCTCATTGATGATAAAATCTGTGATATCGGTACCGCCAATTTTGATAAAAGAAGTATGTATTTGAATAAGGAAATCAATTGCTATATTTATGATCCGGCGTTTATTCAACGCTTGAAGGAGATTCTGGAAAAGGACATGGATGACTCCGTTCCGCTGACATTAGCGGTCCTTAACAAACCGAATCCGATCCGCTCATTCAAGGAATGCATCGCTTCGCTTGTTTCCTATTTTTTATAATTGGGGGAACAGGGGTTAGACCCCATAAAGAAGAGTCTTCGAATCACCTCGAAGACTCTTCTTTATTCCTCAATTAAGTTTAAGACAGGAACGTCACGCTCGTTATCCGGATCATTTCTTGAGTAAATTCTCGCTACATGTGTTGTTTCATCAACATGTTGAATGATCACTGGCGTCCCCTCGTAAGTCACATAAATCATATCGGCAGATTCCACAATTTCTTTGGCTCGTCCCACATTCATCCGTTTCTTCCACTCCTCTGGTTAAAGTCCCTACTAGTATTTGCACTTTTTGGGAGGATATTCAAAAGTGAGAGTGGTTCCTAAGAAAAGTTGCTGGTTGTTTATTTAACCCGCAGCCTGAATACACTTCGCTTTCCGCGGGCGGCACAGGGAGCCTCCTCGGCGCAAGCGCCTGTGGGGTCTCCCCAGCCCCGTCTTCCGGCAGGAGTCTTCGTGTATTCAGGCTGCTCTGTACTTCTACAATGTTCGTCATCTTATTTCAAAAACAACAAACTTTTAGAAAGCAGCCTTTCAAAAAAAATAGCCCCCTTATCTAAATAAGGGAGCCGCAAACATCATGATTACATTTTTTCCGGAGCTGAAACTCCAATCAAGGCAAGTGCATTACGAAGTGTAATCTGCACCGACCGTACCAACGCGAGGCGCGCCTTAGTGCGCTCAGCATTATCGAGATCGAGCACCTTTTCCGCATTATAAAAACTGTGGAACGTCGACGCTAACTCAAAGATATAGTTCGTAATCCGGTGTGGGACGCGCTTCAATGCGGCCTCCCCAACAGCTGCCGGGAACTCCCCAATCTTCTTTAATAAATCCATTTCCTTCTCCGACGACACCAACGAAAAATCAGCATCGGCATCGACCCGTACACCCTGCTCCTCACCAGAACGGAGGATACTCGAAATCCGCGCATGGGCATAATGAGCATAATAAACCGGATTTTCATTCGACTCCGACACCGCTAAATCTAAATCAAAGTCCATATGCGTATCCGAGCTGCGCATCGCAAAGAAATAACGCGTCGCATCGAGGCCGACCTCATCGACCAAATCACGCATCGTTACCGCTTTACCGGTCCGCTTACTCATCTTCATCTTTTCACCATCTTTATAAAGGTGAACAAGCTGAATAATTTCCACCTCAAGCGCCTCGCGGTCATACCCAAGCGCCTGAATCGCCGCCTTCATCCGCGGGATATAGCCGTGATGGTCCGCTCCCCAAATATTGATCAACTTCTCAAAGCCGCGCCCCAGCTTGTCCTTGTGGTAAGCGATATCTGGAGTCAAATAGGTATACGTACCATCCTGTTTAATAAGCACACGGTCTTTATCATCGCCTAAATCAGTCGAGCGAAGCCAAGTCGCTCCGTCTTCCTCATACACATAACCGCTCGCCCGTAACGCCTCCAGCGCCTCGTCAATTTTCCCATTTTTATAAAGCGACGTTTCAGAAAACCATACATCAAAGCGAACCCGGAAATCCTCGAGATCCTGTTTCAATTTCGCCATTTCATATTTTAAACCGTACTCACGGAAAAATTCATGACGCTCTTCATCGGAAACATTCTCATACTTGTCGCCAAACTCCTCTGCCAGCGTTTTCCCAATGCCAATAATATCCGCACCATGGTAGCCGCCCTCTGGCATATCTTTTTCCAAACCAAGCGCCTGGAAATAACGCGCCTCGACCGACAATGCCAGATTATTAATCTGATTACCGGCGTCATTAATATAATACTCACGCGAAACATCATAGCCTGCTTTATCTAAAATATTACAAAGCGAGTCACCAACCGCTGCACCGCGGGCATGACCAAGGTGCAAATCACCTGTAGGATTGGCCGACACAAACTCGACCTGAATCTTTTGGCCTCCGCCCACCGTCGTCTCACCATACTTTTCCCCAGCATTAAGCACCGTCGGAATCAGCTCGGTTAAATAACTATTATTCATATAAAAATTGATAAATCCAGGCCCCGCAATCTCAATTTTTTCAATCGAAGCCTTCGTACGGTTGATATTGGCAAGCAACGCTTCCGCAATCACCCGCGGCGCCTTCTTCGCCACCCGAGCCAGCTGCATCGCCATATTCGTCGAATAATCCCCGTGCGCCTTCTCCTTCGGTGTTTCCAGAACCACATCCGGAATTTGCTCCTCCGTGGCCAGTTCCGCCTTTAACACCGCCGCGCGAATTTCCTCTTTTAACTTACTTTGCACTTGTTCAACTATATTCATTGTTATCCTCCTGAAAGGTAATTTCCAAATGGTATGTACCAGCAGGCTTACCCTGCATCGAAAAATCATAAAGAATGTCAATCAGACCATCAGAATGCTCAATCCGTTTAGCCAGCGTCAGCGTCTCAAAGACCCCAAACGGCATTTCATAGCTGCCGTGCAGCTTCTTATGCAAGCGAAACGGCAACCGCATCTTCACCGCACCACCGCGCAAAATCAGCGCCTCATCCCCAGCAACCTTCACAATCGTCCGCACCTGGCCCTCGTCCTGCATCTCTTCATACTTCAGAAACACAGCACCATCTTTTTCAAGATACCGGCCAAACAGCGACAGCTCGTAAACTTCCTTGCCCCCATGCTGACGAATCGTCGTTTTCACATTAATTTTCATCGGAATTTCAGTAATAGACAAACCTAATGGCACTTCCCTTTTTTCTTTTTTAAAGGCTATTTTCGCATAGAATGTTGTTTTTCGTATAAGTTCATCAATCCGTTTAACTAGATGCTTCGTGGCATTTTTTCGTAAGAACATATGCGAAAATTACCTAGAAACTTAGTAAATGGCTCTTAAATAGCTCCAAAAGCAACAAAGTATACGAAAAGAGCCTTTTTAAAAAGGAACTCAGTATAATTCTTTGGAATTGTTCTAGTCCTAGTAATTGACGTAACTACTCTAATGCATACTTTTTCTATTATAAACATTGCTCGGCCACAAATCAAAAAATGCCTGCCCCAATGGGACAGGCACCTTGAATTAGAGAATTGTCTAGCTTGGCTAACCCCTTTTTCTTCGGTCATACGACCTGGGCGAGGCGCTCCCGCTTTTCTCTTTATTTCACCCAGCCAAGCAGCATTTCACGAATTAACTTACTCCCAGTATTTGCCGTTTGCTCCGATGGATCATAAATCGGCGCCACCTCGACAAGGTCACCGCCGACCACCTTCACCTCGGAACGAGCAATCTCATGAATAGAGGCAAGCAATTCTTTCGAAGTAATACCTCCGCAATCCACCGTCCCTGTACCAGGTGCATGCGCTGGGTCAAGGACATCAATATCAATCGTCACATAAACCGGACGTCCCGCAAGTTTCGGAAGGATTTCCTTTAATGGTTCAAGCACTTCAAACTTCGAAATATGCATCCCGTTTTGCTTCGCCCATTCGAATTCTTCCTTCATCCCGGAACGAATTCCAAATGAATAGACGTTGCTCGGCCCAATATGTTCCGCAATCTTGCGGATCGGAGTCGAGTGCGATAACGGTTCGCCTTCATATTCCTCACGTAAATCAGTATGGGCATCAAAATGGATAATGGCTAAATCGGGATATTTTTTATAAACAGCTTTCATAACCGGCCACGAGACAAGATGCTCCCCGCCCATCCCCAACGGGAACTTGCCGGCAGCTAGTACTTGGTCAACAAAGTCTTCAATCATGTCGATGCTCTTTTGCGGGTTCCCGAATGGAAGGGGAATATCGCCTGCATCATAGTATTTAACCTCTTCCAGTTCGCGGTCAAGGTAGGCGCTGTATTCTTCCAAACCGATTGACACCTCGCGGATGCGGGCAGGACCAAAACGCGAACCCGGACGGTAACTCACCGTCCAATCCATCGGCATCCCGTACAAAACAACCTGACTCTCCTCAAAATTCGGATGACTCTTAATAAACACATTTCCTGAATACGCCTCATCAAAACGCATCTATGTATCCCTCACTCTCTATGTATTAAGGTAGTGCCCGTTACTTAGCGGCACATCCCCCTTTTTTTCTATGGTTCGGTCGCCGTTTAGAAGCTCGATTGGCGACCGTTTACCTTCTTTTTTCTTTACTTCGGTCGTTAAGAGGCTTGATTGACTACTGTTAGCCCTCTTTTTTTTCGACTTCGGTCGTTAAGAACCCCTATTGACTACCGTCAGACCTCTTTTTTCTCGACTTCGGTCGTTAAGAAGCACTATTTTAATTACTTCAACAAATCCCCAACAAATTTCGGCAAGACGAAGGCTGCTTTGTGAAGCTCTTTTGTGTAGTACTTTGTTTCGATTTCATGGAAGCGGTCTTCGCTTACTTCTAATGGATCATATTTCTTTGAACCGATCGTGAACGCCCACAAGCCGCTTGGGTACGTCGGGATATTGGCTACATACAAACGAGTAATTGGGAAGATTTCGCGAACGTCGCGTTGGACATTACGAATCAAATCCGCTTTAAACCAAGGGTTATCCGATTGCGCAACAAAGATGCCGTCTTCCTTCAACGCCTTTGAAATCCCTGCATAGAACCCTTTGGTAAATAGGTTCACCGCTGGTCCAACTGGCTCGGTGGAGTCAACCATAATCACGTCATATTGATTGTCGCTGTTTGCAATGTGCATAAAGCCGTCGTCCACTTGGACATCGACACGCGGGTCATCAAGCATGCCAGCGATCTCCGGAAGAAATTTCTTTGAGTACTCAATTACTTTGCCATCAATATCAACAAGCGTTGCTTTTTTCACGCTTGGGTGCTTTAACACTTCACGAATTACGCCGCCATCGCCGCCGCCGACAACAAGGACATTTTCAGGATTTGGGTGCGTAAATAACGGAACATGCGCCACCATTTCATGGTAAACAAACTCATCGCGGACAGAGGTCATGACCATGTCATCTAGTAGAAGCATGTTGCCCCACTCTTCTGTTTCAATCATATCCAACTTTTGAAACTCAGTTTGCTCTGTATGTAAGGTTTTATTTACTTTCATAGTGATACCAAAATTTTCGGTTTGCTTTTCTGTAAACCAAATTGACATACTTCCATCTTCCTTTCTACTCTCATTTTCAATAACCGTAGAAAACTGCCCAGCACCTGCGCCCATCAACTAGGGCACTTCGCTTTTCTTTTTATAGTACCCAAACCATTGAATTACAAACACAAGAAAAAGTCTAGCAAAATTTAAATAAATAAACCAATAAATGTTTAAAATGACTCTATTTTTTCAATACTATTACTATCTAATTTTTTAAAAACTGGAAAAACGAGGCTAGCTGCGGCGCCTCCGCTTTCTAAAGGGGTGGTGAACACATGGAAATCATGACTGATCAAGGGTTTCGGAAGACAATTAAATATTTACGGGCAGTGATTATCATCAGTTTGATAGGCATGATTTGTATGCTTATTCTCTTCCTTGGGATTCTTGCCTATGCAAAAATTTTGGGAGCACCACCGCTTGCCGTTCCGCAATCGACATTAATCTTTGCTGACGACGGGACATTGATTGGCGAGAGCAATAGCGGTCAAAAACGGTATTGGACCAATTTAAAGGATATTTCACCCGATTTGGTCGACGCGACCATCTCCATTGAGGATAAAAATTTTTACGAGCACCATGGCTTTGATTTTAAGCGGATTGCGGGTGCTGTGTTAGCGGATGTTCAAGCCTTCGCAAAGGTACAGGGCGCGAGCACGATTACTCAGCAGTATGCTCGAAATCTATTTCTCGAGCACGACAAAACTTGGACAAGGAAGCTGCACGAGGCTTTTTATACCATCCGGATCGAGATGAATTATTCTAAAAAAGAAATTCTTGAAGGCTATTTAAATACTATTTATTATGGCAACGGTACCTATGGTGTTGAAGCTGCCAGCCAATATTATTTTGGTAAAAAAGCTGCTGACCTTACTCTTGCCGAAGCAAGCATGCTGGCGGGAATTCCGAAAGGACCGGGCATCTACTCCCCGCTTGCCTCGATGGAACATGCAAAAAGCCGCCAAGCGATCATTTTAAAAAGCATGGTGACAAATGATTACATCAAGAAAAAGGAAGCTATCGATGCCGCTATGCAGCCGCTGACAATCGTAGGCAGCCACAATAAGCAGAAAGTGAAGGTCGCTCCCTATTTTCAGGATGCCGTCAGAAATGCCTTGAAAAATCAATTACATTTAGATGACCGCACGATTGCCCTCGGCGGCTTAAAAGTCTATACCACGCTTAACCGTAAACAGCAGGAAGCGGCGGAAGACCAGGTTCATAAATATGTAGCAAATCTATCGGAAATTCAAGTCGGTCTTGTCGCAATGGACCCGAAAAACGGCTATGTGAAAGCGATGGTCGGCGGCAGGGACTATGAAAAAAGTCCCTTTAACCGTGCCGTGCAGGCGATTAGGCAACCAGGCTCGACCATCAAGCCACTCCTATACTACGCGGCGCTCGAGCAAGGATTTACACCTTCCTCAACGATGCGCAGTGAGTTTACGAAGTTCCATTTTGATGATGGCCAGCCTGACTATACACCGCATAACTTTAACAATAAGTACGCCAACGGCGAAATTACTCTCGCCCAAGCGCTCGCTGTTTCCGATAATATTTTTGCGGTCAAAACGCATTTATTTTTAGGAGAAGAAACATTAATCGAGACAGCTAAGAAATTCGGACTTTCTTCAAAAATGGCTCATGTCCCTTCTCTGGCATTAGGAACATCAGGTGTCCGCGTCATCGAAATGGCCAATGCCTATAGTTTGCTTGCGAATGGCGGGAAAAAAGTTAGTCCCACCTTGATTACGAGAGTCGAAGACTATAATGGCAAAGTCATCTATGAAAAAGAAGAGGAAAATGAAAAGGTGCTGGACCCAGCCAAAGCGTATGTGATGACGCAAATGATGACGGGGATTTTCGATCCGAAACTAAACGGATATGCGAAGGTAACAGGGAGCACGGTTATCAACGATATTACCCGGCCCTACGCAGGGAAATCGGGCTCAACGGAAACCGACAGTTGGATGATTGGCTACTCCCCGCAGCTCGTTACGGCCGTCTGGGCCGGGTACGATATGGGAAAACCAATTGAGCTGGTTGCGGAAAAAACGTACGCGAAGAATATCTGGGCAAATTTTATGGAAGAGGCCTTAAAAGGCAAGCCCGTCAAGGCATTTAAAGCGCCGAAGGAAGGCGTTACAGGCGTGTATGTTGATCCAGAGAATGGCAAGCTGGCGACAAAGGATTGCCCGGTGCGCCGGTTCACTTATTTCGTGAGCGGCACCGAGCCAACCGAATATTGCGCCGAACATCTAGGAAATCACAAGTCCGTGCCTGAGAAACACAAGGAGGGCACCAAAAAAGTCCCATGGTATAAGAAAATTATGCCGTGGACCTAGATTGAAATAGAAAAGCTCCGGAATAAATTCCGGAGCTTTTCTTGTCCTGGTTTTACATTGTTTTAACAAAGAATATAATACTATAATTTTCAAAAAAACTACAAGCATTAATTTTTATTCAGCCAATAAACCTCGTTTGAGTTCCTCCGTAGAGTTGTTCCACAAGACTTCATTATGATTACGTAAGAATTCCGCTAATACCTTTTTCGAATTCGCGTCCATTTCGTCGACAATAATATGACGCTTCAGCGACTTATCCATGCGGTTGACGTGTTCAGGCAAGGATTTATAGCCGCGCCGGATTTCCCGGTCGACGGTCATGAAGCATGCCGTTACGCCAGCATAATAAGGCCCTTCTTGCATACGGTCAATCGTTACCCACACAAGCCAATAGGGTTTCCCATTCGGCACCTCTTCTTGATTTTTCAAAAATTTAATGCCTTTTTCAACGGTGCTCCTGGCATGCATGGCACCGACATCAATCTCCGCTTCACCGGCCTCGACATCAATAATGACAGGCGAAACATTATCAAGACTAAGGGCCCCTTTTCCAAAACCTTTATGGCCATCAGTGGGATCACTTTTAATGATATTAAAACCAAGTTTCTTCTTATTATTTTCCATTAAACGAACCTCCTAAAAAAACAACATGCTGAAGAATTGATGTAATCCATCCCATACCCATGGAATGACCACCGCAAAAATCGGCTCGATTGTATATTTATCCAGCGGGGTAAAAACTAAAATTAAAAAAATCAATCCACCATACTGTTCATACTGTGTCATTTTCGCCCGAAGATGCGTCGGCGCTAAATCCTCGATAATCCGGTATCCGTCAAGCGGTGGGAATGGCAGCAGATTAAAGATAAAAAGGACAATATTCAGCCGAATGAATATTTCGAGAAAATCAGAAAAATTTTCTGGCAGGGTTGTGCCGAAACGATTTAACCCGAACGCAACAACAAAGCCGAGTGAAGCTAAGATCAGATTGCTAAGCGGCCCGGCAACAGAAACCAAAATTCCTGCGAGACGGGGCTTTTTAAAGAAAAAACGATTAACCGGTACCGGACGGGCCCACCCGAAGCCGGCGATAAAAATTAAAATTGTTCCAATAGGATCCAGGTGTTTGAGCGGGTTAAGCGTCAACCGACCTTGTTTTTTCGCGGTCATGTCACCGAATTTATAGGCAACAAACGCGTGGGCGAATTCATGAAACGTAAAGGCAATCATTAGTGTAATCGCCAAATAGGGAATCATGCTTAACGGATAGGCAAGAAAACCAAAATTTTCCAACACTATATCTCCTTCCATCGCAAACGGATGTCACTTAGGTTTAGTGCATAGACTCCGTTTTCTTTCTATCTATATTCCTTTTAGTATACATGAAATCGTTTCAAAAAAGAAAATCAAAAGTGTCATCCGATATTGCACTTTTCGTCGAAATATGGAACACTAACAAAGAAAAGCGAAAGCGTCCATTTAGCGGCGATGAACTAAACCATTATCGTACGAAGGAGGAAAAAAACATGCCTTATGTTACTGTAAAAATGCTTGAAGGAAGAAACGACGAGCAGAAGCGTGCCCTTGTTACAAAAGTAACCGAAGCAGTCAGCGAAACAACAGGAGCACCCAAAGAAGCCATCCACGTAATGATCGAAGAAATGAGCAAAAGCAACCTTGGAATTGCCGGCGTACGAAAAAGCGATCAATAACTAGAAAGATAGTGGTGTCAGGTGCCATGTGAAATTTTCACATGGTGCCTGACACCTTTTTGGTTACAAAAAACTAAAAAAACACCGCCGAGACCCTCCGCGCGTGCAGCTGGTTCAAGCAGTGTTTCACATCTCTTATTGAATTTTCGCTTTTAATGATTCGATATATTGATAGGCCTCATCGATTTCCGCCTCAGTATAGCGCTGGCTTGCCTTTAGCGTAAATACCTTATTCGCCACTTCTTCTTTTGATAGATTATCAAAATATAAAACCGTCGAAACCAACTCCAAGAATCTAGCATTCTGCTCATTCATGTCGGCCAGACAATCCTGCAAATAAGGCATTTCCACCTCATTTAAACTTAAAAACTCTTTCCCCGGCTCCGTCAACGTATAGCGATATTGAAAATACCCGCCCTTTTTCTCCTTCACCTCATTGAGAAATCCCATATTACAAAGCTCCTCAACCCGTAACGTCAATTCCTCTGAGTAGGGGCCATAAAAATGAAACTGGAACCGCTCTTGAAAGGGAAATGCCACCTTTTTCGCAATATATATCATCTTTTGCAGCTTCTTACGTCCGATAATCTCACCGGAAACCATAACCGCCTGCATCAGTTTCGCATGATCATTTAACAACGTTCGTCATCTCCTACTCCATCTAAAACAGATCATTATTGGGTGTCAGGCACCAATCGTTCTATACCTCTAAAAGGGCACGGATTTGCCTTTTCACATTCTTTTTAACCGAGTCATCAAGAAGAAAATCAGCCGGATAATAAAGCTTGTGGTCTGTCCTTCTTTTCCCCGAAATCGCATCAACAATCTCAGATTCCCGAGAAAGCTCCTTCAATTCCCCATTTTGCATCAGCAAATGAATCGGCAGCCGCTCCTCCTCCTCACCGGGACGATAGAAATCATACGGTAAATCAGACGAAGAATCGACCACCAAATAGTATTCAGGATCCAACCCAGCCTTTTTGAATAATGAACCTAGTTCAACGAGCTTTTTGTATTCCTTCGCTGGGTCAAATTCCGCGTACTTGAATAGATTGCGATTGACAAACCGCCCGCATAGGTCGCTTAAAACAGGATCTGTTTCTTCCTGCCAAATTTGAAAATAATATAAAATGACCGATTCATCTAATTTTAAATAGTCTTCTAAGGTTACTCTTTCATTGAAAATCGACGTAAAGTGGATGGGTTCATATTTAAAAGAATAGTTTTCCTCAAACAACTGCTTGGCGCGGTGGAGGATCTTTGTCAAAATGACCTCCGCACTGCGCGACACCGGGTGGAAATAAACCTGCCAATACATTTGGTAACGGCTCATAATATAATCTTCAACCGCATGCATGCCACTCTTTTTAATGACGACTTGATCTTCACGCGGACGCATTACCCTTAGAATCCGTTCCATGTCAAATTGACCGTAGCTGACACCAGTAAAATAGGCATCCCGCTGCAAATAATCCATCCGGTCGGCATCAATTTGACTGGAAATCATACTGACCACTAGCTTTTTCTCCGAAGTCTTCGCAATCACTTCAGCGACTTTTTCAGGAAAATCAGGACTGACCCTTCGAAGGACGTTATTTACTTCTGTGTTTCCCAAAATGATTTTCCGGGTGAAATCCTCATGGTCAAAATCAAATACTTTTTCAAAAGAATGGGAGAACGGACCATGGCCGAGGTCGTGAAGCAAGGCCGCACATAGGGTCAGCAGGCGATCGTCATCATTCCACTCTGGTCTCCCCGCAAACACATCATCAATGATGCGGCGGACGATTTCATAGACACCTAGAGAATGGTTAAAGCGGCTGTGCTCTGCACCGTGAAAGGTTAAAAACGTCGTTCCGAGCTGTTTAATGCGCCGCAAGCGCTGAAACTCTTTCGTGCCGATTAAATCCCAGATGGCCAGGTCACGTACATGGACGTAGCGATGGACGGGGTCTTTAAATACTTTTTCTTCACTAAGTTTTTCCGCCGAATAGGCCATAGACTTTCCCTCTTCCTCGTAAACTTGCTCCTGGCGCTTGAGAGCTTCATGCTTGTTGCTTTGATATTTTCTATTATATCCCAAAAACCACCCTGGTTTCAGCAAAATTCTACACGATTTTTCGACATGGAATGAGAAAAAAAATCACCTGAGTTTATTGGACAAAGGTGATTATTGATCGATAGAAAAGGTTCTTTTAACTTAGACGACTGTCTAGCTCCAGCGTCCAGCAACTAGTGTACTTCGCTCTTCTCCCTGCGATAAGTCAAGCACGAATGCGCTCCGCTCTCCGTGTTTCCTTTATCTCAGTCGAAGCGCTCCAGTCCATACGTTGCTAAACGGACGCTTCCGCTTTTCTTATCTTTTTATTAACTTTTTCCATTAATTCCTCTTCCGTTAATGCAGCAACTGGGCGGTTATTAACGAAGGCGAAGGTCTTTTTCCGGCCAGGACCGCAATAGGATTGGCAGCCAATTTTGACTTCGGCATTCGGATCCAGTTCTTTCAACCGAGGGATCAATGTCTTTAAATTCACGGCCTGACAATCATCGCAAACGCGAAATTCATTGGACATGTAAGACAACCCTTTCTTTGGTACGATCTATATCTATATCTATATTTTATCCAGTACGGATATTTAAAACAACCGAATAACTCCTCTGGTATTTTACATTTTCTTGTTTTCGAATGCAAGTTGCAATCTTTACTAAACTCGTTAAAAAAATCTACTATCCTTGCAACCATTTTGGTATAAAGGTTCATAAACTTGTCCATCCTAAGACTAGAACTTTTAAAAACTCGTCAAGAATCAAGGGCGGGTTCATCCAAAAACTATAAAAGGGAGTTGAACATATGAAAGTTCGTCAAGATGCATGGACAGATGAGAATGATTTGCTTTTAGCCGAAACTGTCCTAAGGCATGTAAGAGAAGGAAGTACACAGCTAAACGCTTTTGAAGAGGTGGGCGATAAACTAAATCGTACGTCTGCCGCGTGTGGGTTCAGATGGAATGCCGTCGTTCGTCACCGCTATGAAAAAGCATTGCAATTAGCTAAAAAGCAACGAAAACAAAGACAAAGAGTATTAGGAAAAGATCAAGGCGGTAAGAAAAAGCTGCTATATAGTCCACCGCTTACTGCTACACCGGAGTTTGACGCATTACCCGTTCACGTTGACATGCCGCTGGAAACTAGCTTTGAGATGGCGGATATGACGGCAGAGATGGCAGAGGAAACCTATGTAAACCCTGTTGCGAGTCAACCACAAGCGCCGGTTCAAACACAGGCACAGGCACAGGCACAGGTACAGGTTCAAAGACCAGTCCAAACGTACCGCCCGGCTAATACGGCAGGACTTTCGCTTGATTCCGTCATTACTTACTTGCAAAACTTTCATCATTCCAATCTGCAAAATGAAGCATTAAAAAGTGAGAATGAAAGATTAAAAAGAGAGCTGTCCGAATTAAGACGCCAAAATGAGGAAATGGCTGCTAAAATCGAAGGTCTTGAGCAAAATACGGAGACCATTCAAGAAGATTACGAGACCCTAATGAAGATCATGAACCGCGCTCGGAAGCTTGTGCTATTTGAAGAAGAAGAAAGACCTGCTACTAAATTCAAAATGGACCGTAATGGGAATTTAGAGAAAGTAGCGGAGTAATAAGAAAAGCAGAAGAGCCCGTTTAGCGGCGAAGTACACTAGCCGCTGGACTTGGCGCTAGACATAAAGAATTGGGAGAAGAGATAAAGCGCAACATCTCTTTGAAAAAAAGCCGGAAATCCACTTAATTGGGATTTGCGGCTTTTTACATGGCAGCGATTTTTTCATTACGGTCGATGACCCGTTGATAATAACTCGGAAATAACTCCAGTTCATACTCGTTCAATGGGCCAGCATATAGGAGCTCACTATTATCCTTTAACTGGTTTAATAGACGAAGCATCACATCGGCAATGGTGAAATCAGTCTCGAGCAATTCCGCGAGCGAGGCCATGACTTCAGGGACAATTTCTGGATAAGCAAATTTGGTTTCTTCCCCTTGTTTTGCTAGTTTGTAAAATTCCCTTACCAGCTCGGCTCGCTGCCCGCCGCTGCCATTCACACAAAGATAAATCTGGACAGCGACCCCTTTTTTAAGGCGGCGCTGAGAGATACCAGCGAACTTTTTCCCCGCAATACTTAGGTCATAACTTCCCGGGCAATAAGAACCGACAATTTCCCGCGCCTCAATCTGGTGAGGAAAATCAGCAAACATATTCTGAATAAGCTGCCACATCGTGTCATAGCCACGATTAATATCGATCCCTTTTTCCGCTTCTGGAAAAATTAATGAAATATTGAGGACACCTTCATCCAGGACGACAGCGAGGCCGCCGGAGTTTCTGACAATTGCCTGATATCCTTGCTCCTGTAAAAATTCAATCCCTGCTTGTAAAAATGGCAATCTTGTATCCTGGATGCCGAGGACGATGGTTTTGTGATGGACCCATGTTCTAGCTGTGGCCGGTGCCTGACCCGATCCGACTGAAGCACAAAGGGTATCATCGGTTCCAAACGATTGTAATGCCTGAAAATGAATACCCACGGCTGATTGATCGATGATTCGCCATTGCGGCTGACGCAGTAATCCTTGCATTTGGGTTGGCTCCTTGATTTGAATTGATAGGTTTTTTTACTAGGATTTATACAGATTTCAATAGTTATTATACAAAGTATTATACTTTATTTACAAAAATCAGGATAATTTTACGAAAGTCAGGATAATTTCACAAAGGCTCTTTTCGTAAACTTTGTTGCTTTTGAAGCTTAATATGGGTCATTTACTAAGTTTCAAGGCAATTTTCGCAAGAGTTATTACGAAAAGATGCCACGAAGCATATAGTTATACGGGTTGATGAACTTATACGAAAAACAACAATCTATGCGAAAATAGCCTTTACAAAATACCAGAATATTAATACAAAGTTTGGGAGAATAACTCAAAAAGGAGCCGATCCACCCAATGGACCGGCCCCTCCTAAAACTCTCTTATAACCCTTGCGCTGCCGTAATGATCGCTAGCTTGTAGACATCTTCTTCATTACAACCGCGTGATAAATCATTTACCGGTGCATTTAAGCCCTGCAGGATTGGTCCCACCGCTTCAAAGCCGCCTAAGCGCTGCGCAATTTTGTAGCCGATGTTGCCTGCTTCAAGGCTTGGGAAAATAAATACGTTGGCATCCCCTTGGAGCAGTGAATCGGGCGCCTTACTTTTTGCCACAGATGGAACAAAGGCCGCATCAAACTGGAACTCTCCGTCTATGATAAGGGATGGGTCACGACGCTTCGCTTCTGCCACAGCTCCAGCCACTCGTTCCGTTTCACTCGATTTTGCTGAACCCTTTGTTGAAAAGCTAAGCATCGCAATACGCGGTTCCATATCAAACATATGAGCTGTCTTTCCACTTTCAATCGCAATTTCTGCTAAATCATTGCTATCTGGTGCAATATTAATCGCACAATCGGCGAATACATACTTTTCATCCTCACGAACCATAATGAACACACCGGACGTTTTCTTCACGCCTTCTTTTGTTTTGATGATCTGCAAGGCAGGGCGTACCGTATCCGCAGTGGAGTGAGTTGCACCGCTGACAAGACCGTGTGCTTTATTTAAATAAACAAGCATCGTGCCAAAGTAGTTTTCATCAAGCAAAATTTTGCGTGCATCCTCTTCCGTTACTTTCCCCTTGCGGCGGTCAACAAAAGCAGACACAAGTTCGTCCATGCCCGCATAGCTTGCAGGGTCATAAATTTCTGCCTCATCTAAGGAAACGCCAAGTTCTGCTGCCTTAGCCTGAACCTGTTCGATGTTACCAATCAAAATCGGTGTGATTAATTTTTCCGCTGCCAAACGACCGACAGCTCGAACAATCCGCTCGTCTAATCCTTCTGGAAAAACAATTTTCAAATCACGACCTGAAATTTTCTGCTTTAATCCTTCGAATAAATCACTCACAACTAAATCCTCCCTTAATAAACCTACTTAATTAGCATACTTTACCTTTTCTAAATTTCAATGATAAGACTCACAGATAAACGTTTTCATAAAAAAGTTTATGTTTTCAAAAAATTACACTCTAGTTTTTATGATTTACTTTTTCCATGAAAAATATCCATTGACCTGTTTCAATAGGTTTATTCGCGCGCCACTGGGTCAAACTATGTTATAGTATAGATTGTAAATAAGAAGAATGATTATTTAGGAGTGATTATAATGAGTGAAGCAGCAGTAACACTTGATGGCTGGTATTGCCTCCATGATTTTCGAACAGTTGATTGGACAACTTGGAAAATGCTCCCTAGTGATGAGCGCCAAGCCGCCATCCACGAGTTTTTAAGTCTAGTTGAGAAATGGAATGCCACACAGGAACGTAAAGAAGGCAGCCATGCTTTATATACAATTGTTGGTCAAAAAGCTGATTTTATGATGATGATTCTTCGTCCAACTATGGAAGAACTAAACCAAATTGAAACCGAATTCAATAAAACAAGATTGGCTGAATTTACGGTTCCGGCCCATTCTTATGTGTCGGTTGTCGAGCTAAGTAACTATTTGCCTGCAGGTGAGGATCCATACCAAAATCCGCAAATATTAGCTCGTTTGTACCCAACGCTGCCTAAAACAAATCATGTTTGCTTCTATCCAATGGACAAGCGCCGCCAGGGCAATGACAACTGGTATATGCTGCCGATGGAAGAGCGCCGAAACCTGATGCGCAGCCATGGAATGATTGGTCGTACATACGCTGGAAAGGTCAAGCAAATCATCACCGGTTCTGTTGGTTTTGACGATTACGAATGGGGTGTAACCCTGTTTGCCGACGAAGTCCTTCAGTTTAAAAAGCTTGTCTATGAAATGCGTTTTGATGAAGTAAGTGCTAGATACGGAGAATTCGGCTCATTCTTTGTCGGTAACATCTTAGAGGAAGAACGTGTGGCAAGTTTTCTACATGTTTAAGGTTTAATTTTTAAAGTTCTCAGCTGCGGCTGGGAACTTTTTTACTGTTTCTCCGTTATTAGCTAGTCATATTCCGTCCCTTGTGCTCATAGTATTTAAACAGCGAGTCTTAGAAAAAACTCCACTACTCTCAAATGCAAAAAAGTTTATTTTCCCCCGTTGGAACATATTTGGGAGGAAGGGAGTATGAATAGGATGTTGGGCTACTCGTTTTATTCACTTTTTAGGAGGGAAAAAGATGAATCAATTCTACAATCCACAGGGATTTCAGCCTTATACGGGAGACGGAGGGCAACAGCAGCGAGTTCAAGGGATGCCTGGGGCCGGGCAAAGCTTTTATCCAGCACCTGGGGCACAAGGATTTCCACAATTTCCACCAGCCGGAGCGGGGCAAGTAGCGGGTGCGCAAGCCACGCCGCCACCCCAAGGCATGCTGCCAATTGAGCAGTCATACATCGAAAATATTTTACGCTTAAATAAAGGAAAATTGTGCACTGTGTTTGCCACCTTTGAGGGCAATAATAAATGGAATGCGAAAGAATTTACAGGGATTATTGAAGCGGCAGGAAGAGACCATGTGATCTTAAGCGACCCACAAGTCGGGACCCGTTGGCTTATCCCAATGGTTGCTGTCGATTATATTCAATTTCCAGAAGAAATAGAGTATGAATATCCATACGGCAGTTCCCCGCCAGCTACTTACCCGCCAAGATAAATGATTTCAACGCCAACACCAATTGACCATCAATTGGTGTTTATTTTTTAGAGATGCAAAAAAGGCATTGGGAGCGCGCCCAATGCCTTCTTTTCAATTGGCTGTATTAAACACGTCTGTTGATTTCCGCTCCAGGCGCTTTGCTTTCCGCGGGCGTTGCGGGGAGCCTCCTCGGCGCTTTTAGCGCCTGCGGGGTCTCCCCTGCCCCGTATTCCCGCAGGAGTCTTCGCGCCTTCCGCTCCAATCAACAGAGTGGCAAAATCAATAATACCCTTTAACACAGTCTCTCAATTACAGATGTTTAACCGCTCCAACTACCATTAGGACCCATGCGGCTAGGAAACATACCCCGCCAATTGGTGTGATTGCCCCTAGGATGCCTATCTTCGTTAAGCTCAACACATACAAACTTCCACTGAAGAAAATAATACCTGCTAGCATGAGCCATCCCGACCAAGTGAATTGCGGGCTGGCAGCTGCTACTTTACCGATTAAGAGACCAATAATCAATATCCCGATTGCGTGGAACATTTGATAGGTGACACCCGTCTTCCAAATATCCAAATAATGTGCATCTAGTTTATCCTTTAATCCATGGGCCCCAAAGGCACCAAGCGCCACTGCGATAAAGGCATTGATGGCACCAACAATGATAAAAGCTTTCATTTAAAAAATCTCCCCTTTTTACTTTTCTTTTAAAAATCAAACAAAGAATCCCCGTTTGCTTCGTTTTCCATGTCGAGTTTTTTTGGTTGTTGTATGGTTGGTGCTTGTTGAATTATAGCTGGGTTCGTCACTGGCTGCTGGAATGCCTGGTACGAGATGGCCGGCTGAACCGCTGGCATAGGAGTGACTGGAACCTCGCTTTTCCGTGCTGGCTTTTCGTCTAGCAGCAGCTCGCACAATATTTTAATAGAGTATACCTTTTCCCGCAAGCTTTCTTCCTTTGTGCTGCTTTTCGCCAACCTCAATTCCTCTTCTATTTTCGCTAATAGTTTTTGGACGGATATATTCACTTCTCAAGCACCTCTAATTTCAGTCTCGTTTCTATTCTACATGAGTATGACCTTTTTTTCGAAAAATTAGCCCGCAAGATTGGCAGACCCTTCGACATGAACTTCAATGTTTCACGTGAAACACGTCGAATGCTGACAAAAATAACCCGCACCACTTTAGTACGGGTTCAAACTATCCTAATATCCGCTGATAAACCGCCTTTGCATGGGTCAAATCCTTAGTGCCGTGAATAAGGGCGCGTCCATCTTGAAAG
Source organism: Neobacillus sp. 204 (assembly GCF_046562815.1). NCBI lineage: Bacteria > Bacillati > Bacillota > Bacilli > Caryophanales > Bacillaceae > Neobacillus > Neobacillus sp. 204. The sequence continues at coordinate 266,487 of NZ_JBJORY010000008.1, forward strand.
ATAACCATCCGCTCTTCACCCATTTCAACTGAAACCAAATAAGGGTTGCCCTTCACCACATATCCGAGCGCACTAAGCTGGCCCGCGAGGCGTTCCAATGAAATCTCACCAGAAGACGACGGGCGGATTTGCACCGTATCACGGCCGCACAGCACTGTCGTCTTCGTCATATTTTCAAGATCGAGATAGGGATAGGTCCGCTCCTCGCCGCACGACAAGCAACCGGCAAACTTCGCTTTCGACATCTTTAAGCTAGAGTACTGGTTTCTCCATAGATCGAAGCTGACAAACGAAGTCCGTACCGCGTCCCAATCCTCGACCAACATCTTCAGCGCCTCCGCCGTTTGATGAGCAATGACCATTTGGACGGCAGGTGAAATAATCCCGCCTGTATCACAGGTCATCCCCTGAAGCGGAATAGAGCGCAGCAGACAATTTAAACAAGGGGTTTTCCCAGGAATCATCGAAAAAGTCATCCCAAAGCTGCCAACACAGGCCCCATAAATCCAGGGAACATTGTATTTTTGCGAGACATCGTTCATCGCCATCCGGGTTTCAAAATTATCAGTCGCATCCATCATTACATCCACGCCGGCAATCAATTCCTCCATCAATTTAGGAGTGGCATCACCAATAATCGCGATTACTTCTACATCTGAATTAATCGAACGCAAGCGCTTTTCGGCCGCCGCTGCCTTTGGAAGTTTCTCAGTGACATCTGCTTCGGTATAGAGCTGCTGGCGCTGCAGATTGCTGGCCTCCACATAATCTCGATCAATAATTGTGATCTTGCCGACACCGGCTCGAGTCAGCATCTCTGCACTTCCTGATCCTAAGGCCCCCGCACCAATAATCAGCACATGCTTGCTGCGAATCTTTGCTTGTCCGTCTTTGCCGATCCCTGAAAAGAGGACCTGCCGGGAATACCGTTCATTCATGATGATCAGCCCCCGCTTACTGGCGGAATAAAGGCGATTTCATCCCCATCTTGAATTACTTCATCGTTCGAGGCAAACTCTTCATTGACAGCCGTCATCACCGTGTCCATCTTAGGCAGGTTATACTTGGCTGCTAACTCCGTTTTTAACTCTGCCACTGTTTTTCCGCTGGCATCGACAGAAAGAAACTCCTCGCCGACTGCGTCACGTAAATGAGCAAAAAACAACACTTTATTCATTTAAGTCACTCTCCTCCGGCTTTCCGCTCGGATAGGCGACCGTTTCGAGCTGATTGCCCATCCACGCTTCGCCTTCCTCCCAGTGCTCTTTTTTCCAGATTGGGACAATTTCTTTAATCCGTTCAATCGCATAACGGTTGGCATCATAGGCATCCGCTCGGTGCGGTGTCGAGACCGCAATGACCACTGCCACATCGGTGATGTCTAATCGGCCGACTCGGTGGGTAATCGCCACGCACGAGCCCTCCCAGCGCTGTTCTATTTCCTGACCAATTTGCGCCAGCTTTTTGACCGCCATCGCTTCATACGCTTCATAGATTAAAAACAAGGTTTTTTTACCCTTTGTTAATTCGCGAACCGTGCCGATAAACGTGGTAATCGCGCCGGCATTACGTTGGACAACCTTATCAATTACGGCTTGAATATCGATTGGTTCTTTTGAAATTTCGTACATCATCCTGATTACACCTCTAACCTTAAGCACTTTGGCTCTGCATTTTCGACCACTTGGTAACCGCCAATTTTTTCAACCTGCGCTTTAAATTCCGATGATTGAATCATCGCAACTAACAGCTGGCCACTTTCACTTTCATAAAAGCTTCTTGTCATCAGCAAATCATATTCCTCATCAGCGACTGAAACAAAGTCGAGGTCCATCGCTTTTGCGGCTGGATAAATCCCAAGACCTGCTCCGTGATTATCCCCGTTCACTTCCGCCGCCACCGCTAAATGCGAAAACATTTCCCGGTCATATCCAGTAATATCGTCTGGTGTCAGGCACCCTTCTTCCAATAATAAATCAAAAAGAATCCGGGTTCCTGCTCCTTTTTGACGGTTGACAAAATTGGCATTGGCACGAGCTAGGTCTGCCGCTGACTCAATTCCTAGTGGATTGCCTTTTGGCACGATCCAGCCTTGCTTTCTTTTTAAAAATGGATAGAGAACCACGTCTTGACCTGCTATTAATTTGTTTACATAGGAGATATTGTATTCCTTTGTACTTGGCTCCAGCAAATGAATACCTGCTACATGGGCCTCTCCTTTTCGAATTGCCATGATGCCAGCTATACTGCCGACATGGGAAGAGACAATTTTCCTCTCTGTTTGTGCCCGTTTTAACTGCGACGATAATAGGTCAATCGTTAAATCGTGGCTGCCGCTAAACACAATCGCCTGTTTAATTTCCTCCAGCGGCCGCAGTAATTCAACTTCTGCAAGGTCGCCTTGCTCATAGCCAATAATGTTGGGCGGAACGATTAACAGGCCGTCTGCCCTGACATAGGACATCGTAACGCCAGCCGCACGTGTGAGCGGATTCGCGACAAATTGTCCATTCACATAGCCAATATTCATGCGCACGAAGTCCTCCGCGCCCATGGATGAAACAATGCGGCGCCCTAACTTGACGGTCACGGTCTGTCTTTTTGGCTCAGGAATCTGCAGGTACTTGCAGATAAGTGGTCTGACAAACCACTCAAATGCCAAATAAGCCGAGACCGGATAGCCCGGTACTCCGACAACGATTTTCCCATTGATTTTCCCTAAAATCACAGGTTTCCCTGGCCGCGCGGCGACCCCATGGGTAAAGACCTCGCCGATTTCACCAATAATGTGGACCGTATAGTCCTTGGAGCCCGCTGATGAGCCAGCATTAATGACAATGATATCAGACGTTTCGGCTGCTTCTAAAAGCACTGCCTTGATGGTTTCCGGGTCATCCTTCACAATCGGGTGAAGGTTCGGTTCACCCCCCCAATCTTTAATGAAGCCTGCAAACACGGTGCCATTGAATTCAATGATTTTCCCCGGGGCTAACTCTGCATTAGCTTCAACAAGTTCATTTCCGGTTGGAATGATCGTCACGACAGGTTTTTTGGCGACAGGAATGATCGTTTGCTGCCCAGCTAATAGGACACCTAAATCGGCTGGCCGTAAGATATGCCCTTGTGGAAAAAGCATTTCCTCTTGGACCACGTCTTCGCCAATGGGACGGATATGCTGCCAAGGGGTGGCTGGTTCAATGATTTCAATCGTTTCCTCGTCGATCACATCAACATGCTCAATCATGATAACGGCGTTAAACGGTGCGGGGATCGCGTTTCCTGTATCAACATAAACAAATTGTTCGCCGATTGTTAAACGAAGTGGATTTTGCTCATGGGCTTGATAGGTGCTTTCAGCGACGACGGCAATTCCATCCATGGCACTAGCATGGTAATGCGGCATCGAAACCCGTGCAAAAATGGGTTCGGCTGTGACACGGCCCAAGGCGTTCATCGTTGAGATTTCTTCCTTTTCTGGGGTCAGTCTAAAAGCATCCAGAATTTCTTCTTTAGCTTGCGCTCGGGGTTTATCTTCTAAATAAATTTTTCTCTTAAAGTGTTTATAATCCATTCCTAGGCCCCCCCTTATCGAGATGCAATCACAGGTACGAAGTCCCCCTGTGAAATTCCCTCTTTTTCTGAACTAATCTCTACAATTCCATCGCTTTTGACCAAGGTTGTGATTAAACCGGACTTGCCGATAATCGGCTCAGCCCACCATTCTCCTTCTTTTTCAAACAAGCGGACGCGAATATAATCAGACCGTCCCATAGAGGAGGGGATATTTTTGGTAATTTTAGCAAAAATGCGCTCCGGTTTCCGTTCGAGCACCTCGCCTTTTAGCTTACGTAAAATACGTTCACCAAACAGCTTAAAGATAATCATCGCGGAGGCGGGATGACCTGGTAATCCAATGACTGGTTTCCTATTTGCCATTGCTAGAATCGTAGGTTTGCCTGGCTTAATCGAGATTCCATGAACAAACACACCAGGGTCTCCTAAGGACTGGATAACTTCCGTTGTATAATCCTTTGCGCCGACCGAGCTTCCGCCGGAAAGGATTAAACAGTCTACTTGTTCATAAAGTTCGCGCGCCTGTTGCTGAAATTCCTGATAATCATCGCGGACAATGCCGCCGTAGATCACGTCCACATTCCATTCGTTCGCTAAACCCGCAATCGTCAAGTAGTTAATGTCGCGAATTTGTCCTTCTAAAAGGGCTTGCGTTTGGTAAGGGACAATTTCATCCCCCGATGAAAGGTAACCGACCTTTAATTTTCGATAAACGGTGACTGCAGATACACCTAAAGAGGCAAGTGCCCCTAACTCTTGCGGACGGAGTTTCACGCCTGGCGTTAGAATGGTTTCGCCTTTTTTAATATCTTCCCCAGCACGAATCACGTTTTCTCCTGGTGCCACTTGCTTGTACGTATTTAAAAGTTGATCGACATCTTCACAATGTTCAATCATGATAACGCTGTCACTTCCAACCGGGAGCATCCCGCCCGTTGGCACATAGACCGCGTCACCTGGGCCCACTTTTGCAGTAGGAACCTCGCCCATTTTCACTTCCCCCGCAATCGTAAGGAAGCCTGGCATAGATTCGGAAGAACCATACGTATCCCTGGCACGAACGGCATATCCATCCACAGTTGAACGATCAAAGCTTGGCACATTTTCCTTCGCGATGACTGGCTCAGCTAGGATATAGTGGAGCGCCTCTTCAAGCCCACGCACTTCTGTTTGTCGGATTGCCGGTATCTTTTCTTCGATTAAGGCAAATGTCTCTTCAACTGTTTTCACTTTGAAAAATTGCATGGTTCCCTATTTCCCCCTTATAACCTTAAAAATCCGCTTCAGCCCACTTTTTGGCGTCTTCATATTCATTTGGGTGATTCATATTAAAAAAGACTCGTTCTAAATCGATGTTGCTGTATGCCTGAAGGTCCTTTTCTGTTACATACAGAACATTTAAGCGATCAAGCAGGTGTTTCATCCGAAGTCGTCCCGCTTCAATACTTTGTGCGACCACATCAGTCACCCTCTTTTGGAAGACTGCAAATAATGGGTGCTGGACTCCATTGATGACTGGGATAACGGCATCGTAATTGCCGCATTTTTTTACAAGTATTTCAGCAAGGTCGACTGAAACGAATGGCATATCGCAGGCTGCAACAAAGTTCATCTCGTATGGAGAAAACAGCAAGCCGGCATGAACCCCTGCAAGTGGTCCCTGACCAGGATACTGATCCGAGACCATCTTTACTTCTAGAAATTGATAGTCTTCGGGATGATTAGTTACAAGAATTATATCATTAAACGATACGTTTAGCGTGTCTGTGATTCTCTCGATAGTGGTTTTCTCGTTTATTTTTAGCAGGGCTTTATTGATGCCCATCCTGCTTGATTTTCCACCGGATAAAATAATAGCCGCAGCCTTCATGAGCCCTCACACCTTCTTAATTTATATCTTCAATCTCGCCAACCGCGTGATAGCCATTGTCCTGTGCAATATAATCCAAGTGGATTGAGTTTAAATCTAGTAAGGCCGGTGATGGTTTTTCAATATATTGGCGTGTATCAATAATTTTAATATAGCCATTACACTCTTCGCAAACCTGAATTTGTGAGACCGCATCGCCTTCAATGGATAGGAACTTAATTGTTTTGTGATCTTCATTGCCGCAGTGCGCGCATTCTAGGCGTTTGGCGTGCCAGTGGGCAAGACAGCGTGTGCATTGGATGGCCTTTTTACCATCCTCTTCAATTGTCGCTAAACGGACCGGTTCACCACAAACAGGGCAGCCTGCACCTGGGATGGCATGGGTAATTTCTGGCTGGATCATTTCGGCGGCCTTCTGTAAATAAGGACGGAGCGCCGTTTCAGCTAGAAAGTACGGAATCCATTCTTCCAGTCCGTTTTCGTCTGCGAAATCAAGAAAATAGAGAGCGTTTAATGAAAACGCCTCTTCCACCCACCGGATGACTGTTTCGTCTGTTAGCAGACGGATGATCCCCTCAAGTTTAGGCTCTAGATCAGGGATATCGTTGATTAACATGTCATTTAGTTCCTCTATCCACTGTACGAATAGGGAAGTTTCAAAATCAATAGCCGCGGATGCCGCAGCAGGCATTCCCGCTGCCAGTGCAGCATTGTCAAAGTTCGGTTGAATCGATTCTGGGTTAATCTGTTGCTTCCATTTATCTTGAAGTAAAACTATTTCCTTTTGAAGATCCTGATAATCATTTGAAACAACGGACTTTATCATAGGATGATGCACCTCTTTCATTTAGTAGGGCTGTTTTCGTAAAGATCGTTTCTATTTAACCCGCAGCCTGAATACACTTCGCTTTCCGCGGGTGAGCAGTGAGCCTCCTCGCTCGTACCTCGCTGTGGGGTCTCACACTGCTCACTTCTCCCGCAGGAGTCTACGTGTATTCAGGCTGCTCAGTACTTTTATAATGTATTTCCTCTTATTCCAAGAACAACAATCTTTTAGTGAAGAAATGGCTGCCTTTAACGTGCAGCCATTCCTTTTTTTATCAAAACTCTATTAGACTGGGCTGTTGATTTCCGCTCCAGGCGCTTCGCTTTCCGCGGGCGGTCCGGGGAGCCTCCTCATCGCTGCGCTCCTGCGGGGTCTCCCCTGCCCCGTCCTCCCGCAGGAGTCTTCGCGCCTTCCGCTCCAATCAACAGAGTTCAAAAATCAGTGAGCTTTTTCACTGCTATATCAAAATCGAGCAGTTTACGCTCCTTTGTTCTTCTTATGTTTTGGATCGTCGAGGTTAGGGAAGTTGCCTTTTTTGACTTCTTCATCATACCAGTCTGGATAGTGTTCTTTTGCCCACCAAGCTGGAACTTCGCCTGTGACCACGCCAGAATAGCCAGGACGTGAGCTTTTGTGAACAACACTTAAGTAAATGTGTCCAACAATAACAGCAATTGCTAGTCCAAAGCCGACATTATGGAAAAAGTATCCCCATTGGACGACAGCACGTGGGAAGAATTGCGGGAACCACATTGGGAAACCTGAACCGATAATCATGATTGCTGTAAAAATTTGAATAAGCGAATTGATTTTTTCACCAGCGTTAAAGAATGATTGTCTGATATGTTTAAAATTAAAGCCGAATAGTTCTTTCACAAATTCTGTGAAGAATTGAAGATCGCGCTTTTTCCAAGTGACAAGCTCTTTCAGCCAAACTTTAAAGCCTTTATAGTCAAAGATAATCCAAATAAAGGTTGGCGACACGAATGCAACGGCAAAGATCCGGTGAAGCAAACGGGCGCCCTCTGGACCGCCAAGAATTGGATAGAGCCAGTCAAAGAACTCCGTATACATTGGCAGTGCGGTAATATACAGAGCGAAGAAGGAAATTGCGTTGACCGCATGTGCCAAAACAAACCCTTTCGAAAAACGTCTTACTTTCGCAGTGGATTTTGGCTGTTTACTCATGGCTGCCACCTCCATCTTCGTCGTGATTATTTTTCCGTTTACTCATAATACTGTTGGTGATAAAGGCACCTACAACTGCCATCGTTGTGACACCAATCATCGCTTTCCCAATTGGCTGTGCATAGTCTTTCCAAAGGACAGCAGAGGTTGGTACCTTCGGCGATTCTGGAAGTCCGTAAACGCTAGGTTTTTCAGCTAACACATAAATCGTATGCGTACCGCCAACCCCTTGCGGATTATAGATATTAGCATTAGGGAAACGGCTTTTTATTTCACTTAAGCGGTTTTCTGCCTTTTCCAGCATTGCTTCTTTTTTGCCAAATTGCATCGCATCAGTGTGACAGGTCGTTACGCATGCAGGCTGTAATCCTTCTTCTAGTCGATCTGTACACATCGTGCATTTTTGTGACTTTCTGTATTCTTTGCCATTTTTATCTTTGTACGTCTTTAAGGAAATCACTTCAAACGGGCAGTTTTCCACGCAATAGCCGCAGCCTACACATTTATCCTGATCAATGACAACGGAGCCAAATTTAGAATAACTGATCGCATTTTCCGGGCAGACCTTTTCACACGCCGCTTCTTTACAATGCATACATGAATAATGGCGAAAAAGGTACTCTAAATCCCCTTTGCCATTTTCGTGCTCAATATACTGAAGCACATTCCATGTATCAGCGCTTGTTTTCGGATGGGATTGAACACTTCCTTGGAATTCCGTTACTTCAGCAGGGAGATCATTCCAGTTTTTACAAGCAACCATACACGCCTTACAGCCGTCACATTTGGTAACGTCAACATATTTTACATATTCAGCCATTAGTCAGCCCTCCTTATGTCGCAGAGGAATGCTTTATATTCCGGAATCATTGTGTTGGCATCCCCAATATGTGGAGTCAGGCGGTTTGCAATATCTCCTTTTGCATATCCTTTAAATCCAAAATTCCAAGGCATCCCTAGTTGATGCACTTTTTTGCCTCTAACGGTAAATGGTTTATATCGCTTCGTTACCATTGCATAGGCTTTGATTTCGCCGCGTGCTGAAGTAACTATGACCTTATCTTTATTTTTAATGCCTTTTTCTTTGGCCAGCTCTTCGCTTATTTCAACAAACATATATCTAGCAATTTCAGAAAGCCACTCCTGGTTACGAGTCATCGAACCTGATTGCCAGTGTGCTTCTACACGGTAGGTGGTGGCGACAATTGGAAAGTCAACCTTGTAGCCCTTTTTGTTAAAGTCGCCATCATTAATAACAACAGCTGGGTTCAACTCTACCGATGAGAACGCATTTGGGACAGGACTTTCAAATGGTTCGTAGTGTTCAGGGAATGGACCATCATTCATCGTTGGGGCAAACAATAATCCTACGCCGTCTTTATTCATCATAAATGCACCCGTTCCACCTGGTTCAGTTGGTGAAAGAATCGCTTTAAAGTCTGGAACATCATTACCAACCCAAGATTTGGCCGCAGCATCCCACCAAATAACAGCCTTTTCCTGGCTCCATGGCTTACCACTTGGATCAGCAGAGGCGCGGTTGTAAAGAATACGACGGTTCATTGGCCAAGCAAAAGACCAGTTAAGGAAATTGGCATTACCTGTATCTTTATTATCACGGCGCTTGGATAGATTTTTCCCTTCCTCAGGATAGAAGCCGGAATAAATCCAGTTTCCGCTGGAAGTGGTTCCGTCATCTAACAAGGCACCAAAGCCCGGAAGCAGTTTTCCAGTTTTCAGGTCAAATCCATTGATTTCTTTGGCTATTAAATCAAGATCTGGTGCTTCGCCGGTGCCATAATTCCACTCAAGCGATAAGAATGGCTGATCGGCAGGTTTTGGACTGTTCGCATATAGCTTTTTAAGTTTGAGGGCCAATTCATGGATAATATCAAGGTCTGGTCTTGCTTCTCCCCTTGAATCAATCGCTTTCCAGCGATATTGCATCCAGCGGGAGCTGTTGGAAATACTGCCTTCTTTTTCAAAAGAAGCAGATGCCGGAAGAAGGAATACCTCTGTGTTAATCTTGGATGGGTCACTGCCAGCTTCTTGTTTCCAGAATGCGGCTGTTTCAGTTTCCCAAAGGTCAACAGCCACCAGCCATTTCAGGTTGCCAAGCGCCTCTTTTTCCTTACCGGCATTTGGTCCCCCGACAACTGGGTTTGTTCCCCAGAGGAAAGCACCCTCTAGTTCATTGTTATACATCGCTTTAAATAAGTTAATGTGCGAGTAGTTTTTGTTGCCTTTTGGTAAGAAGTGATAACCAAACTCGTTTTTATTTGTTGCATGATCGCCATACCAAGCTTTCAATAAGCTGACAACAAATTTAGGTTTGTTGCTCCAAAAACCTGTTGGCGGTGTTTCTTTTGCTAAATAGCCTGCCAGAGTCGCATGCTCCGGTACAGTTGCTTTTGGAACCCCGAGGTATCCGGTAAGGTTATCCCATAGTAAACCAAAGTCCGTGGAGCCTTGAACGTTGGATTCACCGCGCATGGCATTGATTCCCCCGCCTGGTAGACCAATATTACCTAAAAGCATCTGAATAATCGCGAAAGCACGAACATTTTGCGACCCAACTGTATGCTGAGTGGTACCCATTGCATAAAGAATCGTACCTGCTTTGCCAACTTTACCTGTTTCACAGAAGGCCTTATAGACGTTTAATAAATCTTTTTTAGGTGTACCTGTAACTCCAGATACTGTGTCTACATCATAACGAGAATAGTTATTCTTCATTAATTGGAAGACCGTACGTGGATTCTGTAAGGATGGATCTTTTTTCGGAGTTCCATCTTCATTGGTTGCAATGGCCCATTTTGTTTTATCATACGTACGTGTAACTTCGTCATATCCTGAGAACAGACCGTCTTTAAAATCAAATCCGTCTGCCACGATAAAGGAAGCATTTGTATAGTTAACAACATAATCTTTGTGGAAAAGATTGTTGTCGATTGCATATTTAATCATACCGCCCATGAAGGCAATATCTGTACCAGAACGCAACGCGGCATAAATATTAGATACCGCAGAGGTCCGAGTGTAACGCGGATCCACACTGACAATTTTCCCGCCATTTTCTTTCGCCTTTGTCAGCCATCTAAAGCTGATTGGATGGTTTTCTGCAGGATTTGCGCCCATGATAAGCGCACAATCCGTATGTTGTAAGTCGTTCCAATGGTTTGTCATTGCGCCACGACCAAATGAAGGTGCCAGACCGGCAACCGTAGAACTATGTCATATTCGTGCCTGGTGCTCTAAGTAAGTGACACCAAGTCCTCTCATTAATTTTGACACTAAATAGGTTTCTTCGTTATCGAGTGCCGCGCCGCCAAGGCTGGCAATTTTTTCGGTTTTATTGACAATCAATCCATCTTCTTCGACAACAAATGAACGATCACGGGTATCTTTTGCACGCTTGGCAATGGTGTCAAGCATCCATTCCCACTCTTTTTCCTCCCACTTATTGCTGCCAGGGGCACGATAAAGCGGCTTTGTGATCCGTTTTTCAGAGGTGTAAAGCTGTCTTAATGTTGTTCCTTTACTGCAAAGTTTCCCTTCGTTTATCGGGTTATCCGGATCCCCCTCCGTATAAACCACTGTGTTGTTCTTGGTGTGAACGAGGATCCCGCATCCTACACCGCAAAAGCAGCAAATGGTTGGTGTTACAGTAGCTTTGGCAATTTTAAAATCCTTTGATTTCGCATAGGCTTTTTTCTCATTAAAGCCCAGCTCAACAACTGCTAATGTGGCAGCTGTCGCGCCCGATAGCTTTAAAAATTGCCGACGATTCAGGTTCAATTCAACCATCATCATTCTCCTTCCCAAAATTTGTTTAGAACATCCCTTTTTCTCTCTAAGGCATACCTTTCATTGATTGGTGTTGTTAATTCCCCCCTTCAATGTTTATTACTAACTCGAACTCGCCAGTGACATCGTTTTCGACTCTGCCTGCTGAGGTATAAATTGTCGCCATCTTCCCCCGTAGATAGCCAACAACTTCAATATTTAAGTATTTTGCCAGCTGCACAGCCTGCTTGGTCGCCGCCGTGCGCGAACCAATCACAGGAAATCCAAACTTCGCTGCTTTTGAGAGCATTTCATATGAAACCCTGCCGGTTGTGAGTAAAATTAACCGCTCGGGCAGCAGGTGATTTTTGATAGCGTAACCAATAATTTTATCAACGGCATTGTGTCTGCCAATATCCTCGCGAATGGTCATACGGCCAGTTTGATCGATAATACAAGCACCATGCATGCCGCCGGTTTCAAGATATAGCTCCGAATTCTGGGCAAATTCACTTCGCTTTTTTAATAGATAACTTAATTGATAGCTAACATTCGATGTTACTTTTTCGAAATTCTTAACATCTGTCATCGAAAAAAAAGTGACGCCACGGCCACAGCCGGCTGTATAATGCTTCTTCTTCGAAAAAAATTGCTCATCGTCAAAATTTGTCCGAAGCGATACATTGATTGTGCTTTGTTCCTCATTGATAACAATCGTCTCAATCTCATTTGCATCCTGAATGAATCCTTCAGAAAACAAATATCCATATGTCCAATCGTCTAGGTTGTATTTGGTTAGTTGAAAAACAGCAATCTCATAACCGTTAATCAGCAAGGAAATAGGATATTCATCGGGACAACCTTTTCGGTTCATTGTTTTCCCTCCTCCTCAGGAAATACTTCATCAATTAATCATTGTAAGAATTGTATTTATTGTGCTCAGCGACCTTTATCACTTTGCCGGAGAGTCTGCTTCTAAATAGGAATAGATTCGTCGTTCTTTAAAAATCTATGACAAAGTTCTACACATTCGTGGCGGGACTTTGGTAATGCTTTTTCATATTTGTGACAGACTTTCTACAATTTTATGAACTGGCTAGTTACCGCGGTCGATAAAGGATTTACTCGTAAATTAAAAACGATTACACAAATAAAATCCCTTACATGCACTTCCTTTTGTCAATATCTTACTGCCGCGTCTGGTATTAGAAAGTAACATTTATCACAATAAATGCGTGTAAATAGTACAAAGGGTGCATTTGTCATGTTATTGTCAACTATTGAGATCAAACCGAACTCCCATGTCTTGTTCTAAGGTGATTTCTGTTAAATTTATAAAATTGTTCTATAATAAGGATGAGGTTTTTAGATACCAAGGAGGCGTACATATGACGATCAAAAAGGTAATGACGATTGCGGGATCTGATACAAGTGGCGGGGCGGGCCTGCAAGCAGACTTAAAGACATTTCAGGAGCTTGGCGTCTATGGAATGACGGCCGTGACATCCATTGTCACAATGGATCCTAAGAACCATTGGCACCATAATGTTTTCCCAATTGCAGTTGATACGCTTGAGACCCAGCTCGAAACAATTCTTTCGGTTGGAATCGATGCGATGAAAACAGGTATGCTTGGTACCGTAGAAATTATCGAATTAGCCGCTCGTAAAATCGATGAAAACAAACTGGAGCGAGTAGTTATTGACCCTGTTATGGTTTGTAAAGGGGAAGATGAGGTGTTAAATCCGGAAACTACCGATGCGATGCGTGAGTTTCTGCTGCCACGTGCTTTAGTCGTTACTCCAAATCTATTTGAAGCAGGACAACTGGCAGGCATGAAGACTCCGCGTACCGTTGTCGAAATGAAAGAAGCGGCCGAAAAAATCCACGAACAAGGAGCAAAATTCGTGTTGATTAAAGGCGGCAGCAAGCTCGAATCAGAAGATAAAGCTGTTGACCTGCTCTATGATGGCAAGGAATTTATGCTGTATGAATCTGAAAAATTTGAAACCACCTTCACGCATGGGGCTGGCTGTACCTACTCATCAGCCATTACCGCAGAACTAGCAAAAGGAAAATCGGTATACGATGCGGTCGATGTGGCAAAAGAATTTATCACGGCGGCCATCCAGCAAGGCTTCCGCCTAAACGAATATGTCGGTCCAACCTGGCATGGTGCCTATCGCAGTGCAGAAGAAGCTATCACTGAGTACTGTGAGGATTGTGTGGAATAAAAAATGATGGAAGCGCCCATAGATGGCGTACCAGGGTATCCAGTTGATGGGTACCCTTTTTCTGTTGTTCAAGCATGGATTTCGCATTTTTTTCCTAATTTTAGTATGATAGTTACATTATTAATTAAAATAGACTCTAGACAATAGACAAAATCATTCTATGAATGAAAGGAAGGGAGGTTGCACAATGGAACCTATTGATGTAAAAGGTGCACAGGCTGCCATCAACAGCTTTGCCAATAAAGATGTTTACATTCACCTGGAAACGACAAATGGTGCTTATGCATCACATAACGATCAATCATTCTTCTCGGCTGGAGCATTTATCCGCAATGCACTTGTCCGTTATGAATTAGGAAAAATAACAGGAAATGGCCCGTTTCGGGTCGGTTTAAAAATCACCCTTGGCTGGATTTATGCAGAAGGTATCACCCATTACGAAATAGATGAAGACAATCACCTATTATTAGCTGGTCATGATCATGATGGAAAACTAGCGGTTGCCTTGGAGATTTCTGGCACCCCTTTTGAATGATGAGGCAATGCCCGAAAGGAGAATGATTTATGGAAAAAGAACGCCAAGTTTTGGTTGTTTTCCCTCACCCTGATGATGAGGCATTTGGTGTGTCCGGGACCATTGCGAGCCATGTGCAGAACGGCACCCCTGTCACCTATGCTTGTTTAACCTTAGGTGAAATGGGACGTAACATGGGGAATCCCCCGTTTACCAATCGCGAAAACCTGCCGAAAATACGAAAAGAAGAATTAAAGGAAGCTGCCTCTGTGTTGGGCATTCAAGATCTGCGTATGCTCGGATTCCGCGATAAAACGATCGAATTCGAGGATGAAGAGAAACTTGCCAATCGGATGTTAGCCTTGATTGAGGAAGTCAATCCTTCCCTGATTATTACGTTTTATCCAGGCTATTCCGTTCATCCTGACCATGATGCCACTGGTGCAGCGGTCGTTCGTGCCGTGGAAAAAATGCCGGCAGCCGCACGGCCAACCTTACACTGTGTTGCTTTCTCGAAAAATTGTGTAGATGAACTTGGGGAGCCAGATATCCTCAATAATATTAGCCCCGTTGCCAAAACAAAACTAGCCGCTATCCAAGCCCACCGTTCGCAAACCGAGCAAATGTTTATTGGGATGGAAGAGAAGTTAAAAAATCAAGACCCGCAAGTCATGATGTGGATCAATAATGAGCGGTTTTGGACGTATAAGTTTTAGCTTGGAAAATAAAGTACGCTCTTCGCTTCTGCTTTTAAAAACCTTCTCAAGGTGTAAAGGAAGCAGATTGTTGTGCTACAATAAACTGACGAAAAAATGACGTGTGAATCACACGTCATTTTTTCATCGTCAATTATCCCTATTGGCTACCGTTCACTCATTTTTTTCACAGTTTCGGTCGTCAATAACCTCGATTGGCTACCGTCCCCTCATTTTTTTCACAGTTTCGGTCGTCAATAACCCCTATTGGCTACCGTTCACTCATTTTTTTCACAGTTTCGGTCGTCAATAACCCCTATTGGCTACCGTTCACTCATTTTTTTCACAGTTTCGGTCGTCAATAACCTCGATTAATTGCATCTCAAAACTGAACTATCTGTTAGTAAGGGCTATTTTAAAGAAAGTATAAGTCGTCTTATGCCTGTCGCCCCTAAGCAAGGCGCTTCCGCTTTTCTAATTAGTATTCCCGGTGGAGGAGTGTGCAAAGTGTGCACCAATCTCGAATAATGATCTTCCGCGACTTCATATCAATGATTCCATCTTTTTTCAACTTAGAAAACACTCGGCTCACACTTTCCCTTGTTGTGCCGACTACGGTTGCAAATTCTTGAATGGTCAAGGGGATCTCTATATCCCATCTGTTTAAGCCATTATTAAATTTATTTCCTAGGCGCTCTAAGGTCTTTACAGTCTTGGCATAGACATCGAGGAGGGCAACGTCCCTTAATTGGGAGGTCATTTCCCGGAGCGCATCACTCATATAGCTGATCATTTGCATCGATAGTTCCGGATAGTTGTATAAATCCCGCTCAATTTCCAACTTATCTAAAAATAAAATCTTTCCATCCTGAAGCATCGTGGCGGCTGCCGGATAGTATTCTTTCCTTCGGGTAAACAAACAGGCCTCTGCAAACACATCCCCTTGCTGCCGTACACAGACAATGATTTCATTGCCATCTCCATCCTGCTTTGTTAACTTCACCGCACCTGAATGAACAAAATACACTCCCTTGGCTACCTCCGCCTCAGAAATGATCTGGTCCCCTTTTTTCAACTCCAGCGTTTGAATCCTTTTTTCAATAATCGATAGCGATTTCTGTGATAAATCCTTAAAGATGACAATTTTTCGAAGTAGATCCGTTTGGACGACTTCATGATGGACTGCTAATTGGGGATCTTTTAAACAATCGACTGGCTTCATCCTTCTCACCACCTATTTCTCCGATCTCCGTATTGATTACTTTTATTGTAAAGTACTCCGTCTGCTAATGTAGTGACGAAATTCACAAAACGTTCATTTTTTCAAATCGCTTGATACAACGTGGTTTCACAAAACGTTCAAAAACATCTAAAAAGGTGTGCGGTAGGTCACATTTTCTCGGGTTGTAAGCATTTAGGATGAAGGTGTTCATTTTATAAAAAAGGAGGGAAATAAATGAATAAAGCCATTATTAGTTTTGTTATCTGTGCATTACTAGGCTTTGGACTAGGCTACTTAGTGTTTGGCGTGATCATGGGGGATTCCGAAAAACAGCCACAAGTGGCACAAACAGAAACAGCTACTGCCAAGGAAGAAGCTACTACTGATTCAAATGAAGCAACGGTTTCTGCAAATGAGGATAACATCCTTAACAAGAAAGGATGCCTTGGCTGCCACAGTGTTGAAGCTCTGAACATTAAAGGCGGTGCCGTAGGACCAGATCTATCCCAAGCGTTTAAAAACGTTGAAGGCAAACATGGCAAGCCAATTGAAGAATTCTTAAAAGCGCCTACTTCAGCTGTTATGTCAGGCGTGATTGGCAAAAGTCCATTATCAGATGAAGAACGTAAGCAGGTATTAGAACTACTTAAACAAGCTTCTGAAAAATAAAGGTGGTGTACTGAAATGAAAAAATGGATTCCGATTGCATCAGGTCTCTTAGCCGGGTTTGTGGCAGCAACCATCTCGTTTGCTGACTTCTCCGCAAAGACAAATACTGAAGCAGCCTCAACCACAAAGAGCGATGCAGAAAAGGTGTATGTACCATTCGGTCAAAAAGATGAATATTACCTCTTTGCTTCCGGCGGCCACTCAGGTCAAATGTTTATTTATGGGGTTCCTTCGATGCGTCAAATTCGAACGATTCCAGTCTTCTCGCAGGATTCGGCAACAGGTTATGGCTTTGATGAACACTCGAAGAAATTAATGGGCGGTTACACATGGGGAGACCTTCATCATCCCGCTTTCTCTGAAACAAAAGGTGATTATGACGGTAAATACATGTTTGCGACAGATGTTGGTAACAGCCGTGCCGCAGCTATGGACCTAAAAACGTTTACCGTGAAAGACATTATTAAAGTTCCAAATACAAGCGGACCGCACTGTGCGGCTTTCGTTACCGAAAATACGGAGTACATGTTCCTGCCGACTCGTTTCGCCGTACCGCTTGAACATAAATACGAATCGCTTGATGATTACAGTACAAAATACCGCGGCGTGATGTCTGCTGTCACGTTTGACCAAAACAAAGAAAAGCTAAATATTGGTTACCAAGTCGCACTTCCACCATGGTCCTATGACCTTTCGGATGCGGGCAAAAAGGAATCAGCCGATTGGGCGGTTATGACCACCTATAATACCGAAGAAGCGACCACGAACCTTGAAATAAATGCTTCACAGGCTGACCGTGACTATATTGTTCTTTTTAACTGGAAAGAGCTTGAGAAAATGGTCAAGGAAGGCAAGTACGAAACTGTGGGCGGTCAGAAAATGATTTTCCCTGAAAAACAAAAAGGCGGCATTTATTTAATTCCAGTTGCTAAATCACCACACGGTGTCGATGTTACACCAGATGGCAAGCACTTTATAGCTTCCGGAAAATTAGCGCCAACCATGACTGTCTTCTCGTTTGAAAAAGCGTTTAAGGCTGTCGCAAACAAAGACTTTGCTGGGGAGCGGAATGGAATACCAGTTCTAAACTACAAGTCAGTAATGGAAAGAGAAGTTAACCCTGAAAATGCTTTAGGACCACTACACACTCAATTTGATGACAAAGGCATGGCCTATACAACGATGTTCATTTCTTCTGAGATTGTGAAATGGGATCCAAAAACGGGTGAAACGTTAGATCGTGTGCCTGTTCAATATTCTCCTGGACACTCTGTTGCTGCAGAAGGTGACACGGTGGCACCAGACGGAAAATATATCATTGCTTTAAATAAGATTGCCAAAGACAGCTACCTGTCTGTTGGACCTTCCCATCCTGAATCGATGCAGTTAATTGATATCAGTGGAAAAATGAAGGTCATTCAATCGGCACCAGTAAACCCAGAACCGCACTATGCGCAAATTATTAAGGCCGATAAAATCAAAACAATCAATGTGTATCCGAAGGATGAAAAGAACAAAGAAGCTGTTTACAAGCAGAGCGATACGAAGATCGTCCGTAATGGCAACAAGGTCGACGTTTACGGAATTGCGATGCGTTCGAAATTCATCTTTGATGCCAAAGCAAAACGTCCAGATGTGATTGAAGTAAATGAAGGGGATCACGTCTCGATTCATCTGACAAATATTGATTTTGATGAAGATATTACCCACGGATTTGCCATCAACAGCTATAACTTAAATATGGAAGTTCAGCCTGGACAAACAAACACCATGGAATTTGTCGCCAATAAAGCGGGAACCTATCCACTTTATTGTACAAACTTCTGTTCTGCGCTTCACCAAGAAATGACCGGCTACTTCCTTGTAAAACCGAAGCAGTAAAATGTTGATGGGTATCAATTCTTACAATTGATACCCGTCTCCGTTTATAACTTTTTAGTATCAATAAAATCTAGTTGCAGCGCCTAGCTACTCTTTGGTCTAAGTCAATCCCTTAAGAAGGCAAAAAACGCCTTCTTGAAGGGCTTGCCTTATGCTTGTCGGGGCTCGGCAAGGCGCTTCCACTTTTTAACAAAGGCGATGTTAACATGAACGGTAAAACGAAAAAGTTATCAGTGGTTTCTTCATTATTACTAGTTGCTTCAACTATCTTAATTGTCATCTCATTGTTTTTCCCATGGTGGAAAATGGTTTTTGTCGCTCCACAATATCCTGAAGGATTAAATATCATTGTGTACCCAAATAAGCTGGCTGGAGAAATTGATATTGTTAATGGGCTTAATCACTATATCGGTATGGCGAACTTCAGCGAAAAGAACTTCCCTGAATTATCGTATTTACCCTATCTAGTTGGAGGATTAGCCGCCCTTACTCTTTTAACTGCCCTGCTCCGGAAAAAATCAGTCCTTTATGGGTTAATCAGCCTGTTTGTGATTGGCGGCGGGCTAGGTGTTTTTGACCTCCAGCACGCATTGAAGAAGTTTGGCACCAATTTAAGTCCCGATGCCCCGATAAAAATGGACCCATTTGTACCACCTATTTTAGGACATAATACCGTTGCAAATTTTCAAACGACCAGCCTGCTTGGCCTGGGTACGTATTTGGTGATAGCAGCGTTTATTCTCTTACTCATTCCGTTATGGAAGGATCGAAAGTAAATGAAAAAACTTACGCTCTTATCTTTCATTTTTTCTCTATTTCTTGTTATGAGCCCTGAGAAAAAGCTGGCCGCCGAAAATTTACAAGCAACCATCGACAGCCTGAAAGAAGGGGCGGTCTTGACGCTTGAAAATAAGACGTACCAGGGCAATATTGTCATCAACAAACCGCTGACGATTATTGGCTCCAACCATACCGTGATCAAGGGAGACGGAACGGGGAATGTCATTTCAATTAAAGCCCCGCATGTGACGCTGCGCCACTTAACGGTAACGCATGGAAGTATGGACCGGAACTCTGCCGAGGAATATGCGGCCATCAAGATTTATACAAACAACAATGTCGTCGAACACATCAACATCCGCGACTCCTTTCACGGCATTTATTTAAGCCAGGCGCACGATAATACGATTCGCTCCAACCATATAAAGGGCCTAGGAAAAGGCGAAATTGCGGCCCAGGGTAATGGAATTCACGTCTATTATGCCAATGATAATCTATTAGAAAAAAATACAATTGAAGGCACCCGGGACGGGATGTTCTTTGAATACGCCAATAACAACCATAGCTATGAAAATAATATCAGCCACACGAGATATGGACTGCATTATATGTATTCCGACGAAAACATTTTTAAGAAAAATACCTTCATGATGAATACCGGCGGCGCAGCGATTATGAACTCGAACCATTTGAAACTCGAAGATAATCAATTCGTCGTTAATTACGGCAACCAATCCTTTGGATTATTGCTGCTCCAAGCCAATAACAATTATATTGCCAATAATATCTTTTATATGAACCAACGCGGTATGTATATTGATCAAGCAACAAGAAACGAGTTTCGCCACAACAAAATCGTCCAAAATCAGATTGGGATTGAACTGTGGTCGAGTTCCAATGAGCAAGTATTTACCTTAAACCAAATTACCGAAAATACGATTCCGGCTGTAACTCTTGGCGGTACGAATGACAATAATTCCTGGAGCCAGGATGGCAAAGGCAATGATTGGGGGAGCACGTTCCCAATCACCGATCTAGACCAAGACAGCATTGGGGATTTTCCAATAACCTATCAATCTTCGTTATATCAATTAATCAAAGACCAAGAATTATCCTATTTATTTTTAAAAAGTCCTGCACTGAAGATTTATGAAAAAATGAACGTGGTATTGAAAAAGGAAGCTGTCATGTTTCATGATCCACACCCTATAACAGCGGCAAACGGAACGCATGCGAAAACCATTTCTCTGATTGCTGGCTTACTAGTTTTGGGGATTTTACTTAAGGGGAGACACCGGCTATGCATTATATTTGGAAGGAATGGAAGGAAAATATAAGAGGAAAAGGACTTTGGCTAAGTTTAAGCATCATTGTTCTGATTTCAATTGCGATTTTATTTCGTTCCTCTGTCCTTTCATTTGATAAAGGCTTTTATGTGCTCTTAATCAATTTATTTGATACGATCATCTATTTTATTCCGATTCTGTGCTTATTTATCGGGGCATTCTCGATTTTTCAGGAAAAGGAACAAAAGACATTGATCATGCTGCTGACCAAGACCGACCATTTTGGAAGCTTTCTAATCAAAAAATGCCTAGGACTCTACACGGTTGTCCTTGTCCCGCTGATTACTTGGTTTTTCATTTATTTGTTACTGCTAAAATTTACTTTTCAGCTCGATCTAAAAAGTTACTTCATCTTTGTAGTAGCAATCGTTTGTATGAGCCTCATATTTCTGCAAATTGGCGCGGCAATCGGCAGTTTTAGCCGTTCAAGGATGCAGATTATCGGCTATACAATCTTTGTCTGGTTCTACTTCTTCTTTTTACATGATTTTATCTTGCTGTCATTTTTACCTGATGTGACGCATGAAAATGTGAAACTATTTTCTTCTGTCTACTTTTTAAATCCGCTTCAAGCCGTTCGAATGTTTCTAGAAACAGGCACGGGGGTATATTCATTCGGCCATATGTCGAGACTTTTACAAGCGTTTATGTGGACGAAACCCGTATTCTTCTTGCTTGGAAATCTGTTGTTCTGGCTAATCACTTCATTTTTCACAGCGGTTATTTTCAATCGTAAGGAGGGGTACGAATGATCAAAGTGACGAACTTACAGCAATCATTCGGGACAAAAAACGTCTTGGATTCGATCCATCTAGATATTCACGCGAACGAAATATGTGCCCTGGTTGGCCGTAATGGAGCTGGAAAATCAACGTTTATTAATAGTTTGCTTGGATTATTGCCGGTCAAACAAGGGGAGATTTTGATTAATGGAATGGCCGTGAACAAGAAGAATGAGGAGTGGAAAAAGGCGATTGCCTATCTCCCAGAAAAGTTCATGCTCTATCCCATGCTGACTGGTCTTGAAAATATGACATTCTTTGCCGAAGCGGTAACTAAGACCGCCGACCAGGAACGAATCCGGCAGGTGCTTCGCTCGGTCAGCTTGTGGGATGACCGCCATGAACAAGTGAAGAAGTATTCGAAAGGAATGCTGCAACGCCTTGGTTTAGCAATTACCCTTTATCAAGATTCAAGCCTGCTCATTCTTGATGAACCGACGAGCGGCATTGACCCGCTTGGCAGGAAGGAAATTTTAGAGGTACTTGGTTCCCTTCAGGATAAGACCATTCTGCTGTCCTCGCACCATCTGGATGAAATTAAGCAGATTTGTACCCATGTCGCCTATTTGGATAATGGAAAAATGGAAAAGTATACAGTACAAGAATTTTTACAAACTCATCATTTAGGAGGAATCAGCTCATGAGGATTCGGATAATGGTCATGATCGCCACCCTTTTTCTGATTGCCATGGTCACAGGTTGCAGTTCAGGACCTGACTATAAGGTGTCAGTCACGAAGGATCTCTATTTTGTCAAAGATACAGCGATGCCTTTTGAAGTAAAAGTAACCGAAAACAACAAGGCAGTGAAAGGGCTCGATGTGTCGGCCCAATTATCGATGACGGAAATGGACCATGGCAGCTATGATGTAAAGCTTGTGGAAGGAAAAAACGGGACCTATTCCGGCAAAGTGAATCTGCCGATGGGCGGTAAATATGAAGCCGCATTTACGTTAGAAAAGGACGGCCAAAAGACAGAGAAAGTCATCGACCTCCATGTAACCAAGCCAAAAGGTGTTGCCAAGGTCAATGGGGAATGGATTTCTGATGAGGATGTAAGTTTCTATAAGTTTATTAACCAATTACAGCTGGCAATCAACCGCGAGAGCGCGAAGGATAAATACACGGGCAAGCAGTTAGAGGAAGAGCTTGCTTATTTAGATACTCAGGAAAAAACACTCGAGGATAAAAATCAATTATTAACACAAATTATCCGCCTCCGTGCGATGGCCTTACTGGCAGATGAAAAGGGCCATAAGGCCGCAGAGAGCGAGGTGGATGCGGCTCTCGGGAAAGCGCGCGAGCAATATAACCAGTATGCTTCCGCTAAAAAGCTGATCAATGAGTATGGTGAAGAGAAATTTTGGGCAACGGAAAAGCAGCAGTATCAAATGATCGTTATGTCCCAGAAGGTCCAAAAGGACTTAATTGATAAAGCAAAAAAAGAAAACCCCAAAGCCGGTGACCAAGAAATCTACTACCAAGCCCAAAAAGAATATGAAGAGCTCCTCGTTTCTCAGGTGAACTCTTTGAAGATTGAGATTCTCTAAAAATAGAAGGGTGTCAGGCACCATGTGAAGAATTCACATGGTGCCTGACACCCTTTCCAGCTTACAAATCTTTTAGCAACACACGATATAGTTTATCGTCATTTTGCTCTGGGTTTCCCCGGCCGTCGGTGTTGTTGCTGACGAAGTATAGGTAGTCGCCGTCGACGTAAAGGTCACGGATTCTTCCGAGTCCTGTAACGACCGGGCTCGTTTGCTTCTGTTGCAATCCAAATTCACGGACAGCATTGCCTCTTAATGTTGCGGCATAAAGCTTTCCATTCGCCGCAGCCATTCCTGAGGGAGCCCATGTTTCGTTACCGGACTGATATAAAGGCGTAAACATCCCAGCTTTCTGTTCCGTCCCCTGAATCACTGGCCAGCCATAATTCGCTCCCGGGGTAATCTGGTTGATCTCATCATGAGCAGATTGACCATGCTCGCTTGCATACAAGGCCGTCTCCACCCACACTAACCCCTGTGGATTGCGATGCCCAAAGCTGTATACATACGAGTTTGGAAAGGGATTGTCTGCTGGAATCGTCCCATCCAGTTTCATTCGCAAAATCTTCCCATTTAAACTATTTACATCCTGAGCGGTTTCCGGAGTGGTCGCATCACCTGTCGTGATATAGAGATGTCCATCCGGACCGATTTTCAGCCTGCCGCCGTGATGAAAGGCGGCACTCGGAATCCGGTCGAGCAGAATCTTCTCTTCGGTCCAGACTGGGCCATTCGTCTTTAGAACTACTACTCGGTTAAATTGTCCCTTTCCATCTTCGCTGTAAGTATAATAGGCGTACGCTTGCTGATTATCTAGAAACTGAGGGTCAAGAACAAAGCCGAGCAGACCTGCTTCTGCCGCCTTTGCCAGCGGCCGCGCTAAACGGACAGGCTGACGTTCTGTTTTACCATTTTCAATCTTCACGATATTTCCGGTTCGTTCACTGATGTAAAATGTCTGATTCACCTGATCAATCGACCAAGGTATTTGCAATTTTTCCGCCAACACTTCAACATTTGGCTGATTCACAACGACCTCATTTCCTTCGATTCCATCGTCCTTTTTTTCAAACAGAGAACAACCCGACAACATGATAACCATCATTAGTAAAATAGAACCTGCTTTCCTCATTGACTCCTACCCTTCTTTAAATAACCTCTAGAATCGCTTTCGCTACACCACTTTCTTCATTAGTTTCTGTAATCACGTCACAAAGAGACTTGATTTCATAATTGGCATTTCCCATCGCCACTGATCTGCCTGCTTTGGCAAACATCGAAACATCATTATAATTATCGCCAATCGCCATTGTTTCTGCTAAATCAATCCCTTTTGCGGCCACAAATGACTCCAGTGCGATTCCCTTTTGGGCATGACGATTCGTGATTTCCAAGTTTTCATGACCAGAAGAAGCAACCGCTAGATCCCCTAAGTCAGCTAATGATTGGTTCGCTGCTTCAAGCCTATCCCCATCAAATGAGAAGGCCAGCAATTTATAAATTTGAGAGTCTTCATCAGCAAAAAGCAGTTCATAATCCTCAATTTTATGGATTAATCCATCGCGAATTCTTGCCCCTGCGGCCTCGATAATCTCCGCTTGATTCGCTTCAGGGTTGGCACTCATAACAATATCCACGAGAATCGACACGGCCTTGTCCGGGTCAATCGTGAAGGCTCCCTGATTCGTGTATACTTCGAAATATACTTCCTTTTCCGCGAGCCTCGATGCTACCTTTCTAGCCAATTGTTTACCGATTGGCGTGGCTGAAAGGACGTCCCCCTCTTTAGAACGAATTTCTGCACCATTCACACAAATAACTGGGCAGGATAAGCCCGCCTCAGAAAGTACGTAGGTGGCCTCTTGATACGACCTGCCTGTCGCAACAACCACTTCTACTCCTTGGGCCTGTGCTTTTAAAATCGCTTCCTTATTCGCTTGGCTAATTTGCTGAACTGAATTCAATAATGTTCCATCCATATCTGTAGCAATACATTTAATCATGCTGTCCACCCTCTATCCCTTTTCATTATTGCCATTTTACCAGATTATTAAAAACATTATCTCCCAGATGCTCAAGCTAGATACTTACTTCCCTCCCGAACACTTAACGGCGCTAACTTTGTCGCTTCAATAAACTTCTTTACGGAAGCTGGATTTGTCTTTGAATATTCTCGTAACGCCCAGCCAATTGCCTTTTGGATAAAAAATTCCTTGCTTTCTGCATTCAAACGTATGTATTGATAGAGCAGTTCTTCATTCGTGTTCCCTTTATATTTTAATTGAAAAAGCAATGCTGCCCTTCGCAGCCAGAGATTCTCATGAATGGCCCAACCATCAATCGTTTCAGCCACAACCTCGGGGAACTTTTCGGCAATTTTCCCAACTGGTTTAGGAGCGATCGCATCAACCGTATCCCACCACGACTTTGTTTTCATTAATTCCTCCATGAAGGGCAGGTCCGTTTTCTCAAGCCTATTCAATGACTTTTCAAGATAAACCAGTGCCGTATATTGATATTCTCGTTCATCCTTCTCCCAAAGCTCGCAAATAAATTCTCGGTTAAAAGGCTCCTTTAATAACCCTGTTTCAAGAAAAAATTGTTTCTCCAGCTGGCTGCGCTGCGGCTTTTTGATTCCCAGGTAGGGAAAGTGATTTTTCATATATTTCTTCATCGGCCCGGCATTTGCTTCATTGCGATTCGCTTCAAATAGACGTGTTAACATAGTGACTTTTGACTGCATCTAAATCAACCCTTTCAAAAAAACTTCCGTCTAACTATGGATTAATTCTCTTATCTTCAAATATTTCCTTTAATTTTCCCGAATAATCAACATCCTCAAAACCAAACTAAACGATAGATAAGGAGGGAAGTAACATGACCAAGAAATATAACAAAGGCAGCAAGAATCAAAACTCGCCCCAGGACGGGCATGCCGAAGCTGAATTCGCCAGTGAATTTGTCAGCGGTGATAACAGTAAAGGAAATAAGCACAACAAAGGAAAGAAAAGCAAGACGAATCCAATCTCTTAAGAAAAGCGCAAGCGCCCTGTTCAGCGGCGTATGGCCTGGAGCGCTCCAACTGAGATAAAGGAAACACGAAGAGCCGAAGGCGCATTCGTGCTTGACTTATCGTAGGGCGGAGAGCGAAGGACACTAGCCGCTAGGGCGCTGGAGCTAGACAGTTATTTAAGTTCAAAAACTTATACTTTCTTATCACATAAAAATAAGAAATCGACTTTCTAATTTGAAAGTCGATTTTTTAATCGTTAATCTTCCGGATTTAATTTTATAGAAGGGTTATAAATAAATGCACCCGAAATACCCTCAGAAGACTGTTCATTCTCACCTCGGAATCGATCCTGCATTTGGAGGTTTGCACTTTCTGCTTCAGAGCTTCTCTCTGTAGATGCGTGGACTTTCCCATCTTCAAGTTGCTGGTTAATCTTAATGTTTGCTTCGACCGTTTCATTAGATGAAGTGGTGTCTTTCTTCATTATTTTAGCTCCTTCTATTTCAAAGTATAATGGTAGCTTGCCCCAATGGCCTCGTTGTTACCAACATTCATTAAAATTGGAATGCAAAAGTCCACTCGGAACTTTTAATCTTGAAGAAGAATGTTACCAAAAAAAAGAACTGCCCTATTCAGGACAGTTCTTCTTTTTATTGACAACTAAATGAACGGATTCTACTTAAATCCATTCCATAATATTCCCAGTGGTATCCACGCCAGCGATACCCGGCGATTGATGTTCTGCCTACATAGGTTGGATAATACCAAAAACTTTTACCATTATTCAACCAAACATAGGTATACCGGTACAGACAGTGCCTTATTCCTCCTGGATCAACCGCATATAATCCAACTGTTTCATGTGGGATGAAGGTTGGTGGCGGTCCAGTTGGGGCGCCCCCATGTGGTGGATGATAACCTCCACCATACGGCGGCGGTTGATGACCTCCACCATACGGCGGCGGTTGATGACCTCCACCATACGGCGGTGGTTGATAACCTCCTCCATGCGGCGGCGGTTGATGACCTCCTCCGTGCGGCGGCGGTTGTTGGCCTCCTCCATGCGGCGGCGGTTGATGACCTCCTCCGTGCGGCGGCGGTTGTTGGCCTCCTCCATGCGACGGTGGTTGATGACCTCCTCCGTGCGGCGGTGGTTGTTGGCCTCCTCCATGCGGCGGTGACTGCCGCATGTTGTTTACATAAGGAAAATTAGACATACTACCATGACCGTGAGGGTAATTGAAATTATCCAAGGTTTTCATTCCCTTTTTATTTTATTTTCCCTCTAATGTATGCGCCTCGCCTAATTTGGTGAAATAGCACTAGTTATCTTCAAAAATTGCTTACTCTACTTTACTTGCTGCTAACTCCCTGATTTCCTCCGCTATTTTGTTTTGGATTCCTTCCACAACCGAAAAGTCCATCGCGGCAATATAGATTTCCTCTAACTCATCATGAAGTTCCTTGGCTTTGGACAAATAGGAAGTAGCCTCAATCATCTTATTTTTATAATTCGTTGAGATTTTGCTGATGATATCTTCAAAAATTTCATCTGTCCCAGGAGCGATTAGTAACTCATACATATCGATGATTTCATCCCCATCTCGGCTTGGGAAATATTCATGTGGTGCGGTACTATCAAAGATAGCAAGACCGAGCTCTCTAAAAATGACCATATCAAGGCTGTGCGGGTCAAATCCACAATGGTAAACCTCTACATCCACACCTCTGACTTCGGCCGCCGCCGCAAGCTTCTTCAGCATGGTAGACTTTCCAGAACCTGGGCGTCCTTTAATAAAGTAACGTTTAGAAATCTCTTCAGTTAAATTTGGAACAAAATCGACCGCCCCTTTAGGCGTTGCTGCCCCTAAAAAGCGATGGCGAATATCTGACTTTTTACTAAGCTTCATTTTTCCAAAGAAAGTATCAATAAATTTGTTCGTTAATTGATCTGCTTTCTTAAAATCCATGCTATTAATATAGATTTTTTCCCAATCATCATGGATATCCAGTGCTTCTTTAAATGTATCGTAGGCCTTATGAAAGGACTGGCTAATTTGATTGGTTAACTTCAGAATTGTATTTTTATGGATGGATAAGACACGAGCATTCCAGGCCTCCCCGAGGTTAATATACTCGTCAACTGCACCTGGTGCTTTGGGTTCAATTACATGAGGAGCAGTTCCATCGACAATTCCCACCTTTAATGCGGGGATCAGCACGCCGTCGATGGAATTGTTATCGGAAGAACAATGTAAGAATTCAATATCATAGCCCTTATCGAGCCACTCATTGCCAATCTTTTTCATTAGTGAGGATTTACCTGTTCCAGGTCCACCTTTTAAAATAAATAACCGGTCGAGACCTTGAAGATTAGAATCATATAAACTATGAAAACCTCTAGCTGTATTACCGCCAGCAAAGTAATTTTTAAGTTTTCCTGCCACTCATCAACACTCCCTTTACCTATCTAGCTCCAGCGCCTTATTTTTAGTGACAATCGCATTGAAAAAATTCAAATTTCACCCTATCTTATGCGATTGTCACCCATAGGTGAGTGCCTAGGAAAAAAATCTTACTTTGTGACTGGGACAATGTCAGCTTTTGTAACCTCTGTCAATCGAACAGGGTCTAACACCATTTGAATCCCAATCTTCCCGCCGCTGACAATAATGGTATCCAGCAGCTTCGCCTGTTCATCAATAAACGTCTTATATTCCTTTTTCATGCCAATTGGCGAGCAGCCGCCGCGGATATACCCGGTCCATTTCTGAATATCCTTCACTGGAAGCATTTCAATGTTCTTTTCACCAGCTGCTTTCGCTGCCTTTTTCAAATCCAATTCCTCAAGCACCGGAATGACAAAGACATATACATTCTTACTCGCACCTTGTGCAACAAGCGTCTTATAAACTTCCTTAGGATCCTTGCCGATTTTCTCAGCCACTGAAACACCGTCGATTTTCCCATCTTTATTATCGTATGTAAGCATGTCATAACGAATCTTTTTGGCATCTAGAATCCGCATGGCATTGGTTTTACTCTGTGCCATCTTTCAATCCCTCCTGATTTTGAAGATTTTCACCCTAGTTTCAGCATACTAAATATGCAAAAATTACACAAAATTACCCAAAATCTGTCACCCGTTTGTCACTCTATCAAACAACTATTATAGTACACTAAAAATAACAATTGTTACTTACTAAGATTTCCAAAAAAGATAATAACTTCATTTTTACTATGTAAAAACAGTTTATGTGAAATATATTACAAGTTTTATACAACCATAAATCAAAGAAAGAAGCTGTTCATCCAAACTAATCTACTTGAGGTGGAATAAATGAAATACGATTTAGTCCTTTTGCATGCACCCAGCGTCTATGACTTTCGAAAAAACTCCCTGCTAGCCGGCCCCATCAGTGATGTGGTTCCCTCGTCACCAGTATTTGAAATGTACCCAATCGGCATAACGAGTATTGCAGAATATCTTGAAAGGTACGGCCTTCGTGTTAAAATCATCAATATTGCCAACCGGATGCTGATGAGTGAGAAGTTCGATGTCGAAGCGAAGCTAAGGAGCATCCAAACTAAGGCTTTCGGAATTGACTTGCACTGGCTCCCACATGCTCACGGCAGCATCGAGTTAGCTAAAATAGTTAAAAGGCTTCATCCCGATACCCCAGTAATCTTTGGCGGCCTCTCATCGACCTATTATCATAAAGAACTGATTGAATATCCTTGTATTGACTTTGTGTTCCGCGGTGATTCTACCGAAAAACTGATGCTGCTATTGATGAATAAAATGGAACAAGGGAATACCCACTATGCTGACATCCCCAATTTAACGTGGAAGAAGGGAAGCGACATTGGCTACAATCCGCTTACCTATATACCAAAGGATTTGGATGATCTCGATGTTCCAGGATATCGCTATGCGATACGTTCTGTATTTAAATATCGGAATTTTCTAGACCCGCTGCCATACAACGGATGGCTGCAATATCCGAATACCGCCTTACTTACGGCCAGAGGATGCTCACAAAACTGCTTGATCTGCGGCGGTTCGAAGGATGCCTATGATCAAAACTGTAACCGCAATTCTCTTGCCTTACGGTCGCCAGAAAAACTGGTAGAGGATATAAAATTTATTTCACGCTTTAGCCGGGCACCGATTTTTATTCTCCATGATTTGCGCCAAGGCGGACATGAATATGTAAAAGAGTTTTTTAGTAGGCTTCAAGAACTGAATCTCAAAAATGAAGTGGTCTTTGAATTATTCCAGTATGGAGATGAAGAGTTCTTTCAACAGATAAATGATAGTGTTCCACAATTTAGTATTGAAATTACACTTGAAACTCATGATGAAAAAATCAGACGTTATAATGGAAAATTTAATTGTACCAACAGCAAAGTGATCGATACGCTAAACTTCGCATTAAAACATGGCTGTAAAAAAATTGATCTGTTCTTTATGGTAGGAATTCCAGGACAGACGTATGTCAGTGCCTTAGAAAATATTGATTTCTGTGAAAAAATTCATCTTGCCTGTCAGCAAGACAAACGGATTTTCTATTTTGTTGCACCGCTTGCACCGTTCCTTGACCCTGCAAGCCCTGCCTTTGAAAATCCAGAGCTGCACGGCTATAAAAAGTTCTGCCATACCCTTGAGGACCACCGCGCGGCGATTACCCAGCCTTCTTGGAAACATATGCTTAGCTATGAAACGAAGGATATGACCCGTGATGATATTGTGATGTCGACCTATGAATCTGCTAAACTACTAAATGAATTCAAATTAAAATACAGGCTGATTGATAAAGCAGGGTATCAAGAAATTAATTGGAAGATCGAAAAATCCATTCATTATATTGATAAAATCGATTATGTTCTTTCCCTGCCAGGAGAGCAACAAGAGCCCGAATTAGCTAAAATTCGT
This sequence comes from Neobacillus sp. 204, assembly GCF_046562815.1. Taxonomy (NCBI): domain Bacteria; kingdom Bacillati; phylum Bacillota; class Bacilli; order Caryophanales; family Bacillaceae; genus Neobacillus; species Neobacillus sp. 204. The sequence goes on from NZ_JBJORY010000008.1 coordinate 297,351, forward strand.
GAGGAAATAGAAGAGTTAAATAAATATAGTATTTGTGGGAAGAACGAGTTAAAGTGGGAAGTCCAGAAGAATTACGCCAACTTTTTCTCCCTAACGTTGGTAGGGCTTGAACAGCTGTATGAGGATTATGCAAATAAAATAAGACATCTAATAAAACCACAGCGCCGTCAGAAATTCCAGCTTGATCCTGAACAGAGAAAAATGAAGATTTAATGTGAAAAGGAGTTGGGAATCCCAACTCCTATTGGATGTCTTGCTCTAATGTCTGGGAAAAAATGAACCTCTTTTTCCTTCGACAAGACGCTTCCGCTTTTCGGTTTGTCTAGCTCCAGCGTCTAGGGGCTCGAGGTCATAAGCCAATCCGTCAAGAAGGTTAAAGAGCAACCTTCTCGCCGGCTCGTCTTATGCTTGTCGCCCCTGGCAAGACGCTTCCGCTTTCCGATTAATGCCCGCCTAGATAAGCATTTCTAATCTGGTCGCTTTGATTTAGCTCGTCAGCTGTACCAGAAGCTACAATTTTTCCTGTTTCAATAACATAGGCACGGTCAGCAATGGATAGCGCCATATTGGCGTTTTGCTCTACTAAGAGAATCGTTGTGCCTGTTTTATTGATTTCCTCGATAATCTTAAAAATAGTTTTTACTAATAACGGAGCTAGACCCATGGATGGCTCATCTAACAATAATAGACGAGGCCTAGCCATTAATGCGCGTCCCATGGCGAGCATTTGCTGCTCTCCTCCTGAAAGGGTACCAGACTGCTGTTTTCGGCGCTCTAGCAAGCGTGGGAAAAGCTGATAGACCTTTTCAAAATCTTCTTGAATCCCTTTTTTATCTTTCCTTAGGTAGGCACCTAATTCAAGATTTTCTTCCACGGACATGTTCGAAAAAACACGACGGCCTTCCGGTACTTGTGAAATGCCCCGCTTTACAATTAATTGCGGGACCTTGCCAGCCACATGTTCACCTTCAAACAATACTTCACCATTTTTGGGCTTTAACAGTCCTGAGATGGTTTGTAAAAGCGTACTTTTCCCCGCACCATTGGCGCCAATCAATGTAACAATTTCTCCTTGATTGATCTCGAGGGAAACCCCCTTCAATGCGTGGATAATTCCATAATAAACATTAATATCATTAACTTTTAGCATTAGGAGACCTCCTCTCCAAGATAAGCTTCGATGACTTTTGGATTATTTCTGATTTGATCTGGTGTGCCATCAGCAATTAATTGACCATGGTCAAGCACGTAGATACGCTCACATACACCCATAACAAGGGGCATGTCATGTTCGATTAAGAGGATTGTTAGTGAAAACTTCTCACGGATCAACGAAATTAAATTCATTAGTTCTTCTGTTTCTTGTGGATTCATTCCGGCAGCCGGTTCATCCAGCAGCAATAATTTCGGACCAGCAGCCAAGGCCCGGGCAATTTCAAGACGGCGCTGTTGACCATAAGGCAAGTTCTTGGCCTTTTCATGCATAAAGTTTTCCAACTTGAAGATTTTCAAGAAGTCAATTGCCTTTTCTTCCATTTCTTTCTCACCAGAAAAGTGGGTCGGAAGGCGGAAAATTGAGCTTAGCATCGTATGCTTTGCCAGCGAATGATAGGCTACCTTTACATTATTGAGAACGGACAATTCACTAAACAAGCGAATGTTTTGGAAGGTCCGGCTAATTCCCTTTTTCGTAATCTTATAGGGTGCTAAACCATTAAGTTTTTCACCATCTAACGAAATGCTTCCCTCCGTCGGTACATAAACACCTGTTAGCAAGTTGAAAAATGTGGTTTTACCCGCACCATTGGGGCCAATTAAACCGACAAGTTCACCCTGTTTTAATTCCAGATTTACATCCGAAACAGCCTTTAAACCGCCAAAACGGATTCCGGCATTTTCTACTTTAAGCAACTGTTTTTTTGTTGTCATGCTGTACTCCTCCTTTAGCCGCTTTACCAACTTTAAAGAATGAGGTAATTTCTCTTGTGCCAAGCAGGCCTTGCGGACGGAATAGCATCATCACGATTAGGACAAGACTGTAAATAACCATCCGAACCTCTGGATAGCTAGAGAGGTAGGTAGAAATGATTGTTAACAAAACTGCAGCAATCACTGCTCCGGACATACTTCCTAACCCGCCTAGCACCACAAATATTAAAATATCAAATGACTTCAAAAAGCCAAAGTTTGTCGGCTGAATGATATAAAAGTTATGTGCATATAAAGCACCGGCAATTCCGGCAAAAAAAGCACCAATGGTAAACGCGGTTACCTTATAGAAGGTTGTATTGATTCCCATTGCATCTGCAGCAATTTCATTTTCTCTTATGGAAATACAAGCTCGTCCATGCGTCGAATTTGTAAAGTTCGCAATAACTACTATGGTTAATATTACACATCCGATCAGCCATGGCCACGTCGTAAAGTGGGAGACTGTCATTCCACTTGCTCCGCCAACATAATCAATATTCAAGAAGACAATTCTCACAATCTCTCCAAATCCAAGCGTGGCAATTGCTAGATAATCTCCTTTTAGTCGTAAGGAAGGAATTCCAATGATCAAACCTGCCACCGCTGCGGCCAAACCACCAACAACAAGGGCAACTGGAAACGGGAGGCCGAGTTTCATTGTTATAATTGCTGAGGCGTAAGCGCCAACAGCTAGAAATCCAGCATGTCCAATCGAAAACTGACCGGTGACCCCAATAATTAAGTGAAGACTTACAGCTAGAATAATATTAATACCGATAAAAAATAACGTATTTACATAAAACTGATTTAATGTTCCACCAGTAATTAAAAATTGCATGACGACCGAAAATATGACGGCTAAAACGATCGAGGTCCAGAAAAATTTTGCATTTTTAAACATTGTCATTGCTAAAAGACCTCCTTACACCTTTTCCCTGATATTTTTACCAAATAGACCTGCAGGACGGAAAATTAAAATTAAGATTAGAACAACAAACGCTACACCGTCTCGCCATAGAGAGTAACCTGCCGCACTAACAAGTGACTCAATGACGCCCAACAACAAACCACCGGTCATCGCGCCAGGAATAATTCCAATTCCGCCTAAAACTGCTGCAACGAACGCTTTAAGCCCCGGGATGATTCCCATCAATGGCTCAATTTTTGTATAGTAGACACCAAAAATTACGCCCGCTGCTCCGGCAAGGGCAGATCCAATCGCAAATGTTGCAGAAATCGTATTGTTCACATTGATTCCCATTAATCTTGCGGCATCCATGTCATGTGAAACGGCACGCATCGCTTTACCAATTTTGGTTTTATGAACGATAAATTGTAGTAGAATCATTAGAAATACGGAGGTTCCTAAAATAAGGATAGACTGACCGCTTATTTTCACGCCAAAAACCTCGAGGGTTTTTAATGGAACGATCCCGTCTGGATAGGCTTCCGGCTGGGCACCACGAATATAAATAGTTCCATACTCGATAAACAGTGAAACCCCAATCGCCGTAATAAGGGCAGCGATTCTCGTTGCATTTCGAAGGGGTTTATAAGCAATCCTTTCGATTAATACACCAAAGATGGCACAGGCAGCCATCGAAATAAGTAAAGCTGGGAAAAATCCGATATCAAGAATAGTAATCGAATAAAAGCCTATAAAGGCACCAACCATGAAGACATCCCCATGGGCAAAGTTAATTAGTTTTACAATACCGTATACCATTGTGTATCCTAAGGCGATTAATGCATAAATACTGCCCAAGGAAATTCCATTGACAAGCTGCTGTATTAATTCCATATGTCTTACACTCCTTTGGACCGACTTCAACGTTTCTTTTAATATGAATAAACAAGGTAGGCATGTTGGGGAACGTGCTTTTCTCTTACAAATTGGAATAGGGAGACTTCTGCTCCCTATCCCTTTGGCAAACTATATATAATTTGTCTAGCAGATTCTATCGGGCTAGCTACAGCGCCTAGGGGCTCGGGGTCATAAGCCAATCCGTCAAGAAGGTTAAAGAGCAACCTTCTCGCCGGCTCGTCTTATGCCTGTCGCCCCTAGGAAAAAATGAACTACTTTTTTCCCTGTACAAGGCGCTTCCGCTTTTCTATTTAAGGGTTTATCTTTGTCTTAAATTGTTGTTCACCGTTTTTGTACTCAAGGATAACAGCCGCTTTAATTGGATCATGGTTTTTATCAAGCTTCACTTTTCCTGAAACAAGTTCTAATCCATCTGTTTCTGCAAGTGCCTTCTGGATTTTCTTAGAGTCACTGCTTCCAGCACGTTTAATCGCATCCGCAAGGAAGTATACTGTGTCATAACCAAGAGCTGTAAAGGCATCCGGAGATTTACCATCGTATTTTGCTTTGAACGCTGCAACAAAGTCTTGAACCTTCTTATCACTATCACCTGATGAATAGTGGTTTGTAATAAATGTGTTATTAAGGGATGCTGCGCCTGCAATTTCTACTAGTTTAGGAGAATCCCAACCGTCGCCACCCATGATTGGCACATTTAAGCCAAGCTCACGAGCTTGTTTGATAATTAAACCTACTTCTTCATAGAAACCAGGAACAAAGATATATTCTGGATTTGCTGCCTTAATATTTGTTAATGTTGCACGGAAATCTGTATCCTTTGCTACATATGCTTCTTCTTTAACAATTTTTCCGCCATTTGCTTCAAATGACTTTTTAAAGGATGTCGCAAGACCTTTAGAGTAATCGCTTGAGCTATCAATTAGAACAGCCGCGCTCTTAACCTTTAAATCATTGCTTGCAAAGTTCGCTGCAACTGTACCTTGGAATGGGTCGATAAAGCATGTACGGAAGACAAAGTCATTTAGCTTTCCATCTTTATTAGTAATCGTAGCGTTTGTTGCAGTTGGTGTGATTAATGGAATTTTATTATCTTGAGCAATCTGGACTTGTGCTAGTGTGTTTGTACTTGTTGACGCACCGATCATCGCAACAACTTTATCTTGTGTGGCAAGTTTTAAAGCACCGCTTGTGGCTTCTGCTGCATCTGATTTATTGTCGACTGTTACTAGCTCTAGTTTCTTGCCATTAATACCTTCTTTGTTGATTTCCTCGATTGCTAATTGAATACCTTCTTTTGCTGATTGACCATAAGAAGCTACTCCGCCAGATAGTTCAAGGTTTGCACCAATTTTAATCTTGTCGCTTTTTTCCCCATCACCACTAGCACTTGAATTACATCCTGCCAACACCCCTGCTGCTACCATAAAAGACATAAATACTCCAGCTAATTTTTTCTTCCTCATGTTAAACCCCCTATTTTTTTTGAAAATTTCCCAAATACCTTTGTCTAACTGTTTTAAAAAAAGATAATATTCTGAAAACATTGTACAAAATATTTAGGGGTTCGTCTAGTGTTATTGTAAATTATTTTAAAATAATTTGCAATATATAAAAAATACAGTTTTATTAATAAAAATGGCTTTATTCTACTAAAGTCGAAAAGGATTTACTTTTATTGGTTAACGAAACACGGTTTCCAAATATTTTGGTTAAATATGTTTCAAGGTTCACAAACAAAAAAAAGAGATTCCAAATTAAGGAATCTCCCCGGAAAAATTATTATACTAATTCTTTTCTTTTCGTCTCTTTTCCCAAAAAGAGGACGGTAAAAGCGCCGACAAGGACGGCGATACAGAAAATCGTAAAAATCGTTGAAATCGACACGTTCTTTGTGACAAGCGATCCTACCAATAATGGTCCAAGGACCCCGCCGATTCGTCCAAAGGAAGCGGCCATACCAGTACCTGTTCCGCGAATAATTGTCGGATATTGCTCTGGTGAATATGCATAAAGGCCTCCCCAAGCACCTAAATTAAAGAACGATAACAGGATACCCGCTGTCAGCAATTGTGCGGTGGTATCTGCGGTTCCAAAGAAATAGGCACTGACTGCCGTTCCAAGTAAATAAACCACTAAGACAAATTTACGCCCAAATTTTTCGATAAACCAAGCAGCAGTAAAGTAGCCTGGTAACTGCGCCACAGTCATAATCAACACATATTCAAAGCTTTTGACTAAACTAAAGCCCTTCATGCCCATGACACTAGGAAGCCACAGGAACATGCCATAATAGGAGAAGACGACGCAAAACCAGACAATCCAGAGCATGGCCGTCTGACGGCGATATTCCTTCGACCATAATCTTGCAAAGCCTTGAAAAGCAGAAATTCTTTCTGTTTTCTTTATTGCTGAAAAGCGCGGAGAATCAGGTAAACCGATCCGTAAATATAACGCATACAAAGCAGGGATGGCACTAATAATTAGGGCAATCTGCCAACCATATTTTGGGATAACAAAGTAAGAAATAAGAGCGGACACCAACCACCCGCCTGCCCAAAAGCTTTCCAAAAGTACGACAACCCTGCCGCGCTTTTCAGCGGGGACACTTTCTGAAACAAGGGTTGAGGCAACAGGAAGTTCTCCGCCTAGACCAGCGCCGATGAAGAACCTTAACACTAAAAAGGCTCCTAGTGTTGTAGTAAGCGCGGAAAGACCGCTCCCGATTGAAAATAATAATAAAGTGATGATAAATACATTTTTGCGGCCAATTTTATCTGCCATTAATCCAAAAATAAGTGCACCAACGGCCATCCCAATCGAATTGACACTCCCAATCCAGCCCATCTGTCCAGGCGACAAATCCCATTCTACTTTTAAGGCTGCAATAATGAAAGAAAGCATGCCGACATCCATGGCATCAAACATCCAGCCCATCCCGGCGATGCCAAGCAACCTCCGGCCTGATATTTCCTTTTTGTTTTTCATGTGGACCCCCTAAGTCAGTAGCAATTTTTTATCTATTATTCCCTAAAATTCATTTGTTTAGGTACAAGAACAATTAGTATTCTAGCAGGTGTCTTTACAGTTGTCAGTATTTTATGTTGTTTTTTGATAGAAGATTTGAATTTAGCCAGCCAGAAACCATTCCCATACCAAAAGGCCTAAAAAAAAAGACTGGTTACCCAGTCCCGCTATCAATCCAAAGCCGTTTCCACGTTTTTGAATTGATTAAAAAACATACTATAATATTTACCCTCTAGGGCCATCAACGTCTCGTGGTTTCCGTTCTCGATGATTTCGCCGTGGTCGATCACCATAATGGTGTCGGCATCGCGAATCGTGTTGAGGCGGTGGGCAATGATAAAGCTGGTCCGGTTCTCCATCAATGTTAACAAGGCTTCTTGAATATGCAGCTCTGTGCGGGTGTCAATGCTGCTCGTGGCTTCATCTAAGATGAGCAAAGCAGGCTTCGCTAAGATGACTCTTGCAATGGCTAACAGCTGCCGCTGGCCTTGACTTAGATTACCGCCATTTTCGGTTAAAACCGTTTCATACTGGTTTGGCAGCCGTTTGATAAATGTGTCGGCATTGGCCATCTTCGCCGCACGCTCGACCTCATCGTCGGTTGCCTCTGCATTTCCATACTTGATGTTTTCCTTGATTGTCCCTGAGAATAAATAGGTATCCTGGAGGACAAAGCCAAAGCATCTTCGTAAACTATCCCGTGTATACTCACGGATATCATGGCCATCTAAGAGAATTCGTCCGCTGGTCACGTCATAAAATCTCGTCAGCAAGTTTACTATCGTTGTTTTTCCCGCACCGGTTGGACCGACGAGGGCAGTACTGCTGCCGATGTCGGCTTCAAAGCTGACGTTTTTTAGAATTGGAACATCTGGCCGATACCCAAAACTAACATTTTCAAATACGACATTTCCTCTTGGATTTTCCAAGGAAATAGCTTGAGGTGCGTCGAGCGGTTCCTCTTGTTCATCGATGATTTCGAAGACGCGCTCTGCCCCGGCCACACCTGACTGAAGAATGTTGAAAATATTGGCTAAATCATTAAGCGGCCTAACAAATTGCCTAGAATAGGTGATGAAACTGGCAATCGCCCCCACCGTGATGATGCTTTTGACCGCCAGAATCCCGCCAACCACAGCGACCACTGCAAAGCCCAAGTTATTAATCACGTTCATAATCGGCATCAAAAACCCGGACCAGATTTGAGCCTTGAGGCCGACCTCACGCAGTCTGGCATTGACGACATCAAACTCTTTAATGACCTTTTCTTCATGATTAAAGGCTTTGACAATTTCAATTCCAGAAATGGTTTCCTCAATATGTCCATTTAATTTTCCCAACTGGTCTTGTTGGCTTTTAAAAAAGACACTCGTCCGTTTCGCAATCGTCTTTGTTAATAAAAAAACAAGCGGTACGGTTATTAAGCTGGCTAGCGTTAATAAAGGGCTTAATAGCATCATTAAAATTAATGACCCGGTAATAATGACAACCCCGGACATTAATTGCGTCGTCGATTGCGAGATGGTATTACTTACGTTATCCACATCATTTGAAAGCCTGCTCATTAATTCACCGTGTGAACGAGAATCAAAAAACGACACAGGCAGCTTTTGTAATTTTTTAAAAAGGGAATCCCGTAAACTTTTAACAATTCGCTGCGATACGCCTGCCATCAGCCATCCTTGTAAGAAAGTAAGCAGGCTGTCCATCACATAGGCAGCCACCAAAATGACAATCATCACCTCAAGAAAGCCAAAATCGACTTTTCCGCCCTGACTACGCATGGCATCAATTGCTTTCCCAATCAGGAAGGGAGCGAGGAGCATTAGAGCTGCATCTACGACAATAAAGATAAAAATGATCGAAAGCATTTTCCGCTCTTTGCCAAAGTATTGCCAAAGCCGTTGCAGAGTTCCTTTAAAGTTCTTTGGCTTTATAACAGGTCCACGGCGCCCCGCACCGCCAAAGCCACCTGGCCGCATCGGCGGAGGGGTAGGGGAGGCGCTTTCCGTTTGTACATTTCCCTTTGACATTAATGCTGCACCTCCTTGCCGACTTGAGATTGATAGATTTCCTGGTACACTTGGCAATCCTTCAATAGTTCCTGATGGGTTCCGACCCCAACCAGCTCCCCGTGATCGAGGACAGCGATTTTATCGGCATCAATGATTGAGGTGATCCGTTGCGCTATCAATAAACAGGTCAGCCCTTTAGCATATTTCTTCAGAGACTCCTTGATTTTTGCCTCTGTTGCAACATCGACTGCACTTGTACTATCATCTAATATCAGAATTTCTGGTTGTTTCACTAGCGCACGGGCAATGGCAATCCGCTGCTTTTGCCCACCAGAGAAATTAACACCGCCTTGACCAATTCTTGTGTGGTAGCCTTCCGGTGACCGCTCGATAAACTCATGGGCTCCTGCAATGGTCGCGGCTGTCACCACTTCCGCATCAGTTGCTTCTTCCATACCCCAACGAATATTTTCTGCGACACTACCCGTAAATAAAATATTCTTCTGCGGCACCATGGCAATTTTCTCTCGTAAAATCTTCGGATCGACCAGTTTACTATCAACACCATCCACCTTGATCGTCCCGTTCACGGTATCATAGAAGCGGGGGATCAGTCCGACGAGAGTGCTTTTTCCTGACCCGGTAGAACCGATGATTCCCACCGTTTCTCCGGGCTGGATTGTGAGATTAATATTTTTTAAAATAGGCTCGCCCGCTGTGTTTTCATAGGAAAACGAGACATTTTCAAAATCGATTCGACCTTTTTCCTTGAAAGGTTCGTTCATTACTTCAGGCCATGTAAGGTGATCCTCTTGCAAAAATACTTCATCGATTCTTCCAGCTGAGGCCTTTGCTCTGACAAACATATTAAAAACCATCGAGATCATCATCAGCGAAAATAATATTTGCGTCATATAGTTGATAAAGGCGATAATATGGCCGACCTGAATGTCACCGGTATTTACGCCGGATCCACCGATCCAAAGGACAGCGACAATGCCAAGATTTACGGTCAACATAATCGCAGGGCTAAAGGTGGCCATAAGGCGGTTCGCGGCAATTGATTGCTGTTTATAATCATCATTTACTTTTGCAAACTTACCTACCTCCACATCAAAACGGTTAAAAGCCTTAACCACCCTGACTCCGGATAAGTACTCACGCATGACACTATTCACCCGGTCCAATGCTTTTTGCACACGGGAAAAACGGGGAAAGCCTAATCGCAAATTAACGATGATTAACAATGCCACAATCGGGACAACTACGGCTAATACAACCGAAAGCTGCAAGTTTAACCGCGTCGCCATAATCAACCCGCCAATGGCTAGTAACGGGGCTTTGACGAAAATCCTCATTAATCCATTTACAAACACCTGAACTTGGGTGACATCATTCGTCAGTCTCGTGACTAACGAGGCGCGGTCGAATTTATCGATGTTCTTAAACGAAAGCGTTTGAATTTTTTTAAACAAATCCGACCTTAACTCCGTCCCGAAGTTTTGGGAAACGATACTGGCAACCACACTTCTAGTCGAAGCAGCAACCGCTCCACAGGCCGTAATCAATAGCATCAATCCGCCCATTTTCAACACATAATTGATATCCTTGTTGGCCACACCTTCATCAATAATTTTTGCCATAATGGTTGGCTGCAGCAAATCACTAAGGGCCTCGAAGGTCAGAAAAAGAACAGCTATGCTAAAAGATTTCCAATATTTCTTTATGTATTTTGATAAAAATGTCATCCTCTCACTCCAGCCTGTTGGAAATCCTTTTCTATGAACATTATAATTTTTTTCCAACCATTAACCAAATAATTGACTTTCAATTGCGGTGGTTTGCCCATAAAAAAAGCAGCCCATTGATGAAATGGGCCACTGGCATCAGATACTATTTTTGAACAGGGCTAAACTCATGAACCCAGACCCGCATTTGCGGCAGCCAAGGCATTCCTGGGTGATAGCTTAGAATCGACTGTTTGTACTCTTCTACCGTTTCAAAGCCTTCACGGCGGGCATCGGCATCTGTTAATTCACCTAATGATTGAGAATAGACACGATCAACCACAAAGTCACGGCCTTCTAGTGTCATAATTTCACCAGGGTCAGCATATCGGCCGTTACGGCGTGTTGCCGTTTTTTCACCGGCAAGGACTTTTTTTACATCCGCTTCCATGGTTACTAAGCGTTCAATCGAACAAGTTTTTGGTGGTAAAGTATTGTTATCATTTACTGTCGTCATTTATTTCTCCTCCTATTTCCAATTCATTTATCTATATTAACACTATCAAGATGATTTAATCCATTCCAATAGAAATTAAACCACTTGTCCGCCCTTATCCTGGTATTTAAGGATGCCTTCTGCTGCCCGATAGGCTAAGGCGCCAACGGTATCGGTGGGATTATATCCTGAGTTGTGCGGGAACGCAGTTGCCTCCACGACAAATAAGTTATCGTAATCCCACATTTGCAAATAATTATTTACAGCAGAGGTTGCTGGGTCAGATCCCATGATGACACCGCCGGTATTGTGAGTAGATTGGTAGGTCGTAATATCATATGGGCCTAAATCTTTCATCGTATCGATATGATCGGCACCTATTTCTTTTAGGACGGCTTCATATTATGAAAAGTAAAAAGGAACGCTTGGATTCAAGAATCCGAGCGCTCCTTTTTGTTCTCATTACTTACTTAATCGTTTATATACAATACTAGAATAGGAACTGTAAACCTTTTTACCATTTACGGTACGATAAGCTCTTACTTTATAGTAGTAAGTTTTGCCCTTGGTTAATTTCGTATTTGTATAGCTTCCAGAAGTAGTTGTTTTTACTTTTGTGTAGCTTCCAGATTTTGAAGTAGCACGATACACCTTATAACCACTTGCTCCACTTACTTTACTCCAAGAAACTTTAATAGATGTGCTGCTTGCCTTATCAGCCTTCACACTGGTAGGTGTTTTAAGACCTGGCTTAGCACTTACAATGCTTGAGCTTGGACTTACAAGTTTTTTACCTTCTACGTTTGTATAAGCAACTACTTTATAGTAGTAGGTTTGACCAGTAGTCAAGCTGCTATTTGCATAGCTTGATGTACTTCCGCTAACCGCAGCTGCTTTGCTGTAAGCTCCGGTTTTTGAAGTTGCACGGTACACTTCATAACCACTTGCACCCGATACTTTTGCCCAGCTAACTGTTAATTTATTGTAGTCAGAAGAAGCAACTTTTACAGATGTTGGTGTTGAAGGATTTTTAACAAAACGCGCATATACATTCGTGTCTGCTACAATCGGTGCATTAAAGTCAAACTTTGTTTTGAAGCCAGCATCTTTATACCAACCGAAGAAGGTGTAACCCGACTTAGTTGGAGCTGCTGGTGCTGACACTTTTCCATTCTTGACTACATCCGATTGTTTCACAAGAGTACTGCCGTTGTAGAACTTCACTTGATGGCCTCGGAAGATTTTCACTTCTTTGGTTGTCTTGTTGCCTGCGATATCGACAAGCTCAAGTGTAAAGGTATTGTTACCAGGCTCAAGATCAAGTTTAGTTGTAACACCTTGGCTAATGCTTCTCATCTCATATGGCTCAGCGAAATCTTTAAAGAATTCTTCGCTGCCATCAACAAAGTAGCGAATCTTATCAAAGTTATCAGAAATGGTTGCATTAAGGTCAACAGAGCTTACATCTGCTTTCACTCTAGTTGGAACACTCACACTAATTCTTGGTGCTGTGGTATCAACGATAAGATCACGGACTTGGTAAGAACTCACATTTCCTGCAACATCTGTACCGGAAATTAGAATTTTGTGTACACCATCTTTGACGACATTGACTGTTGTGCTGAATTCATAACGTGCTTCATCAGCATTAAACATTAACTCTACAGGCTTTCCGTCAACAGTTAATTCACGAATTTTTGAATCATCTGTTAGATATCCTTCAACAGGAAGTTCATGAGAATTGTAGACTCCTGTTGCACCAATAGAGGTAACATGAATAAATGGAATCGTACCATCATTGGCACCATTTACTATTGGAGCCTCGACCTTACTTGAATTACCCGCAAAGTCATAGGCAACAACCTCTACTGTTGCGCCAGCTGCTGGAATTTCTTTTAGAGTATATTCTGTTTTATCGCCTGCTAATGGAAGTTCTTTTTCACCGTATGCAGATTTCCCATTCACAGTAATATCGTAATACGCAACACCTGAACCATTTACATCTGTTGATCCAACCGTTAATTTATTACCGATTACGCTTGCTGTTACAGTAGGTGCAACTGTGTCAACAAGGACAGGGAATGTCACTTTTTGTGCATCTTTACCCGCATAATCAATGGTTGCATCTACTTCATAGAAATATTGACCATCTGCTACTAACTTGTTTTTCACTTTTCCGTCCCAAGCGTTGGCAGGATTTAGGTAGTTTTGTGCGCCTCTTCCGCCATCGTTGAAGTTTTTAGATACAAGTGTATCAGATTTAATTTTACGAAGTACATTCCCATCTTTATCGACAATCTTATACTCTACTGATTTAGCATTTCGTAAGAATGAAAGAATTGGAATCGCATTATCGTTTTGACCATCTCCATTTGGTGAAATCGCAATGTTGGCAGACTTAGGTGACACGTAAGCTGGATCTTCAAAATCATTTGGAACAGCTGGATTAACACCTAAGTAGTTAAAGTTCTCGTTACCTTCTTGGTCTGTGCCTGCGGATGTAAGCATACCTGTCCATCCATAGAAGGAGCCATCAATTTTGTCGTCATAAATCATTGCATCTAAAATTGGTGACTTATTCCAATCACCATTGAACCCAACATATGGTACTGAAACCGTTGGATTTACATCGTTTACATCTGTTAAAGTTACGAAACCTTCAACAAAGTAACCATTTTTAAAAATGGAATCTAATGGCTCATAGTACCACCAATCAATTGTGTTTTCTGGATCTAAGTCAACTTTTACATCAACTGTTGCACTACCTTTAGCAGGAATAGTTAGTTGGTCTCCACTAAGTCCGTCTGAACTAAATGAAATTGGGAACTCTCCAACTCCTGTATCAGGATCGAAGCTGCCATTTGCTTTGTAAATGCCTTGTGCTTCTAAGGTATCCACACCATTGATTACTAAATCAGTTTGAACATTACCATTTACTTTATAAGTAACAGGTTGGTCTGAGAAGTTTTCTGCTTTTAAAGTGAAAGTAGCTTCATTACCTTTAATTTCTTTTAAAGCAACCTTTGCTTCATTTGTCGCCTTATTAGTCACAACAATCGGTGTACTTAGGGCTGCATATAATTGCATTACACCAGCACCTTGACGACGTGGTGAGTATGGGTTGTGTGTGTAAGCGGCATTATATGTGCCTTTATCATCAATCACTTTACTTGTGTTCATTAAAATGTTTTTCGCCATACCTACTTTAGCTGCACCTGTAAGATTAGCAAAATCTTCTTTCACACGTTCAAGAACAAGTGCAGATCCACCTGAAACGTGTGGTGCTGCCATCGATGTACCACTCATTACGCCATATTGGTCATTATTTAATGTGGAATAGATATTTCCACCTGGTGCAGTGATTTCTGGTTTGAAATCTAAATTAGATGTGACGCCCCAAGAAGTGAAAGTAGACATTTGTCCTGCAGATGGATTTTGGGTTGTTTTCTTATCCCCTTGGAATTCAATCGATACTTTCTGGCTCGCATCTAATGCTGCCTTCATCGTATCTCCATCAGATTTTAAAGCAAAAAGCTGTGGAATCTTAATTTCTGGAGAGGTAGCCATGCTGAGTAATCCATTTGTATTGTTATAAACGATAATTCCTGCAGCACCTGCAGTTTGAGCATTCATTGTTTTCTCAACGAATGTAAGGGTTCCACGTTTTACTAACGCGTATTTCCCAGTGAAATCTTTTCCTGCAAAATCAGAAGGCTGTCCAATTCCAGCATCAATAATATCAAACTTCTTTTGTTCTAATGTGTTAGGGTCTACACTGCTTGAAGAAAGATATGGAGCCTTGCCAGCTTCCGTACCATCAAATGAATACGTAGCAGCATATAGATCAAGATAGTTATTTTCAAGAGAAGCAACCTGTAATGAGCTGTTTGCACTACCAGGTGTACCTACCACACCGTAATCAGGGTTTTCTGCATATGGATTTGAATAGCCATCCCCAATTTGGTTAGAGTTACCAGCTGAGATCGACATTAACACACCGTTATCAACAGCTCTTTGAACAGCTTGTTGCTCTGGAGCATCTGGTAGAACGAAACCAGCTGTAGAACCTAAGCTCATATTGATGACATCTGCGCCTAATTTGATGGCATCATCAATCGCTTTAATTTCAATGTCCCCCCATGTTGAAGGCATTTCTGGGTCATTACCGAATATTTTCAGAGCAAGCAATTGGGCTTCTGGTGCAACCCCTTTAATTCCGCCATTCGCTTCGTCCCCGTTTGCTGCAACCGTACCAGCAACGTGCATACCATGCATGGAAGCTTCAGGACCTAAGTCTAGAATTTGCGCATTTTCATCGTAATAGTTATAACCGTAAGGAACCTTTTCAGTGTAGAACTTACCAGGCAGTCCTTTTTCAGCAACCGCAGCGCCAACTTCCGCTTCTGTAAGTGCCGCTTTGGAGCCATCTGTTAAGACAAAATCTTTGTGGCTTGGGTCAATGCCAGTATCAATAATACCAACGATCATTCCTTCACCTTTTTTACCATACGCTTCCCAAGCTTTTTGAGCCTCAACGATTTCTTTACTATATTTCATGTTTGGCTCAATTTCAGGACGTTGATATTCAGTTGCAATCGATACATTTGCTACTCCATCAACCGTTTTAATCGCAGCAATTTGTCCATATTCAACAATACCGCTAAATCCATTAACTGTAGTTGTAAAGTTTTGTTTGTATTGCATTTTAATTGCTTTTTTCGAAAACTGGCTTTTCACAGCCTGCTGTTCATTTTGTATTTTATTTTGAAGCTGTGTTTTGACTGATTTTGATAGTTCACTATACTTTTTCCCTTGCTTTGTTGCATATGTAATCGCAGGGTCACCATCAACTTCAACAATTACACGAACTTTATCTGATCTTTTATAATTTTTCTGTGTATTTTTTACTTTTACTGATTCTGGAAGTTTTTTCAAGGTATTAGCTTTTGCTGCTACCGTTGCCTTGTTCGCTTTGCTAATTTTTGCCCCTGAAGGAGCCGCTGCCTGTGCAAAGCTAGAAAAAACCATTAAAAAGACCAAAAATAACGGTAAAATTCTTCTGATTTTCAACCACTTTTCCCCCTTTATATTTTTTACTTCTAGTAATTTATAACTCTACTAGAATAAAGCGATAATCCAAAAATAATGATCCCTCCTAATTGTCCTATTCTCTTGCACAATTAAGTTTATTCAGAATTAAACAAATAGTCAATATATTTCCAATTTTAATAATTTTTTCTCTTTCCTATGAATTCAAACCCCATTTTAGCAGCCTAGTCGTAAACAAAATAAAAGCGGAAGCTCCTATGAACAGAGCTTCCGCTTTTATTTTTAACCCTACACATTCAAGTCTCTTTTTTTATAAAATACATAGGTGACATATATAAGTAAGACGATTATTAAGGCCGATAGAATGAGATACACTCCCTCAAACCCACCACCATACATCATATTCTTTGCTTCAAAATATTTGAATGGGGTAAGGTATTTTAAGTTTTCAAGTTTCTCATTTAAATCGATTGCTACCGATAGTAAAAATACTAGTAGAAGGATTCCTGTAGCTAAAGATCCAGCCGTTTTCGGCCGCTTTTTTACCGCAGAAATCGCACTGCCGATGGCCAGAAACACGAGCTGTAAAATGAACATTCCGACCATTGTAATCGCAATATCCCCGTTCACATCCTCGCCCTCACTCATTTTTCCAACAGCAACGAGAGACGAAACGAAGGTTACGAGATTAAAGATGACGATATTCGTGAACGCTGCCAGTAGCTTGGCACTAATAATTTTCGATCGTGAAACAGGTTTAACAAATAAAAACTCAGAGGTTTTGTCCCGTTCTTCCTTCGAAATGATCGTGGCACCAAGCATGGCTGCATGTATAGTTGCCATCAAGACCAAATAAAGGAATAATAGCCCATAAAACCCACTAGCCTTTGATAAATCTAATGGACCTATGCCCATAACTGCCTGCATCGATTTTGGCATTTGTGAAAATACTTCTGTTATCGATTGGCCTGAGGATTTCAAGCCGGCATATTTACTCATCCCAGATGCCACCATCAAAATGACACCAATGCTCCAAAAGATGAGTGACTTTCGATGAGACTTTAACTCTTTAACATATATATTCATGAACATTTCCCTCCATTTCACTTCGACCAATTTAAGCCGGAATCTTATACAGCATGGATATCCTTTTTGGAATAAACTCGATAGCTTGCAGCAATAGCAAGAATGATCAAGACGACTCCAACAATTAAAAAGGAAACCTCATAACTGGATTTTTCCATGATATAAGAGGTATCAAAATATTTAAAAGGAGAAATGTACCGTTTCGCTTCATCATCGGTTGTTGAACCGATTACCCCTAAAAAGTAAAAAGCAAATACTGTACTTAGTGACACACTTAGGACAGATTTAATTTTTGGAACACTAACAGAAATGATAATTCCCATGGCTAAGAACATCAGCTGAATGAATAATATCGTCAGCGAAAGCAAGAAGAACGTTTGAAAGCTAAAATCTTCTGTCTTTACCTGAAATGCCATAAAACTAGCCGCAGCAAAATAGATAACATTTGTTATGACAAGCGAAACCAGCGCCGCCAATAACTTTGCCGTAATAATCGTACTGCGGGTAACAGGCTTCGTCAGTAAAAAGTCAGCTGTTTTTTCACGGACTTCCTTGCTAACAATGGAAGTCCCAAGATTCATTGCCTGGATCGCTGCACACAGTGTAATAAACGTTAAAGCGTAGCAATAGAACCCCAGAATCGAAAATAAGGTATTTAAATCCATTCCCAGCGCTTTTCTGACTGGCTCCGGATAGCCTTCAAGGAGCTTCTTGAATTCGGTCACATCTTTTGTAAAAGCAGGAAAAAGAGACATAAATAGAACTACAACCAATATTAAGGATATCGACCAGATCATGGTCGACTTCCGATAGGCCTTTAATTCATGTAAAAAGATATTCATCGTATCTTAATCCTCCTTTTCATAGTAGTGCATAAAAATCTCCTCAAGATCAGGCTCCTCTATCCAAAGGTTTGCAATTTCAATATCAGCAATTTTTTTCATCACGGTATTGATATTTCCCTTAAACAAAAAGCTAATGATGTTGTTTTTTACCTCTAAATTATTGACGCCGCTAATTTGGAAGTATTCCTGATCAGGGACGGCTTTCGTTTCAACTTTGAATTTCTTATAATTGTTTTCTTTTAACGTACTAATCTTTTCAACTGTGACGATTTTTCCTTCTTTAATGATGGCAACGCGATTGCACAGGCGTTGTACCTCGCTTAAAATATGGGACGAAAATAGGATCGTCGCACCTTTCTTATTTTCTTCCTCGAGAAGTTCGAAAAATTTCTGCTGCATGAGCGGATCCAGTCCACTTGTCGGCTCATCAAGGATAATCAGCTTTGGTTCATGAAGCAGCCCTTGGACAATACCGACCTTCTTTTTGTTCCCCAATGAAAGGTCTTCAATTTTTTTATTAAGATCAAGATCCATTATTGCCGCTAATTCTTTTATTCTCTTACTGCAATCCTTTTTATAAAAACTAGCTGAATAGTTTAATAGATCTTTGACCTTCATATTGTCATAGTAAAAAACTTCAGATGGCAGGTACCCAATCTCTTTTTTTATTTCCGGGCCAAATTGTATACAATCCTTGCCGAAAATCGTTGCACCGCCGCTAGTAGGGGAGATTAATGATAAAAGTGTCCGAATCGTCGTAGATTTACCAGCACCATTAGGCCCAATGAATCCAAAAATTTCACCTTGCTCGACATGAAAGCTAATATCTGTGATCCCTCTTGATTTGCCATACGTCTTGGTTAGGTTGTTAATTTCAATTACATTCATGTTAGTACCTCCCTTAAAGATCAAATCTCAAAATGGTTTTAAAATGGGCTGATTACCTAGTAAGAAGGATCACCTCCTTATTCATATAAAACATCTCTTAATATATCTAGATACTCTTCCAGTTCAGCTATCGCCTCATTAATTACGATTTCCTCAACATCCAAGGATAGCTGTACAACCTTTTTTTGCTGTTGAAAGCCGAATCCTTCCACAGTCCAGTTAATAATCCTTATCGCTTTTTGGACATCAATCCCTTTTTTAAATTTCGAAAGATCAATATCTGAAAATAGTTTTAGCAATGACTCTTCCAGCAACTCTTTTCCTCTGAGGTCTAAATCGCCCTTCACTTCTGATGATGTTTCAGAATAGATTGTCTTCACAAAATTAAAAAGTTCGGGATAGACTTTGAATAGATCTAGCTTCAGTAACGCCATTTGCCGATAACGAATAAAAATATCTTTTTCATCCCAATCGACTTCTTCCATAATCTTTTCCATTAAGATGTCAATCATATGCTCATATAAGAAAAAATAGAGCTGCTTTTTATTTTGAAAATAATGAAATAAGAGCCCCTTCGATATGCCTGCTTCCTTGACAATTTCATTAGTGGAGGCTTTATCATAGCCTTTTTGGGCAAATTCCTTTATGGCCGCATTGATGATTCGGTCTTGTTTTTCTTTTTCTATGTTGTGAAATTTCGAAAACACCTCTATAACCTCCCCCTCAAAATTAATTGACCACACGAGTCAATGGAGTCATTATAATCCTATTGACCACCATGGTCAATAGGTAGACAAGGATATTTTTTACAAATATTTGAACGGAACGTGTTGTGTATAGTATGGCTCATCGGGGGGTGGTACGATGCATAATTCTGACCATTTCACCATCTAATTGACTGTTGAAATAGATGTATCCGCCTTCACGAAGTGATATGATAATCATGAACATAATTAATAAAGGGGAGTGTCTTAACAGTGAAAAACGAACTCATAGAACGCTTTACTTCCTATGTAAAAGTGGATACGCAGTCCAATGAAGACAGCGAAACTTGTCCATCCACAGAAGGGCAATGGACTCTGCTGCGTATGCTGGTAGAAGAACTAAAACAAATTGGCATGGAAGAAGTCACCATTGATGACAATGGCTACGTGATGGCAACATTGCCACCGAATACAGAAAAGGCCGTACCAACCATTGGCTTCCTTGCCCATGTTGACACTGCCACTGACTTCACCGGAAAAAACGTCAATCCGCAGATCATCGATCAGTATGATGGCGGAGAGATCGTCCTAAACGAAGCCCTAAAGGTCGTCATGTCACCGCAAGACTTTCCAAGTCTTTCCGGCTATAAGGGGCATACCCTCATCACGACAGATGGCACCACCCTGCTTGGCGCTGATAACAAAGCCGGGGTCACCGAAATTATGACTGCCATGGCATACCTGATTCAGCATCCAGAAATTAAACACGGTAAGGTCCGCGTTGCGTTCACCCCAGATGAAGAAATCGGCAGAGGACCACATAAGTTTGACGTTGCGGCCTTCAATGCCAAGCATGCTTATACCGTTGATGGCGGTCCACTTGGGGAATTAGAGTACGAAAGCTTCAACGCGGCAGCAGCGAAAGTTACAATTAAAGGAAACAACATCCATCCTGGCTCAGCAAAAGACAAAATGGTCAACTCGATGAAAATTGCGATGGAATTACATAGTAAGCTTCCTGCACAGGAAGCGCCAGAACATACCGAAGGATACGAAGGCTTCTTCCATCTGCTAGCCTTCAATGGAGATGTTGAACTTACCAAGCTCCATTATATAATTAGAGACCATGACATGGACCACTTCAAGGCGCGCAAAGCGTTGATCGAAAACATCGTCAATGAACTCAAGTCTATTTACGGCAGCGACAGTATCCAATTGGAATTGAACGATCAATATTACAACATGGGTGAAAAAATTAAACCGGTGATGGAAATCGTCGACATTGCTCATGAAGCGATGGTGAGCCTTGACATAACGCCAATTGTTAAACCAATCCGCGGCGGCACCGATGGCTCACAGCTTTCCTATATGGGTCTGCCAACACCAAATATCTTTACCGGCGGGGAAAATTTTCACGGCAAATTCGAATTTATTTCCGTTGATAATATGATCAAAGCCACCCAAACCGTCATTGAAATCATCAAATTGACTGAACAAAAATATTAACAAAAAAAGCTAACCTTGACAGGATCAAGGTTAGCTTTTTAAATGAACAAGAGCTGCGGCACATTGTTGAAGACTGGCAACCGTTTCATTAAGTTGGGTTTTCAGCTGCTTTATCGGCCATATTCCATCGTTGGCCTCCAAATCCTTTTGAATGAGTAAAATCATCCACATCGAAAACACGGACGAAACTAAATAATATTCTTGGAAAAAACGAGCTTGGTCATGCTTAAACGCCACCTGTCCAAGATAAGCTTCCAAGATTCTTTTCCGCAATGGACTGGTTATTTTTTTCGGGAAAAGGGGATGGGACATATCAATCAGATGGTAAAGGTCCCAGTGCGGCGAGTTGAGATGGGTATGCTCCCAGTCCAAAATCTTCAACGCATTGCCAACGATAGCAAAATTTCCCGTATGTAAATCGCCATGGGTCAACACTTGTTTCTCCGAAAGATTCAAGCGATTCAGTTGGGCAAAAATAACCTCAATGAGCTCTTCCTTCATGTTTAACGAAGGCAATAAACGGAGTAACTCCTCCTTCTTTGTACAAACATCTGCTACAATTTCTTCTATTCTTGGCTTCAACCCTGTTAATGGTACATTTTCTAATTTTTCAACAGGGAGTGAATGCCACCATGCCACCCATTTAATCACACTCATGACAATTTCCTCATTAAAGTCGTGGGAGAGCTGGCCAAGGTCCTCAAGAATCATCCAGTTTAACTCAGTGTGTTCACTAATGGAGTAAGAAATAATTCTTGGATAAATTGCCGGAAATAGGGGAAGAATATGTTCATGGATCCAAACTTCCTTTCCTAGTTGACCATTATTTGTCAGTGGTTTGAAAATATAGCTTTTTGAAGGGGAAAGATAGAATCTTTCTACAAATCTACCATTCATCCCTTTATAGAGGATTTCTCTTTTCTGGATTACCTGCTCATTTAATGTACCGTCGTGTAAGACAATATTGTTAGGCAGCTCCATGGACTCACCACCATATCAATTAATAGTTTCATAGATTGATTATCACTATGACTATAATGTTTATTCATATTCACGACAAGGCAAATGCATGAATGAATATTCTCAACCTGTTGGGTCAAAATAACAGTGGTTCGATTTTTCAAGGAGGTTAGGCGGAATGGATAACAGAAATACTCATGAATTCGTTGAACAGCTGCATGAAAAGCAGGAAAAGGATCAGAAAAATAAAAAACGGCAAGCTACAAGTCAAAAGAGCCAAAGAATGCCGAATCAACAGCATTAATTCAGAACAAAGGGCCAAACCTCGTATGAGGTTTGGCCCAATTGATTATTTATTCATATTCGCAAGAAAACCGCCAAGTAAATCGTCAATATCTTCTTCTATTTCATCTTCCTCTTTAACCGGCTCCTTTTCTCGCGCACTTTCCCAATCAAACCCCTCGAGATCATCTTCCATATCATCTATGGCGAGAGGGGAGGGTGAAGTTTCCTTCGTTGCAGCCATCTGCTGATAACTGTCATCTTGATGAAGTTCCTCGGGAAATACTTTTTCTTGCAGGTATAGGGCTTCATCAATATCAAGCGAATGGCTATTTAATGAAGCAAGCAGTGACGTCGAACGAACTGGATCAGAAATCAACTGATATAGAATACTTCCCAGCAAGGCTTCTGAATGTTCATGCTTTAACCAATTTCGCTGGGCTTTCGTTAACTTCTGGGGGAGGGGAATCGTAATTGTCTCCTTTTCCTTCGAAGCAGAACTACTAACACCTTGCATGACAAACTCGGCAATTTTACTGGAAAAATTCCTTCTCTCTGTATCCTTTAACTTTTGCAAATGCTTCAAGATATGGTCAGGTGTATCAGAGGGGATGCGAAAAGATATGGCCTGGCCCCGCTGAACCTCATTTGAGGCTGCTTTTTTCATATAATCACCTTATTTAGCTTTTTACAGGCTCAACTCTAACTGGTTTTTGTTTCTCTGCTTTACGAACAAAGTCCATAATAAGTTTATAATAAGCATTGGCCATCATCCAAATACTTTCTCTCTCATCCTCAAAGAAATCAATATTATAACCGTCTAAATTGTTATTTAACGTCTTTAGGTATTCCTTTAAGACATTGGCCCCGCCGCCCACAAAGTAACAAATTTCTGTTTGTGAGTTTCTCTGCCAAACATTACGTAATAAACGATATTGTTTTTTAGCTAAATCAAGCAGGATCCGGTCGGTAATATCATGAACGCTTGTCCGGCTTCCTTTCACCATAATATGATTACGATCGCTTTTCTTCGTGATAATCTCAACCACATCACGGCGGCTATCCAGCTCAACGCCATGCTTTGTTCTAATTTCTTCGCGAATGGCTTCTAATGATTCTGAAACCCCTAGATTAAACCCTTGTGCTTTATCATCATCAACATTACGATTTTTGATAACTGCAATATCCGTTGATAATCCACCGATATCTTGAATTAAGATGCGCTTATCAATAAGATCCTTATTGATGATTTTTCCGTTGTTATCCAAAACGAGATTAATAAATGCGGCGAACCCTTCAGGATATACTTTGACTTCTTCGAATTTAATATTTACTTTCAATCCTTGGTATTTTGGTGTGACAAGGAATTCAACTTGATGAACAGAACCAACTAATTTAGAACGATAGCCAGCATCCTTACCTTCTTTAACTTCACGAAGGGGAAGACCTGTTCCTAAGGTATAGTTAGCATCAATCACATTTTTTGTTCTTGGGAAAGCATTTGAGTTATTTTCTTTTACTGCGTCTAAAGCTAATGTTGCAAAAAGCATAATTAATGTTTGATCTTCCTCTGACTTGCTGCTGCCAGGATCTAGCTCAGTGGCATTAATACTTTTAGTAGCTAAATTACCAATACGATAAATTCCGTTATTCTCTTTTAAAGCAGGGGAGTGGACTTTGATGTGAATTCCATCCAAAGGATTTTTGTTATCAAGTTCTTCAATCCCAATAACAGGTCGATCTTCTGTATCCCTAGCAATAATGTTAGGAATATTCAATTCATACTCTAGTTCTCCGAAAATAGCCTTAATGGAGTCATTCCCCACATCAATAGCTGCAACTCTGGATTTAGTCATAAAAATCATTCCTTTTCATTTAATAGATTTATTTTTTTAATGTAGTTATGTATTTCTAGATACATCTTTAAGGTTATAGAAGATTGATAGATTCTTCAATGATTTGTAGTTAAAAAAAATATAACTGTAAAAATGTAAACAATACGTAAACTTATAAACGGTGTAAACACTGCTGTAAACAACATCAACAAACCTGTATACATATTGAAATAGCACCACGTTTACAGTTTTGTATACATGTAAACGTAATTGTAAACATGAAGTATACAAATTGTAAACAAGTCTACAATAACGTATACACGTGCACGAATAACGTATACTTGTATGCAAAAATGTATACTTGAAAATGAATTCACTATCCAATCCAGCCTATTTTGATTTTTACTTTACTAAGCAAAAAAAGAACACCAGCCCCAGGTAAGATGTGCTTTAACTAATAATTTATCAAATGGAAAGAGGAAGGAAGAAGGACAAAGCCCCCTCCCCTTAACTCATCGAACTTGCAATTCATATTTTTACTACATATAAGTAATACCATTTCACTTTGTAAATTAACCAGCCCATAACTACTTCATTGATACTAATTTGTTTTTATTTCCCCTCAAACAAATTGGTACTATTTGAATTAGTAGCCTCATCTTTGTCGAGAAATCTCACTAATTGTTACTGGCGAGAGTTTTAGAATTATTCACGCCTCTTTGATCATCGAGAAAGGCGTTATCTTCCAGCGATTTAACGGGCATCATGCGGGTGACAAGTTCTTTGGCATTTTCACGGAAAATGCCTGTGGGTTCCCCTTTCGGCCAGTTTTTATGACAATGGGGTTATCAGCCTAGTACCTTTTCCCACCGTCCTCTAGCAGCCTGGTTTAAACTTACCGTTGTTATCAATATTTTTGTAAACAACGATTACAAACATGTATACATAGCGCCATTACTATATGTACACGAGTTTGTAAACATGTATGCGCCTTTGTAAACAAAAAGTATACGAATTGTAAACATGTATGCAAAATTGTATACTTCGCCAAATATCCTCCCAACCTTATCGAACTCCTGTGATTCCTTCCTAATTTTGGCCACAAAAAAATACGCACCATCGAAGGTGCGCATTATCAATTAATTATCATAAGGAAGAAGAAGGATAAAGTCCCCTACCCTTCATTGATAGCAGTAGCAACCATATCTTCACTAACATAGAGGTAATACCATTTCTCCTTATAATTCAACCAGCCCGTCACGACTGACTCATGACTGCTTAGTTTGTACTTTTCTGTTAATAAATTGGTCCCGTCTGACTGTATATCTTCATTATTGTCAGGATAATCCCACTGGCTATTGTTAACGAGTTCCTGCGTATTTTTCATCACACCATGATCATTTAGGAAATACCATCTGCCTTCAGAGTTAATCCAACCGGTCTTCATCACGCCTGAATCGTCGAGATAGTACCATTCTTCCCCATCAGCAAGCCAGCCTGTTTTCATCGCTCCATTGTTATCAAGATAAAAACGATTTGTGTCGATCGATAACCAACCTGTTTTCAGTACACCTTTATTGTCTAGATAATATTTCTTCCCACTGTCTGCTATCCATCCTGTCCTCATCGCACCCGTTTGATCGAGGTAGTATTTCTTTCCGTCTTTTTCAAGCCACCCAGTTTTCATTACACCTTTTTTATTAAGATAATATTTTTGGCCATTCTGGGTAAGCCATCCGGTCTGCATAACCCCTTCGTCATCAAAGAAATAGCTTTTTCCGTTGATTGATTGCCAGCCTGTTTTTGCTTCTCCATCGACATAATAATACTTGTTTCCACTTAGTTCCACCCAGCCACTGCCATATCCATTCGCTTTTGCAATTGAATCAAAGCTGCTATCCGTATGGGTGATGATTACTAATGTATATTTTTTAATGTGACTATAAAGCCAACGTACTTCTGAATTGTGCATCCGGATACATCCCGAACTTGCATAGGTTCCAATGGAATTTTCATTCGCATTCCCATGAATCGCATAGGTTGTACCATAGGTTCCTCTTGCTTCTAATCCCATCCAACGGTTCCCTAATGGGTTCCGTGGATCTCCGCCTGGAATCTTCAATTTATTATAGGGTCGATTAATGATTTTAGTGACAATTCTAAAGGTCCCTTCTGGAGTAAGTGACCTTGTCCTCCCTGTAGCCACACGGAAAGTTTTGACTAATTTCCCGCTATCATAAAATGCAAGAGTATTGGTCTTTTTATTAATAATAAGTAACTGTGAACCACCACTACTTGCATCAGCTTGGCTTACAAATAAGAATAGACCGAACAGCAAAACGAAAATCATTGATAGTTTTTTCATAGTAATCTCCCCAATTAGTAGTTTTTACTAAAAATAACATATAATTTCAGAATTTTTTGTCAAAAATCAGAAGAGAAAGTACTCATACTTTCCTATTTTTTTAGATATTTACTTAAAAAAATCTCTACTATTTCGACAATTTTTCTATCACTGTTCTATATGAGAAATTCTACTTAATGGCATGTTCATAGAGGAGGACATGGTGTCAGGCACCGAAGGACTTGAAAAAAAGGCGGTAGTTGGGTATGGTAAAAATACAATTCTCCATTTAGGGTGTGTATCATGCGTATTAATAAATTTATTAGCGAGTCGGGAAAGGCATCTAGAAGAGGTGCAGATAAGTTAGTTAGCGAAGGAAAAGTTACGATCAATGGAAAAGTGGCGGTAATGGGCAGCCAAGTGGAACCCGGAGATGAGGTCTGTATTAACGGCAGCCCCATTAAAGTGGCCAAAAATTATGTCTATATCGCTTTAAATAAACCTGTTGGTATTACTAGTACAACGGAAAGACATATAAAAGGAAATATCATTGATTTAGTCAACCATCCCTTACGAATCTTCCATATTGGACGATTAGATAAGGATTCAGACGGCCTCATCCTTCTAACGAACGATGGTGATATTGTTAACGAAATCTTGCGAGCTGAAAATAAGCACGAAAAGGAATATATCGTCACTGTGGACAAACCGATCACTCCTGAATTTTTAAAGAAGATGGCAGCGGGTGTGGAAATTCTTGATACAAAGACCCTTCCCTGTAAAGTCACCCAGCTTTCTAAATATGTATTCCAAATCATCCTAACACAGGGTTTAAATCGCCAAATTCGCCGGATGTGCTCAGCACTTGGCTATGGGGTAGTTCGCTTGCAACGGACTAGAATCATGAACATTCATTTAGGCAACCTGCCAATTGGACAGTGGCGAGACTTGTCGAAGAAAGAACGGAATCAATTATTTGCAGACTTAAACTATCGGCCTAAAGAATGGTAAACAAGAATACTCGGAGACACTAGAGGTGGGTCAATTGGAAATAGGATCAAAGATTCGTGCAATCCGGAACCGAAAAAAAATCACCATTGCTCAAATGTGTGAGGGGACAGGGCTGTCAAAAGGATTTATCAGCAATGTCGAAAACAATAACACGTCCCCATCGATTAGCACGTTGCAAACCATCGCAACCTTTCTAGGGGTTCCTTTACCCTATTTATTATTAGAAAAAAAGGAACACATGCGTGTCGTTAGAAAGAATGAACGGACTTATTCTACTTTTAACAACTTGAAAATAGAGCATTTAACCTCTAAAGGAGGCTTAAGAATGATGCTGGTTGAATTTCCTGTCGGTGCTTCTATGGGAGAATTAAATGCCCATGAAGGCGAGGAGTGTCATTTAGTGTTGGAGGGAAAAGTCCTAGCAGAACAAGGCGAGGACTCGATGATCATTGACGAAGGGGATTCCTTCAGCTGGAACGCAAGTGTGCCGCATTTCGTTAAAAATATTGGTGAGGGAAAAGCAGTGGTCCTTATTTCCATTTATTCCGACAGTGAACTTAGAGACATTTTCTAATTTCAGCCTCACTATTTGGTTTTAAATTCAATCATCTCATAATCAAAAAGGCTGTCAAAAGGGAACAGCAGGTCCCCTTTCGAACAGCCTTTTTAATTTGGTGGCCCTTCATTAAGATTCATATCAAAGATTACCTCATATGCAGCTCTCTCACCTGTCTCAACGGCTCCATTTAAATAACCTGGATACTTGATCGAAGTGTGCTCGCCGGCAAAAAAAATATTTCCTTCCCGTTCTCCTAATATTCCAGCAAATTTTGTATATTGACCTACCTTCCAATACGAGTAGGCCCCTTTGGTCCATTGGTTACTAAGCCAGTGGTCTACAGTAGCTAAACCATTCCAATTATTCATTGCTCCAGGCAATACCGGTTCTAGCTTGTCCAGGAAATTCTTAGCTGTCTCTTCTAATTCCTTATCTATGAAAGCTATTTGCCTGGCTGCAGTTTCACCCCCAGTAAAATTAACAAGAATTCCTGATGTTCCTTGTTGAGCACGTGTAGATTCAAACGTCTGCTGGTAGCCTGTATCCGCAAATGTTTCACCACTATTTCCAAGCCCATTCCAGAATCGATCGACAAATTGGGCATGAAGTTTAGTGTTTACCCCCATTCCAAGCTCTTCAATGGCAGCTGCTTTTAATGGACGAAACCTTGCATTCTGATAATCTATCGTTCTTAAAATGCTAAAAGGAATTGCCAGAATAACTTTGTCGGCTAAAACTGCCCACTCCTTCTCTTGATTTCGAAAAAAGAGCCTTATCTTATGATCGTCTTGTTCAATCTTTATCAGCTGCGAAGTGAATTTTATTTGTCCTTGAAGTTTCTTTGCTAATAAAGCTGGAATCTGATCATTGCCACCCCTAACATGAAAGCATTCA
Source organism: Neobacillus sp. 204 (assembly GCF_046562815.1). Taxonomy (NCBI): domain Bacteria; kingdom Bacillati; phylum Bacillota; class Bacilli; order Caryophanales; family Bacillaceae; genus Neobacillus; species Neobacillus sp. 204. The sequence continues at coordinate 326,372 of NZ_JBJORY010000008.1, forward strand.
TCTGAGTCACCATACATTCGAAAGGGCTCCTTTTGTGCGTATCCTAACAAATAAAGGAGGTTAAGCGCACTCTGCACATGGGCATCTGCTCCATTTTCAATGGAATAAGCAACAGCTAATAATTTTCCAAATCTTGAATGGATGCCGCCTGGAACCGTTTCATTGATGTAATCAACAATCGACATATGATCGAGCTCAAATCCACGCTCGGTATAACTATCATAAAGGGTCATTTCGCCTACTTCCTTAAGATCCCTTTGAAGCTTTGGGAGGATTTTCATAAAATCATTGGTTACTTCATCAAAGGAATAAGTGTGTTCATCAAAAAAATAGAACGGTTTGGTGCCAACGGGTTCTGCGGTGATTAAATTATCTAATTCTAAGTCCAGCTCTGTTGCTAGATTCTGAATCTCCTTATGGCAGGTATCGATTAATTCTCCGCCACGCTCGACAATTTGTTCGTCTTTGAAGTAACCTCTCCTCGTCCAACAGCGGCCGCCAACACGATCGGCCGCTTCATAAATGGTAGAGGTAATCCCGGCCTGTTTCAGCCGATAAGCACAGGTAAGCCCCGCTAACCCTGCTCCTACTATGACAATCCTTGGATTTACTACCTTACCCTTATGAGCATTTTCACGCGTAAGATGAGTATTTTTTAAATGATTTATATCTAATATAATAGCTTGTCCTGTACTTGATTGGTTCTCCATTTCAGTACCTGCTAATGCAAATGATTTCTGCAGTATACTTGCTAATGGTGTTCGTGCCAAGAAAAACCAGCCCCTTTTTGCAAAAATAAAACCATGCTAAATGATTGATTAACTATCGCAGGATAGTATTTATCAATAAAATATGCATGGAGTATAAATATGCATGGGACATTTTCACGACATCTTTCAAAAATAACTGTAAAATTCTTTGAGATCTTCATAGCATGTGTCAAAATATGTATGAATGGTTCTGGTGATGATGTCAGAAGAGAAGGCGAATGATCCATTTACATATGGACATTATTCACCAATTTCACATATTGGAGGAAACAGATGATGAGAACAATTAAACTTGGAAGCAGTTCCTTAGAGGTGCCCGTTGTTGCAGTTGGCTGTATGCGTATTAACTCATTAGAAAAGCCTGAGGCGGAGCGCTTTGTTCAATCCGCTTTAGAAGAAGGGGCGAACTTCTTCGACCATGCCGATATCTATGGCGGGGGCACGTGTGAGGAAATTTTTGCGGATGCCATTCACATGAGTGCAGACATTCGCGAAAAAATCATTCTTCAATCCAAATGCGGGATTCGTAAGGGGATGTTTGATTTTTCAAAGGAGTACATTTTAGAATCGGTCGACAGAATTTTAAAACGGTTAAAAACTGAATATCTCGACGTGCTGCTTTTACACCGTCCGGATGCACTTGTCGAGCCAGAAGAGGTAGCTGAAGCCTTTGATCTCCTTGAAAATTCGGGAAAAGTGCGTCATTTTGGTGTTTCTAACCAGAATCCTATGCAGATCCAATTGCTAAAGAAATTTGTGAAGCAGCCATTAGTCGCTAACCAATTACAATTAAGTATTACCAACGCAACGATGATTTCCAATGGAATCAATGTCAACATGGAGAATGATTCAGCCCTTAACCGGGATGGCAGCATCCTTGATTATTGCCGTTTGAACGATATCACCATTCAACCGTGGTCACCATTCCAATACGGTTTTTTTGAAGGGGTATTCCTTGGCAACGATAAATTTCCAGAATTAAATCAGCAGATTGATGAAATCGCCGCTAAATATGAAGTGAGAAATACGACCATCGCGATTGCCTGGCTTTTACGTCATCCAGCACATATGCAGCCAGTAATTGGGACGATGAATATCGACAGATTGAAGGACTGCTGTAAAGCAAGTGACGTATATTTGACACGTGAGGAATGGTATAGCATTTATCGTGCTGCTGGCAATATTCTCCCGTAAATAATCAGTTTGATATACGTACCAAAAAACAACATAAAAAGAGTATGGAATCATTATTGTTCCATACTCTTTACTGTCTTATATCGCTTGAATTTCTTGACTGCTGTTTTCTTTTTTAAAGGAAAATTTTAATTTGAAAAGACTTACAACAAAATAGACAATCGAGAGCATTAATACAAAGGCCCAGACTTTCGAAACCATCGGGGTATTTGAGACTCCTAAAAAATAAAACAAAGCTGGAATGGTTAACGTTACCCATGACTGTACGAAGGCAACTAGACCAATGTAAGCATCAATTTTCTTTTTAAGAGTATTTGATAAAAAGAATAGGAACCATAAGAAGGCCCACATTCCCCATGTTAAGGCATTGACGATATCATGGAAATGAACAATCGAGGTAATCATATAAACGACCGCAATAATGGCGACCCATAAGCTAAACCAACCAAGTCCGCTGCCATCAAGTCCTTTCAAGACGGTAACCCCAACATATAGATACGTTAAGCCAAATAAAAAGATCGCTGCGACATTATAAAGATCCCAATTATTTTCACCTGCTGCAACCATTAGGTAGGATGGGATGATGATTTGAATGATACCAATGAAGATGTTAAAGATACCCACACTTTTTGCTTCTGCTTTTCCTAATAACATTAGACTATTAAGAAATAATACCGCTCCAGATAAAAATAAACCAACAAAACTCATATAGATAGTTGTGAAAAGTCACTTTTCACAACATTCCCCTCCTTCAATCAGTAAAAACCGTTTTTAACTTCATAAATATAGCATAGACCATGAACAAATGTTAAGTAACGTTTGAACAAAATGTAAATAAATTATTACCAATTGATCCATACCCATCCCTACACAGTTTTTCTCCAAAAGATCTCGTAGGTAATGAATACTGGTAATAGTAGAAATTATTGGGATTATCTAAGGACTATTATCATTTTGTGTAACATAATTGTAATAAACCAAAAAGTATTAAGAGAGGCATGCTACTAGGGTTTTGGCTTAATAGAATCATTATAAAAGTCTCGTTTTCAGATTATTATGTAAATAAAGAAATACTATCGCAATATAACTGCCATAGATGTAACGTTTTTAACATACCCTTGTTCTTTGCTTCTGAAATATCCATGTTACGATAAGGAAACTTGAGCAGCCAAAGAACATGGAGGGTAAAAGAATGCTAAATAAACTTAAAACATTTATAGCAGTTGCTGTACTCTCAGGAACTGTTAGTACAAATGTACAAGCTGCACCGATTACTGAAAAACACAAAGATAACCTTTGGGATCAATATAATCTTTCTTCAGAAAGCCTTCAAAAGGATGCGAAGAAGGTTGAAATAGATATACCTGTGAATCCAGCGGTACCTGCCGTTTCTGAACCATTCCCGGTATCTGCAAAGCCCGTTATTGCACAGGCAAAAAAGAAAAGTGCACGTGTGATGAAATTAGCTAGCAGTACAAGCACAAGCACAAAGGAAATTACGGTGAAAGCCACCGCCTATACAGCTTCTTGTGAAGGATGTTCCGGTATTACTAAAACGGGTATTAATATCAAAGATAACCCGAATAAAAAGGTCATCGCCGTTGACCCATCTGTTATCCCGCTTGGAAGTAAGGTTTATGTAGAAGGCTTTGGTGAAGCTATTGCCGCAGATACAGGCGGAGCCATTAAGGGTAATCGAATCGATATCTTTATTCCATCTAATCAAGATGCAATCGATTTTGGTGTAAAAAAATTAAAGGTGACGATCTTAAACTAAGATGGAGAAACTGCCATCTCTATATACAGACTAAACACTGCAAAACACTTTATATTCTAAGTGGATGCAGTGTTTTTTATTGCGCTCCCATCTGCTGATATAACTACTTATTTATTTGACCTGCGATGGTTGCTCAAATTCCTAAAGTAAATTCTTACAAATGTGTAAGGATGATGTAAGAAAAACAAATTTTTCACTGCAATTAAATTAATTATAATTTTCTTCAGATATAGGATAAGGAGGAAATGATCATGAGTATCTCTGAATTGAATATTAATCTGTTTAGAATAATTAATGATATAGGTAAGGATTTCACTTATTTAAATCCTGCAATGATTTTCATCGCTGAATATATGGTGCTTTTTTTAGCCCTAAGTGTCCTTATATTTTGGTTTACCGGACGTAAAACTAATAGAATTATGGTCCTTTGTGGTTTTATTACTTTTTTAACAGCTGAAATAATAGGGAAAATCGCCGGATTAATCCATTCAAATAATCAACCCTTCTCTGAACTGACTAACGTGAATAAACTCATGGGACATGAAGTGGATAATTCTTTTCCAAGTGATCACACCATTTTGTTCTTTTCATTTTGTATGGTTTTCTATTTATTTAAAAGAAGATCGGGGCTTTTATGGCTTATATTAGCATGCCTTGTCGGTCTTTCACGTATTTGGGTTGGTGTACATTATCCAGCAGATGTGATTGTGGGTGCCGCTATTAGTATTTGTTCTGCACTAATCATTTACCGAGTCGTACCTACGTTACGTTTTACAGAGAATTTGTTAGCTATTTACGAAAAAACGGAGAAACTTATCCTGCCAAAAAAACAAAAATCAAAAGAATTTTAGAAATACTATTGCAATATAAATGCCACGGATGTAAACGAATTATCATCTCCCTGTTCTTTGTGTCAGAAAATTCTATGTTACGATAGTGGAAACTTAGCAACCAAAGAACATGGAGGGTAAAAGAATGCTTAAAAAAATAATCACAATGATAGCAGTTGCTGTACTCTCAGGAACTGTAAGTGCTAATGTACAAGCTGCTACTGTTACAGTCCAAAAAGGGGATACCCTTTGGGATTTATCACGCGTAAATAATACATCTTTAGAAAATATTCAAAAGTTGAATCATCTAACTACGGACCTTATTCACCCAGGGGATATACTAACCATTGCACCTGAAAAACATTATACGGTTAAACAAGGTGACACCTTATGGGATATAGCCATGGAATACAAAGTAACTGTTTCGCAAATAAAAGAATGGAACAAATTAACTACCGATCTCATCCATCCTGGATTAAATCTATTAATTTATGAAGGTTTACAATCTACTAATATTGCTGTAACCGAAAAACAAACGAAGCCTGTTGTACATACAGCATCCGTAAAGCCTGCAGCGCCAGCACCAAAGGAAAGTGAACCCGCGGTAGAGGCTGCATCAACTAATAATACAAGTTCAAAGGAAATTACTGTGAAAGCCACAGCCTATACAGCTTACTGTGAGGGATGTTCTGGGACTACAGCTACTGGAATTAACCTTAAAGCAAACCCAAATGAAAAGGTCATCGCAGTAGACCCGAATGTCATACCGCTTGGAAGTAAAGTTTACGTGGAAGGCTATGGTAACGCCATCGCCGGAGATACTGGCGGGGCCATTAAAGGAAATCGAATTGATGTCTTTATTCCTGCTAAACAAGATGCTATTAACTTTGGAGTTAAACAATTAAAGGTGACGATATTAAACTAACGTGCCCAAAACCAGCGTAACCTAAGGATTTCATTATACGCTCACAACACTGCACCCCCTTTATGTACCAAGGGGGGTGCAGTGTTTTTTTTTTGCTGTTTTCTAAAAATTTGTTGTTCATTATTTCTTCCCTTCTACTCTCCCTAAACCCCTTTGAAAAAAATTACTAAAAATTTCACGTATATACAAAATGCGACAAAGTTCACACTAGCAATTTAGTAGAATAGTAGTAAAATCTATAAAGAGATAAATTAAATGAAAGTTTGGATACAAAACCAATAGGTTATGGTCGAAGACGTCGATCACTGGGTTTTGAAGTACGGGGGGATTTTTAATGGAAAGTGCTATAAAAGAAGAAGAAATACACAGACAACGGGTAAAACCATCAAAATGGTTTACAAACTGGAAGTTTATCACAATAAGTATCATCATTATTATTGCGCTCATATTTGGGGCAATCAGCTATTATCAGGCAAACCATTTTAATACAAATATCAATATTAATGGTACAAAAGTCGGCGGACTGACTGCTGATCAGGCTCTCAAAAAATTAAAAACATCCGTCTTAACCAACGTAGTCTATGTCGGACAACAACAAATTTTAGATGGAAAAGATACGAAGATGGGATTTACGGAGCAGGATCTGCCGGGTGTCAAAAAATTATTAAAAAACCAGCAAACGATTTTTCCTTCTTCAAAGGCTAAAAAGTACTCATTAATACCTAGCAAACTCGATCAGTATCGCAGCCAAGAGATGAAAAAACAAGTGGAAGAAAAGCTTGTATCCATGAACAAGAGTTTAACGGCTCCTAAAGATGCAAAAGCGAGTTTGGAACAAGGTCAAATTATCATCTCAAAGAGTAACAATGGTCAGCAGTTCGATGTCGCTAGTCTATTAAAGGACTACGAAAAGCAGGAGTATACTAGCGAAATTCATCTGAACCCTGTATACATTCAACCCATCAAAGAAGACAGTCCAATTGTAAAAAATGAAGAGAAAAAGCTGCGGGAACTCCTCGGACAGACCGTTGAATATAAGGTCCAGAATAAAGTTTATTCGTTAAAAGCCGGCGAATTAATTAAAAATGCCTCTGTGTCAAAAGACCTGAAGGTTAAGATTGACCCAAGCGATATTAACAAGAAAATAGCTGAAATTAATAGCGCTCAATCCACATTAGATAAAAATTTTAAATTTAAGACCCATTCAGGTTCAGTCGTAACAGTAAAAGGACAAGGCTATGGCTGGGCATTAGACGTGGACAAAGAAACGAAACGGATTAAGTCAGCTTTTGAAAAAGGAAAGACTTCCATTGCTGCTGCTAGTATTATCGGACACGGTTGGAGTAATGAAGGCTACGGTTATGATACGACTTCGAATAATGGCATTGGCGACACGTATGCGGAAGTGTCCATTGCACAACAACGTATTTGGATTTACAAAAATGGAAAATTAGTCGTCACATCGAATGTCGTGACTGGCAAACACAGTACCGGTAATGATACATCAAAAGGCGTATGGTATATTCTCTATAAACGGACACCTGCCATACTAACCGGCAGAGAACTCGGAGGAAAACCGAGTTATGAAGTAAAAGTTAATTATTGGGCTCCTTTTACGAATGATGGACAAGGATTCCACGATGCCGGTTTTCGGTCAAACTGGTCAAGCAATGCTTATCTAAACGCGGGATCGCATGGTTGCGTCAACACACCGCCAAGTGCTATGAAAACTGTTTATAATAACCTAAGCACATACGAGCCAGTGGTCATCTATTAATTAACTAGTTTAAAACAGGAAATCGATACAGATTTCCTGTTTTTTTATGTTTTTTTGCCTTGAGCTGTCCGATAACAATTGATTAGTAAGCTTTTCTAATTTTAGCTACCTTATACTTAATACTAATTTTGTAATCAATTTTTATTTACATAAAAATTAAAGCCCTGTAGAGATTTCTCTCCACAGAGCCTTTTTAGGTAATATTTTCACCCCATAATTACTGCACGCACGAAGGGAGCGAATGCACCTTTGAATTATGAGGTGTAAAAAATGGGAGATATCTCAATAACGTTTACCATTTTCTACACCCCATAATAACAAAGGTAGCACCATTTGGTCCCTCTTATAAGGGGTTTTGTTAGTAAAGCAGAAAGTTTAAATATCAACTTTCTGCTTTTTGGTAAATAAAATCAATAATTGCTAAAAACTTGAATAATAAATAAATATCTATTATTTAGTTTGTAGTAGCAATATCAGAGAATAATACACCATTTCCATTAGTGTCAGTTACATCTAAGCCTGTTGAAGCTTTAACTTTCACTCCAGACAATGATTGAAGAGGAGTTTTTAAAGTGATTGTAACTTTGTTTCCAGATATAACTTCAGAAGTCTCTTCTAATGCAATTGTCGAAGTTCCTTGGAATACATCAAAGTCTAGCCCAGCTTTTGCACCATCTTTAATGCCTTCACTGAAAGTTAGGACAATTGTTGAATCACTAGTTATAACTGCACTTGATACAGTTGGAGATACGTTTTCTGTTAAATCAATTGTTCCTCTTGCTGGATTAGCTAGAGTTCCACCAGTAGCAGTCTTAACGTTGCTAACTGTATAGTTACGAAGTCCACTAAAAGTAGTAGAGTCTGCTTTTAATGTAAGTGTTACTACATTTTTCTTGGATGCATCTAGGATTTGTGCTTTTTCTACAACGGCACCATCAAAAACATAGTTTGCAGCATTAGTTGCAGTAGCACCGTCAACATCTGCACCAAACGTTACAACAACTTGGCTGTTACCAGTCCCTTTTTCTACTTTAGTAACTGTTTGTGCAGCTGGTGTAGAAACGTTTGTATCCTCTCCACGAGTAAAAGTAATTGCTTTTGCTTTTTCAACATTAGCAACTTTAGAAACGTTTTGTACAACATCAGCAGCAAGGTCTAAAGTATAAACAGCACCTTTTTCAAGTGCAGCAGAACCTTCAAGTACGTCAGCTAGAGCAATTTTGAAGGTATTAGTGCTTCCCTCAACTAATACTAGTTTATCTTTTGGTAAGTTAACAGTTAAACCACTAGTGGTAATATAATCTTTAAGTTTACTACCTGATAGAGCTATTCCATCAACGTCTTTTAAAGTAACTGATTTATCAAATGACAAGAATAGATATTCTTTACCATCTGTTGTGTTTTTAGAAACAGTAGCTGATGACAATTGTGGAGCAGAAGCATCTTTAGTAAACTCAACAAGTTTAGAGAAAGCCTTGCCTGTTTCACCAGAATTATCTTTAACTGCATCAGCAGCAATAGCGACTGTCTTTACACCTTCAAGTGGAGAAGCAAGTGTTACTACATATTTAGTAGCATCAGTTGTGCTTTGGTCCAGTTTATCAGTACCAACAACTAATGGGGTAGTATTTACAGTGATATCAGAAACATCAAAATCTGTAACTTGCTCTGTAAATTGAATTTCAAATTTATTAGGAGCCAGAACAGTTAGAGCTTTTACTTCTGGTTTCACACCATCTTTTTGCCCCTTTTGTACTACAACTGTAGCAGGGTTTGGAGTCAACAAGTTATTTGCAAAATCAGTAGCACCAATGAATTGAACTTTAATATCTTTCAATTCATTTACTGTTCCTGCTGAAAGGTCAACAGTACCAAAAGTACCAGTAGCGTCTAAAATGAATTTTGCACCAGTAACGTCAGTTCCGTCAGTATATTTAAACGATACAGAACCTTCTGATTTGATTGGCTCAGAAAAATTAATTTTTACTGAAGTAGGGTTCTCTTTTACCATTCCGATAATTGAAGGAGCGGTTTCGTCATTTACACTAATTTTCCCAATATATGAATGAACGAATTTACCGGTTAAATCTTTAACTTTGTCAGTAGCAACATCTATAACATATTCACCAGTTAATCCTTTATCAGCAGTAAGCAATAAAGTCTTCTTATCTTCACTTAGAGCACCAGTGAAAACAGGAGTTCCAGTACCTGTAACTGTGATATTTTTAAGTGCCTTTGTTGTAGCATCGTATACTGTTGTAGCATCGATTGCCTTGTTGAATTTAACTTCAACTTGTTTAGCGTTAATCGCACTTACAGATTCAACTACTGGTGCTAATGCAGCTTCGTATTTAGCCTGTACATCTTTAACATACTGCTCAACAGCTGTACGAGCAGCTCCAGCAGTTAGTTCTGGACGCTTAGCGATTTCAGTAGTAGCAACTTTAAGTTGTGCTTCAGCAGCTTTTAAATCGCCTTTTTCAATTGAAGCAGCAGCTTGAGCAGCAAAGCTATATGCGTTAGCAACTACTGAGATTTGTTTTGGCTCTGCTAAATATATTTTTACTACAAGATTTTCAGCTGTAGTTCCAGCAACTAGATTTCTAATTTGCTTTTCTGCTTTCGCGATTTCAGCACCAGTTAAAGGAAGGTAAGCATCCTTAACGTCTGATAGTTTTTTAAAGTCGCGTGCTTTAACAGTAAGACCTTGAGCAACATCCATACCTTGAACGAAATACTTTGCATTACTTAGGTATATCTTTGCATTGTTTAATTGAGTTAAGTATGCAGACTTTTTGCTGCCACCATTTGAGTTAACAACTTTTGTAGCATCAGCAAGTAATTGGTCTGCTTTTTTAATTTCTGCTTTTACAGCATCTTTTGAAGCAAGTTTGCCTTGTGCAGCAGGAACTGTGTATGTATCCTGAGCCTTTTTCATTTGAGCAACCGCTTTGTTTACAGCTCCCGCAACGTCAACAGCTGCTTGTGTTGAAAATGGTGCTACAGCAGCAAATGAAGATGCAGCGATAACAGATGCTGTTGCAAGTTTAATAGCTTTCTTTTTGTTCATTTCTTGTGTTCTCCCTTCTACTTATAAAAAATTAGAACATTAGCAGCGACTTTTCTCTATATACCCTAATGCCTAACCTTTAATGAAAATCACCATATTTACCTACTCATATGGTAAATTTATCATTTATATGGTAGATTTGGATTAATACCCATAATCAACCACTGAGACTATAATAATATAAATATCTAATAAAATCCAGTTATTTTTATAGTTTTTTAGGAAAAATCGTCCATTTTATGTATAATTACTCAAATTACTCCAATATATCCCACCGAATTTCATTCTTTTTCTACATAATTTCTCAATGATACGAATTTATACATCCGACTAATCTCTTATTTTCGATAAAAAATCATGTCTATCATCAGTATAAAGTCCCGCAATCAGGACTTTACTTACACAACATGACCAATGACCTAGAAAGTGTGAAAACTTTTTAAAAACATTAATTAGTACATTCCTCACTGTACAGGCTGATTTTAGGCTGATTGAGTCAAATTCAACCCGTTGATGACTTAAAATTGTTGTCCAGAAATGAATATGATACTCTTATTTAGTAAGAATAAAGGCAAGTCGATAAGTCAAAGTGTATCTTTTTGGAGGAAATTATGAATGAAGAACTCTAATAATACGGATGAGATTCTTAATCAACTAGAATCACACCCGCCGAAAATAATCGGAGGCTACAAAAAACCAGGTTGGGCCATCAAAACATTAGATAAAATTAGTAATGAGGACATTGAAACGGAGGAAGATGGCAACATCACAGCAAAGGCCATTTTGCTGGCGGCAGATGAGACCTATTACCCCTCATTTTTAACTCTGGATATACAGAATGGCGGGCAAATTATTGGTGTCTATTTAATCAGTGAAAATGAAGAAACCTATAATTTAATTCCATTTGAGTACGCAAGAGGTTTTATTAATAAAGAGGATTCAGACCTAACTCCTTTTAAATATCGGACATTGACGCAAATCGAAGGAGACGTCGTTCAAAAGAATTGGCCGGATTTCTCTTAAACCTCTAGCACATATTTATAGATAATTAACTTCCTACATAATAAAAAAGTCATTGACCCTAGACGGATCAATGACTTTTTTATTATGAATCTTCTTGTTCTTTATTTTTTACCACTATTACCCATTTCGCAAGGTCAGGATTTTCTTTCATAATTAAACTGGATGGAAATCGAAATGACCACGGTTTCGCTGATCTCGACTTGATTCGTAATGGTGGAAGATTAAAATCCCCCTCGCACACTACGTCTCCAACCGCATCCTTGACAACTAAAGGCAATTGCTTTAATTGTAGCTCCTTGGATAATCCATTACGAATGAGGGCGATCACCTCAAGGGATTGATCATTTAAGAAATGGATTTCAATACCTGTAATATTGACTTCCGAAGGCCCTAATTCAGGCAGCCTTTCGATTATCTTTTCAAGTTGAATTTGTCTTTCCGCTGACAATCGTTCTTTCCAGCTTTCATCCAAGTCAAGTACTTCATTTCTAGTTGGGCCCTTAAGCTCAAATTGAATCCTCCATTTGTCCGTAACGGCTGCATCCGATAGACGGTCCTCTGCTGAGAACAGAAATCTCATTGGAGTGCTGGTATGCGGTGGAAGCTCACCTAGGTAAGCCAAGGAAAAGTTATTTTTCGCTGCTAGTTGATTTTTTTCATCTAATAGGACAAGGTCAACTGCTTGAATTGTGATCGCTTTGGAAACCCCATTTTGGATAAACGCCTCAACCGCAATTTCTCCGTCAATCTCAATAAACTTAATACCGGTGATCGAGATTTGTCCTTCTTCAATTTTTGGAAGCATCCTGTGGTGATATTGATAGATATACCTCTCCTTCGAGGTCATATCCCAGTATTTTGCAAAATGGAGCTTTGTCTCAACTGCACCATCAGGGATGACCTTGTTTTCCTGCTTCGGAGGCTCGATAGTAGCACTTTGACTTTGCTCTAATCGCTTTCTACGGAATAATGCCATTTATATAACCTCCTCTTCAAGAGTTTCATCCGCATAAAATTCAGTTTCAAGTAATCTCATAAAATGCTGCGTAACTCCTGAGTGAATCGTAAATAACAGGTATTTGAATTCTTCCAGTCCTACAAATTCAAAATGCCTGTATGGATCCTCCTGGCCGTAGCCTCTTAACCCAATTCCATCCTTCACTTGCGCCATTAAATCCAAATGCTTAACCCAATGGGTATCAATTTGATAAAGCATAATCGATTTTAGCTGGTGCCCCAACAATTCATCTTCTGCTAAAGGCATGATTTTGGTTCGGAGCTGGGTGTACTCCTCTTTTACCCTCGCTTCAATATCAGACCGATCAAGATCCTCCAATTCAGCGCTATCTAGAATGATACCTGGGAATGGGAGGGTGAGTCCTTCTATCAATGCGGTTGGATTTCCATCTACAACATATTGTTCAACGACTTCCTGTACATAGCTGTGAATATTATTCTCTACTTCCTTAACCAATTCTTTTGTACCTAAATCCAAAATACGATTTCTCATCGAGTAAATGATTTTACTTTGACGATCCATGACACTCTCTAATTTTAATAAATGTTTTCTAGCAGAATAATGTGTGTTTTCAACGATTTCCTGCACTTTTTTTGTAAAAGCTTGTGGGTCTGGTGAAAGAATCAGCCCATCATCAGAGGTTTTGATTTTCTTTAGATAACGTTCCGTCTCTTCCTCATCATAGAAAGTGAATAAATCATCTTCTAATGAAATAATGAATTGTGATGAACCAGGATCTCCTTGTCTGCCCGCTCTTCCTCTAAGCTGCATATCAATTCGATTGCTCTCATGCCTTTCGGTTCCAATAATATGAAGACCGCCAAGTTCTCTTACACTCTCACCGAGCATAATGTCAGTTCCACGACCAGCCATATTGGTCGCAATCATGATTTCCCCTTTTTGCCCAGCTTGAGCAATTAGCTTCGCTTCATCTTCCTCGGTTTTAGCATTTAAGATTTGATGCTTAATTTTTTCTTTCATTAAATACGAAGACAATTTCTCAGATTGTTCAATCGATGTGGTTCCAATTAACACGGGACGCCCTAATTGGTTCATCTTTATGACTTCAGTCACAATCTTTTGAATTTTGCTTGCCGCAGTAAGGTACACAAGATCAGGAAAATCCTCTCGGAGAACCGGTTTGTTGGTCGGGATTTCCACTACTTTTAAAGTATACGTTTCGTAAAACTCTTGTTTGGACGGCATCGCACTACCTGTCATTCCGGATAACTTCTTGTACATGACAAAGTAATTTTGAACCGTAATCGTCGCAAAGGTTTGATTTTCCTCTGTAATCTCCACGCCTTCCTTTGCTTCAATCGCTTGATGCAGGCCTTCACTAAACGACCTGCCATCCATGATTCGGCCGGTAAATTTATCGATGAGAACAATCTTGCCGTCTTTGCTGATATAATCGACATCCAGCTTCATGGTAGCAAGAGCTCGGAGTGATTGAGTCACAACGTGCAGTAATTCTTGATGTTCGGCATCATATAAGTTTTCAATCCCGAAGGCATCTTCGATCTTTGCTGCCCCTTCGTCTGTGAAATAGACTTCCCTTGTTTCAGAATATAGTTTATAATCCTGGTCCGCCTTGAAATCATTCAAAATCATTGCCGTGATTTTAAACAACTCGGCTCCATCCGATGACTTATTAGCAATAATTAACGGCGTTCTTGCTTCATCAATTAGGATGCTATCAATTTCGTCAACAATCGCGTAATGTAGTTCTCTTTGGACTTTTTCTTCCTTATTTTTGACCATGTTATCTCTCAGGTAGTCAAAGCCAAACTCCGTCCCTGTTCCATAGGTAATATCAGCTTGATAAGCCAGCCTTTTTTCTTCTACTTCCATTTGGGATATATTCAAGCCTACCGTTAATCCCAGGAATTCATGGATTTGTCCCATCAGTTCCTTATCTCTTCGGGCTAGGTATTCATTTGCAGTCACGATATGTACGCCTTTTCCCTCTAGAGCATATAAGTAACTTGAAAGCGTTGCAACTAACGTTTTTCCTTCCCCCGTATTCATTTGTGCAATTGAACCCTCCGAAAGAACAAAACCGCCAATTAATTGCACATCATAGTGCCTAAGTCCTAAAACTCTTTTTGCAGCCTCCCGAACGACAGCAAACACTTCTATTTTAAGATCATCCAGTTTCATTCCATTTTGCAGCTTTTCTTTAAAAATGAAATTCATATTTTTCAATTGCTCATCACTATAATTCTCATACTTTTCTTCTAGTTGATTGACTAGATTTACAAGTTTATTTAACCTTTTTATATCAAATACACTCTCATTAAAGAGCTGTTTCAAACTAGTAATCACTAACTCCAACTCCTGATCACAATAAATATATATTAGTAGAATTATACCATATAACATTAGGTATTATTATAGAGAGATTTTTTACCAAAATATTACTGTTACTTATTTTTTTATTCCTTTTTTACCTTCGTTTTAAATTCATAGTAGCTCTGTTTAAATTCTTCTTCTGTTACAGCATTAAATACCAGTTTTTTGTCAGTCTTCCAAAATGACAGGTCGAAACTAGTGGCTCCCTTAATAAAATGTCCTTCCAATGTGGCTTTTTTTCCGTCTACAGTGGTGATGAACTTCACCATATGTCCATCTGTGATTCCGTTCAACACATACTGGCGTTCCTCGTATGGATTATTTTTGTCTTCCGTGTCAACCTCCATCATGAGAAGAGAGCCGGCCAATTCACCCTGAAGTAAAGCTTCGTCAATTTTTATGAACAGCTGAAACTTTCCATTCTCCGTAGAGTAAAGGTATCCGTAGACACTTTTCAGTTCAGAGAAAAATGTCTTTAATCGTGTATTTTCTTTTTCTTCCGATTGATCGAGGGCTGTGTTCACCGCGTCATTGCGGTCTTCCCATGTTACCCGCCCATACCAAATCGCAACCACAATTACCACCCCGGTTAACACCGCTACTCCCCACCATGTTAATTTGTTCATTTGGTCGGTCTCCTCCCTTTACCTGCTATTAGCCTCGAAAACAATTTTTTGAACGTGATAAATTTCTACTTGACTCTCTCTATTATAAGTATATATATTTGATTTTGTTTTATTTACGGAATTATATCGATACCCATTAAGCACAATATTTTCATTCCTTCCATTCAAAAAAACTGAAGTTGCCGGCATTTGCTGTTATTACTTTCATCGGAGTATCCATTGCACTATGGTCTTACCAAAAAGGATGGCTGGTCTATCACAATTGGAACCATTTTCTAACTATACTGCGCTATGTCGCTCCAATCTCCCTTATTATGTTATATGACCACTGGGAATCGTCCTACAAAATAAACTAGTTTAGGAGCCAGTTACGAGACTCCATAAACTAATATAGAATAATACTGCTCCCTACTATATCAGGCTCACTCCTTTGGGGATGACTTCGATTTTGGACTTGAACGGATATTGGATGGAATCGAAAGCTACCTTTTATCAAAAGAAAAGTAGAATTCAACGAAGGTAATCCTTTATTTGCAATTTATTCAATAATTAATAGAGCCTCTCATTAAATTCATGAGAGGCTCAAAATTCATCAGTATATAATCTATACAGGTGCTAAGAAAATTTTCTCATTTTATTTATCAAAAGAGTTGTATCGTTATAAAGTGCCAATGAGTATTGGTGCTGTTTTATTTCTTCAGGAATTGTAATGTTTATCGATGGAACCTGTGCCTGAGATATTGTCAGGGTTTCTTTTATTTGAAAAACTGGTGCTAAAGCTTTCAATTGTTCTGACCAAACCGCATGGTCAAACGCTGTGGCAGTTCCAGCTTCGGACCAGGCAAATAGCGTTCCAACAATGTTATTCAAGTAGGAATACCCTTCTGTTAAAAGCTCCATTATCTGTTTGCAACTTTGCAGTTCTTTTTTACTTTGATTGACTAACAGATTATATTTTAGACTATCGTTTGCATCCATAATTACGCTCTTTACCAGAGGGAGTTCCTGGCTTAATTTCTTAAGTTCAGACTGAATCTGATTACCGCGCGATTTTTCGAAGCCCAATTGAACCCATTCTGCAACTTCGTTGAAAAGGTTAAATAGACTGGCGGATGCTTCCCGGCAGCTTTTCGAAGCTTGTTTCGTATAATTTGGCGGGTGGAAGATCATTTGGATAATCACCGCAATAATCGCTCCAATTAAGGTATCAAGAAAACGATCTATTGGATACTCGCCCGATTTATGTCCCATCACAAAGACGAGCAAAATGGTCAGGGCAGCTTGGTGAATAGCTGATTCATCACGTTTTAACCATTTTGTGATAAAGCATCCTATGATGATTATGCCCCCTAAGGTCCAGCTGTTCACTTTTAAATATTGTTCTAATAAAACCACAACAATTATGCCAATAACTGTCCCTGTCATTCTATGATAAGAAAAAAGGATGGATCGGTTTATCGTGGTTTGCAAACAGAGAATTACCGAAAGAGGAGCCAAATAAGGATGTTCAGAACCTGCTAATTTTGCAATCTCCCATGAAAGGGAAGAAGCAATCCCCATTTTCCAAATCAAAATCGTTTTATTTTCCATTTGCTTTTTGAGTTGCTCTTTTTTTTCCATCGAAATCTGCTCCTATTTTACCGCATGAAGTAGGAATATGTTAAAGATACTAGTGTGGCCCTGATTATGAACTATTTTATATCCTGCCCTTATATTCAAATTATTCCCCCTAAGGAATTTTACCAATCCGCAACTTTTTCTTAATAGACGCTGTCGTTAAATATTAACGATATTTTAGGAAAACCTAGTTAAAAAAGAGAAAACAGGAGGTCGAAACAATGGCCGAAAGCCCAAGGACTAACAACAAGACTTTTTGCATGAGTGAATATGATGTATTAAAACGAGTAGTCCTTTGTCAGCCTCAATATATGACGATTCGGGAAGTAATTAATGAAACACAGGAGCATTTTAAGAATGAAGGAATCCATATTGAACGTGCACTCGAGCAGCATGGTGAGCTTGTAAAAACGCTAAAGGATAATGGCATCGAAGTTATTTTATTGCCTTATCATAAAAAATATCCTGAACAGGTCTTTACAAGGGATATTGGTTTTACACTAGGACAAACAATCTTTGTTGCTAAGATGGCAACGGACGTTCGTTCAGGGGAGGAAAATGTTTTAAAACAATGGCTCGAGGACGAAGAAATCTCTTATTATAATTTAGCCGAGGAACGGATTGAAGGCGGAGATGTTGTGATTGATCAGGATACCATTTATGTGGGGCTCAGCAATCGGACGAATCAAAAGGCCGCTGAACAGTTACAGCTTCTTTTGAATCAATTTAATGTTATCCCCATCCCATTTAAAGAAAAATACCTGCATTTGGATTGTGTATTTAATGTCGTTTCGTCTGATGTTGCCCTTATTTATCCAAATGCCTTAACGAAAAAGGACATCGAACTTTTTGCTTCCCGCTATGAATTAATTGAGGTTTCAGAAGAAGAACAATTTCAACTTGGCACAAATGTATTTAGTATTGGAAATAAGCGGGTATTGAGTTTACCAGTCAATGAGAATGTAAACAAACAGCTTCGTACCCGAGGTTTTCAAGTTATTGAAGTGGATATCACAGAAATCATTAAATCTGGCGGCTCCTTCCGGTGTTGTACCCTTCCTATCTTACGTGACACGTAAAAAAAGAAACAACCCATCAATGAAGGCCCTGGAGGGAGACTCCAGAGCCTTCATGTTTAACTATGAAAAATAATCTCATGTTCCTTCGTTTTCATGTTACTACCTCGAATAGGACTGATACTCCAATTCCTCCACCACTTCCAATTGCGGCCAGTACATACTTGATATCCTTTCGTCTTTGTACTTCATAGAAAAGCCTCGTGATTATGATACTTCCTGAAGCTCCATAAGGATGTCCTAGCGTTAAAGCTCCACCGCAAACGTTCAACTTGTCATAAGCAATGGAAAGTTCTTTTGTACAGGCGACAATTTTGGAAGAGAAGGCCTCGTTTATTTCAATTAGGTTTATGTCCGCAATGGTTAATCCGTTTCTTTTTAATAAATCTTGAATCGCTGGAATTGGGGCAGCTCCTGGATAATTAGGATGTACACCTGTAACTTCACTATCCAAAAATCGTAAAATGGGCTGGAATCCATTATTTAATGCCATGTTTTCTTCCATGACAAGTACAGCCGATGCCCCGTCATGTATCCCACAACTATTGGCTGCGGTAACGGTACCGATCTTTTTAAATATAGGCTTCGCCCTATTTAAAAGTACTTCCATCTTTCTTTTCCTAAAAAGTTCTTCATCTTGGTGGAAATCCCCAATTTGAATGATCTCTTGATTAAAATATCCTTTATCAAAAGCTTCCCAGCTACGTTTATAACTTAATAGAGCATATTCATCCTGCATTTCCTTTGAAATGGCGTATTTTTCTGCCACATATTCTGCTGCAACGCCCATATCTGGGTCGCCAATTTTTTCAGGAGAAAATCTCGCTCTAGATGGAAACGGAGAGGTACTCGTGCTTTCTACACCACCAGCAATGTAACAACGGCCAGCTCCGCCTTGGACAAAGTAACATGCCATCCGAATTGCTTCTAACCCTGCACTACATTGACGGTCAATGGTGATTCCCGTCACTGAAAGAGGAAGTCCTGCTTCTAACGCAGCAACTCGAGCTACGTTTCCACCTGGTCCAACTACATTTCCCAAAATGATGTCATCTATCCTATCTTCCAATCCTTTCGCTAAATGTTGGAGGAGAGGAGCTGCAAGCTTATGCGGCTGAATGTCTCGTAACATTCCACCCATTTTTCCAATTGGTGTTCGTTTCGCTTTGACAATTACTGCCCTTTTAATCACTGCTCACCTTGCTTTCCATTCGTTTTATAAGCTCAGCACGAGCTATCTTGCCACTCGTTGTGTATGGCATTTCAGATAGAATAAACCACTTACGAGGAATTTTAAAAGAAGATAAATGTAGCTTACAAACTCTTTTTAAATCTGATGGGCTAGCCTTTCCTTTTACTACTGCAGCCACAATTTGACCCCAATATGAATCTGATAGGCCTATTACAGCAACTTCCTCGACATCTGGATGCAAGGAAATCACTTTTTCAATTTCTTCAGGAAAAATATTAATTCCCCCATATAAAATCATATTTTGTTCACGGCCGATAATATATAAAAAGCCATCTTCGTCAACATAGCCCATATCATGGACCGTGGCCCATCCCTCTTCATCATGAATGGAATGAATGGTGCTTCCCTGATAATCAAAGTACCCATTTATCACAAATTTGCTTCTAACATATATTTTTCCGGTCTCATTTAGCTTTGCTAATTTCTGATCTGGACGCCGTATTTGTACCTCAACTCCATAACAAGGCTTTCCGACAGATGTTGCTTTCTGAATACCTTCTCTATCAGAAAGTACAGTAATGAAGCTCAATTCACTAGCTCCATAAAACTCGTACATGGTCATATTAGGAAACATATGACGGATTTCTAGTTTTGATCTTTCAGACCATTTTGCACCAGATGAAAGAATTTTTATAGTCTTATCGATTTGGATTCCTTTTTTCAGGAATGCTTCTATCATAGTCGGAACTACATAAATGGTTGTAATGGGTAAGGACCGTATCCATGTAAGTGCTTCAAGAGGAGAAAACTTTTCTAAAAGAAATACGGTTCCACCTAAATACAAGGTGCTAATAGCTCCATACAGAAAATGAGAATGAATTAGGGCACCAGGAATAAGAACTTGATCGGATTCATCTAATCCGAAATCAAAACGATTGCAATCAAAGCTAGCCACCCATGAATCTTGAGAGCGAACAAAAGCTTTTGGGTTACCTGTCGTACCAGAAGTAAATCCAATGTAAAAAGGCGGATTTTCTTCCGTTTTTCTTACAGTTGCAGGATCAAATTGAGAGATTTCCTGTAAACAATCATCCAAAATCGTTATATTAGGAATGCTTTGTTTGATTTGAGAGTAAATTTCTCTAGTAGTGACAATGATAGAAGGGCGGGAAAGGATGACCCTTTTTTCCAATTCGGATATATTCCATTTCAAATCATATGGAACAGCAATCCAGCCAGCCTTAGATGCTCCTGCAAAGAGTTGTAGGAAAGGGATACCGTTTGGCAAAAGAATTCCTATTGTTTTATTTTCTGAATGAAGAGAGTGAAGCCAGTTCGCTGTTTGATTAATTAATTTATACCAATTTTGATAATTAATTTGTTGATGATTTGTATGGATCGCTATTTGGTTGGAGGATAATTTTGCGAAAGTCTTATATGAATCTGTAATATTTCCCATGATATATCACCTTTAAAAAAGAGACACATCAAGGTGTCTCTTAAGATTTAGATATTTTTAGTTAAGTTATTGGAATAACTTGTTGCTAATGAGCGTGAAAAAAACGGGTGCTTTCTTAGTCTGTAAACTAAAATAGAAGCTAAAATAGCTTTTAACACATCCCCTGGTATATAAATTAAACTTAATTTTACAGCTTCTAAAACAGGAATGTCCATCATAAATGCTTGCGCAGGAATTCCAATTAAATAGATTAATAGAATTCCAACTGTCAAATTAATCATTAAAACATGTTGTAATTTTAAATTTTGAAAACGTGATAGTAAATACCCAATACAAAAAGCCGTAATTGGCCATGAAATTAAATAACCAACACTTGGTCCGACAAATACACTTAGTCCACCTCGTCCTCCAGATAGAAGAGGCATTCCAGCAGCAACAAGTAATAAAAAGATGGTTTGGCTCATTGCCCCTAATCTTGCTCCTAAAACTCCTCCTGTAAGAAGCACACCTAAAGTTTGTAATGTAATAGGAACAGGAGTAAAAGTAAGCATAATAGGCGGAACTACACCTAGAGCGCCCATGACGGCAGCAAACACTGCAACAAAGGTCATTTCTTTAATTTTCATTTTTAATTCTCCCAAATGATGAATTTGTAATATTTACAACCATCATAATAATGAATCTTATATTAAATGTCAACATAATTTTCAATGTGGTTAACAATTGAATTTCATACAGGCCTCCTTCCTGGTCATTTGTTTGAGCATGCGCATAAGCGCGCCCCAGTCGAAGCTTTTGATTGACACCCGATTAAACTTACCGGCTTCACGAATCTCGCGGGCAACAATCTATACGAATTCCTCGCGGGGAGCGATCTATTGAGGTGCCCCAGCTTCAACCTTCGTTTCGAGGTTCGTCCACACCATGTTGGCGTTGTAGAGCTTTATAAGTTCAAAAACCTCTTTCAGCTATTTACACCATTAAACGCAAATTCTTGTTGTATTTTCTAAAATGCTAACATATACTATTTAGAAATGAATGAATTGTTCATTCATCAAAAAGGAGGTTTGTAATTGATTATGAAAGAAACTGAATGGAATCTTCAGGACAAATATGTATTGATTACTGGCGCAACAAATGGAATCGGGCAAGCAGCAGCAAAGGCCCTCGCTGCACGTGGAGCAAATATCGGAATCATTGCACGAAATCAGGGAAGGGCAGAAGCAATTTCTAAACTATTAAAGATTCAAACGAGCAAACCGATTAAAGTGGATATTTTCATTGCTGATCTTTCTTCTCAAAGGTCCATTCGTCGAGTAGCTCAACAAATACTGGAAAGGTGCCCACAGATTGATATTTTAGTGAATAATGCCGGTGCTTTATTCGATACCCTTCAGAAGACGGAGGAAGGTGTGGAAATGACATGGGCATTGAACCACTTGGCACCTTTTCTTCTCACTTCGCTGCTTTTAGACCGTCTAAAGGAAAGTGATTCAGCACGGGTGATCAATACCTCTTCACATGGGCACAAGATGGTGAAAAACGGTTTTGATTTTGATAATATTAACGGTGAACATCTCTATACGGGGGTTAAAAAGTTTATGGGCGGTCCAACCCTGCGCTATGCACAGACCAAGCTCGCTACTATTTTATTTACGTCTGAATTGGAACGCCGTCTGGAGGGAACAAATATTTCCGTTCATTGTTTTGATCCTGGACTCGTTGCCACTAATTTTAATCAAAACAATGGAAGAATGGCCAAAGCAACAATGGCCGTGATGAAGCTCTTTTCCCGTACACCGGAGGAGGGGGCGGATACATTGATATGGCTCGCGGAAATGAAGGATGTTTCCTGGCTAAACGGCAAATACTGCGCTGACAGGCAATTGAAGGAACCCACGAAAGTGGCTACTGACAGAAAATTAGCAACAAGACTTTGGAAAATTAGTGAGGAACAAGTTGGGTTATCATTGAAATAATTGTTATAATTTATCGTGTAAAAAATAGCTTATGGAAGAGGATGAACGAAAGTGACTCCATTAAATGATCGCCAACTGGACCAGCTCCGTGATGAGCGGAGAGAACAAATAAAGAAAGCAGCCCTGAAAGTATTTGCTCGCAGAGGACTCGTTGGAACTAAAATGAGCATGATTGCTAACGAAGCAAGCATTAGCCAAGGTTTATCTTATCGATATTACAGTTCAAAGGATGAGCTTTTTATCGCACTTGTTAAGGATGCGATGGAAGAAACAGCTAAGGCTTTTGCAGCATTAGGACTTATGCAAGGCTCTTCTACAGAAAGAATTAGGGAATTTACCATAAGAATGCTGGATGCAAGCAATAGACATTCCTTTATGCTCATACAGCAAGTACAAACATCCGATGAAGTACCTGACGAGGCAAAAGATATTGTCCAGCAATATCCAACCCGTTCTTTTATTGAGCAAATGACCCCCATCTTTAATGAAGGGCAAGAGAAAGGGGAATTTAGTAAAGGCGACCCAGCTGAACTTTTGATGCTCTATTTCTCCGTCATTTCCGGTCTGATGCTGCTGCCTCATGGATTAGATGGGATTAACTTAAATCATCATGTTGATAATTTAATGAAAATATTAAAGACATGAAACAAACAAATTCAAGTCACCTATCGTCATGGACTCTAACCGGCTCTTATGATAGTAGGTGACTTTTTTTATATTCGATCCATATAAACCCGCCATTATTTATGATACGATTCAGGGTTTATGACTAGAGACTAGTATCCAAGGTAAGTCTAATATTGTTTTTCTCCATATACCTTTATAATCCTATTAAAGAGCACCCAAATACTTATAACCAATAAATAAATAGCAAAAGAATAATAGATGTTATATCCATGTTGATAGTGAAAGATCCCTATGATCACAAAAAGTCGCTCTATCCCAACACTCAGAAAAGACCACGCCAAAATGTACAACAAAGAAAATCGTGGCTTGATGTTGAAGAGGTCATATAGATAAAAGAAAAGATAGCTAAATGGTGCGTACATCACATGGGATAAAAAATCCATCAGTTCAAAGGAAGAGCTATCATTTATAATATAATATTTAACTGGTAACACACTTAAAGTATGATCAAAAAGGAAACCAAAAAACATGCCACACATGAGATAAACACAGGTCATCTTTTTTGTAAAACGATTTGGCAGTAGTAACACCACTAAGAATCCAACGAGGAGTGCAATGACAATACACCACTCGTTCGCATTAAAATGATTATCAAAACGAATTACCTTCATGTTTTTCTGAATTCTCCTTTATCTAGACCACGGAACCAGCGGGCTATCCACCACATTAAGACCATAAATGCGCCATACATAAGAGCGGAATAGAATTCATTCCATCTACGGTAAGTAATCAGACCAGCCCATAAATATATCTGATCTGCCACACATAAGGACAATACAATTATCGCCAAAAATCCCCAGCGCCATTTCGCTTGCAAATGCGAATGGAGTACGGATACAGATAAGATAATGTGAAAAGGTATCACAATAAAGCGAGAAATATACATGGCAAAAGATCCTTCTACACTTCGAGTGAGTGGAACCCATTGTAAATTGACATCAAGTATGGTGAATAAGGTAATCGTAACTATTCCGATCAGGAAGTACAAAAAAATCATCTCAGTAAGAGTTAACCCTTTGGGAACAATCGCGAAAACAATCAACACGAACCAAGCTAACAAGGCTAAAACCGCGATGGACATGGTAATCATCCTTTAAAGAAGAGTTGGCAGATATAAGATATTGTGCCAAATGGACCAAATAAAATTCCAAACTAATATGTCATACAATCTCTGCTTTGCCTCTAT
Source organism: Neobacillus sp. 204 (assembly GCF_046562815.1). Lineage (NCBI taxonomy): Bacteria > Bacillati > Bacillota > Bacilli > Caryophanales > Bacillaceae > Neobacillus > Neobacillus sp. 204. The sequence continues at coordinate 350,933 of NZ_JBJORY010000008.1, forward strand.
TTATGATACGGTTCTCAGTCATGTATCTAAGTGAGGTTTACGGTATTAAGTCTATCTATCATTTTTAGCTTCTATCCAAAAGTCAACTTATAGTTGATAAATGTACCAAAATGTAACTAGTATTCGCTACAAAATCAGCTTTTTATACATTATAGTTAGAGTAAGAGGAGATGATTGAGACGGAACACTTTCAATTTTCCACAATGTTTGCGGATCGTCGAAAAGAACTAAAAGTCACTCAAGAACAAATTGCTGAATATGTAGGCGTATCGAGGGCAGCCGTTTCCAAATGGGAAAAGGGGCAAAGCTATCCTGATATTACGTTATTGCCAAAATTGGCAACTTACTTCAACATTTCCATCGACACATTATTAGGATACAAACCTCAATTGACAAAGGAACAAATCAGCCGAATATATTCACAACTGGCACAGCAATTCTCGCAAAAAGCATTTGACCAAGTGGAAAAATCTATAGAGGAGCTTTTAAGTGAATATTATTCTTGTTTTCCATTTGTTCTTAAAATAGCACAACTGTATTTAAATTACTTTCCAAAGTCTACTGACCAACATTCCATTCTGGAACGTGTCCTGCAGCTTTGTTCAAGAGTAAAAACTTTAAGTGGAGATTTCGCATTAGTCAATGAAGCAACGATGCTGGAGGCCCTCGCATATTTACAACTAGGGAAGCCAGAAGAGGTATTAGCATTACTAGGAAAGGATGTTCAAATACAATTCGGTGCCGACCATCTTATTTCCACGGCTCATACCATGCTCGGTAATTCAGAAAAAGCAAAAGAAATCATTCAAATCAGCTATTATCAAAATTTAATGCAGCTCATATCCAATGCAACGGAAGCGATAATGCTCGAATTGTCAAACGCCGATTATATAGATGAAACGATTTATAAAGTTCAAGAACTCATACGGCTGTTTGATTTAGAAAATCTTAATTTTAATGCTGTGCTTATTTTCTATTATAGGGCAGCAACCATTTATACAATGAAGGGTCAATTTGAACAGGCAATAGTGATGTTACAGAGTTACGTAAAACTTTGTAAAAAAATTCAGTTTCCCATTAAGCTAAGGGGAAATTCCTACTTCTATTTATTGTCGCAGTGGATTGAAAATACATCTCAACTAAGCAGCGAAGCACCTCGGGATGAGCAATCGATCAAAAGGGATTTAGTTCATACGATTGTACAAAATCCTGCATTTGATTCTTTAATAGAACAATCAAGCTATAAAGCGATGATTCGTAATTTGGCCGATCATTTAAAAGTAGAGGTGAATTTATAATGATAGATATCAATTGGGCGTTAGTCGCCCCATTAATTGCTATTCAGGTTATTTTGCTTATTGCTGCACTAATCGATTTAGCACGAATTCATGCAACAAACGGTCCAAAATGGGTTTGGGCTATTGTGATCATATTCGTCAATATCATCGGACCGATTCTTTACTTTATTTTTGGGAGAAAAACTTCATGATTATGATTCAGCATCTTACGAAGGTTTTTGGTACTGAAAAGGTAGTATCGGATTTGTCATTCATACTTGAAGCGGGTACTTCCACAGCATTAATCGGTCCAAATGGTGCTGGAAAAACGACTACTTTATCCATGCTGACCGGCTTACTAAAACCTACAAATGGATCTGTTAGAATGCAAAATGCGCAAGATATTCGGAAGGAAATTGGATTTTTACCTCAATACCCTAATTTTTATCCTTGGTTAACAGCATTAGAATTTACCGAAATGACTGCAAAGCTAAACGGTGTACCAAGCAGAGATGCCAAAAAGCAAGCAGAAAGAGTGTTGGATTTTGTTGGATTAAAGAACGATAGATTTAAAAAAACTGCAATATTTTCAGGTGGAATGAAACAACGGCTTGGCATTGCTCAAGCCATCGTCCACAAACCAAAGCTTCTTGTATTAGACGAACCCGTATCCGCTCTTGATCCAGTCGGAAGACGGGAAATGATAAATTTATTAAAACAATTGCAGCAGCAATCAACGATTTTGTATTCTACACACATTTTAAATGACGCCGAGGAAATGACAGACCAGCTGCTCTTTTTAAAAAAGGGAAAATTAGTAGAGCAAGGTTCTTTAAAGGACATACGTGCAAAATTCGATTCATTCCGCTATAAGGTTCAATTTTCAAGTAAAGACGAGGCATTACACTTTGCTTCACAAGCACAATTACCAACCGTAGTAGAAGAATGTTATGTCTTTATTGAAATAAAAGATAACTTTCCTACGATGCAGCAACTAATGTCCCAGCTTATTGTTTTGCCATTTTCTATATTAAAGGTGGAACGAGTAACAATGACACTAGAAGAAATTTTTATGAAGGTGGTTGGACAATGAAAACTTTCACTGTGCTACTTCAAAAAGAATTTCGTGAAAGCTGGAGAAGTTTTAAATTTTTGTGGATGCCCCTACTATTTATTTTCCTAGGTATTTCAGATCCGTTAACGAATTATTATATGGAAGACATTTTAAACGCTGTCGGTAATTTGCCAGAAGGTTTCTCTATTACATTGCCAGAGTACGCACCAATAGATATTCTGGAGGCTTCCACTGGACAATTCCAATCTTTAGGCCTTATTATACTCGTCATTACGGCTGCTGGAATGATTAATCGCGAACGGCAAAACGGCACAGCAACCCTTATATATGTGAGGCCCATTTCCTTTATTGCCTTGTTTATGAGTAAATGGACTGTTGCAAGTGCACTAGGAATGATCAGTGCCATTTTAGGCTATGCTGGCAGCATGTATTATACATCGATTTTATATGGTTCAGTAAAGGCTCTGGCATTTTTTCAAATGGTCATGTCTTATTGTGTATGGATTTTATTTGCAACAGCTGTTGCTCTTATGTTTAGCGCAATATTTAAGACAGCGCTTGCAACGACCTTCACCATTATTGCCCTGCCAGTTGCCATCATGATCGAATCATTGATCGGTCAATACTGGCGCATCTCACCATGGAAACTAGCTGATTACAGCGTACAGTTAATTGCTGAAACTGGGAATGAATATTATGTGAAAACATTGCTGTTAACCATTACTTTAACGGTTTTAGCAATTATTCTCGGTATCTTGTTCACGCGGAAAAACTCTGGAACAACGAAAATTTAAATGTATTTGGTAAGGTTATATAAACATTTTTGCTTGACTGAATACTTCTTTTTGACTAAAAAACTGCCCATAATGACT
>NZ_JBJORY010000009.1:0-291613 GCF_046562815.1 Neobacillus sp. 204
ATTCACATGGTGCCTGACACCCTTTATTTTTTTATGCGGCCACATCCCGTTTTTTGAAAACAATAAACGCTAAGAATTGGAAGACCGCAAAGTAGATGAGCAGCATGATGACTGAAAATGTCATTGTCATCCCTTCGACCATGGGTGCTCCTTCGACATATTGCATTAGATTTGTGTTGGCAAACAAGATGTATTTCGCCCAGTTAAATTTCATGGACAATAGCACTGTAAATTGGGCCCCTGTGAACAGTAAAAACAGCGATAAGCCGATTGCTAAGGAGCTGTTTCGAAATACGGATGAAATCATGAATGCCATTGTCGCTAACATAATTGTATCAATCGAACTTAATCCATAATAGATCAGCAAGTGGACTACAATAGGTTGTTCGGTTACTTGGCCATTGGAATAATTTAAATATGGCACCGCATGGTCTGGCATTCCAAAAAGGATTGCACCCAGCAGCGCAGAGAAAACAAACAGAATCGCCAGCATCGACACCGCAAAAAGTAAGACGGTCAAATATTTCGACATCAAAATCTTGTTGCGATTTATCGGCCGGATTAATAATAATTTGATCGTACCCCAATTAAATTCACTCGCAACGATCCCTGCTGAAATGATAATCGTAAACAGGCCGGCTAGAATAATAAGTTGGGATGCATCTTTCACAAATGTCCAGACATTATATTTTTCATTAAAGGGGATATGATGCTTTATCCGATAGTCATTTATGGCGATTTCTTCCTTGTAATATTGCTTCTCCAGCTTGGAAGTGCTCTGTTCCATCTGCTTCTTTAGTGCTTCATTTTCTTGTTGTAATGTTTGTTCCCAATTTTTATCGAGATTGAAGTCCTTTTCTTGATATTTGTGGAAAATACCAAAGATGGATATGATAACAACAAGGATCGCAATCATTACATAGGTCCCTGGTCGTTTAAAAATTTTCATCCATTCATTTTTAATTAAATTAACCACGACTTGTCACCCCCTTGTCGGTTGTCAATTCAAGGAAGCGATCTTCTAATGTCTTCGAAACCTCTCTAATCGCAAAAACTTGAATATCTTCTAATACCAACTTTTTAATTAAAAATGGAATTTGTTCTTTTGGAAGTTCGACAGTTATTCCATTCCTCGACCGATTTGCACGAACATTTGGATAGTGAACGTCAATCAGGTTCAAGGCTTGATCCGCTGGGACTACTTCTAATTCACAGGTCATTTCCGCAGCACCGTGGACAAGTTCCTGGACAAGCTGCACATCAATTAAGCGGCCATTTTGAATAATGCCAATCCGGTCACACATCATCTCCATTTCTGAGAGAAGATGACTTGAAACAATCACAGCTAGATTCTTTTCACGAGCTAGGAGACGGACATAATCGCGGATCTCTCGGATTCCAGCAGGATCTAATCCATTTGTAGGTTCGTCCAAAATTAAGACTTGAGGGTCATGCAAGAGGCACTGAGCCAATCCTAATCTTTGCCTCATTCCCAAGGAATAGGTTTTTACCTTATCATGAATTCGGTCTGATAACCCTACAAGTTCAACAGTTTCGGCAATTTTCTCTTTGGAAATGCCCTTTGCCATTCTTGAATAGTGAATTAAATTTTGATATCCCGTCAAAAATTTATACATTTCCGGGTTCTCTACAATCGCACCGATATGTCGAACAGCGTTTTCGAAATTATTTTTGATACTTGCACCGCCAACCTCGATGTCCCCTGATGTGATTGCCATTAACCCGACAATCATTCGGATCGTTGTTGTTTTACCAGCGCCATTCGGGCCTAAGAAACCAAAGACCTCTCCTTTGTTTACTTGAAAGCTAATGTTATCTATAATAGTTCGACCTTTAATGACTTTCGTTACATTTTTCAACTCGACAATAGTCTCCAAATTCTCTCTCCTCTCTTTATATCCTCATATAGTTTATCTTATTGTAGAAAAATTTGCCTCCTTATAATTGCTTATTTAGATTGGTTTGGTCACGCAGAGCCTTCTTTCCTTACCATAGAAAAAAATAGAAAACCCCAAACCAAATAGGTTCAGGGCCCAAAAAAACGCTTATTTCTCATCCGATACACGTTGTATTTTGATGCTGCTTAATAATTGTCGCACGACATAGCTTGCCATGATCAGCCCTGCAGCAGATGGAACAAAGGCATTAGATGCTGGGGGCATTTGCGCTTTGCGGATCGGTGCATTTTCATTTCCTACTTCTTTTTTGATATCTTCTCGAATCACTATCGGACTTTCGTCGGAAAATACAACCGGAATACCTTTGTGGATTCTTTCCTTACGCAGTTTTGTACGGATAACTTTCGCAATCGGATCCGTATGGGTCTTTGAAATATCAGCAATTTTAAAACGGGTTGGGTCCATTTTATTGGCTGCCCCCATACTCGAAATGATTGGAATATTTCTTTTTAAGCATTCCTTCATTAAATGGATTTTATAAACAATCGTATCTGATGCATCAACGACAAAATCCAAATTGTGGCTAAAGATCTGTTCATATGTTTCTTCTGTATAAAACATTTTTAAGGAAATGACTTCGCAGTCTGGATTAATATCTCTAATCCGTTCTTCCATAATCTCAACTTTCGGTCTTCCAACAGTGGAAAGTAAGGCGATCAACTGGCGATTGATATTGGTAATATCCACATCGTCTTTATCTATTAAAATTAACCGGCCAACTCCAGAACGAGCCAATGCTTCGGCAGCAAAGGAACCTACACCGCCGATACCTAAAACAGCGACCGTACTATTTTTCATAATTTCAAGGCCTTCTTTACCAATGGCCAGTTCGTTACGTGAAAATTGATGCAGCATGATGTTCACTCCAATTTATTAAATTCGTTAAGTTTCTTTTTCCCGATTAAAAATATATCATACACTCCATCAAAAACAAGTATCTTGATAGGAATAATAAAGTCCATAGCAAAATAAAACCTCCTGTATTGGCCAGGAGGTTGATAATATGCAAATAGAAAAGAGTCCCAATTATGCCGTCACTCTTAATTCCTTAGTTTTGATCCCGCACTCAGCAGGTGGGTGTCCTGTTCCCAAAATTGTAAGTCCCCTTACCCGTAATAGGGTGAGGCATTTACGCAATCAGGAAACTCTGGACTCCCGTATAAATAATGTTCGGTCAAAACTTCAGGCAACGTAACGTACATTTCAGGACTCTTCTTTGTTGCTTTTATGATAGCATATTAAAAAACAGGATTCAAGGCTTCATGAAAGCGAATTCTTGCTATTTTTTAACATTTAGTGACAAATATAATTCCTTCAATTGGGCCTCAGAAACTTCACCCGGAGCGTCCGTTAACAAGCAGCTGGCGCTTGCAGTCTTAGGAAATGCAATGGTATCCCTTAGATTTGTGCTTCCAGCAAGCAGCATAACCAATCGGTCTAATCCAAGCGCGATACCGCCGTGTGGTGGTGTTCCATATTCAAACGCATTTAATAAGAAACCGAATTGTTCATTGGCCTGTTCAGGTGTAAACCCAAGAATGTTAAACATTTTTTCTTGGATCGGACGTTCAAAAATACGGAGTGAACCGCCGCCAAGTTCATAGCCATTTAAAACAATATCATAGGCTTGTGCTCGCACTTTGGAAGGATCAGAATCTAAATATTCAAGGTCTTCCCTAAATGGCATTGTAAACGGATGGTGGGCAGCGTAATAACGGCCTTCTTCTTCATCGTACTCAAGGAGCGGCCAGTCAGTGACCCACAAGAAGTTGAACAAGCTTGGATCAATTAAATTTAAATCTTTCGCTAGCTTCTGACGAAGGGCACCTAATGCATCAGCGACAACTTTTTTCTTATCAGCAACAAACAGGAGTAAATCTCCGTCCGTCGCTTCAAGTGTAGCTTTAAGTGCTTGCGCGTCCTCTTCAGAGAAGAATTTAGCAATTGGTCCCTTTAGACCTTCTGAATCGACTTTAAGCCACGCAAGTCCCTTTGCTCCATATACAGCAACGAAATCTGTTAAGGCATCAATGTCTTTACGTGAGTAGTTGTCAGCAGCCCCCATCACATTGATGGCTTTTACTTGACCGCCATTTGCCACTGCTGATGCAAATACTTTAAAGCCTGAGTCCTTGACGATTTCTGAAAGATCGACAAGTTCTAAACCAAAACGAGTATCAGGTTTATCAGAGCCAAAGCGACTCATTGCTTCATCATAAGTCATCCGTGGAAAAGTGGCAGGGAGATCAACACCCTTAACTTCTTTCATTAACTTGGTCATCATTTTTTCCATCATGCCCATGATATCTTCTTGGCTTAAAAAGCTTGTTTCAATATCAATTTGGGTAAATTCAGGCTGACGGTCTGCACGTAAGTCCTCATCGCGGAAACAACGGGCAATTTGGTAATAGCGTTCAATTCCCCCCACCATAAGCAACTGTTTAAACAGCTGTGGTGATTGTGGTAAAGCATAGAACTCTCCAGGATGGACACGGCTTGGCACTAAATAATCACGTGCTCCCTCAGGAGTACTTTTTGTTAAAATAGGTGTTTCAATATCTAGGAAGCCTTCACTATCAAGGAAATCCCTGATTTGCTTGGTCACTTGATGACGCATTTTTAAGGTTTCAAAAATAACCGGACGACGGAAATCAAGGTAGCGGTATTTTAAGCGGACATCTTCGGACGCATCTGTTTTATCCGAAATCATAAATGGCGGTGTCTTTGCCTCATTAATGATTGTTACTTCTTCCGCCTGCACTTCAATCTTACCAGTTTTCAAATTATCATTAATGGTCGCTGCATCACGTGCAACAACTGAACCAACAATATCTAAAACGAATTCATTACGGATTTTTTCAGCAATTTGCAACGCTTCTTTGGATAAATCAGGATTAAAAACTACCTGAACTACCCCTGACCGGTCACGGAGATCAATAAAAATTAATCCGCCAAGGTCACGTCTTTTTTGAACCCAGCCTTTCAAGGTTACCTTTTCACCAACTGCTGACTCTGGAACTTCCCCACAAAAATATGATCTGCCAAACATAATTATCCTCCTCTTAATCCTGCAACTCTTGAAATTGTTTAATAAAAGTTGCTAAATCAATTTCTACTTGCTCACCTGTAGCCATATTTTTTACATTGATTTTATTATTTTTGATTTCTTCATCGCCTAAGACAGCTACAAACTTAGCTTTTAGACGATCCGCTGATTTAAATTGAGCTTTAATTTTTCGATCCAAATAATCTCTTTCTGCTGAAAAACCTGCTCTTCGCAACTGCTGTAACAATCCAACAGTGTAATCCTTTGCTTCCTCCCCGAGTGAGGCTAGGTAACAATCAATGCCTTCGTTGACCTCAAGCTCGATCCCTTCTGCATTTAGGGCGGCAATAAATCGTTCAATACTTAAAGCAAAGCCGATACCCGGCGTTTCAGGGCCGCCAATTTCTTCTGCTAAACCGTTATAACGGCCGCCGCCACATAAAGTGGTAATCGCACCAAATCCTTCGGCGTTACTCATAATTTCGAATGCCGTGTGGTTATAATAATCCAGTCCACGGACTAAGTTAGCATCGACCTCAAAAGGAATATCCAATTGCGTTAAATATTTTTGTAATTTTTCAAAATAAGCTTTTGAAAAATCATTTAGGAATTCAAGGATCGATGGTGCTGTTTTCATCAATTCATGCTCACGGTCCTGCTTGCAATCTAAGATTCGAAGTGGATTTTTTTCAAGACGATTTTGACAGTCATGACAAAACTCACCGATTCTTGGTTTAAAGTGATTTACAAGTGCTTCGCGGTGTGCATTTCGACTTTCCTTATCACCAAGACTATTAATTATCAACTTCAGCTTTTTTAAGCCCATTTCTTTATACAGGTTCATTGCCAGTGAAATGACTTCTGCATCAATGGCAGGATCGTTACTGCCTAATGCTTCAATTCCAAATTGAACAAACTGACGAAATCTTCCTGCCTGTGGTCGTTCATATCTGAACATTGGTCCCATATAATACAGCTTCACCGGCTGATTTGGCAGTCCAAACATTTTTTTCTCTACATAAGAGCGGACAACCGCTGCAGTACCTTCAGGTCGGAGTGTGAGACTACGTTTACCGCGGTCTTCAAATGTGTACATTTCCTTCTGGACAATATCCGTGCTGTCGCCAACGCCTCTTGAAAAAAGATCGGTGTGTTCGAATATTGGGGTGCGAATCTCTTTATATTGATATTTCTCACAAAGCTCACGGGCTTTTGTTTCAATCAGTTGCCACTTTTCTACCTCACCAGGTAAAATGTCTTGCGTCCCCCGAGGAATGTTTATGGACATAGTGGAAAACCTCCTTATATTTTTCTTATGTAAGTAGACGGACACTTCCGCTTATTTCTATACAAACAAAAAACTCCCATCCCTTGTATGAATACAAGGGACGAGAGTTAGATTTATCCCGCGGTGCCACCCTAGTTGAAGGCATAAATATCATGCACTTCCTCTTTAACAGTTAACGCCTGCTACGTTCTTCTCCTACTAGAGGTAACCCTTTTTCAGAGAGAAGCCTACGGAGTGTTCATTCATTAAGTTCCATGTAGAAATGCTTTCAGCCCAGGACATTTCCTCTCTTTTCATGAGTTTGCTTAATTACTCTGCTCCATCATTGGTGTATCACAATATGTCATTTTATTTATTTAATATTACGGAGCATCGCTGGTATTGTCAATAGCCATTTAAGATCTTTCTAAATGTTTTTTTAACTTTCTGACATCACCAATCGTAATTCCAAATTCTGATGCAAGTTCAAACGAGGTTGCATGCTGTTCCTTTTGAATAAAATCATGAAAATCAACACCGAAAAGTCGTCCATCCATTGATTGGATGTTCATTCCTTTTTCACTCGCTCTCATTCCTAATCACCTCTGTCTTTTCTTCGATACTGATATTATCTCCACCAATAGTGAAAAACTTGCATAATGGGGATGGATTTCTCAAATTATTGGACAATTTTAGTAATTCAGGAATGATTTTCAGCATTTAATACGCTAAAATAAAATAAAAAGAAAAGGAGGCTGCTATGGTCAAAAAGTATAGTTTATTGCTATTATCTATTATTCTTATTTTTGGAGCTTTCATGCCTCATGGAAAAAGTGTGGCAGCAACAGAGTCCATTACTATTTCCACCGACTTTGTCAATGTTCGTGGCGGTCCAGGACTTAGCTATCCCCTGATAGAAAAAGTTTATCGAGACGAGAAATATCCGATTGTGAAAGAACAAGGCGACTGGATTGAAATTCAATTAGCATCAGGGCAAACGGGATGGCTAGTTAATTGGCTCGTCACGAAAGAAACAAATTCAAATAATATGGGTGCCCATCCTAATTCTGAACCCACAGATAATACAGGCATTGTTAATGGAGATACCTTAAATATGCGTACGGAACCATCTGCAACCAGCCCTGTTATTGGGAAACTAACTTATGGGACAAGCGTATCCATTTATGCGAAACAAGATAATTGGTTGGAGGTTGGCTTTTCTAATCTTAGAGGATGGGTTAGTTCTGAGTTTATTGACAGCCAATCAACAAGTGTCTCTTCAGGTCCTACTCAAAAAAGTAAGTTCACAGGAACGGTAACAGCTAACAGTCTTAGTGTCCGCTCGAGTGCTTCATTAAATTCAACCCTTATTGGGTCAGTAACCATGGGCCAAAGTTTTACAATACTAGAGGAAAACAATAGTTGGGCAAAAATAGAATATAAGTCTGGTAGTTTTGGATGGGTAGCCGGATGGTTTCTTGAGAAAGATGCCATGAAGTCCCAAGCTAGACAAGCCGTGAAGGAAAGTATTATTACGATCATATATAGCGGGACGAATATCCGAAATAGACCAGATGTCCAATCAGATGTTGTCGAACGCGCCAATCAAGGCGATACTTATACCGTTAAAAGCATCATTAACGACTGGTATGAAATTATCCTAAATAACGGAAAAACAGGTTATATTGCCGGCTGGCTTGTTTCCACTAACGGGACCAATCCACAGATTGTAAAGCCAGGAGCCGAAGAATATCTAAAGAATAAAACGATTGTCCTTGATCCAGGGCATGGAGGTACTGATAAAGGGGCAACAGGAGCTAGTGGCACGTATGAAAAAGATCTTACCCTTCTTACAGCGCAGCGTTTGTCAGATAAATTAATAGCGGCAGGAGCTAATGTCTACGTAACGAGAACAAATGATTCTTACTTACAACTAGCCTCACGAGTAAATATGGCACGTAACTACAATGCGGATGCCTTTATTAGCCTTCATTACGACAGCAATATAGACCCAAGTGTTCGTGGTATGACGGGCTATTATTATCATTCATATCAACAATCTCTCGCTGAATCCATTTTCGCTTCAACAATTGGGCAAACGAAAATGCAAAGTCGAGGGGTGCGTTTTGGAGATTTCCATGTGATTCGTGAAAATAGTCAAAAAGCCGTTTTAATGGAGCTTGGCTATTTAAGCAATCCGGCAGAAGAAATGATCATAAAATCTAGTGGATTCCAAGAAAATGCCGCTTCAGGTCTGTATGATGGGTTAGCCCGATATTTTAAGGAAAATCCATAAAAAAAGGCTTAGCACTTAAATTAAGTGCCAAGCCTTTTTTATGCTTTACTGTCAACAATCAGCGTCACGGGACCATCATTGATTAGTTCGACATCCATCATTGCACCGAATATGCCGGTTTCAACACGGATACCTTTTTCCCGGAGCAAGCTATTAAAAACCTCATAAAGTTCAACGGCTTGATCTGGGCGTGCCGCATCCATGAAGTTAGGCCTTCTACCCTTTCTGCAATCACCGTAAAGGGTAAATTGCGATACAGAAAGAATTTCACCACCAACATCCACTAATGACAGATTCATCTTTCCATCTTCATCTTCAAAAATACGGAGATTGGCAATTTTATCAGCTAGATATACGGCATCCTCATGTTTGTCTGCATGGGTAACACCCACTAGTAAGACTAGCCCTTTTGTTATTTGACCCTTTACTTCCCCTGCAACGGTTACGCTGGCACCTTTACTTCGTTGAACAACTACACGCATTTTTGAAACTCCTTAATTCATCATTCGACGTACTGAATATATATCTGGGATCTGTTTAATGCGATCGACCACCTTTTGCAAGTGAGCCACATTATGGATCGCAATCGACATGTTAATCGTCGCCATTTTATTTCGATCAGTTTTTCCAGAAACGGCAGAGATATTTGTTTTCGTTTCGTTTACCGCTTGTAGTACCTCATTCAGAAGCCCTCTTCGGTCATATCCGCTAATTTCTATGTCAACATTATATTCTTTCCGGTCATTTAAAGAAGATTCCCACTCGACCGGGATTAACCTTGACTGAGCATCATTCGAGTCGATATTCGTGCAGTCCGAACGATGAACAGATACTCCGCGGCCCTTGGTAATAAAACCAACTATTTCATCGCCTGGCACCGGGTTGCAGCATCTAGATAATCGAATTAATAAATTATCGATGCCAGATACACGGACACCGGATTCACGTTTTTTCGTTGCTGGAAATGTTTTTAAATCTGTTATTGCATTAGTAATATTCGAGCTCTGTTCTTGATCTCTCTTTTTACGCCATTTCTCGGTGAGACGGTTTGCCACCTGTAAGGCTGTTACACCATTGTACCCAACCGCTGCATACATATCCTCTTCATTGGAAAAATTAAACTTTTCGGCAACCTTTTTCAGATTGTCTGTGGTTAATATTTCTTTAATATCAAATTCCATATTACGAATTTCTTTTTCAACCAACTCTTTGCCTTTATCTACATTTTCATCACGGCGCTGCTTCTTAAAGAAGGCCCGAATTTTGTTTTTCGCTTGCGATGTTTGTGCAAGCTTCAACCAATCCTGGCTTGGACCGTATGAATGTTTCGATGTCAGGATTTCAATAATATCACCAGTTTTAAGTCGATAGTCAAGGGTAACCATTTTGCCATTCACTTTTGCACCTATCGTCTTATTGCCAATTTCAGAGTGGATACGATAAGCAAAATCAATAGGAACAGAACCAGATGGCAACTCGATCACATCGCCTTTCGGCGTAAAAACAAACACCATATCGGAAAATAAGTCGATTTTCAAGGACTCCATAAACTCTTCCGCATTGGCAGTATCATTTTGAAACTCAAGGATTTCTCTAAACCAAGTTAATTTTTGTTCGAAAGAAGTGCTTTCGTTGATCGCTTCTTTGCCCTCTTTATACGCCCAGTGAGCAGCAACCCCGAATTCTGCAATTCGATGCATTTCATTTGTTCGAATTTGCACCTCGAGAGGGTCTCCCTTTGGTCCGATTACTGTGGTATGCAAGGATTGATACATGTTCGGCTTCGGCATCGCAATATAATCCTTAAAACGACCAGGCATTGGTTTCCAGCAAGTGTGAATAATCCCTAAGACAGCATAGCAATCTTTAATACTATTTACGACAATACGTACAGCTAGTAAATCATAAATTTCACTGAATTGCTTATTTTGCAAAGCCATTTTTCGGTAAATACTGTAAATATGCTTAGGGCGTCCAGAAAGCTCTGCTTTAATGGCCACTTCTCCCATACGGTTCTTTACTTCTTCAATAACATCCTCTAAATATTGCTCGCGTTCGGCTCGCTTCTTTTTCATTAAGTTTACAATTCGATAATATTGCTGCGGATTTAAATATCTTAATGCTGTATCTTCTAGTTCCCATTTAATCTTCGAGATACCAAGACGATGTGCCAAAGGTGCAAAAATTTCAAGTGTTTCGTTTGAAATCCGACGCTGCTTTTCTAAAGGAAGATGTTTAAGCGTCCGCATATTATGCAAACGGTCGGCAAGCTTTATTAGAATTACTCGGATATCCTGAGCCATTGCCACAAACATTTTTCTGTGGTTTTCTGCTTGCTGTTCCTCGTGAGATTTATATTTAATTTTCCCTAATTTTGTTACACCGTCGACAAGCATCGCCACTTCGTCATTAAAAGCTGTTTCTATATCTTTTAAGGATACATTCGTATCTTCAACAACGTCGTGAAGAAAACCAGCAGCGACCGTCGCAGGATCCATCTCCAAGTCCGCTAAAATACCTGCAACCTGGATGGGATGGATAATGTATGGCTCTCCCGATTTTCTATATTGTTCACGATGAGCATGTTTTGCGAATTCGTATGCATTTTTTACCAATTCAACATGTTCCTCATTTAAGTAGTTCCGAGTCTTGTCGATGACTTGGTCGGCTGTCAACACTAAATCATTCGCCATGAAATCACCTTTATTTTCGTCTCATTTTATTTATATAAATGTCATTCGCTAAAAATTGTTCTTTAATTTGAATGATTGTTACTATTATCGAAAAAAAAAGCCAAGATGTAAAGGGATTGAGAAGTTTTTTTTATTATATAAAGAGAGCACTCGCCTCTCGAGTGCCCTCATCAATGGTTTAGTAATGCATTAATGTTAAAACATCATAACCATCAAGTTTTTGTCTACCTTCTAAATAGCTTAACTCAACTAAGAAAGCGATACCTGCAACTACTCCGCCAAGCTGCTCCACTAATTGAATAGTTGCATCAATGGTTCCACCAGTAGCTAACAAATCATCTGTGATAAGGACTCGTTGCCCTGGTTGAATCGCATCTTTATGGATTGTTAGAATATCTTTTCCATATTCAAGTCCATACCCCACTTTAATGGTTTCCCTTGGAAGCTTTCCTTCTTTACGGACTGGGGCAAAACCAATTCCTAGGGCATAAGCCACAGGACAGCCAATAATGAAACCGCGAGCTTCTGGTCCAACGATAAGATCAATTTGACGCTCTTTGGCGTAAGCAACGATTTGGTCTGTTGCATATTTATATGCTGCACCATCATTCATTAAAGGAGTAATATCTTTAAATTTAATTCCTTCTTTTGGCCAGTCAGGTACAATTGTAATAAATTCCTTTAAGTCCATTCTGTAATTGCCTCCTCGATTTCAACCGACTCTTGAATTACTTGATCGAACCAGCCTTTTAATTCCTGAAAGGACGAAAACAATAACTCTCTTTCAAGTTCATATTGTGCTTGTTTTATTTGGTAGGTTCTAGAGTCTGATAAGTCACGCTTTTGCGCACTAGTTTTTAAAGTGATAAATCCATTGTTTATTGTAACAAAATCCAGGTCAGAAAACACCTTTGACATAAAGTTTATGGTTTCCTGTGACCAACCGCGGTGTTTAGCAAGTTCATCACCATCACGTTTCAGATCAATTGGCCCTTTTTTTAAGAGAAAAGCATAAAACCATTTAAAATGATCACGGGTCGGAACCGTGCTAAAGAAATCACTAGATTCTTTATAAAAATAAGCATAAATCCTCGCCGGCTGTTGCCCCTGAAATAAAACCTGGAGAATCTCTTTTGATGATGGAAAATCAACAAGAACAATATTTGACTTGCTCCCATTGAAGGCTTTTGCCTCTTCGATATCTTGAATTAAAATCGTCTCAGCCATCAAACTCGGATTAATTTTTTCTAGGTGTTCTT
This sequence comes from Neobacillus sp. 204, assembly GCF_046562815.1. Lineage (NCBI taxonomy): Bacteria > Bacillati > Bacillota > Bacilli > Caryophanales > Bacillaceae > Neobacillus > Neobacillus sp. 204. The sequence goes on from NZ_JBJORY010000009.1 coordinate 12,541, forward strand.
TGTTGAAAATAATAAATTTCCTGTTTTCTACAGGGACTGTATGAGAGAGACTATTGATTCGCTTCTGTCCTCGATAGTCAAATAATTGCCATGACTCTACGGCAATATCATGGATAAAAATTTGTGGTTTTCGTATATTGTTCCATTCGTTAACAGATAATTCCCCAATTAACGAAATTTTTGATGCAGGTGAGATATGGTCCACCAAGTGGCCTAACCCAAAGCCAACCCCATCCAGATTCGCACCCTTCTCATTAACGAGCAGCTTTAAATGGTTTTGTTCACTGCCTATTTTTCTGATGCTTGAAATATCAACATTATTTATTAGGACCTTTGGCTTCGGGTTGTCCATGCCAAAAGGCGCTAAAAGACTCATTTCATCTAATGCTGATAAATTGACATGTTCAAGTTGAATTTCCTCATCAAGGAATGTCACTGGAATAAAATCTTCATCGGTAAGTTGCTCTTCTGCAAGAATATTTAACCTTGCGCGAAGTTCAGCAACATTCTCTAGTTTTAAGGTCATTCCTGCAGCCATTGGGTGTCCGCCAAAGTGAGGCAGAATTTCACGACAAGTTGATAAATTCTTAAAGAGGTCAAACCCAGCAATACTGCGGGCAGAACCCTTTGCTACTCCCTTTTCTGGGTCAAAGTTTAAAACGATCACGGGCCGGTAATATTTTTCAACCAACTTTGAGGCGACAATCCCAATGACACCAGCATTCCAGCCTTCTTTGCCAATGACAAGGACTTTGTTTGTCTCAATTGGGAAGTTTTTTTCAACCTCTTCCATCGCCTCCGTCGTAATCGAATTAACAATCGACTGTCTTGACTTATTAAGAGCATCCATTTCCGCCGCCAAGTTCTCTGCTTCGATTGGATCATCTGTTAAGATTAGCTGAACAGCAAGGTCAGCATCTTCTAAACGACCCACGGCATTAATCCTTGGTGCGATTGTAAAACCAATCGTTTCTTCATTTATTGACAGGGGATCAACCCCAGCCAGCTTTAATATGGCTTTAAGGCCAATATTTTTAGTTGTTTTTAAATTTTCTAGTCCTTTTTTGGCGATCAGACGATTCTCATCTTTTAAGGAGACTAAATCAGCAATCGTTCCGATCACAGCAATTTCTAACAAATGCTCTGGTACTTCTCCGTAGAGAGCATGGGCTAATTTAAAGGCTACACCTACTCCAGCCAACTCACGAAACGGATAGGTACTCTCCGGGAGCTTTGGATGAATAATAGCAAGTGCCGTTGGTAATACCGGCCCTGGCTCATGGTGATCTGTAATTATTAGATCGATTCCAAGCTCTTTGGCAATGTTTGCCTCATGGACAGCTGATATTCCAGTATCCACAGTTATAATTAAATTTATTCCGTTTTCCGCTGCCTGACGGAAGGCATTCTCATTCGGACCATATCCTTCATTGAAGCGGTTAGGGATATAAAATTGTACATTGGCACCAAGTTCACGTAGCGTAATCATTAATACGGACGTACTGCTTACTCCATCAGCATCATAATCACCGAAAATGAGAATCCGCTCTTGCTGTTTAATGGCTTGATGAATTCTATTAACTGCAATATCCATCCCTTTTAAAAGAAAAGGATCGTGGAACTCTTCCTTTCCAAATAAAAAATACCGTGCAGACTCAACGGTATCAAAGCCACGGTTGACAAGCAGTGAAGCGACAAGAGGCGTAATATTTAATTCAGTTTTTAGGTTTTTGATAAGTTGCTCATCGGATTTACGAACAATCCATCTTGTTTTGGAACTTAACATGTGTATATTCACCCCTCAGACCTTCTTATTATACAGGAGTGTAGAACAGGATTCAATAAAAGAAAAACCGCAGAAGATCTGCGGTTTCTTTCGAAAAATTATACTTGTGGTTGGTCTGAGTACTTTTTCTTTTCCTTAACGGTTCGAATAACACCCTTCTTTTTCAGCTCTTTACCTTTCAACACAACCCAAAGGGTAGAAGCGATAAAGATAGAAGAATATACCCCAACAAGCAACCCGACAAGTAAGGCGATCGAGAAGTTACGAATCGATTCACTACCAAATAAAAGCAGTGAAATGACTGTGATTAATACTGTAAAAACTGTGTTCACAGAACGAGTCAATGTTTGACGAATACTCACATTGGCAATGTCAACAATATCTTGGAACGTTTTTATACGCTTTTTCTTATGCATGTTCTCACGCATCCGGTCAAAGGTTACGATTGTATCGTTTATCGAATAACCAACAATCGTTAATACAGCAGCGATAAACGTTAAATCGACTTCAAGTCTTGTGATGCTGAAAAAGGCAACCATGAAAAACGCATCATGCAGTAAGGAAACGATAGCTGCAATCGCCATGTATAATTCAAATCGAATACTTACATAGATAATTATCCCGATCGAGGCAATGATTAGGGAAATCACCGCATTCTTAGCCAGTTCCTTTCCAATCGTTGGAGAAACCGTGCTAACATTCGGCTCTGCACCAAATTCCTTTTTAAAATCAGATTTTAATGAAGCTACCTCATCTTTATTTAATACACCAATAAGACGAGCTGCACCAATTTCTTTTTTATCACCGGAGATAACAATATCATCTGTTTCTAAATTATGTTTCTCAAAAGCACTTTGAATTCTTTCCGTTGTCAACGGAGTGTTAGATAAAACCTCTACCCGTGTTCCACTTGAAAAATCAATCGACAAATTCAAACGGAAAATAATCAGTATGACTAAACCTACGGCAATTAGCACTCCAGAAATCATAAAATATTTGTTTCTTGGCTTAATGAAATCAATCTTATCAAAACGAGTTGGAAGATCGAGTGTATCATAATTTTGGGAGATATCCTTAATTTTAGACGGGTTGACCCCAAACCAGCTTGGTTTCTTGTTAAATAAACCACTATGAACCCAAAAACCTAACAATAGACGAGATCCGTAAACCGCTGTTAAGAAGCTCATGAGTATACTTACTATTAACATTGTCGCAAAGCCTTTAACCGTGCTTGTCCCGTAAAAGAAAAGCACACCAGCAGTTAGAATCGTGGTTAAATTCGAGTCTAGAATGGATGTAAAGGCATTTTTCTCACCAGCCTGGAAGGCTGATTTAATGGACTTACCAACCTTTAGTTCTTCCTTGATCCGCTCATAAGTGATGATGTTCGCATCAACGGCCATACCGACACCGAGTATAATCGCAGCGATACCTGGCAGTGTCAAGACTCCATTCATCCAATCGAAAATTAATAAGACGAGATAAATATAAATCGATAACGTAACCGTAGCAATGAAGCCTGGAAAACGATAATAGAAAATCATAAATAGATAAATAATGATAACGCCAATAATACCAGCGAAGATTGTTTCATTTAATGCTTGTTCCCCGAATTTTGCTCCAACTGAAGTAGAATACACTTCTTTTAGCTTAACTGGCAGGGAACCAGCATTTAAAAGTGACGACAAGGTTTGCGCTTCTTCAGCAGTGAAACTACCAACAATCGAGACTGTATTTTGATTAAATATTTGTTTTACGGTTGGAGCTGATAAATATTTGGGGTTCTCTTTTTTTACTTCCTCTTTAAAAGAGTCTTTTCCTTCTTCAAAATCAAGCCAAATAACAAGAACATTATTTGGTGCCATATTCATAATTTGTTCCGATACCTTACGGAATTTATCAGCACTCTTTAGTGTTAATGAAACGCTTGGAGCTCCATTTTCATCAAAGGTCTGCTTAGCACCGCCTTGTTTTAAGTCAGAACCATCCATCATCAATTTGTCATTAGCATCTCGGAAGGTTAGATTTGCCTGGGTAGACAAAATCTCACGTGCTTCATTTTGGTCTTTAACACCTGCAAGCTGAACGCGAATCCTGTTTTTCCCTTCAATTTGAATACTCGGTTCACTGACACCAAGGACATTAATACGTCTGTCAAGTGCCTCAGCCGTGCTGGCCATGACTTCTTTGTCAATTTTTTGGCCTTTTTTAGCAGGTTTAACATCGTACAAGACCTCAAATCCACCTTGCAGGTCTAGCCCGAGCTTAATATTGTTTAAAATGTTCTTGGTGGTTGCTCCCATTGTGCTCCCGATAATTAGAACCAAAAGAAAGAAAGCAACGATTCTACTGCGCTTTACCATTATGTATTGTTCCTCCTTAATGCATGTCCAATCGCACTATTCCGTCAATTTCTTAAATAAATATAAGAAAAAAGTCACTTCCTTCATTATGAAAGAAGATAGATTGGCTGTCAATTTACAATAAATGATAATATATATTATTTTTATTTAAGAAGTTCTTTTAATTCATCTTCATCTTCCATAGAGAATTCCGAAGCCTTATAAGCCTCAATCGTCGCAAAGTTGATGTAATCACTAGATTTAACAGACAGTATTTCTTGGATAATTTCGTACAGTTTCATTTCTTCCTTCTTTTTTTTCCACTTTTTCTTAATTAAAAAATCCCAAAATTCCTGTTCTGATACAGAATCAAGCCCTAGCAGCTGAAACTCCACAAGTTTACTTGATATGGCTGGTTGAACCTGGGTGCGAAAATGTTCGAATCTGTGACTATCATCCATTATGACTTCCTCCTTGGAAAATCTCCCCTTGAATTGAACCCTGCAAAAAGCTGTTACTACTTGTCATGCTTTGTCCACCCTTAAGCATATAGTTAATTGTATATGAATTCTTCTTATTTGAGAAGGTGGGAATCAGCATGTCGAAGTTTTTAAGAGGGACCTTTATCCTATTAATTGCAGGCCTTGTCACAAGGGTCCTTGGTTTCATTAATCGGATTGTTATAGCACGAAGTATAGGAGAAGAAGGCGTTGGCTTATACATGATGGCGTTTCCTACATTTATCCTTGTAGTAACGCTAACTCAGATGGGACTCCCTGTGGCTATTTCAAAAAATGTGGCAGAGGCAGAAGCCAATGGAAATTTTGCGGAGATTAAAAAAATTCTTGTCGTTTCCCTCGCGACAACAATTTCACTGTCCCTAATTTTTACCCCAGCACTAATTTTACTTGCACCACTGCTAGCGAAAACATTGTTTACGGATCCACGGACCTATTATCCCTTAATTGCAATAGCTCCAGTTGTTCCCGTGATTGCGATTTCCTCGGTGTTAAGAGGCTACTTTCAAGGAAGACAACAAATGCGTCCTTCCGCCATTTCACAGGTTTTAGAACAATTTGTACGAATTACGCTGATTGCTGTAATGACAAAAGCATTCCTGCCTTATGGAATCGAATATGCTGCTGCTGCTGCCATGGTGTCTTCTGTGATTGGTGAACTTGTATCACTCGTCTACTTAATGACTACCTTTAAATTAAAAAAACGCTTTAAACTACGGAAAAATTTCTTTCAATTTGTTAACAGTGGTAAACAAACATTCAAAGATCTCATGGATATTGCCCTGCCGACTATGGGAAGCCGGATGATTGGCTCCGTGGCATGGTTCTTTGAACCAATTGTTGTGGTTCATAGCTTAGCCCTTGCAGGTGTCATCACCGTCGAAGCCACGAAACAATACGGTGCCTTAACTGGTTTTGCGATGCCACTGTTGATGTTACCGTCATTCATTACCTTTTCTTTAGCCACTTCACTCGTCCCAGCGATTAGTGAGGCAAATACCCAAAACAACAAAAAATTGATTGAATACCGATTACAGCAAGCATTAAGATTTGCTTTTTTATCAGGTGGATTGGCCGTCGTTGTTCTTTATGTGTTAGCAGACCCTTTAATGCAACTTATGTATGGCTCAGCAAAGGGCTCTTATTTCATTCGGCTAATGGCTCCCTTCTTTATATTCTATTACTATCAAGGACCATTACAAGCCGTACTTCAGGCATTGAATCTTGCGCGAGCCGCTATGATTAATAGTCTTATTGGTGCCATCGTTAAAACAGCTGTGATCTTTTTACTAGCATCGCAAGCCACATTTGGCATTAATGGAGTAGCATTAGGGATTATCGTCGGCTTTGTTTTGGTAACAGTTCTTCACTTTGCCACAGTATTAAAAAAGATTTCCTTTTCGTTTTATGTTCGCGATTATGTAAAGGGATTTTTGGTTATGGGTGGCACTGGTTGGCTTGGCTATTGGATATTTGCCCATCTATTCCTTAATGAAGTGTTAACCATTAGGGTCTTATTTTCATTACTAGCAATGGCCATTTCCTATATTGTCTTAATACTTTTATTAGGTCTGATTAAAAGGGATGAGCTCCAACGGATCCCTTGGCTAGGAAATTTTTTCACCTAAAAAATAAGACACGCTTCCCGCGTGTCTTTTGTTCATTCATCTTTTATATCGATAAAGAATTTTCCATTTTCAAAACTACAAAATGAGATCTTCTTAACATCCCTATAGCCCTGTTTTTTCAATTCCTGCCGAAGCCAGAGATTTGTTTTATTAATTCGCTTCAAATTTTCTTCTTCAATATACCCATCTAAAATTAGAGGAATGGTAATGTCTCCCTGATGAGATTCATCATCACTATTTTTTAATTTTTCAATGACTGACAAACTTCCAGAGGATTCAAGGATTGCAAACTCTACGTCAGCAATACTACGAATGTTTTTTTCACGGAGCTGAGTCATTAAATCATCAAAATTATAACGCTGCTTCCGCATCGCTGACTCATCTATTTTCCCCTTATTAATAATAATGCTTGGCTGTCCATCAATGAGATTTCGAAATTTTTTACTCTTTAAAGAAATGATTGCAAACAATATTTGAATTAACATCAATAACACCATTGGGATTATCGTATGAAAAATTTGTATTTCCGGTTTTTCAATGGCTACTACTGCCAACTCACCAATCATAACGAAAACCACAAGATCTAAAATACTTAATTCACCAATTTCCCTTTTCCCCATCACACGAAAAATGATCAGGATTAAGCAATAGAATACTAGCGTCCGTACCACAATCGTTACATAATTGTCCACAACAGTCTCCCCTTTATTTACATTCAATTATATTGTTTGCATTAATCGATAAAAAATCAGCGGAAGAAACTGCCAAATATATCTCAATTCATGAAAAGTAACGAATTTTTAATTCTACTTTTCCCCTTCCACGAATACGCTTGTACTAGGAAGAAACTTATCTAGGGTCTGGCAGTACAGAATTTGAAAATAAAAATGCCAACCTAAATGGTAATTGAAGGGGGAGAGTTAAAATCGAATCGAAAAGCTTTGGTACTTCTATTCTGTACGGATTAATTTTCATTCTAGTTTTTGCTGTAATTAGCAGCCTAATATTTGCGTTTATACTTAGGTTCACGTCTGCACGTGAAGTATCACTACAATACGTAATTACGGCATTATCATTCATCGGGCTATTCGGAGGCGGTTTTCTATCTGGTGGAAAAAGAAAAGAAAAGGGCTGGCTTATTGGGGGATTAACTGGATTAATTTACTCGCTCATTGTCTTTTTGTTCCAATACTTAGGATATGATCGCTTGTTTAACGCCGAACAAGTAATATACCATACTTGCTACACATTAATTGCAATGATGGGTGGAATTTTAGGAGTAAACATTTCAACAAACAATTCACGAAGATCGGTATAAAATATAAAGGAAGCCATAATCACGGCTTCCTTTTTTGTCTGTCATTATTTTGTTAGATTAACGCTTCCCTCACCAGCATCAGCAGTGACTTCACGAATGGCATTACGATCAAATGTTAGACGGCTTCCGTCACCACATTTGATTACGGCTTTATTCTCATCAATTGAATCTATAAATCCATGTAGTCCACCAATCGTGACAATTTTATCACCCTTTTTTAAATCGCTTTGCATTTGCTTAACCGCTTTTTGGCGCTTTTGCTGTGGGCGAATTAATAGGAAATAAAATAACACAAACATTAATATTAATGGAATGATTGTACCAATTCCTCCAGACATCCTGTTTCCCTCCTTTCAATATACATCTATTAGAAATTTTTCGCGTTCGGTTTGTTAAAACCATAACGTTCAAAAAATTCTTCTCTAAAATCACCAAGCCGGTCTTCCATGATAGCTTGTCTGACTTTCTCCATTAATCTTAACAGAAAATAGAGATTATGGTAAGACGTTAAGCGAATTCCAAACGTTTCATCACATTTTACTAAGTGACGAATATATGCCCGGCTATAATTTCGGCAAGTGTAACAATCACAATTTTCATCAAGCGGACCAAAATCCCTCGCAAACTTAGCATTCTTTACCACTAGGCGGCCGGTGCTAGTCATCAATGTCCCATTTCTGGCAATCCTTGTTGGCAATACACAGTCAAACATATCAATCCCACGAATAGAACCGTCTATTAAAGAGTCTGGGGAACCCACTCCCATTAAATAGCGTGGTTTATTAGATGGTAAAAGTGGTGTCGTAAACTCAAGCACACGATTCATAACATCCTTCGGTTCACCTACTGACAAACCGCCTACAGCATAGCCCGGGAAGTCTAACGAAACAAGGTCTCGCGCGCTCTGCTTGCGAAGTTCCTCATATTCTCCTCCCTGGACGATTCCAAATAGACCTTGGTCATTTGGGCGGCTATGTGCAGTTAAACAGCGCTCCGCCCATCGAGATGTTCGCTCCACAGACTTTTGCATATACTCAAATGTGGCAGGAAATGGCGGACACTCATCAAATGCCATCATAATATCAGAACCAAGGGCATTTTGAATTTCCATCGCCTTTTCTGGTGATAAAAATAATTTTTCACCACTCATATGGTTGCGGAAATGAACGCCTTCTTCTTCAATTTTACGGAATTCACTTAAACTAAATACCTGAAACCCGCCAGAATCAGTTAGGATTGCTCTATCCCAGTTCATAAATTTATGTAATCCGCCAGCTTCCCTGATGATCTCATGACCAGGTCTGAGCCATAGATGATAGGTATTACTTAAGATAATCCCCGCGCCCATTTCCTTTAAATCTTCGGGGGACATTGTTTTTACCGTTGCAAGTGTTCCAACAGGCATAAATGCAGGCGTATCAAACGTTCCGTGCGGTGTATGTACCCTGCCGAGTCGAGCCCCTGTTTGTTTACATGTCTTGATTAATTCATAACGAATTGCAGTCAATATTTTTTCTCCTTCCTAATGCTTTAGATGATTAACATCGCATCACCAAAACTAAAGAAACGATACCGTTCAGTAACCGCAGTTTGATAGGCATGTAACACATGTTCTCTGCCTGCTAAGGCACTGACTAACATAATTAAGGTTGATTTTGGTAAATGAAAGTTGGTAATCATCCCATCAATTGCTTTAAATTCATACCCTGGATAAATAAAAATATTCGTCCAACCGCTGCCTTCAATAAACTGTCCATCATTTGCAGAGGCAATGGTTTCAAGGGTCCGTGTTGAGGTAGTCCCTACTGAGATAATTCTGCCCCCATTTCTGCGAACTTCGTTGAGCAGCCGTGCTGTCCCCTCTGTGACCATATAAAATTCGGAGTGCATATCGTGTTCCAAAACTTCCTCTACACTCACAGGACGGAATGTCCCAAGACCAACATGGAGGGTAATAAAGGCAATATGGACTCCTTTTTCTTTAATCTTTTCTAATAAGCTGTCTGTAAAATGAAGACCTGCTGTTGGCGCCGCGGCTGATCCAGGTTCACGTGCATACACGGTCTGATACCGATCTCTGTCCTCAAGCTGCTCTTTTATATATGGCGGCAGTGGCATCTCACCTAATTGGTCAAGTACTTCATAAAAGATACCCTCATATTTGAATTCTAAAACACGCCCGCCATGGTCCGAGGTACCTGTACATACAGCTGAAAGAAGGCCCTCGCCGAACTCAATTTCGGTTCCTTCCTTCACTCTTTTTGCTGGCTTGACAAGTGTTTCCCACCGGTCTCCTTCCAGCTGCTTCAAAAGTAAAACTTCGATTTTGGCACCTGTATCTTTTTTGACACCAAAAAGACGTGCAGGAAGTACCTTGGTATCGTTTAATACAAGGCAATCTCCTTCACGCAAATAATCAATCACATCTTTAAAGACTTCATGTTTTATTTCGCCTGATTGTTTATTAAGGACCATTAATCGGCTGTCGGTTCGATTATGTAATGGAACCTGCGCAATTAATTCCTCAGGCAAATGAAAATCAAATAAATCTACCTTCATATTATGACACCCTAATCTATTTTTTAATAATAAGGCTGTGTTAAACTTGTCTGTTGATTTCCGCTTCAGACGCTTCGGTTTAGCTCTGGGGTGGAACTTCCATACCAAAATGATGATAGACCAACGGAGTTACCACCCTGCCACGTGGAGTTCTTTGTAAAAAGCCAATTTGTAATAAATACGGTTCATATACATCCTCGATTGTTTCAGATTCCTCGCCAATGGAGGCGGCAATCGTATCAAGGCCGACAGGTCCACCGCGGAATCTTTCAATAATGCCTTTTAGCAGTTTATGGTCGATATGGTCTAACCCAAGTTTATCGACTTGGAGGAGTTCGAGCGATTCTCGTGCAACGGCAAGATCAATTGTCCCATTCCCTCTTACCTGGGCAAAATCTCTAACCCGGCGGAGGAGACGATTTGCTATCCTTGGGGTCCCTCGAGATCTCCTAGCTATCTCTGCTGCTGACAGATCGTCGATTTCGGTTCCGAACACTTCTGCTGTTCGAAGCACAATATTTTTCAATTGGTCTTCTTTATAATACTCGAGACGACTTAAAACTCCAAACCGGTCGCGTAATGGTGCCGATAAGGAACCTGCCCTCGTTGTCGCGCCTACAAGAGTAAACGGTGGGAGGTCAAGGCGGACAGACCTCGCACTTGGTCCTTTACCGATGACAATATCAAGACAAAAATCCTCCATCGCTGGATATAGCACCTCTTCAATCGTCCGTTGCAAGCGATGGATTTCATCGATAAATAAAACATCTCCAGGTTCGAGTGCAGTTAGAATAGCAGCTAAATCACCAGGCCTCTCAATTGCAGGTCCTGATGTGGTCCGAATGTTTACGCCCATTTCATTGGCAATAATCACTGCAAGTGTTGTTTTCCCCAATCCCGGTGGTCCATAAAGAAGGACATGGTCTAACGTTTCCTTCCGCATTTTTGCCGCTTTGATATAAATATCGAGGTTTTCCTTTACCTGATCTTGTCCTATATATTGACTTAGAACTTGCGGCCTAAGGCTCTGTTCAATGCTCAACTCGCTCTCGTTAACTTCACTAGAAATAATCCGGTCTTCCATCAATCATCACCTATTTTAAAAGCCGCTGAAGGGCTTTCTTAATGTATTGGTCCGTAGACATTTGTTCTTTTCTTAACTCAGGTGTAATCTTTTTGATTTCTTTCTCGGAGTAACCCAATGCTTTCAAGGCAAGAATTGCTTCTTCTAAGTTAGAGCTGCCAGATTGTGTTTGTAAGTGAAGTTGGTCGCTATTAAATAGATTTGGGAAATAGTCTGGAACGATGTCCTGCAGTTTTCCTTTTAGGTCCAGGATCATTTGACGGGCCGTTTTTTTACCAACTCCAGGGAATTTGACGAGGAAACTTTCATCTTCATTTTCAATGGCGGTCACCACTTGCTGAACTTCACCGGAAGCAAGGATTGCCAGGGCCCCTTTTGGTCCAATTCCGGAAACATTTAATAATTTTGTAAAAAGCCTTTTCTCTTCCCTTGTTTCAAATCCGTAAAGAGCAATGACATCCTCACGAACATAGTGGTAAGTATATACTGTTACCATTGATTCCATTTTACCCGTATAGATAAACGGATTGGGCGTTGCGATTTGATAACCGATTCCATTGTTCTCAATCACGATATATTCAGGCCCGACAAATTCGACGGTCCCTTTAATAAATTCGTACACTTATATTCTCTCCCCTAATTTTACACTGTATTTCATTCTACCATACTATTTTAAGTAAGTTGTAGAAAATAACGGTTTGGCGGAATATCAAACTATTCGAGAAATTTGAAATTTGCTAATTGTATTTGGGATTCGCTCATTGAATTGTGGAATTCGCCCATTAAACCGCAGAATTCGCTCATTGAATATGGAAATTCGCTCATTATACTGTGAAATTCGCCCATTGAATCCCAAAATCGCTGTTCGAACTCGATTTTTAACTGAGAATTCAAAAAAAAACCAAACTGAAATGGCGGCATCAGTCTGATTCGTTGATATTGCTATTCTTTTTTTAATGAATACGGCTTAAATGTCTCTAAAACTTCGACATACCGATTCTTATTTTTTATAGGAATGCCTTGAATCAATTCTTCTTGCTTTGTACTTTCTAACTTCTTAATATCTATTTGAAAAAATGATTGAATAATCCGTAACTGGTCAGGTCTGCCATTAAATATACTTAAAACACCCTCTTCGGTAATTCCAAAAAAGCCATTTGCTTTAAGCAATGGTGATATGTCATTAACTTGCTTCCGAAATACCATTGTTGACTCGTCCATATCAATTAGCTGCCACTGGTCATATTTTGCCCAAAAATTTTCCATGGACCAGCATGTCTCATGAACCACTTCTTGACTTATTTCCCCGTCCAAATAGACCCGTTCCAAAATAACCTCCATATTTAGCGGTTCGGTCTTTCCCTCTTTCTGATGGTTATCGATTGGAGCGGCTGAGCCAATGATCGTTATTCCCTTAGCATTAAAAATAAACATGAAGAGAAGAACAGCGAACCCGGCAAAAATAAACCGATACCATGCCATCCAATGATACCTCATGCTACTCACCTCTTATTGTTAAAAATTGAACATTCTATTCAGTACTAGTGTAGCCTTATTTTGCCTTTTTATCCTTCAGTCCATTTTAAAAAGGGTAAAGCAAAAAAAGCTTTACCCTCGCTCAGAAGGAATTACCTTCCACCCTTTTCTTGTTGACTGTCATTGTAGATATTGCGGTCGCGGCCAATCTTTCCCTCATCAAATATGACCTTAACCGTTCTTCCATTTGCGTACGGCTTTACGGCTTTCTTAATGGCTCTTTTGGTTGCAGAGGCTTGATCATTATCAATTAAATTTACAGAAACTATAATTGAACTACCGTAAGCGACGGATCTGACGTCCTCTACATTTGGAACCGCGGCTACGGTGTTTCTGATTTTATTAGTTACGTTATTCTGAAAGTCAGGGTCGGTAGCTACCCCAGTATTTCTCATATTTACATTTAGGTGACCGTGATAATTCATATCGCTTGTACTAAATCGATTATCACGTTGCAAGAAATTACGATCTTTGGATGCAATCGGTGTTGTTGGATTTTTCGGATTCCCATTTTCATCCCTTGTTTGAAGCTGATTTCTTCTATTTTCGTTAATAACTTGATCCTCATCCCCAAGAGTATGGTCCATCATTTCCGTAATTGCCCCGTCATTATCTCTAAAGAGATTGTTATTAGAGGTTGGGTGGTTTTCATTGGAGTAATAACCGACCGGTGTTGGTGAATAATTATTGTTTTCGTTAACCCCTGCACGATCATTATTACTTGCACATCCAGCCAGCCCAATCATTAATGTGGCTGAAAGAGGAATCATCCACTGTTTCTTTTTCAAGCGAAAAAACCCCCTCCATTAACATCCTGAGCATGTTAGCTATGCTCTCTATTAGGGTGCTAACTTTGAGGGGATTTCATTCAGACGGTTACTTCCAGCTAAGTTCAGTTTAATAACTCCTTTAGGTGATCAATAAATTTTTTCCTTGCATAAAATTGACTGATCGTTAAGTCCATAACTTGTTTGTATTTTGTATGATCAGTGTAGGATTTTTCACGAATCATTCGATTCCATTCCCGAAAAATGTCCGCAGGATAGGCTAATGCATATAAAAAAGCCGCTTCGTGTAAATATTTCTTTATTGGAGAAAGGCTCGAAAGTCTTTCGAATGACCAATCGATGTAAGGTAAAATCCGGTTGGCATATTGTAAATAATCAAATGAGGCAGGACCAATACTGATTAAATCAAAATCAATTAGATTTAACTGGCCGTCTGAATCCCTTAAAAAATTATGGTGGGCTACGTCCCCATGGAGAATGAGCGAGGGTTCTTTTAGAAAGAACCTCCGGTTATTTTCCATTCCTTCTAACGACCAGTTTGCCCAATCAATCATTTCAATGATGAATTGATCATTGATAAAGTACCCAAGATAGGGCAGATTATTTGAAAACACATTTAATCTTTCCGTCCATTTTTCGATAAGGTGACCTTTTGGAAGTAAGGTTCGATAGCGCGCTTCAATCGAGGCTGTGGTTTGGTGAAATAATTCTAATAACTCAATTCCTTCTTGGCGATTTTTATGAGAGTGGAAAGAAAATACAGCTTTATTTGGAGGTATGTACTCCATACATCCAAAATAAGTTCCTTCAAAAAATAACTGTTCTCTCACAGGTGAAGTTAAAAATAAATAGGTCTTTGTAAATCCCTCTTTTTTCAGAGTGGCTGTAAAAGCTTCTTGGAGTCTAAGTCTACTGTTGGTATGGTACCCTTTAATGACATAAGTATTTTTATCCGTTCTTAAATAAATCACAGATTTTCGAATCGGAACCATCTGTAGGATTTTTTCATGAAACTGTGATTGAAAATAAGAGAGGAGACGATCAAAATAATCATCGTCTCCCTTTTTATGATTTGTCGTATTAAAGGCTCTCATCTTGGTAACCTGGCATACCGTAAGGATTTGTTCCGAGCGAACCCATACCATATGGATTCAAATAAGGTGGCTGTGCAGCATTAACAGGTCCTGTATATGGTGCGCTGTAAATTGGCGGTGTTGGCGGCACAAAGTTTGTTGGCATTGGTGCTTGCTGCGGCATAGCTGTTGGTGCCGGCATTTCCGCAGGTGCCGCTCCACAGCCGCAATCGCCCATTGCACCACTTCCCACTGGTAACCCTTCCGTCGGCTGCATGAATGAACCAGGACCAGTTATTTCTGGAGATCCGTAGTTATAAGGTTCACCCATTTGACCACTCATTTGTGGATACCCGAATGGCGTTTGGCCATTTGGTGCTCCCATTCCATATGGATTTCCCATAGCTGGATTTCCGAACATGTTCCCAGGCATTACCCGTGATGGAGCAAAGTCAGTTGGATAATGTACTGGTTCGAAGCCAGATGGGCTTTCCATTGGGTATCCGGTTGGCATTTGACCGTATCCCGCTGGCATCTGCTGGCCATAACCTTGTGGCATTTGACCATATCTCGCTGGCATTGCCTGACCATAACCTTGTGGCATTTGATCGTATCCCGCCGGTATCTGCTGGCCATAGCCGTGTGGCATTTGATCGTATCCCGCTGGCATTTGCTGGCCATAGCCGTGTGGCATTTGATCATATCCCGCTGGCATCTGCTGGCCATAGCCGTGTGGCATTTGATCATATCCCGCTGGCATCTGCTGACCATAGCTTTGTGGCATTTGACCATATCCTCCTGGCATTTGCTGACCATAGCCGTGTGGCACTTGACCATATGCTCCAGAATCCATGTATGGGTACACTGGCTGTTGTGGTGATTGTACACCCATGACTGCACCCGGACTATATGCTGGATTCATAACAGGCAATTGCGGCATAAAGGATGATGATTCATCAGCGAAATGCGGCGCAGCAAACGATGTGCCTGCAATAGTTGGTGCTGCTCCTGGACTGCCTGCAAACCCACTAGGCATTACCTGTGGCATTGGCATCATCCCTCCCTGCACTTGTGGGTAAGGCATTATTGGGTGCATAGGCATCGGGAATCCACCAAATGGAGGACAGAATCCAGGTCCTGGCATAATTGGAGTAACTGGTACACAATAATCCTGTTGCGGTGCCACCGCTGCTGGTGCTTCCATTACTGGTGGTGGTGGTGCTGGAATAAAAGGAGTCTCTTTTATTGGAGCTTCCTTTATTGGCGCTTCTTTGATTGGAGTTTCCTTGATTGGTGCTGCTTTGATTGGTGCTGCTTTGATTGGTGCTGCTTTGATTGGTGCTTCTTTGATTGGAACCTCTTTCTTTGGTACTTCTTTTATTTCAGGTAGGATATTGGCAGGTTGTGGCTGTTGTACAGTCATATTTTGCATATTCATCATGTAATAATTGTTAATATCTATTTCTGGGACGATTTGTAGAGGCATTTTTGGAGTATAAGGTGCTTTTGGTGCTTCTTTTATTATTGGAGCTTCTTTAATTGGTGCCTCCTTGATTGGCGCTTCTTTAATTGGGGCTTCTTTGATAGGCGCTTCCTTAATTGGTGCTGCTTTAATCGGTGCTTCCTTTACGGGTTTCTCTTTGACTAACGGTTGCTCAGCAAGCGGCTGTTCTTTCTTAACTCCTAAGTTGATTGTTGTACCTGGTTTAGTTCCCATTGGGGCTTCTTTTTTTATTGTTCCACCTGAAGTTGGGACCTTTATTTTCATACCGGGCATAATCATATCAGGGTTGCTGAGCTGTGAATTCATCTTTTTCAGCTCTTCAAAATTCACGCCGTACTTCTTGGCTATCTTCCAAAGAGTATCCCCTTTCTGTACGATATGGATCTTCACTCTGATTTCCCCTCCTATGGCATAAGTCCATATAGTCTATGTGAAAATGGGCAAAGTGCTATCCTTCTTCACAAAAACTTATGCTATTTTTCAAAAGAATATGAATCCCCCCTGATGATTTCATTAAATAATAAAGGCTATTTACGCAAAGATTATTGTTTTTCGTATAAGTTCATCAAACCGTAAAACTATTTGCTTCGTGGCATCTTTTCGTATGAACTTTTGCGAAAATTAACTAGAAACTTAGTAAATAACCTTTATAAAGCTCCAGAAGCAGTAAAGTTTACGAAAAGAGCCATAATGAAAAAGATGCAATCAGAATGAATTGCATCTTTTTAAGATTTATTATGAATTTATTAACATCCGCTCAAGAGCCAATTTGGCATTTTCAGCAACGTCAGGACTTACTGTAATGATATTATTTGTCTCTTCAAGTGTGTCGAGGCTCCAGACCAAATGCGGCAGGTCAATCCGGTTCATCGTTAGACATGGACACATTTGCGGATTTAACGAGATGATTTTTTTATCAGGATGATTTTGAATCAAGCGATTGACAAGATTCATTTCTGTACCAATTGCCCAAGCCGTTCCTGGCTCTGCCTTTTCAATGGCTTTGATAATATAACTCGTTGACCCTGCCATATCGGCTAATTCCACTACTTCGCGGCGGCATTCTGGATGAACGATGATTTTCATATCAGGATATTTGTAGCGTGTATCAATAACATTTTGAACAGTGAAATTTTCATGAACCGAACAATGCCCTTTCCAAAGGATGACCTTAATTACTGAAGGATCACCTTCAAATTCTAGTTCATTTGTAATTGGGTTCCAAACAGCCATTTCGTCTAAGCCTACACCTAGTTCAACGGCTGTATTTCGGCCTAAATGCTGATCGGGTAAAAATAAAATACGTTCCTTCATTTCAAATGCCCACTTAACCATCGTTTCTGCATTCGAAGAAGTTACTGTTGCCCCGCCATGTGCACCAACAAACGATTTAATAGCTGCTGTTGAATTGACATAGGTTAAAGGAAGGATTGTATCTCCAAAAAGTTCCTGAAGCTTTTCCCATGCTTTTTCGGTTTGTTGAAGATCGGCCATATCAGCCATCGAGCAGCCCGCGCGCATATCAGGCAAGATGACCTTTTGATTTTCGGTCGTTAAAATATCTGCTGTTTCTGCCATAAAATGAACTCCACAGAAGACAATAAATTCTGCTTCTGTATTATCAGCTGATAACTGTGCGAGCTGTAAGGAATCACCCGTGGCATCCGCAAACTGGACAACCTCGTCTTTTTGATAATGATGGCAAGGAATATACAGTCGTGAACCAAGCTCTTTCTTGACCTCAATTACCCGGTTTTCGAGTTCTTCTCTTGACATTTGTTTGTATTTTTCTGGGATCATCTTATTTTTTTGTAACGTCGCTAATATGTCCATATTACTCATCTCCTTTAATCCATTGCACTTTTACACTAATATCGAGTGCTTTATATGAATGAGTTAAGTACCCGAGGGAAATATAATCCACACCTGTTTCGCGATAATCAGCAATATTAGTCAATTGGATTCCGCCTGAGGCCTCTGTAATGATCGAGTCTGGAACCAATTTTATTAATTCTTTAATTTCTGCCGGTGTACGGTTATCAAACATGATCACATCTGCTCCTGCATTTACGGCTTCCAATACCTGTGCTTCCGATTCCACTTCCACTTCTACTTTCACCATATGGCCTGCATTTTTGCGAACTGCTTCAACTGCCTTCGAAATGGAACCGGCAAAAGAAATATGGTTATCTTTAATCATGATTCCATCATATAAACCGAAGCGATGATTATATCCGCCTCCACAGCGTACAGCATACTTTTCAAGCATGCGGAGACCAGGCGTTGTTTTCCGAGTATCACAGATTTTCGTATGGCCGCTATCTAGGGTGTTAACCGTTTTTCTAGTTAGTGTAGCAATCCCGCTCATCCGTTGAATAAGATTCAAGATCACTCTTTCCCCTTTTAATAAATCAGCTATTTTCCCAGAGACTTGAGCTAGCTGATCACCATATTTAATGGTTTGACCATCCTTCACAAACACACGAGTAGAAATTTCATTATTTAGCAGCTGAAACCCAGTCTTAATAATTTCCTCTCCGCAAAAAATTCCTTCATCTTTTGAAAGAAATACAATTTCTCCATTCGTTTCATCTGCAAAGATTAAATCGGTGGTAATATCTTGTTCCCCGATATCTTCAATAAAAAACTTCTCAAGTTGCGAGCGCAGTTTCAATGTGTTCATTGCACTTCTCCATTCCCTGTTTATAGTTATGAATAATGGTTTTCCTTAACCACTGGTGATCATCTTCTTTTGGAAAATCACTTCGAAAGTGACCGCCCCTGCTTTCTGTCCGTTTTAATGCCGCATCTGTGATCAGATTAGCAATAATCAACATAAAAACCTTCGTTATATCATCTGGTGAACATGTATCCAAATGGATGCTTTCGGCCTTGTATTGATTTAACCAGGCTAGCTGCTTTTTCAAATTCTCTTTATTTCGAACAATTCCAACCCGTTCCATCATTAAATCTTTAATTTGCTGGACATCTGGTAAATTCAATACTCTTTCTTGATTGGGATGAATGAAGTACTTGTTCTGTTCTAACTCTTGCGGTACTTTACATGTTTCATTTATCCACTTTGATAATCGTTCCCCTTGAAATAATCCCTCTAATAAGGAGTTACTCGCTAAACGATTGGCACCGTGTAAACCAGTACAGGAAGCTTCACCGATAGCATATAGTCCATCGATCGAAGAACGTCCCATTAAATCGGTTTTAATTCCTCCCATTAAAAAATGACTTCCTGGAGCAACAGGGATTTTTCCACCCGCTATTTGGATACCATTACCCTCACATATAGAGGTGATCGAAGGAAATCTTTTTTCAAAGTCATCAATGTTGCTGATATCTAAATAAATCTGTTTTCCGTTTTTTAGGAATTCATAAATCCTTTGTGAAACTACATGCCTAGGGCCGAGGTCTTTTAAGGGGTGAACACCCTCCATAATCTGAGTCCCATCATCTGTAACTAGAGTTGCTCCTTCTCCCCTCACAGCTTCAGATATTAGCCCCTTTGTTTCACCATTTATATATAAAAGCGTAGGGTGAAATTGATTAAATTCCATATCAACGATGTCTGCACCTGCTAGATAAGCCATTGCAATCCCATCACCACTGACAGTTTTTGCATTAGAGGTATAGGTATATAACTGACCACAACCCCCAGTTGCGATGATTACATGCTTGCCATAAAAGCTTTGAATCGCTTCAGTCGATGTTTTAGATTTAACGCCGATACATCGGTTCTGTTTGGCATTTAGGAGTAATTCATATGCGAAGACATTTTCTTCAATAGTGATATTTCGCTTTTGCCCCAATTCACTAATCAGATGTTCCATGACATTTTTACCAGTGGCATCACCACCGCCATGAACAATTCTCTTCTCACTATGTGCTCCTTCCATTCCAAGGAACAATTCACCATTTCGTTTTTTATCAAATATTTCGCCTTGTTGTGCTATGTGCATGATAAGATCCGGTGCCGCAGTAATGACTTCCTGAACAACCTCTTGATTGTTGTGGAATCTTCCCGCTTCAAGCGTATCGACAATATGCTTAGAGGGGTGGTCGTTTACCCCTAGTGCAGCCGCAATTCCGCCTTGAGCAAGATAAGAATTGGCCGTTCTTATTTTTTCTTTTGTGATTATCCTCACATTTAAATCGTTAGTTAACTTTACAGCCAACTGTAAAGCCGCTACTCCACTTCCAATAATTAACACATCATCATTTGTCATATGTTAACCCTCCTGACCTAACAGGTGTCTTGACATATATATTTACATAGAATTAAACTAAAAACAAGTATTTTTATAGAAAAATAGAAACACCTCCTGATGGATCTAGATTGTTTCTAAGTTTATGTTGATTCATTACCCTATAAAATGAGAATTGGAGAAGGATCATGAAATATTTTGATTTTGCAGCGACAACTCCACTTGACCCTGAAGCCGCGGAAGTATATTTGAAGGTGGCAACAGAATACTTTGGTAACTCAAGCAGTCTCCACGATACTGGCGGTCAGTCCGCTGCATTACTTGAAAATTGCCGGGAAGAATTGGCCAAACTTTTAGGAATTGATAAAAATGGGCTGTTTTTTACAAGTGGTGGTACGGAGGGGAATTTTTTAGCAATAGAGGCCTTGTTGTCCGTTCCCAAAAAAGAGGGTAACCATATTATCGCAGGAATGGCGGAGCATTCATCCATCCATGGAATCCTAAATAGACTAAAGGAATTTGGATATGAAATTACACTGCTTCCGCTTAATTCACAAGGCCTGATTGACCCAGAACAGCTCAAACATTCAATAAAACCAGAAACCATTTTATTCGTGCTGCAGCATGTGAATTCTGAAATAGGCACGATCCAGCCAATTGATGAAATCACAAAGATTTGCAAGGACAACGAAATACATTTTCACAGCGATTTTGTTCAGTCTTTTGGAAAAATTGATGTAAAAAGGATTGCTCCACTTATAAGCAGTTTTTCTTTTTCTGGCCATAAAATATATGGTCCAAAAGGGATTGGGGGAGTCTATGTCGATCCCATTCTTAAATGGGAGCCATTCTTTCCTGGAGGCTCGCATGAACGTGGATTTCGTCCAGGAACGTTAAATGTTCCGGCCATTGCGGCAATGACAGTCGCCGCGCAGAAAATAATCGGAAATTTGCAAGAGGATACTAATAAATATCAATTATTGCGGAAAACCTTTATTGAAACGCTTGAACCAATTAAAGAAAAAGTGAAAATTCACCAAGCAAATGAAGCCTCGCAGCTCGCCAATATTGTTGGACTAGGGATTTCCGGCATTGAGGGCCAATGGATGATGCTTGAATGTAATCGGCTTGGCTTTGCGATTTCAACGGGTAGTGCCTGCCAAATTGGCATGCAATCCCCTGCAAAAGTGACTCAAGCATTGGGATTATCCACTACGGAGGCAAAAGAATTTATCCGGATCTCTTTTGGTCATTCCACGAGCTTGGAAGATGTAGTGAAGCTTGGGGAAAGTATCGTTTCTATCGTTCATGCCTTCGAGGCTGCTTCCGTTATATTAAAAAATTAAACTGTGCTAAAATAGTAAAACAGCAATAGAAATAGGGGGAATTTTATGGTAGAGCAAAAAAAAATATTGGGAGAGGAAAGGAGGTCTTTCATTTTACAGCTGCTAAAAGACAGTCCTGTCCCGTTGACAGGAAGTGAACTCGCCAATCGAACGAATGTTAGCAGACAGGTGATTGTCGGAGATATCACGCTTCTTAAAGCAAAAAATGAACCAATTATTGCAACCAGCCAAGGTTATATTTATTTAAATCAGAACGCCACCAATTATTCCTTTGAAAGAACCATTGCATGCAGACATTCACCTGAAGACACCGAAAAAGAACTATATTTGCTCGTTGATCATGGGGTATTAGTGAAGGATGTCAAAATTGAACACAAGGTTTACGGTGATTTGACTGCGTCGATTATGGTTTCAAATCGCCAAGAGGTGAAACAATTCATGGCAAACATACAAAAGACAGGTGCTTCTTTATTATCTGAGCTAACGGATGGAATCCACCTTCATACCATCTCAGCCTCAAGCATTCAAGTCTTAGATCACGCCGAAGCAGCCTTAAAAGCAGAAGGCTTTTTGATCGAATCCTAAAAGCTTCCGTGCCGAAATCGAACTTAAAAGGACCCGAAAAACGGGTCCTTTTTATGTTAGTCTAAATTCACTAAAACAGATGGATAGCTGCCTAATAAGGTGACACCACAGCCTAATGCTTCTATTTCTGCAATTGCTCCAGGTATTAACACCTCATCCAGTTTCATTTCCAAATCTATAATAAAAAAGTAATTGCCAATTCCTGTTTTCATCGGTCTCGATTCAATCTTTGATAAGTTTAATTTTCTCCAGGCAAACGCGGATAACACCTGATGAAGGGCCCCGGCTGGGTCCGAAGGGAGTGTTACCATCAGTGTCGTTTTATAATGGGATGAACCGCTAATCGACTGAAAATCGAGTTCTTTCTCGGAAAGAACGACAAAGCGGGTATGGTTATAATCAAAATCGTGTATATTTCTTTTAACAATGGATAATCCGTATTCCTGCGCAGCCAGTTCATTGGCAATCGCAGCAATTTTCAACTCTGGGTTTTCCATTACCATCAATGCCGCTGCTGCTGTTGACGACACACTTTCAAATGGAACACCCTTTAAATGGTTATGTAAATATTTATGGCACTGGGCAATAGCATGAGAATGGCTAAATACCTTACTGACATCCTGCCAATTTTCCTGATTATCCGGATGGACCATCAAATGCTGTTTGATTGGCAAGGTAATTTCACCAATAATTGGTATTTGAACAACCTGTGTTAAATAATCAAGAGTAATATTCACTGAGCCTTCTAAAGCATTTTCGATTGGAACCACTGCCAGTTCTACTTCTTTATCGACGATGGCATCCATACTTGCAGGAATTGTTTGATAGGGCTCAAGTTCAAATCCTTGAAAAACTTTTTTGACTGCTAATTCTGTGAATGTAGCTTTTGGTCCTAAGTATCCAACCTTCACTTTCCCCACTCCTTATTTTTTTGGCTGTGTTAAACTTGGCTGTTGATTTCCGCTCCAGGCGCTTCGCTTTCCGCGGGCGTTGCGGGGAGCCTCCTCGGCGCTTCTAGCGCCTGCGGGGTCTCCCCTGCCCCGCACTCCCGCAGGAGTCTTCGCGCCTTCCGCTCCAATCAACAGAGTGGAAAAATCAACAATACCCCTTCACACGGCCATTTCTAAAAAGAAAGCTGAGAGCCAGTGGTAGTTATTTCTACACACCTGTTCCCAGCACTTCTACCTTTTCTACAAATTCGAGTTTCCTTAGTTCTTTCAGCAACTCATCTATTTCCATCATAATGTTAGAAGTGTTTAATGAGAGTGTCACATTCGCCCTGCTTTGCAACGGAATCGTTTGGTGAAGGGTAACAACATTACAGCCTGAGTTTGCAACAACACCGAGCAATTTGGACAGCGTACCTGAGCGATCTTCCAAATGAAAGAAAAGCGAGATGATCTTTTCCTTTTTAATGGTTGAGAAAGGAAAAACAGTATCTCTGTATTTATAAAAGGCACTTCTGCTTAAATCCGCTTTTTGCACTGCATCTGCAACTGATTCTGCTTTACCACGATCTAACATTTCTTTCACATCAAGCGTTTTTTTCATCGCTTCCGGCAAAACGTCTTCACGCACTAAGTAAAATTTTTTATCCATTTTTATCACTCTACCCTACTCTCTTCAGGACAGAAACCCTTCTTATTCAATAAACTCAAATTCGAACTCCATTAATTTCACAATATCCCCGTCTTTTGCTCCTCTTTCCCTCAAGGCTGCATCTACACCAAGACCACGAAGTTGACGTGCAAAACGACGAACCGATTCTTCTCTTGAGAAGTCTGTCATTTTAAAGAGTTTATCTGTTTTTTCACCAGAAACGACAAATGTACCATTCGGTTCTCTTGTAATTTTAAATGCTTCCGGTTCTGCCTCGTGCTTATAAAGAACACGATGCACACCCGTTGTTTCCTCTTCCTCATGCTCAAGTGGAAATTCTGGTGTTTCCTCAATCTTATCTGCAACAGCATATATTAATTCGCGAAGACCTTTTCTGGTTACCGCTGAAATCGGGAAGATAGGATATTCCTCTTCAAGCTGCTCCTTAAACTTTTTCAAGTTCTCTTCTGCTTCAGGCATATCCATCTTATTGGCGACAATGATTTGCGGGCGCTCGGTTAAACGTAAATTGTATTCACTTAATTCACGATTGATGGTCTGGTAGTCCTCATATGGGTCCCTGCCTTCCATCGCAGCCATATCTATAACATGAACAATAACCCTTGTCCGTTCAATATGACGTAAGAATTGATGACCTAAGCCCACGCCTTCACTTGCTCCCTCAATCAACCCCGGAAGGTCTGCCATAACAAAGCTTCTGCCATCTTCTGTTTCTACCATCCCAAGATTCGGAACAATGGTTGTAAAATGGTACTCGGCAATTTTTGGCCTTGCCGAAGATACAACTGATAATAGCGTTGATTTTCCAACACTCGGAAATCCAACTAGACCGACATCAGCAAGCAGCTTCAATTCAAGAATGACTTCACGCTCTTGACCTGGTTCTCCATTTTCCGAAAGCTCAGGTGCTGGGTTTGCAGGGGTAGCAAACCGTGAATTTCCGCGCCCGCCACGGCCGCCTTTGGCAATAATCGCCTGTTGACCATTCTCCACTAAATCAGCAAGGACTTCCTGCGTATTTGCATCAATGACAACGGTTCCTGGCGGTACCTTAACAATCATATCCTTTGCACCGGCACCGTGCTGGTTTTTGGACATGCCATGCTCACCACGTGGTGCTTTAAAATGACGTTGATACCGGAAATCCATTAAAGTGCGTAAGCCTTCATTTACTTCAAAAACAACATTCGCACCTTTCCCGCCATCTCCACCAGCTGGACCACCTTTTGGTATATATTTTTCTTTACGGAACGCGACCATACCATTACCGCCATCTCCGCCTTTTACATAAATCTTCGTTTGATCAACAAACATCTTATTCCTCCAGTCTGCATTTCGAGTCAATAAATGTCACGAAAAGTGTCTTAACTTTAACCTATTTTTTTTGAAAAGGTATAAAAACCTCTATTGCAAGTTCACTTTCTGAGAAGTCCTTAACCACTATATCGAGTAGACTATGGGGTCCTGCCAGGAATTCTTCAATTATTTCACTTTTTATTATTATCCCGCTAAAATCAAAAAAGAAACGAATTCCCTTTGATTGCTGGTCAATTGTTATCGATAAATGATTTTCTTGGAAAGCCTCAATTGCTTCATTTAAACATTTAAATAAAAGGGTTGTCCAATTGGTCAACAGTGCTTCATTCAATTGAAAAGATTCTGTATCTTGAAGCACCTCATATTCCAGTTTAAAGGAAGGATTCTCCCAATTTGATTTTAACAGCAGTGAGGCAAACAAAGGCATTTTCAAATTCGAGAGCTTTGACTCATGTTGGGCTTCTATAATAATTTCATCGATGACCGATTTAGCCCGGTCGATACGGTTTAAATCCAAGTTCCCTTTTATTAACTGAAGCCTATTTAACCAATCATGCCGAGAATGCCGAAGCACCTCAACAATATCCCATTCTTTCTCCATACGTACACTCCCACATTAAGTGTCGCAACACCAGTTTGCTGATAGTATATCAAAAAATTAACAATGAGTAAGCTTATTTTTGTGATGAAAGATAATTAGAGGCAAAAAGAAGCATCTACGAAGCGTTTCCCGAAGTATAATATGGAAGGAAAATTCGTTAGCAAAAAGAAAACTCTAACCAAACAGGTTAGAGTTTTCGGTAGTTAGCTTAAGCTTCTTGAGCTACTGGATAAACGCTCACTCTTTTGCGATCACGACCGACACGTTCAAATTTCACAACGCCGTCAACTTTTGCAAAAAGTGTATCGTCGCCTCCACGGCCAACGTTTTCACCTGGGTAAATCTTTGTACCGCGTTGACGGTAAAGGATTGAACCACCAGTTACGAATTGACCATCTGCACGCTTAGCGCCAAGACGCTTTGAGATAGAGTCACGTCCGTTTTTTGTAGAACCTACACCCTTTTTAGATGCAAACAACTGAAGATCTAATTTTAATAACATTTATTCCACCTCCTGCTTTTTGAAGGTAATCTTTATGTGCTTTCCGTACTCTTCTTCAATCGCCCGTAATGAAACGGCCATTCCTTCGAGAAGAAGCTGTACTTTCTCTTGCGTGTTTTCTGGAAGATTTTCCGGGATTACACAGCGGAGAAAACCAGGCTTATTTTCAAACTCTGGAGTCACACCTGTTAAGGCATGAACTGCATTGATTGTCCCAACAGATACTGCCGAAGCTCCTGCACAAACGATATCCTCGCCATGCTTAGCAAACTTGGCATGTCCGCTCATTGTAAACGAATGAATAATTCCGGACTCCGTACGATTAATCGTAATTTGAATCATCTATTATTCAACACCTTACGCGTTGATTTTTTCGATGACTACTTTAGTGTAAGGTTGACGATGACCTTGCTTCTTGTGGTAGTTTTTCTTCGCTTTGTACTTGAAAACAGTAATTTTCTTTTGACGACCTTGCTTTTCAATTTTAGCTGTAACCGTAGCACCTGCAACAACAGGGCTTCCTACTTTTACGTTTTCACCGCCAACGAAAAGAACTTTGTCAAAAGTAACTGTTTCACCAGCTTCTGCATTAAGTTTTTCAATGTAGATAGCTTGGCCTTCTTCGACTTTCACTTGTTTACCACCAGTTTCAATAATTGCGTACATGAACTGCACCTCCTTATAAACTCAGACTCGCCATATACAGGGGCTTATGCTTTCACACAAATCTTACTACCTGTTCTGTGCGGTTGTAGCACGGGTGCTACAAACATAACATTAAAATCCTAACATATTCTAGGCAAAAGTGTCAATAGAAATTTAGGAAGATCAGTTTCATTCCAATTCTTTTGGAGCGATCTCGTTCACATTGCCGAACTGCTTTAATACATAAAAATGGCGGTTAGATGGTTGAATCGAAAAGTACAGTTTAAAATGTAAGAACTCTTCTAATGATTCTCGATGGGCTTCATTAGGTCCTAGAAGCTGATCTTTCACTTCAGCGGTTGTTTCCACCAAGACAGCCTCAAATTCGGAATAGCGGTGCTCAAGTAACTCTCGCTCAAGCCTAAAGCCTAATGTTTCTGGACTGAGGATCCGGCCCGTCCCATCACAAACAGGACACTTCACCTCCAACGCCTCTGAAAGGGTGACCTTTGTTTTCTTTCGTGTCAGTTGAAGTATGCCTAACGGGGTAAAGCCCATAACTTTTGTTCTTTTTTGATCCTTAGTTAATTCCGATTCAATTAGATTGAGAATGACTTGCTTGTCCTTTTCACGTTTCATATCGATGAAATCGATGAGGACGATTCCGCCAATATCGCGCAGACGCAGTTGTCTTACTACTTCCTTCGCAGCCAATAGGTTCGTCTTTAATACTGTTTCCTGATAATCTGTCTTCCCGGAAAATTTACCAGTGTTTACATCAATGATGGTTAACGCTTCGGTTTCATCAAAAATCAGGTAGGCGCCATGATCAAGCCAGACAATGCGCTTCAGAGCTTTATCAATTTCATGCTCTATATTATGTACAGAAAAAATATTCTCTTTTCCATTGTAATAACTATGTTTAACCCGATCATTTTGCTCTTCGGTCAGCCTTTTTAGTGGTAAGTCATCGACGATAACTTCTCCATCCGTCATTCTATCCACTTGGTCCAAAATCATTTCAACGAAGCTATCTTTTTGAAAAAGTATCCCTGGCTTTTTTAGGGCGGCAGTTTTTTGCAGTAGTTGTTGATGCTGCTCGCGGAGGGACACTAATTCGGAATGGACTTCTTCTTCCGTACTTGATAGTGCTGACGTCCGGAAAATGATCCCTTCTTCTTCTGTCTTTAAGTGATTTCCGATTCGACGAAGACTCGCTTGTTGTCGTTCATCAGCAATTTTTTTTGAAACTGCTACATAACGGCCCTTTGGCATGTAAATCAGATTAGGGCCCGCGATTTCAATAATCCCCGTTACTCGGGCTCCTTTTGTACCGGTTGCATCCTTGTCAACCTGAACGAGCATTTTTTCACCCTGATGGACGAACGAGCTAACATTCTTTTGTTTATCAGTTGATAAGAGATACGAAGGAAGGACATCTCGGTGTAAATACGCATTTTTCTCTTCGCCAATATCAATAAACACCGCATTCATTCCAGGTAAAACTTTTGTCACAGTCCCAAAATAAATATTACCGACCAGCGATCGATGCTCTGGCCGGTCAAAGATGATATTTTCCACACGGTTGTTTTTCAGATAAGCAAATCGCTTTTCCCGTGAATTGTAATTAATAATTAATGTTTCCAAAAACGCAACCTCACTTTTTTTCTTTACATTATACCGTTAGTTAGTAAGAAAAGAGAAGGTCGCTGATTTTGTCTGTTAATCGTTTCTCGGTAAAATAGGCATGCAATAGCTCATTTTCATCTAACATACCTTTTTCCTTGCCATCGGCTTCAACAATGATTGGATGTTTGCAGCCGCGTTGAAACTTTTCTAGGACGTGAATGAGTAAATCCTCTTCATTGGCCTCAATTGGTTTCAAGGTTTGCAGACTTGATTTCTTCCCATAGTAGCGCTCTAATAAAAATCTCATAAAGATAAAGCGGCGCTGCTTCCATTCATGGTAGAGCGAAAAATAAAGGAAGGCGATGATGATCCATACATTGATATGGGTTGGGGCAGCTATAACGATCATCAGCGAAAAGATTGATAGGCTGACCAAAGAAAGGATGAGCGTTATACGATGGGCATTCGGAAAGGAACTCTTTAATGAAAGTAGTAAGAATACCAGTTTCCCCCCATCAAGCGGCCATACTGGAAAGAGATTGAATATAAAAATCATCAGATTATAGCTTAAGAATAGTTGGAAAAGGTCAACAGGCATCAGGTTAATGCTAACCAGTCCATAGGCTAAAGCCACCATCCACACATGCTGAAGCGGCCCTGCAAGTACGACAATGGTTTCTTCCTTTAACGGTCGGTTGCCATGCTCATCCATTTCGGCAACACCCCCAAATGGCAACAGGGTGATTTTTTTGACTCTCCAGGAAAAAAAAGAAGCCGCAGCCGCATGCCCCAATTCATGAATAAGAATAATTCCCAGCAATAAGCACACCTCAAGGAAATGAGCGGTTGCAACTGCAAGTGCAATGACAATCCATAACAATGGGTGAATAGTAATAAGACGTAGTAATTGTATGACTCTATTCAAAGCGAATCACCTGAATTGGGTCAATAAATTTATCGTCTTTTTTAATTGCAAAGTAATATTTACCTTTATCATCATCTGCGGATCCAGAGACCGTACCAACCACTGTTCGCTTTTCAACATATTCATATAATTTAACCTTGATTTCCTCTAAATTACCATACCATGTTTCCGTTTTATCAGCATGTTGAATGACGACCGTTTTCCCAAGACCGTCTTTTACACCTGCAAACATAACGAAGCCCTCATTAATCGTTTGTACGGACGCCCCTTTTCCTGTTTCAATCATAATGCCCTGCCCATTCTTTTCAAAGTTTTCAAGGATTTTCCCCATTGCTGGGACAGAAAACTGGGTGTCAGCGACCTCTTTTTTCCCTACTTTGTCTTTATCAGAAAAAGGTAGGAGTGCCAAAGGCTTTCCAAACTTGCTTTCGTACCAGTTTGATACTGTCGCGAACTTAAAATCCTTATCCATTGTTTTCATGACCACATCTCTTGCTGGATCAAAAGCAGTCGTATGATTCCGAAATAATATGGCAATCACTAAAAACAGGAGGATAGAAGACAATATTTTGAAAAAGAAGACTTCCTTCTTAAATAATGGATGCCCGTCATCTCCATTACTACTATCTCCTGGTGGGGTATACTGATTAAAGCCATATTTTTCATCATCACTAGGCCAAGCAAGCTGGGGGTCAAGACTTTTTACAGTTGTTCCTTTATCATTTTTTCGCTTGGCGATTCGTCGCCGAATTTCTTCCGGTGTAGACCGCGCCATTTCCATCCACCCTTTTCACACTAATTTGTACAAGTCTATGAAGGGGGATTGAAGAGTATGTCTTTAAAATAAAACAACCTGTCCACAAGTGAGTAGACAGGCTGGTAAAGATATATAAACCAGTGAACATAGGCTAGGTTCAGTGTCGCTTCCGCTTTTTTTACCGCACACCAAAGAACTTTTTAATTTTTGTAAAGACGCCCTTTTCAGTATTTTCAAGCGACTGTAGCGGAATCGATTCACCAAGAATTCTTCTCGCAATGTTTCGGTAAGCAATCGATGCTTTGTTATTAGGATTGAGGGCAATCGGTTCACCGTGGTTGGAAGCTTTAATAACCTCATCATCATCGGCAACAATGCCAATCAGTTCGATCGAAAGATGCTGAGTAACTTCATCAATCTCGAGCATATCTCCGTTCTTCACCATATGATTTCGGATCCTATTGATTACTAATTTTGGAGACTCCATGTTTGGTTGTTTTTCAAGCAGGCCAATAATGCGGTCAGCATCACGAACGGCAGAAGCCTCTGGCGTTGTCACAACAATCGCCTTATCAGCTCCAGCAATTGCATTTTGGAAACCTTGTTCAATACCTGCTGGACAATCAATAATGATATAATCGTAGTCTTGCTTTAATTCTATGATTAGTTCTTTCATTTGCTCTGGCTTTACAGCGGATTTATCAACAGTTTGTGCGGCTGGCAATAAATATAATAACCCTTCAAACCGCTTATCCTTAACTAGGGCTTGATGGACTTTACACCTTTTTTCGACGACATCGACAAGATCATAAATAATTCTATTTTCAAGTCCCATAACAACATCCAAGTTACGAAGACCGATATCTGTATCTACTAAACATACTTTTTTTCCTTGAAGGGCTAATGATGTGCCGATATTAGCAGAAGTTGTTGTTTTTCCCACACCACCCTTACCGGATGTAATTACGATTGCCTCTCCCACTTTAATGTCCCCCTTCTAATCTCGTTAAATTAGGTCTTAATTGGATTAAAACTTGTAATCTATCAACAATGATTTGACGGTTATCATCGATGTAAGCACATTCCATTTCCCGTTTTTCATTGTTATGTATGCTGTCAGGTGCACTATTTAAACAATCACTAATTCGAAGCTGAGATGGCTTCATACTAGATGCGGCAATGACTGAATCATCATTCCCATAGCAGCCAGCATGTGCAATACCCTTTAATGTTCCCATTATAAAGATGTTTCCACCTGCAATAACGGTTCCACCAGGATTAACATCGCCAATTAACAGCAAGTCACCAGGTACTTCGAGGACTTGTCCGGAACGAATAATTCTAGAAACAGTCATTACTTCCGTTTCAGCTATTAACTGCTCAGCTTCATCCTTTGTAATTACATTAGATTCAATATCATCAACCACAAAATTTTTCTTTTGGCGAATTAAGTCTTTAAGTTCTTCCCTCTGCGGTTCTGTTAAATAGCGGTTACCGATTTCCACTTTAACAGAAGTTAAATGACGCTCATCCTGCGTCCTTGAGTTTGCTGAAAGTTTATGGTCAAGTTCCCTTTTTAGTTCTTCGTAAGAACAGCTATCATCAAGATGAAGGACAAGACCTTCCTTCGTCCCTTTTATTGTAACATTTTGCCGTTTTTTCATGGAGATTTTTTCACCTCATAATAAGAAAGCAATTTCGAAACAAGCCATTCCTGTCTATTTCAAGAGGGATTGGAAATCCCTCTTGCTTATTCCGAATCAATAGTCATACTATCCTAATTAAATTTCGACATGATGCGTCCATTCTCCTCTTTTTTTGAAAAGGCTATTTTCGCATAGATTGTTGTTTTTCGTATAAGTTTATCAACCCGTATAACTATATGCTTCGTGGCACTTTCGTAAAAACTTTTGCGAAAATTGCCTAGAAACTTAAGTTATGACCCTTATAAAGCTCCAAAAGCAACAAAGTTTACGAAAAGAGCCTTTGAAAAAATCAATCAGCCCTTATTGCTTCTGAATGTTTTTCAAATAGCCACTTTAATGGATAGGCAGCAATAAGCGTAACCACTGCATTTAATATAAGGGTTGGGTAAAAACGCAAGTTCATAAAGCCGATAAAATCAAGGTCTGTAACATGGATTAAATAGTTCATTTCATAAACACCAATTTCTAATAATGAGATCCCGAGAAGAGCCGCAAGAAATGCTGTAATAATATTGGCTTGCAAAACCTGCAGTAGTTTATAAATAAGATAAGAGATAAATGGATAAAGAAATAAGTAAATGCCAATAATTTCGACATAAACAATGTCAAATAACAGTCCAAAAATGGCCGCAAAAATGATTCCATGTTTTTTTCCGACAAAAATCGTTAAAAACAAAAGGGCAATAAAAAGAAAGTGGGGAACGAATATTCGTTCAAACCCAAATACTTTTTCCGGTAAATACTCCACAAAAAGACTTTCTACAATAAAAAGTAAAAGAAATAAAAGAGGAAGAAGGAATTTTCTCACAAATCCTGCCCCTTCCCGTCTGTTGTTTCCATATTAACTGGCTTGGTCATTAATCTTTTTATGACAATGACATTTTCAATATCATAAAAGTCCGCCCCAGGCTGTACTAAAGCCGTTTGATTTAAGCCATACTGATCGGGTGTAACCTCAACCACTTTTCCAATCAGCAGTCCTTTTGGAAAAACACCACCTAGGCCAGAAGTAATAACTTTTTGACCTTTTTCAATTTTTTCTCCTGATGGAATGGCCTTAACTAATAGCAATTTTCGTTTGTCATCAAATCCCTGGACAAACCCGTAAACATCTTTTTTGCCCTGAATAACCGCTGAAATACGATTTTTAGGATCCATTGCACTTAACAGTTGTACGGTTGAACTAAATTGTGTTACATTTTTTACTTTTCCAATCAGGCCTGTTGCCGTAACGACCGCCATATTTTTTTCGATGCCGTTTAATTTGCCTTTGTCGATAATAATCATTTCATGCCAACGATCAGGGTTTCTGCCAATTACGGTAGCTGGTAATGGTTTGAAGTCTCTCAGGGTTCTTTTTTCACCGAGAATGTCACGTAATTCTACATTGTCTTGTTTAAGCTCTTGAACTTGAGCTTCAAGATTAACAAGATTTTCGACCCGCGATTTTAATTCCTTATTCTCATCGTATGTATTTTGCAAGTCCTGAAGATTTTCAAAAAAGCCTGTCACAAAATGGGTAGGCTTTGAAACCAGGGATTGAACCCAGCCGGTGGTATCTTTTAGAAATTGCTCCGGCCAGGATAGTTTGCTTCTCTCCCTTAAAGAAAACCCAATCAATGCCACGAGAACAATGATGCTGACAAGCAAAATAATCAGACGTTTATTCAGGAAGAACTGTGGCATGATTATACACCTCTATTTTTCTAGATAAAAAGTATAGTTTGTAAATTTCGATATTCGATACATGTGCTCATGGCACAAATGAATTTAACGAGAATCTCTTGATTTGTTTTTAAATAAATGAATATGATCCAACGCTTTACCAGTACCGATCGCAACGCAATCAAGCGGGTTCTCGGCAATTAGAACAGGCATTTTTGTTTCTTCACTAATAACCCTGTCCAGATTACGGAGTAATGCCCCCCCACCAGTTAGAACAATCCCGCGGTCCATAATGTCAGCGGCAAGTTCCGGTGGTGTTTTTTCCAAGGTATTCTTGACTGCTTCGACAATTGCAAAGACCGTATCTCTTAAAGCTCCGGCAATTTCTTTGGCGGTTATTTCAATCGTCTTTGGCAGACCTGTTAATAAATCCCGCCCGCGAATTTCCATATTGTCGACGCCTTCAGGGTCCCCTGCAGAGCCAATTTCCATTTTAATAGCTTCCGCGGTCCGGTCCCCGATCATCAAGTTATAGTTTTTTCTTATATAAGTAATAATGGAATCGTCCATTTCATCGCCAGCTACGCGAATAGATATGCTTGTAACAATTCCACCTAATGAAATGATGGCCACCTCAGTGGTTCCCCCGCCAATATCAACGACCATGCTGCCAGTTGGCTCCCACACAGGTAAATTGGCGCCAATTGCTGCAGCGAATGGCTCTTCAATCGTATACGCATCCTTTGCGCCTGCCTGTCTCGTTGCATCGATCACAGCCCTTTCCTCAACGGCCGTAATCCCTGAGGGAACACAAACCATGACATAAGGATTGCTAGCAAATACATTTTTACTTTTCTGGGCTTGACGAATATGGTACTTCATCATTGCCGCTGTTGTTTCAAAATCAGCGATAACTCCGTCCTTCATCGGTCTTAATGCGACAATATTCCCCGGTGTCCGCCCAATCATATTTTTCGCGTCGTTACCAACTGCGACTATGTTTTTTGTATCTGTTTGCATCGCCACAACCGAAGGCTCACGCAGGACAATTCCTTTTCCTTTTACATATACAAGGGTATTTGCAGTCCCCAAGTCAATCCCAAGATCTCTTGCTCTAATTCCAAACATAGTTTTGTATCTCCCTTTCTGAACCTTAATGCAAAAACTCTAATAGGTAATTAATCACTCTAATATCATGTCTTTTTTCTTAATATTTATCTAGTTAGTACTTAAGTAGTCCTAAAAAATCATAAGCATTATTATAACTCAACGTTAAATAAATTCATAGTTTATAAATACCCTTTTTCCTTAAGACTTACAAACTTATTCTCCCCGATAATCAAATGATCAAGTAAATCGATGCCAATGATCTTTCCGCATTCGACAAGCCGCTTGGTCACCTCAATGTCCTCACGGCTTGGAGCCGGATCCCCAGAAGGATGATTATGTGCCGCAATGATGGATGCCGCGGACCGCTTTAAAGCCTCGCGGAACACCTCTCTAGGGTGGACAATCGAGGCGTTTAAGCTTCCAATAAAAATGGTTTGTTTATGAATGACTTGGTTTTTGGTGTTTAAATACATACAAACAAAATGCTCTTGTGATAAAAAGCGCATATCATTCATTACATACTTTGCTCCGTCTTCCGGGGAGCGGATCACATATCGGTCCTTATAATCCAGGTTGGCAATCCTTCGGCCAATTTCGACAGCGGCAAGGATTTGAACAGCCTTGGCTGAACCAATCCCTTTGATCTCGGTCATTTCTTCTAAGGTAGCTGCTTTTAAAGTACGTAACCCTTCAAAATGGGTTAATAGCCGATTCGATAATTGCAGAACAGATTCGTCTTTTGTTCCAGTTCTCAGCAAAATAGCGACTAGTTCATGATTCGATAAACTTTGTGGCCCATGTTGAATAAAGCGTTCTCTCGGCCTTTCATCTTGAGGGAAATCACGGATCATTAATGTATTGGTGGACACTTTTTTTCCTCCCTTTTTTAAGGGAGTTAATGAACAAAAAAGTTTAATACGGCAACTGGTAGCCTGCCTTTTTCAATTCTCTTATCAATCGTGAAACAGGCAGTCCGACAACCGCAAAATAGTCTCCGTTTATTTTTTTGACAAGCATACTTCCGAGTTGTTGAATGCCATATGCACCTGCTTTATCAAGCGGTTCACCACTTTTTACATACGCCCGTATTGAGTCGTCCGTTAACTCCCAAAACCAAACTTCTGTTCTTTCATAAAACTTTGTCGTACCGGTTGGAGACACAATTGATACTCCTGTAAAAACTTCGTGATGCTTACCTGACAAGCTTTTTAACATAGCAAAAGCTTCTGCTTCGTCTGCGGGCTTCCCTAAGATTTGATTATTCGCTACAACAATTGTGTCCGAGCCAATCACAAAGGCGTCCTGATTTTCTTTAAAAACAGATTGTGCCTTACGATCGGCTAACTCCATCACAACTTCTTTAGGAGAGAGAGCTGGGTCAAAACTTTCATCAACTTCACTGCTTGAGATCGCGAATGTTAAACGGAGAGTTTCTAGAAGTTCTTTTCGCCGTGGAGAAGAAGAGGCTAAAATGAGGTTCTGCATTCGATCACCTGACCTTTTGGTACGTATTAGGGAGATACAATTCAATCGTATCAGAAATTGTAATAGCAAACAATTTTTATATAATTAAATTTTGATGGAATTTGTAAAATTATGCGGATTATTTCTGTTATGAGCAGAACAAAAAGGCCTATCAAGAATTCGATAGGCCTTATTTCCCGGAAAATATCGAGGACTGTCGATATTGATTAATTAGAAAAATATATCGACAGGAAGTTTAATAAATGCTGTTGTGCTTCCGTAAGATTTTTCTCTTCTTTTGACTCTTGATATGACTTTACTTTTTCATTCGCACTAACTAATTCTGCTTTTAGATCTTTTATCTTTTCATTTTTCACACTACCTTTTAATGTTGCATCAATATCGGACAGAACATTGCTCTCATCCTCAGAAAGGTCCTTGGTCACGAGTGCATTGGATGTAGTAAGAGATAACGTTTGATAAATAGTCGGGACTGTTTTTAAGAAAGTCTTTTCTTTATCCGTGAGATTAGAAAACTTTTTTTCCTCTAATAACAATGGCTTGGCAAATACATCTTTAACTCCATTTTCTTTATATTGGGCTCCTAATGCCTTCGCTTCTTCAATCGAATCTGCTACACCGAGAAATAAATAATACTTTCCATCCATTTCCACTGCTCGGGATGGCACGCTTTTTGATAGATTGGAAGAAATTTCTTTAGCACCAGCTTCTGATGAAAAGACCCCGCCTTGAATGACATAAGTCGTTAACTGCGATATGGCCGCAGAGGAAGTATTCTTGCCTTCCGACGTTTTCGTCTCCGTGCTGACAGGCTTTTCTGTGACCTCTATTGGTTCGGTCGTTACCGCCTTATTAGATGGGGGGGTTATCACTAACTTAAGCATAACCACTCCAATAGTTGTTCCAATCAGGATGGCGAAGGCTGCCGAAATTAAGATCGTGCCAAAAGGACGGCCATTTTTCTTTTTAGTGTTTGTTGAAAAGGTTGTTATTTTTGGAAGGACAGTTTTTTTGCTAGTTTGACTGGGGACAATTTTAAACTCCTCAATGTCATGATCAGAGGATTCAGGGATAATCCAGTCGAAACTTTCGTCAACCGACTCTTGTGCAGCCGCCGTCTCACTAAAAACATCCGATTCTGATTCTGTATTCTCCCTATTTATTTTTATCACTTTAGGGATGACGTCATTATTGGCTTCATCCTCTTTTTTTAGAGGAATTTCTTGATGGGGCGGGGTTTCTCCATTTAATTTTATCTTAATTGTATTGCCTTTATTAGGCTTGTCCACTAAACCGTACTCCTCTCTCTTCCGATGGGTCATTGATTTCATCCTATCATAAGAGAAAAAAAAAATAACAAGACTTTTGTCGTCTTGTTATCGTAGACTTTCGCCAAATTATTTACTAGTTTGCCATGATGTTAATTAGATCCTGTTGTATCGGAAAACTGGCTAAGTGGATTTTCTTTATTTGCTGGCTCTGGTGCATCTATTTCTGGAAGTTCAGCTTCTAGGTCTTGTAAGTCAGGCATGTAAAAAGCTGAAACAGTCAGACTGTAGCTTATTGGCTGTTCCTCTTGCGACAAACTAGTTATTTCTTGACCACCAGAATAAGTAATCGCGTCGACAACAACAATCCTTGGCAACGATTCAAGAGTTTCAATAA
The DNA here is from genome assembly GCF_046562815.1 of Neobacillus sp. 204. Taxonomy (NCBI): domain Bacteria; kingdom Bacillati; phylum Bacillota; class Bacilli; order Caryophanales; family Bacillaceae; genus Neobacillus; species Neobacillus sp. 204. The sequence goes on from NZ_JBJORY010000009.1 coordinate 50,452, forward strand.
ACTTTTCTAAATCCTTGTAAGTTGGGGATTCCACACTAAGCTGGACTGTTAACTTTTTTAATCCAGTTGGTGCAGCCGAGCCAGTTTGCTGATTTTCTGAGTTCGAATTTACAGTATTGGGATCAGCCGTTGTTTGACCAGCATTTGCATTTTCCGGATTCGTTTGATCATTGGTTGAAGCCGCATCCGCATCTTTACTAAAGCTCATGGCAGAAATTTTACTATTAGAAATGTTTTCTGCTTTTTCTAAATCTAATATGAGCTGTTCTTGAAGCGGCTGGACAGGGACTCTTTTCTGAAGCCCCCTTGTATCTTCAGTATTTCCTTCAGCAGTGCTAACCTTTTTTTGACTAACAACCTCTAATAGCTTTTGTTCGGACTCTAAGGATTTCGTCTTAATTCCTACTTCAGTATTCAATGGTGTTAGGATAAAAAATTGGGCATATGCAATGAGTAATATTAACAAAAGAGTGCTGGTTCCAATTATAAGTTTGTTTCTTAGGGAGAAATGAAGCTTCATGAACCCTTCACTCCTTCCTCATTTTGATCTTTGTCTTTGATATCTTTCTTAATGGCCTCTTTATTAAATTTAATTTCAAATTGTCCTGTATAACGAGGCACAATATTACTCGTAGAACTGTCTGAAGATGATATTGTGTTATTTTCTATATTTTGATTTACGGTGGTATTTGTTGTATTAGTAGAGGTATTCTGATTAGATGTTGAATCAGTCACCGCATTATTTTGATTTACAACGGTTGAATTAGCATCAGTGATCGTTTGATTCGCAGAACCTGTTGTTGTACTTGTTGTATTTTCTTGGCTATTTGAAGCTACTTCATTATTAGTAGCATTGCTTTCGGCTTTAGACTGCGCTGCAGATAAAGAACTCAGACTTGCTTCTTCCACCCATTTAGAGTGATTGAGGCTGTCTAAGAAGTATGCCGCTTCCCTTGCCGTGTCAAATTGAACCGACAGTGATACTGCTCCAGTTTCTGTGTAACCAAAAGAAAGAATAAAACCACGCTCTGGCAATAGAGAGGTAAGATGCTGCATTACTGGTACCGTTTGAATAGGATATTCGTTAGCCCATTGAATTGCGCTTTTTAATTGGTTAACAGAACCTGCTGAAGCGCCTGTTTCGCTAGTTTGATTTTCTTTTTCAACAATTTTTTGAGTACTCGAAATTTGTTGTTCTAATGAAGCTAATTCATTTTTTATTATTTGTGCTTTCCAAAAATAAAAACCACCTATTAGAACTGTCAGTACAAGTAAACTAGATAATGTAATAATGAAACTATATTTTTTTGGTTCCTTTTGCGGAAGCAGGTTAATATCTACTAACATTATTTCACCTCTTTTAAAGCAAGACCTAAAGATAGTAAAAAGTTAGCCGGTAAGCTTCCTGTTTTTCCATTCGATATTGCATCTAGAGATAACAAATCAACTGGAGCTTCAAATCTTTCTTTCATTTCATCTTTGATTGCTTGAAGCATTGGATGGTCACCAGTAAGCAGGAACCTAGATACATCCTGTTTTTCCTTGCTTAGTGAGTATCTATAAAAATCAAGTAATTTAAGTAATTCTTTAAAAATATCTTCAAACTGAAGGACCAAATCATTTGTATCACCAATAAATTTAATTTCCACCTTGCCTAAGTTGTCCCGTTTAATATCCCACTGTTCGGAGTTAAAGGGTAATGCGAATGGGCGCATAACAACAGGAACACTATCTTCAAATATACATAAGTTAACACTTGTTAAATCAAACTGAACAATAATAAGTTTTTCATTTTGATTTGCTTGACCAAGCTCATGAAATAGACGGTAGAGTGCAAGTGGTGAAATATCCGCTGCGATTGGATTTAATTTCAAACTAGTAAATAAGTTGGCATATTCCATTACATGCTGTTCTGGTGCCGCGAACAGGAGAAGGTCCTTTGTCTTCCCATTATTCGACAGTGGAAAAATGTCAAATATCGGTTCTTCAAAAGGTAAATGGATACTTGATCCTAGTTCCAAATACAGATAGCCCTTCATTTCATCTTCCAGGATTTCTGCTGGAACCGTTACTTTTCGGATGATGACTAGCTGATCTGGTACGATAAAGCGGACCGAACGTCGCTTAATCTTCCAATCATCAATACATTCATCTAAAATAATCGCTAGGGAATCAATATCCATAATTTTCCCATTACTAATAATTCCTGGTGGAAGCAGGCGTTCTCCCCATTTTTGTGCTCCTGGGGGGTTTGTTTGTTTCAATTCAAGAAAACGAATCGAATGGTCATTGACCACCAGGTTAACTATTCGGTTTTTGGATGTGAAGAGGGAAAAAGCCATATAAATAACCCCTTAATTAATTTCCGTTATTTAGAAAACGTAAGTAAAAGTCAATGATTTCTGTTCCCCAATAATAGGCGGTTAGTGTACCTGCAGCAATAAACGGTCCAAATGGAATGGGTTGCCGTCTTTTGACGATTTTAAAAAGTAAGGCTAATCCACCAATTACTGCACCGTATAATGTTGAGAGAAAGAAAGATAAGAGGACAAGCTTAAATCCAAGGACTAAGCCAAGCAGTGCGTAAAGTTTCACATCCCCGCCTCCCATTCCACCCTTGCTGACAACAGCAATAAGTAAAAGGAGGCTGAAACCTGTTACTGCACCAAGGATACTGTCCCACCATGGGCTAAGCGGCCAAAGTATACGCTCCAATAAAAAAATCCCTGCAAACCAAATGAGAATTTTATCAGGGATGAGCATATAGTGAATATCTGAAACAATGATAATCATAAACATCGAAATTAGTGAAAGTGCAACTAACAATTCACCAGACCACCCGATCACTAGTGGTGCAGTTGCAAACAGAATCCCTGTAAGTAGTTCAAAAGTCGGATAGATAGGAGAAATCCGCGACTGACAGCCGCGGCATTTTCCTCTTTGAATTATATATGAAACCACAGGGATGAGTTCGTGTGCTTTTAATTGGTGCCCGCATTTTGGGCATGCTGACCGTGGTGTTACGATTGATTTTTTTAATGGGACCCTTAGACCTACTACATTTAGAAAGGAACCAATTATGATACCATAAATAAACAATAAAAAGAGGATCATTTTTATTTAACATTATCTCTTGTTAAATTAGTAGCGCTTACTGCTACAGCACTATCTCCTTGAACACCTCTTGTAGCATTTACAAGTTTAACTTCAGAAACAGCGCCACTAACAACCTTTACATATGAACCTGTAGTTGGAGCAGCATTAAGTGCTTTGACTTCAGCAAGTGTATTGTTAGTACCTTTTGTATATCCATTTGATGTTTTATCAGGGTCAGTTACTGTATCAAGATATTTTGCGTCTTCTAAGTATTCCAAAGTTAAAAATTTATCGCCGGATTGCAAATCTGCATTATTAGCAATTGCCATCTTAGCAGCAGATACCATTTGTTGAGCATTAGCTACGTGTGCATCTTTTTTAGTATTATCAATTAACCCTAAAATTGATGGTACTGCAATGGCAGCAAGAATACCTAAAATAACAATAACTGCAAGTAATTCGATAAGGGTAAAACCCTTTTGATTTTTAAGCTTATTTTTTAAGATTTGACGCATTATTCCAGCTCCTTATGGTTCTATGAACCTAGTAATAATTACTCTTGTAGTATACAGTAATTGACAATGAAAAGAAAAGAAGATTTTATGGTATTTTGTCATATTCCGTCGGGAATTTCTTATTCTTTTTGCAATTATTGATTGTTCTGTTGAAACTGGTCGAACATAGTGAACATTGGGACCATAATTGCTGCTACAATCGTCCCAACCAATCCTGCCAAAAGAACAACCATGATTGGTTCAATTAACGATTTCAAGCGATCAGTACCTGTTTCTACTTCCTTCTCATAGAATTCAGCAATTTTCGAAAGCATCGCATCAAGTGCACCTGTTTCTTCACCAATCACAATCATTTGAGTGACCAAAGGCGGAAAGGCCCAATGGCTTTTCATCGGTTCTGTCATGGACCGTCCTTTTTCCAGTGAGTCGCGTGATTCTTGAATGACTTTCGCGATAACTTCATTTTCTACTACCTTTTCAACAATCGACATCGCTTGAAGTATCGGTACAGAACTAGTGAATAAAGAACTAAGCGTCCTCATCATCCGTGCAAGGGCTGCTTTTTGTAACAGGTTACCAAAGATAGGCATCCTGAGCAGAAAATAATCAAAATAGTATTTCGTTCTAATATTTTTATTAATAGTAATTATGGCAAATACAATTAAAAAAATAAATATAGCTACTAACCACCAAAATGATTGCATAAAATCACTTGCGGAAAGAACAATCCTTGTAATTGCAGGTAGTTGTCCACCTAAATCAGCAAACATCGTTACAAAAGTTGGCACGACAGCTACAAGTAGAAAGATGACAACGACGATCGCAATAATTCCAACGGCAGCAGGATAAGCTAAGGCAGAAACAATCTTTTGTCTTGTATAGTGCTGCTTTTCGAAATGATCGGCTAAGCGCTCGAGCGTCTCATCTAAACTCCCGCTGACTTCGCCTGCTCGAACCATATTAATGAACATCGGAGTAAAGATTTTCTTATGTTTCGAGACCGCCTCAGAGAGTGGATTACCCTCCCGTAATTCCTGTTCAACGTCTAACAATGCCTTCTTAAGTGCTTTACTATCTGTTTGTAATGCAAGAATGGCGGTTGCTTCGACAACCGTCACCCCTGCCCTGATTAACGTCGAAAATTGTCTTAAATAAATGACAAAATGCTGTATTTTAACTGGATTTCCTATTGATATATCCTTAGTCATTATGGTCTCAGGGACTTCAGTCATCCCAATGACTCGGATCCCTTCTTCCTTCAACTTGAGCATCGCTTCCCGCCTGGAGCCAGCATGAACAGTGCCCTGCTTTTTGCCTCTACGATCCCGGCCTTCATATTTATATCTAGCCATTCATCATCATCTTTTCGTGCAAATATTGGGTCGCTGATTCTTTTTGAATCAGTTTTCGATCAAGAAGGTCACGAATACTCATTTCAAGTGTATGCATTCCTTGGGCACGGGAAGTTTGCATTGTACTTTGAATTTGATGAACCTTTTCATTCCTTATTAAATTGGCTATCGCAGGATTATTTACCATAATCTCAGTTGCAGCTTTTCTTCCTTTTTTATCTGCTGTAGGAAATAATCGCTGAGAAATGACCCCAACGAGGACCGACGCTAACTGAACACGAATTTGAGGCTGTTGTGCCGATGGGAACACATCAATAATCCGATTAATGGTTGTCGGTGCACTCGAAGTATGCAGTGTACCTAATACAAGATGTCCTGTTTCAGCTGCAGTTATGGCAATTGACATCGTCTCTAAATCCCGCATTTCACCGACAAGAATAACATCTGGATCTTGCCGAAGTGCCGCCTTTAATCCACTTGCATAATTATTTGTATCAAAACCAACCTCACGTTGATCAATAATTGAGTTTCCATGGCGGTGAAGATACTCAATTGGATCCTCTAAAGTTATGATGTGCTTCCGCATTGTCCGGTTCATATAGTCAATCATCGAAGCAAGTGTTGTTGATTTCCCGCTGCCAGTTGGACCAGTAACAAGAATAAGTCCCTGGGGCTTTTCCACTAGTTGTGAGACAATCTCTGGCAAGTCTAACTCCTCTATGGATGGAACCTTTGATGACACTACCCTTAGGGCAATTGAGACACTTTTCCGCTGATGATAGGAATTGACACGAAAGCGTGAACTTCCCGCCACACCATATGAAAAGTCGAGCTCCCCTTTATCCTTAAAAACATCCCACATATTTTCAGGAATAATGGCTTTTGCCATTGCTTCCGTATCGGCTGGTAGTAAATTGTCTGTCCCGTACCTTTTAAGGTCCCCATTAATTCTCATAACAGGAGGAACACCGACTGTTAGATGTACATCCGAAGCTTTATATTCAATTGCAGCACGCAGTATTGCGTCGATTTTTTCTTTCATGTTCGCACTCCTACTCTAGAATCGCTACACGTAATACTTCTTCGGTTGTTGTTAACCCTTGTTTGACTTTTAATAATCCATCGTCAATTAAAAAGATTGTTTTATTTTTACTAGCTAATTCCTTTAGTTTTTGAAAGGATTCGCCGTTCATCATTGCCCTGCTCATTTCATCATTTATTACTAAAACCTCATGTAAGGCAATCCTGCCTTTATAACCGGTCATGTTACAAGAAGAGCAACCTTTTCCTCGGGATATTTTATCTACTTTCATCCCACGTTTAGCAAAAATTTCAATTTCACGCTTTGAGGGTTCTTGAATTTCCGTACAGTCCCGACATACTTTACGGACAAGGCGCTGTGCTACAATACCGCTTAAAGAGGAAGCAAGCAAGAACGGCTCAACCCCCATGTCTATTAATCTCGTAACTGTACCGATTGAATCATTTGTATGAAGAGTACTTAGTACTAAGTGTCCGGTTAATGAGGCACGAATCGCCACCTCTGCTGTCTCTCTATCACGGATTTCTCCCACCATGATAATATTAGGATCTTGACGAAGAATCGATCTTAGTCCTGCTGCAAACGTCATACCTACATTTTGATTCACTTGAATTTGGCTGATTCCTTCCAGTTGGTATTCGACAGGATCTTCAATTGTAATGATATTGACTGCTTCGCTGTTCAGTTTGTTTAGTGCTGCATAAAGGGTCGAAGATTTACCTGATCCTGTTGGACCTGTAATAAGGACGATACCAGTAGGCTTTTCAATCATTTCAGCAAATCTTTTCGCATTAAGAGAATTAAAACCAAGTTTATTAATGTCATTTAATGTTGAGCCCATATCCAAAATCCGCATGACTATTTTTTCACCATACACAGTCGGCAGCGTGGATACACGAAGATCAACTGGATGAAACTCAAGATTTAATTTAATCCGCCCATCTTGGGGAATTCTGTGTTCAGTAATATCCAGTTTAGACATAATTTTTATTCTAGCGGTTAACACGCTTTGCATATGACGCGGGAGAACACGTTCCACCCGAAGAACACCATCAACTCGGTAGCGGATAACAACCTTGGTTTCTTGAGGATCCATATGAATATCGCTAGCCCTTTGGATGACTGCATTAGACAAAATCTGATTCACTAGGCGGACAATTGGTGAGTCAAGGTCGGTTACATCATCAACTCGTCCCTTGTCATTATGCTGAAGTTCATCCAACAGTTCGTCGAATGCATCATCCACATCATAATATTTGTTAATAGATCTAAGAATATCGTCTTTTGTGGCAATCGCAGGCTCTATTTGAAATCCTGTTGACAAACGTAAGTCATCAATAACAAAGAAATCCATAGGATTAGCCATAGCCACAAATAATTTATTTCCATCTTTTTTTAACGGAATAATTAAATTCCTTCTTGCTGATTCTTTTGAGATAAGTGAAAAAAGGTTTGTTTCAAATGGATAATTAAAAAGGCTAATATGTGGGATACCGAGTTGAAATTCCAACACTTCAATTAACTGTTGCTCGGTTATTAAGCCTCTGTCCAATAAAGCCTCTCCAATTTTTTGAGTCGGACTCTTTTCTTCTAGGGTAGTTTGAAGCTGCTCAACTGTAATTAATCCTTCTTCAATTAATAAATCACCAAGTCTTTTACGTGCTTGCCTCATATTCATCCCTGCTTTTTATTTTGGTTGTTCATTCGTGTTTCCCCAAATTTTACTTTCATTTGTATCTTGCTGTTCTGGATCAGAAGTTGTCGCTGTATGGTTATTGTTTGTGGTTGTTTCAACAGACTGATTAGTTGTATCAACCTGAGTACCAGATGAATCAATGGTTGGTGTGGTTTCTTGCGTGCCTTCAAGTCCATGTATTTCCACTTGATATATAGGTGGATAATAATCCTCAGAAATTAGTTCAGTCTTAATAAGTTGGTCACCTTGATATATTTCGCGATATACCTTAACAATCTGACCCTCTTCTCCCTTTGTTTGTATCTTTGTTTTACCTGGAAGTAGCAGTGGGCTATATTGAATGATAGTCTTAGGTGCTAATTTTTGTTCATCTTTTGTGCTTATTTTATAAGTATAAATTAATTTTTCACCCTTCATCTCAACCTTTAACTGGTTATTTTCCAGGTGTAGTGTAAGAATATACTTCGCTTTATTTGGATTCGTAATCACAAAATCCGCCTTTTTGATCGGGTTAACTTTAGCTTCGAATCCTAAACTAGAATAATCTGGTAAACTACTATTGATGTTTCTTTCTACAATTGAAAAGTTTGAGGGCAGAATTACTTGATAAATTCCAGTTGCCATCAAGTTTAATGAATCAATATCATCAATTTTTTGTTTCTTAGCAAACTCGAGTAGTGAAAAAGTAGATTCTGCGGCAATTTCTATTTCAGGATTCTTCTCTATAATTGATTGCAAACCTAACGGTATATCTTTTATTTCAACTACTGCAGTGTTTACGACTGACTCCTTTTTGATATCGTCTGAAAGTAAGAAACCATTAAAAAGGTCGATAGTCTGTGAACCAAATTCAAAAAGTGCAGCAGTGGAGTTTAGATTCTTGGTAAGCTTGTCCGCATCAACGTCACTCGTTTTAATCTGAGGAAAGAGTAGCCCTAATTGTTCTTCAACCTGAACTTTATCAACAGTAATGATTGCAGGATTTAATTGACCATCCTTCATGGAGTTGACTGTTTGCTGGGCATCAAGATGAAATTGGTTTAAATTAAAAGGAGCAGTTTTTTCTCCGTACTGTAGTTCGATAGACGTTTTCTTAAGCCAATCCAAATACTTTTCCTCTAATAGACTAATTGCTTCATCCTCTGTTTTCCCTGAAACATTTAATGGACCTATTGTTGTCCCTTCGGAAAATTCTCCATCTATATTTGTTATTTTTTCAAATGCTTTCACACCATAATGAGAGAAGCCGAAAATAAATGTGGTTCCAATAAATAAAACAAAAAACAACTTTATGAGTTGCTGATTTTTGCCCAAATGTATTTGCCTCCCTTCATACTACTTTTGCAAACTAATTTTTTTTATGGCGCTAATTTCATCAAGAACTTCATCTTTACTCACAGCCACTTCTTTAGGTGCCAGTAAAAAATCAAATGTAGAATCTTCGATTAAAATATCTTCATAGTTAAAATCCATTTTATTAGGGATGATTGTTGTGCTTTGATTTATTTCTTCAATCTGGTCAACTTGTTCTTCTAATGCTTCAACGAGTAATGACTCAATATCAGACAAATACCCAATTTCAGGTTCAATTTCTGGAAAATTCTCTATAACTTCATCTTCTAAATTCCGTTTAAGTAAAAATGAAATGTCATCATCATAAAGATTTTTTTCATCCTCAATATTTTTTTCAAGTCCATATCTTGTCAAAAGATCTCTACTATCAGTCACATTTGCAAGTGTATGTTCAACTATTGTTTTATCCTTAAGGTCAAAGGGTTTAGTAGTCTTTTCTAGTTCACTTTGTGAAACTGAAGCATTGAAAAAATACTCGTCAGATAGCTCTTCTTCAATTAAGGGTACTTCTTTAAACAGCAAAGTACCAATGCGTTTGTTCATGAAATAAGCTGTAAAAAAAATGAGTGCTACTAACATCATTGCCGTTTCCCATAATTGGAAAGTTGAAGCAGCCGCAAGACCTCCTAGTCCAAGTAAAAAACTTGCCAAAACTGCCAATAGCTTTCCTTTGAAAGTGAAACCCAGCGGTATAACGAAAATTATTAACATTAGAATTATCATAGAACCAAAGGCCCAAATAATCGACATATTAGATTCACAACCTATCTATCATCATTAATACTATTAATCTACATTTTATCTTAAATTATTTAATTATTTGATCATTTCTATTAAAAATAGACAAAATTCTTCCACAAAATATTGTATAATACTATTAAATATTTTAAAAGCAGCAGGATCAAGATAATTTTCTGGCAGTATTTTCAAATGTTTTCTACTTAAACTCTTCCTCTCTATAATTCTATCTATATTTGTTAGTTGATAATTATAGTATTTTTGTCCTATTATAAGATAGATATCTTCTTGAATTCTTTGAGACCCACTCAATCTTCCAAAACAAAACCTTATTATGAATTCACCCTTGAAGGGATTGGAATAGATGGAAATAAATAATAATGAAAAAGGGTTTACTTTAATCGAGGTACTTGTATCATTAGTCATTTTATCGATTATATTTTTATCAATTTTGCGCTTATTTCCACAAATGGGACTTATGAATAAGGTAAATGAGGATAAAACCCAAGCTATAAATACGGCTAAACAATTATTAATAGATTGGCAAAACTCCGTTGAAGTGCAAAATTATCTTGAAGACCCAACAACTGGAAGTCTGCCTGGATTTGTTAAAGCTGAAGGTGATTATTACTACTGTACAACAACTAAAGGTGAATTTACTGCAAATATAAAAATAAAGCAAACAACTGACTTAACTTCGGCTGCAACAGCTTCTCCATTTGAAGTCCATTATATTGAGATCCAACTTTTGAATAAAAGAAATTCTGTTGTCAGTGAAATATATGGTTACATTAGATTTTGATTAGAGGAGATGATTTTATTGATCCGTAACCACCGTGGATTAACATTTATCGAGTTATTGGTTTCTATAGCTATCGTCTCCTTTATTGGTATTATTATTGTTAGTACCCTATCCCAAAGCGTTAACTATTCACAAAAATCTATTTCTAAAAATTTTATACAACAAGAAGCAAATATCCTGAACACACAATTGATAAAAATCCATCAAAAATCTAAACAATATGTCCTTAGCAATTCAAATTGTGAAATAAATGTATCTATTACCAATAAAGACGATAGTACACAAACCCAGCTATTTACCAATACCAAATTATGCTATTCAATAAATCTTTCAGGGATTGTAATTCCAGGGCAGGAGGATAAAAATTTAATTCTTACTGTATCAGATCGTAATGACCCTAATAACAGTATCAAGATTACCACATTACTCTATCGTTTAAAGGATGGTGGATTTTGATGAAGAATGAGCAGGGGTATACACTCGTTACTGTTTTATTAATAATAACAATCTCGATGATTATTTTCTTATCATTTGTGGGACTATCTTTTAGCAGTGTTAAACAAAATCAGGTAGTCGAGAAGAACTCCAAGTCAGTAGCATTGGCTGAAATGGGCATATCCTATTATCAGGTTGCAGTACAAAATATATATGAAGCTAACAAACAATCAGTTAATGATCAAGTAAAAGCAAGAATCGAACAGGATCGAGAGGATCGAGCTACCGGACTTAAAACTGAGGACTATTATGTTAGCCTAGGAGTCTCGTTAATGAAAGAAGCCATTCGACAAGGGCTTGCTTCGGAGCGAAGTTCTGTTTCGTTAGAGGGAAAACCAAATTCTTCATTTTCCATTCAAGAAAGTAACTATTTTGATGTGAGCAAAGATAAGAAAATTCTTTTGAAAATTAATGGTGTCGAGAATGGAAAAAGTACCACACTTAGTACCGAGCTTGGCTTTACTCCCGTCATTAGTGGTCTAAATGGAACTAGTGGAGTTTCTTCTACTTATGTTCTACCTACCTTTAGCACGGTTCCATTACCTATAAATGTTCAAAGTACCTGTAAAAATCCTGTCACATTTAATATCGCTTGTACCGAAACATTAGTTGATACTCTTAAAACCTATTCCGATAATATCAACGGACTTAGCAATAAGCTTATTTATTCCTCCTATCCGACAGGTGTTTTTACCATTAATGGAAATGCCAATAGCATGACAAATATGAAAATCCATACAGAAAATTCCTTTTATTTAGGAAAGAATGCCAATAATGCCTCCACTTTGTTCCTTGAAAGTAAGGGAAATGCAACGTTTGATAGCCAATTTAGGTTAGATACTGCCTCAAAGGTTTATATTGGTGGGATATTAACCGTCAATGGGCATTTCGAATTAGCTGGTAATTCCATCGTTTATGTCGGGGGAAATGCAATTATCGGTGGGAAGTTAACTATCCCTAGTGGTTCAACGATGTGTGTCGGAGGAACATTAACTGTTGCGAAAAAACAGACAATCACTGGTAATTTAATTGTAAAAGGAAATGTAACAGACGCTGTGTTTAAACAAAAATGTGGAAACCCATCCACTCCACCTGTGGACATTACTTGGGAAGATAAACTACTAAATAGTGTTAACTATGAATACTAATTGATAGTAAAAAAGTACACATTCAAGGAAATTCACAAGAATGTGTACTTTTTCTATTTTTCATATAAACTCAATTTTTGAAGTAAAGACCTATTTAACATCTACTTAACACGACGAATACTCCGCCACCCGATTCCTACCAGCTCTTTTCGCACCAACATAAAGTGCTCTGTCTGCATGGCGGATTAGTGCTAAGGAGTCTTCCGCATCCTCAGGTGCCGTAGCTACCCCAATCGAGGCAGTAATCATGACCTTCTGCTGTGTGTTTTCAACATCTAAGGACTGTTTGATTGTAAATGGCCAATTGGCGATCATTCGCCTTATTTGTTCTGCCATTACGAAGGCAGCTTCTTTTGATGTATCAGGTAAAAGAATGACAAATTCTTCTCCGCCATATCGAGCGACGGTTCCATGCGTATGTTCAATTAGCTTACTTAGCCGGTTTGCCAGCTCAGACAGGATTTCATTGCCGCTTTGGTGCCCATACGAATCATTAACTTGTTTAAAATGGTCAATATCAAGAATGATTAATGATAGCGTTCGGCGCTCGAACCGGGTTAATTTTTCATATTCTTCGGATAGCAGATTTTCAAAATAGCGATAATTATACAGTTTTGTTAACGAGCAGCGTTCACTTTGCATTTTTGTGAGTTCATAATGCTTGGCATTTTCAATGGCAACCGCAAAGTGAGAACAAAGGATATCAATAATCATAAGCTGGAACTTTTCAAAGGCACGCTTTCGCTTCGATGCAAGTAATAATACGCCAATTACTTTCTTGCTTCTCACGATCGGTACACCAAGAATACTTTCAGCATCATCAGGTAGATGCCCATTTGAATATTGATGCCACTCTTTCCTTGCTGTGTATAAGAAAGTTTCTTGCTCACCCCAAACCATCCCGCTAATTCCTTGACTTTTTTTCACAGGTGGTAAACTATTGGGCATGCCATCTTCGATCCCTCGAACCAATATAAGCTCATCATTCTTTGACACCTCAAGGATATAAGCATAATCAACTGGTAGCATTTCACTAACCTTTTGAATTAACAACTCAACCACATCATCAACTTTTAGACGCTCGGCCATCTGATGTCCAATCTCTGCAGCCTTTTGTAAATATTCATTGATTTTTTCACTAGAGTAATAGAGTCTGAAAATCATCGATAAACTAACAAAAGGGATCCCTACAAACAACAGGGCTAAACTTCCGACCTGATTATAAAGGATATACAACACAAACCCAATCGGAAAGGTGATGAAAGTCGTCGTGGTCTCAACAATGAAATCCTTTCCAAAATAAGATTCTTTGCTTTTATAGACAAGGCGAAGATTACATGAAAAGATAATTTGATTCACTGAATAACTTACGACTGCATATAAGAAGGCAAGCCACATTGATTTGGTGTCGTAAGCAAAGTCAGGACCTGTCTGTCCACCAAACAGGTAATAAGCAATACCGCTGGTAAAGGAAACTATAAAGAACATATTCAAGTTAAGTGGCAAGCGGAATAATTCACCGTTTCGGAGAATTCTTGACTTAGTCAGTACTACAAAAACTGCTATTTGTGCAAAAATGATTTCAACAAATAAACCAAACATTAAAAAGGTAGCAAGCGCCACCCATTGGATTAAGAATATAAACATCTCATTAATGACAATTGGCATCGAAGCAACCACACAGGTTAAAAGCAAAAATGCAAAGATATCTAACCATTGCCCAGATATATGTGGAGGATAAGTCTTATAGGTGAACCAGGTTCCAGCGGGAACCATTAGAAACCAGGTAAGAAAAATCGCGTTCTTAATGGACGGTTTCACTTCCATGCTTATCCTCCTTACTGTTTTATAAAGATAAAATAATTTTACCATTATTAAAATAACTTGTCACAAAGAAGTTGTCTTATTTTTCAAACATTTGTCTAAAAATGGTTTTACCTCTGAAATAAAATAGAGTGAACCAGTTATTACTAATACGCTGTTGCTTTCTAGTGTCTTTATCTCCTCTATAAGAAAAGATCGCCAATCATCGACGGCCAGCTTGTTTGCTGACTGGCTTATTATCAGTAATTCCTCCGCTTTCTCTGCCCGTGGAAAATCAAAGCTAACAAAGGTAATTTGTGAAGCAATTTTATCAAGTTTGGCAATCATCTTGTCCAGCTTTTTATCCGTTAACGCAGCAAATACCACTTGGATTTTACGATTTGGATATCTCGTTTCTAATTCATGAGTGAGAGCCGCAACCCCTTCCTCATTATGAGCCCCGTCAATGATGACAAGTGGACTTTCAGACAGAATTTCAAACCTTCCTGGCCAATACGCCTTCTTTAATCCAGCTCGAATCGCCTGCTCAGTCAGGATAAACTCATCCTTCTGATGTAAAAATTGAGCGGTAATAACAGCAAGAGCCGCATTTTCAGTTTGATGCTGGCCAATCATGCTGATTTCTAAATGGTCGAGTGCTTCAAATTGGGTGGAAACGTTAAACACTTCGCCCTTTACTAAAGATTTATGGCCGCTAATCGAAAATTCCTGATCTAACCGATAAAGTGGTGCCTCTTTCTTTTGCGCTTGTTCTTCAATTTCCTTAATTGCGCCAGCGTGTTTAACAGCTGTAAAAAGAGCCGTGTTCTTTTTAATGATCCCTGCTTTTTCAAAGGCAATTTCTTCATAGGTAGACCCAAGGATATTGGTGTGATCTAGACCGATGTTGGTAATGATGGAAGCTAACGGTTGAATAATGTTTGTGGAGTCAAATCGACCGCCTAAACCCACTTCAAAAATAACGATGTCAACCTTGTTTATATGTGCAAAATAATGGAACGTCATTGCGGTAATCACTTCAAACTCGGTTGGTCCGCCCAGCTCCGTTTCTTCTAACTCATCTGCCAGCGGAAGAATGATGTTTGTTAGCTGAAGCAGTTCCGCATCGGTAATTGCTTTGCCATTGACACTAATTCGTTCGTTAAACTGTTCAATATAGGGCGAGGTAAAGGTACCAACCGTATACCCACCTTCTTCAAGAATCGAGCGAAGAAAGGTAACGGTGGAACCCTTTCCATTTGTACCGCCAATATGAACGGTCTTCATTTTTGTTTCGGGATGGCCAAGTCTTTCCATCATCCATTCCATCCGCTTTAAACCTGGTTTGATCCCTAGTCTTAACCGTGCATGGATCCATTCTAGGGCTTCTATATAGGTAGTAAACATCCGTGACACCCCATCTTTTTGTAAGATTAATAAGATGAGACGACCCCATTGCTGGACTCGCCTCACCTATTGTTTACCCTCTTAATTCTTTAATTCGCGCTTCAACAATCGCTCTCTTCTCGCGATAGTCATTTTCCTTTGCCCGCTCTTCAGCTACAACACTTTCAGGGGCTTTTTTCATGAAGCCTTCATTGCTTAATTTCTTTTGAACCCTTTCCACTTCTTTATTTAAGCGGTCAAATTCTTTTTCAAGACGAGCAATTTCTTCGTCAATGTTAATCAGGCCTTCAAGCGGCAGGATGATTTCTAAGCCAGTGATTACAGCTGTCATGGCTTTTTCAGGTGTTTCAAGCTCTACGCCCATTTGCAATTCTTCTGGATTACAGAAGCGTTCAATGTAGCTGCGGTTAGTTTCAATCGATTTAAGAACCGTTTCATCCTTTGCTTTCACAAGCATTTTGATTTTCTTACTCATTGGCGTGTTTACTTCAGCACGAATATTCCGTACGGAACGAATCATTTCCACAAGCAGCTTCATTTCTTGTGCGGCTTGGTCATCAGATAGTGCTGGATTTACTTCAGGCCACTTCGCTGTCGTAATCGATTCCCCTTGATGAGGAAGGTTCTGCCAAATTTCCTCGGTGATAAATGGCATGAATGGATGTAATAAACGCATCGTTTGATCTAATACATGAGCCAGTATTGAACGAGTTGTTTTCTTAGCCGTTTCATCTTCGCCATATAACGGCAATTTCGCCATTTCAATATACCAATCACAGAAGTCATCCCAGATAAAGTTGTATAAAGAACGGCCAACTTCACCAAATTCATAGCGGTCAGAAAGTCTTGTCACATGTTCAATCGTTTCATTTAAGCGTGTTAAAATCCACTTGTCTGCAACCGATTTTTCGCCGCTAAAATCAATTTCATCATAGGTCATGCCGTCCATATTCATTAACGCAAAGCGAGAAGCATTCCAAATTTTATTGGCAAAGTTCCAAGTCGACTCTACTTTTTCAAAGCTAAAGCGTAAATCTTGACCTGGAGAGCTTCCTGTTGAAAGGAAATATCTTAGCGCATCGGCACCGTATTTTTCAATAACATCCATTGGGTCAACGCCGTTGCCAAGGGACTTACTCATCTTCCGTCCTTGCTCATCACGAACGAGGCCGTGGATGAGAACATCTTTAAATGGACGCTCACCTGTAAATTCGATACTTTGGAAAATCATTCTCGATACCCAGAAGAAGATAATATCATAGCCAGTCACTAAAACATCAGTTGGGAAGTAACGCTTGTAATCGGACGCTTCAGTATTCGGCCAGCCCATCGTCGAAAATGGCCATAATGCGGAACTGAACCAAGTATCTAGAACGTCCTTATCCTGTTCCCAATTCTCAGCATCTGCAGGTGCTTCTAGACCAACGTATACTTCACCTGTTTGCTTGTGGTACCAAGCCGGAATTCGGTGACCCCACCAAAGCTGTCTCGAAATACACCAGTCGCGGATATTTTCCATCCAGCGCAGGTAGGTTTTTTCAAACCGGTCTGGTACAAAGGTTACTTTTTCTTCTTTGTTTTGTAAGGCTATCGCTTCATCAGCGAGCGGCTGCATTTTAACAAACCATTGTGTAGAAAGGTACGGTTCAACAACGGCACCGCTTCGTTCGGAGTGACCTACGGAATGTGGATGCTCTTCAATTTTGAAAAGAACCCCTTGTTCCTGCAAGTCTTTTACGATTTGCTTACGGCATTCGAAACGGTCTAGCCCTTTATACTTGCCGGCCTTATCATTCATAGAGCCGTCTTCGTTCATAACGAGAATCCGTTCAAGCTTGTGACGATTTCCTATTTCAAAATCGTTCGGATCATGCGCTGGTGTAATTTTTACCGCTCCAGATCCGAATTCCATATCCACATAATCATCAGCAACAATTGGAATTTCACGGCCAACGATTGGCAGTATAACGGTTTTACCTATGAGGTGCTTGTAACGGTCATCTTCTGGATGAACGGCAACCGCGCTATCACCAAGCATCGTTTCCGGACGGGTTGTCGCCACTTCGATCTGTCCAGAACCATCGGCAAGCGGATAACTCATATGATAAAAAGCACCTTGAACATCTTTATAAATTACCTCGATGTCTGATAAAGCTGTTTTGGTGGATGGATCCCAGTTAATAATATATTCCCCGCGGTAAATGAGGCCTTTGTTATAAAGGGTAACAAATACCTCTTTAACAGCATCAGACAAGCCTTCATCCAGTGTAAATCGCTCACGGCTGTAATCTAAGCCTAAGCCAAGTTTTGACCACTGCTGTCGGATATGGGAAGCATACTCTTCCTTCCACTTCCATGTTTCCTCAACGAACTTTTCTCTGCCTAAGTCGTAGCGGCTTTTGCCTTCACTGCGAAGCTTTTCTTCTACTTTTGCTTGGGTAGCAATCCCAGCATGGTCCATCCCAGGTAACCAGAGAACATCATATCCCTGCATCCGTTTCATGCGAGTAACGATATCTTGAAGAGTTGTATCCCAGGCATGACCTAAATGAAGTTTTCCCGTTACGTTTGGCGGCGGGATAACAACCGTATACGGTTCTTTACCCTCATCATCTTTTGCTTCGAAAAACTTCCCTTGTAACCACCATTCATACCGACCTTTTTCAATCGTTTGCGGGTCGTATTTAGTAGGCATTGTTAGTTCCTTTGTTTCCATAGTTAATTCCTCCTTATAATAAACTAATCGTGAAAAGTGATTTCATATGAGCAGCACACCAACCAACATAACAAAGGCGGTGTGAGCAGAGCCAGGCTTCACTTAATTCGTGTGTAAAATGTATTTTTTCACAAAGGTTGAATATCCTGATTCGTTCTTGCGCCGCTCCGCCCTTTTTCCACATAAAAAAACCCCAATCGTCATAAAAGGACGAATGGAGTTTGCTTCGCGGTACCACCTTTTTTCCAATCAAAAAAACTGATTGGCACTTATGTAGATAACGGATTTAGTCCGTCTCCAACTAATAGGATTTTTAAAATCCGTTCGCTGAAGAAGCTCGTGGGCGACCTTCCGACTTTCTGCTTAGGAAATCTTCCAGCTAATGATTTCCCTCTCTTTAAGCAGGTTTGTATCGTACTCTTCCCTGTCATTGCTTATATAATTAAATTTATATTGTTATACTACCGAAAAAAAGGGTTTGACGTCAATAATGATATCCACTTTTTTTATTTTTTATACTATATGCTTCTTTTTTGGAGAATTCTCCGCACTAGTGGAATATACATAAAGAAAATAAAAAAGGGGGGGTTGTCGGTGAAGAGAAATTTCCATAAATTTAAATACCAACCCTGGTTTCGGACTTGTCGGAGGGTTTGCGCGCAGTTAGTTGTTCCTTTTGTGATCTTCCAATTTATTCGAACACTGATCATTCCTACATTCTTTGATATCGTGTTATTAACTTTATTTGTCGCGATTGCGGTGTCCATCTATTTTGAAATCGTATAAGGAGCCCTTGTAGCAAGGTTATTGCTGCTGGGCTCCTTCTTTTGCTGCTGCCTGCGCATCAATCTCGGTCATTCTCATGACGACATACTCAGAATTTTTCAAATGCCAGTAACGGTGCTGCAGCTGGCGTACATATTTTAACTCATTTTTAGGACGCTGTTTCCGATAGTAACTCTCTGCTACTTGGATAATCGGAATTGGAAGCGCTAAATAGCTGAAGAATAATAATTTTTCGTCTGCTTTAAATGGAAAGTATTTAAAGTAATGATACACCCAATCGATAGCTGTATCGCTTCGTTTTGGATTGGTATTTAGGGCTCTTGATAAATAAGGCAGAAGGTCATGAATCGGTGATCCATACCGAGCATTCTCAAAATTTATAAAAAAGCCATATCCTTTATCATCATATAAAAAATGCTCGGGTGATAATTTTCCGTGTGTAATCACCATGCGGGCCTTTTCGTTGTCTTTTGTTTTTTCATACCACTCTTCAAATTTCGTTTTCGAGAATCGCAGCGCCTGGCTGATTTCGTTGTAATACAGGCAATATAACAATTCGAACGGCGACATGTACGTCTTTTTTTCACATTCGTCGATGTAACCATCGAGAAATTCCTGTTGTTTTTCAAGCTGCTGAAGGGTCTTCTCATAGTGCTCGGTTCGTTCTTCTTTGTTCATAGTAATTTCTTTGGCGGAAAGGGTATGAAGCCGCGCAAGCTCACGAAAAAGCTGCTGATTTTTGTGCTCACGGTCTTCCTTTTGTTCATTGGACATCCACGGCATTAAGTAATAAAGATTATTTTCATGTAAGACTGCATACCTGCCATCCATGGTAGGGTAAATGGGAACGATGCGGTTATACCCTTTTTGGTAGAGAAGATGAACATGGCGAATAAAGTCGGTCCCGGTCGTGGGGTCGATTTTTTTTAAAGCAAAAGTTCCTTTGTTTGAATAAACCTTTAGAACGCTGCCAAAATCCTCTACAAAATGTGGTTCGATTAGGTAATGTTTTAAAATAGATGCAAGTGGGCCTATATAATTCGAGTTATTCATGAGAACTCAACTCTCTTTCATCAGAAGAGCGTAATCGCCTATTTAGCGGCGACAAACATGTCATGAAAAGAAGGTGAGCAGGTCAAATGAACCCGCTCATCTCTTTCAATTATTTTTTTGCAAAGCTGCTAGGAATATATAATACTTGGCCTTCGTATACATCTTGATTGATTTCAAGATTATTAACGCGAAGGAGGTTTTGCACCGATACGTCATATCGATCGGCCACGCTGTTAACGGTATCTCCCTTTTGGACGATGCAAATCTTTACTCTTGCTTGCTCAGTACTTTCATCCTTCCGAGCAAAAAACTCGGTTAAGGTCATACTTTTCTTTTTGGCGGCTTTTTTCTTTTTCACATTCTTTGGTGGTGGTTCTTCATGTGCGGAAGAGCTTTCTTCAACCTGACCAGCTGGGGCATGCTCTGCCTCGGAAACAATCTCTTCCGCATCCTCTGGTCCAGGCACACCAGCTTCACTTCTTGCTTCTTGCAAATACCATGCAGGTTGGCTCTCTTCACTTTTTACTTCTGGGATATTTAATGCTGGTTGGTTTTCGTCATTTTTTTCTTCTTGGCTATTCCATGATGGTTGATTCCCTTCATTTCTGGCCGCTTGTAATTCCCATACAGGTTCGTTTTCCTCTTCTTCCATTTCTTCCTGTGGTTGATAATTGAAGGTCGGAAATTTCGGTAAAACCTCTACACTCTCTTCTTCCTGCGGTTTCCTAGCCTCTGCTTCAAACAAGAAGTTATCTTGATAATTACTTTGAACTGTTTCTAGTTCAACTTCTACTTCTTCCACTTCTTCATTGGCTTTTTCAAGTTCAGCACGATAGACAACCTCAATTTCTTCTACTTCTTCCTGCGGTTGTTGTAGTTGATCGGTTCCATATAAGCCGCTAATAGTTAGTTCTGCTGCCAACTTCAGGCAACTGCGTTCAGGAATCGAATAGTCAAACGATTCAACGAGAACATCGATATCGTAGATACTTTGAATCCGATTATTAGGGATGGTAATGTCGACTGGGAATCGATGTGAAAATTCACATGTTCCTTCCTCGCTTGCATCGACCCTCTCCACAAACTTTTGTGAAACTACACCTTCCTCTTCGCTTTCATTGTTAGTTTCGTAACTTTTATATTCGCCTGTGAGTTCGAGCGAACCTCTTATGGTTACGTACTGATCGTTTTCCTGGATGGTAATGTCCGGATCTAAAGAAATGGAGACCAATTCTTCGACTTCCTGTCCTTTTCTAAACCACAAAGATTCCTCCAAGGAAAAGCGTAGGCACGATTGGTTCTCTTGGGACAAAGCGACTCCTCCTTTCGTTTCCTTTACGCAAAATCACTATGTCACTTACACTCTATGACCCATGGGCTCTAAATATGATACTTTTGATTAGAAAAGAATCGTAGTTTTTGGGGATGGAGACTTAGATAAAGCTTATTTTGTTTTTAGAGGGGTTGATTCCTCCATGATGAGTGGGAATTCCGCCGATTTTCTATTTTATTCCGCCAAACTTGAACTTTATTCCGCCAGCTTCCATCGTTATTCCGCCAAAACTCGAATCTATTCCGCCAAACAGCTTTTAAATACTATTTTAATGAGTGCTCAGGCCTGGAGACCTCTGTATTATCATGGGAGCGGGCCTTACTAAGGTACGGGGGGATTCCGCCGATTTTCTATTTTATTCCGCCAAACTCGAACTTTATTCCGCGAGTTTTCATCGGTATTCCGCCAAAACTCGAATCTATTCCGCCAAACAACTATTATTTACCTATTTTAATGAGTGCTCAGGCCTGGAGACCTCTGTAATGTCATGGGAGCGGGCCTTACTAAGGTACGGGGGGATTCCGCCAAGTTGAGTAGGAATTCCGCCGATTTTCTATTTTATTCCGCCAAACTCGAACTTTATTCCGCCAGCTTCCATCGTTATTCCGCCAAAACTCGAATCTATTCCGCCAAACAGCTTTTAAATTCTATTTTAATGAGTGCTCAGGCCTGGAGATCTCTGTAATATAAGATAGTATGCCTTTACTAGGGTACGGGGGGATTCCGCCATGTTGAGTGGTAATTCCGCCGATTTTCTATTTTATTCCGCCAAACTCGAACTTTATTCCGCCGGCTTCCATCGTTATTCCGCCAAAACTCCTATTTATTCCGCCAAGCCCGATTTGTCATCTCCCAAAAGCCAGTCCACAGACTGGCTCAACAAATTAAGCCCTTAATCATACAAAAACACCCACCATACCTGGTGGGTGCCTAGAACAATATTATTTAAGCTTTGAGAATGCGATCTCAGCTGCTCGGATTGTCTTTTCGATATCTTCATCTGAATGCTCAGTGGATAAGAACAAGCCTTCAAATTGTGATGGCGGTAAGAAGATCCCTTGAAGAGCCATCTCACGATAATATGCTGCGAAGAACTCCAAATTGGATGATTTCGCCACCTCATAATTTATAACATCTTGATTGGTAAAGAAGAAGCCAATCATTGAACCCGCACGGTTAAATGAGATTGGAACATCATATTTTTCAGCCGCTGCCTTGAAGCCCTTTTCCAATAGATCTCCTTTACGGATAAATTCCTCGTAATGTTCTGGAGTTAATTGGCTTAATGTTTCAAAACCGGCTGTCATTGCAAGTGGATTACCTGACAAAGTTCCTGCTTGATAAATTGGACCGCTTGGTGCAATCTGCTGCATGATTTCCGCTTTACCGCCGTAAGCTCCTACAGGAAGTCCACCGCCGATTACTTTACCCAGACAGGTAATGTCAGGAGTGATATTGAAATACCCTTGAGCACAGTTATAGCCCACACGGAAGCCTGTCATCACTTCATCAAAAATTAGCAATGAGCCGTTTTTGGACGTAATCTCACGAAGTCCTTCTAAGAACCCTGGAAGAGGTGGCACTAGACCCATGTTCCCAGCAACAGGTTCAACAATGATACATGCAAGATCATCACCGAATTGTTCAAACGCAAACTTCACACTTTCTAAGTCATTATATGGTACAGTGATAGTGTTTTTTGCAATGCCTTCAGGAACACCTGGGCTGTCAGGTAACCCAAGTGTTGCCACTCCAGAACCCGCCTTAATCAACAGGGAATCCCCGTGACCATGGTAGCAGCCTTCAAATTTCAAAATTTTGTTACGGCCTGTATAGCCTCTAGCTAAGCGAAGCGCACTCATCGTCGCTTCTGTTCCTGAAGATACCATCCGAATCACTTCAATCGATGGTACTCGTTCAATCACAAGATTAGCAAGTTTATTTTCCATTAATGTCGGGGCACCGAAACTTGTACCAAGCTCTGCCACCTTTTTTAAGCCTTCAACTACACGGTCATTCGTATGACCAAGGATAAGCGGTCCCCATGAAAGGACGTAGTCAATGTATTCATTGCCATCAATATCATAGATCTTTGAACCCTTGCCTCGTTCCATAAAAATCGGGTCCATATTTACTGATTTAAAAGCACGTACCGGGCTATTTACTCCGCCTGGCATGAGAGTTTGGGCTTCTTTAAATGCTTCTATCGACTTAGTATACGAACGCATGCCGTTCCCTCTTTTCAAATTATTGGTCTTCTCTTAACCAGCGAACCGCATCTTTTGCAGCATAAGTGATGATCAAATCCGCCCCTGCACGTTTCATGCCGATTAACATTTCAAGCACGGTGTTTTTCTCATCAATCCAGCCGTTTTGTGCAGCCGCTTTAATCATTGAATATTCTCCACTTACATTATAAATAACAATTGGTAAATTAAAGGTATTTTTCATATCACGAACGATGTCAAGGTATGGCATACCTGGCTTCACGATCAGGAAGTCTGCCCCTTCAGCCACATCAGATTCGGCTTCTCTAAATGCTTCCATACGGTTCGCAGGATCCATTTGATACGTCTTACGATCACCAAATTGCGGTGCTCCTTCAGCTGCTTCACGGAATGGACCGTAGAAAGCTGAGGCATATTTTACGGCATAAGACATAATCGGAATCTCAGTAAAGCCCGCTTCGTCTAATCCTGCACGAATAGCAGCCACAAAACCGTCCATCATATTAGATGGTGCAATAATGTCTGCCCCTGCTTCTGCCTGAGCTATTGCAGTTTTTACAAGCAATTCAAGGGATTGGTCGTTCAGAATCTTCTCTCCTTCAACGACTCCACAATGCCCATGGCTTGTGTATTCACATAAGCAAGTATCAGCTACGACAATAATCTCAGGGAATTTTTCTTTGATAAAGCGAGTCGCTACCTGGACAATCCCATGGTCATGGTATGCTTGCTCACCGCATGCGTCTTTCGTTTTCGGAATGCCAAATAGTAAAACTGACTTAATTCCATGGGCAACGATATCTTCCATTTCTGCTTCTAGATGATCCATTGATACTTGGAATACACCCGGCATGGATGAGACTTCCTTACGGATATTTTCACCTTCGTAAATAAATAGTGGATATATGAAGTCCTCCGCTTTCAAGTGATTTTCACGCACAAGCGAGCGCATACTTGCACTTGAACGTAAGCGGCGATGACGTTTAAATTGAAGTTCCATTTATTATTCCTCCATCTCTAAATAAGCAATCGTACTTCTAATCATTTCTTTAACCGTATACTCTTTAGGTGACGCATGGACCGTTAATCCATAGGCACGTAATTTTTTCTCGGTTACAGGCCCAATACAGCTAATCAGGCAGCTTCTTAACTGCTCATCTAGTCCATATTCCTTAACGACATCCATTAGATGATCCACCGTCGAAGGGCTTGTAAAGGTAAGGATATCAAGTTGATGATTCGCTAGCATATCCGCCAGCATATCACGACTACTATCCGGCAGGTACGTCTCGTAAATGACCACCTCATCTACCTGTGCACCGAACTTATGTAAGGAACGAGCGATATATTCTCGAGCAAGATTGCCTTTCGGAAGGAGCACCCTTGAATCCCTATCTATAAATGGGCTAAATTCTTCTACAAACGTTTCCGCCACATAGGCGGATGGAACAAACTCAGGTGAGAACCCCATCTCTTTTAAAACCTCTGCCGTCCTTTTTCCAATGACAGCGATTTTTGGAAGGGTACAGCCTTGCCCTTCCTCTTTAAAAAAAGAAAAGAAGGTTTCAACTGTGACATTGCTCGTAAAAATTAACCAGTCATATGTATCAAGTGCCATCAGTGCATCATGCAGACGCTGATTTTTTTCAATCGGACGAAAGGCAATAAGAGGGATTTCGATTGGAATCCCTCCATACCTTTCAACCAACTGCGAAAAGGATTTTGCTTGATTTTCTCCTCTTGGAACAAGAACCTTTTTATCAAGCAAAGGCAACGATTGGATCATTGACCTTCAAGCTCCCGTTTCACCTTTTCAATCAGGTCTTTTCCACCCTTTTGAATTAATAGGTCAGCCGCCTGAATACCAAGCTCTTCTGGATTTTGTCCTCTAACTTCTTCTTTAATTATTTCATGTCCTTCTGGTGAAGCAACTAAAACATTTAGGACGATTTCATCATTTTCAGCCACATATGCGAAGCCAGCAATTGGTACCTGACACCCACCCTCCATTTTTTGAAGGAACGCACGCTCAGCACGAACGGCTCTTTCTGTTTTCTTGCAGGTGAATTTTTCAAAGAGTTCTAGAAGTTCTTTATCATCTTCACGGCATTCGATTGATAAAGCCCCTTGACCCACAGCTGGAATACAAAGGTCTGCATCTAAAAATTCAGTCACGACATCTGAAGCCCAGCCAAGGCGGGAAAGGCCTGCAGCCGCTAGAATAATCGCATCGTATTCTTCCGTTTCTAATTTTGCTAATCTTGTATCCACGTTCCCACGAATCCATTTAATCTCTAAATCTGGTCGCGCCACTAACAGCTGTGCACTACGGCGCAGGCTGCTTGTTCCGACAATCGCACCTGGCTTTAAATCTTTTAACTTCACATGTCCTCTTGAAATCAGCGCGTCACGGTGATCTTCACGGAAAGGAATGCAGCCAATTGTCAGTCCCTCTGGTAAAACAGCTGGCATGTCTTTCATACTATGAACGGCCATATCAATCTCTTTATCAAGCATAGCCTGCTCGATCTCTTTTACAAATAATCCTTTACCGCCAACTTTTGAAAGGGTAACGTCCAGAATTTGATCCCCTTTTGTGACGATTTCTTTTACTTCGAATTCAAAACGAGGGTCCAAGTTATTGAGCTGGTCCATCACCCAGTTTGTTTGTGTTAAAGCTAGTTTGCTTCGTCTAGAACCTACAATGATTTTTCTCATGATTGCTGCCTCCTTGGTTTGCACTACGCATACCATAAATGAAAAGATGATAATCGACCTAATAAGAAAAAGTTAATTAAGACAATTAAAAATGCGGCTGTATTCCAAATCGCTAATTTTCGTCCCGATAAATTTTTCATAATATGCAAATATAAAAGGATACTATAGGCTATTAATAACATAAAAGATCCAATAATTTTCATATCGTACCAAGGCATCCCGGGTACCTTAAGGAAGGCCCACTGCAGTCCTAAAATCAAACTAAGCAGCAGCATAGGAACACCGATAACGGCCAATATGTAAGATGATTTTTCGAGTTTATCTAAGTCAGCAAGTCGTATGAGCCTAGTTCCCCATTTTTTCCTTTTTAATAAATCATATTGAAGCAGATATAAAGATGAAAATACAAAGGATAGTGAAAAGGCTCCATATGATAGGATGGCCATCGTTATATGGATCAACAGAAGTTCGGAAACAAGCTGCTTAGCCATGATATGCGAACTATATTGCATCGGCGCAAATGTATGAATCGCCATTACCGTAAAGCCAAGGATATTCGTAAAAAAGACGATAAAATCAACACGTAATAAATGATTGATAACAATTGATAATGTGACTAATATCCAAGCATAAAAATAAAGTCCCTCAAAAATCGTTAGTACAGGGAACCTGCCTGTTTTATACATATAGCTTGCGAGGAAGACGGTTTGTAAAATCCATACAAATGCAAGTAACCAGAAAGCAATACGGTTTGCCTTCCGGTTATGGTGTAGAAAATCGAAAAAATATAACAACACACTAAAGGCATAGAGAACAACAGTTAATTCGTGTAGCCTTGTCATAAAGACATTAAACATAGAATGTACCCCTTATGACTGAAAGGAAGCCCGCGGTGTTGTAACCGGTATTAGATTGGTTTCGGCTGCTTTCGAATGTTGTTCTTGAACAAGCTCTTCAATATTAAAGATTTTCATGAATAGATCCATAGCCTGATTTGCATCAGGACGCGCAGCCAATTCTTTTGCTTGTAAGATAGGATCCTTTAAGAGCTGATTGATGATACTTTTTGTGTGCTTATTTAAAACTTTTAAATCACGCTCAGATAAATTTGGTAATTTTCTTTCCAAACTAACCATCGTTTCAGATTGAATGACATGGGCTTTTTCTCTAAGTGCTGAGATAACTGGAACCACACCAAGCATTCCAAGCCATTGCTTGAACTCGACGATTTCTTTTTCGATCATGAGCATGATTTTTTCGGCCGCTTTCTTGCGCTCTTGCAGGTTGGCCTCGACAATCCCCTCTAAATCGTCAATATCGTATAAAAAGACATTTTCAAGTTCACCAATTTTTGGATCAAGGTCGCGCGGTACGGCAATGTCTACCATAAATAATGGCTTACCCTTACGTTTTTTCTCTACTTTAACCATCATGTCTTTTGAAATGACAAAGTCCTTCGCACCAGTTGAACTAATTAGGATATCAGCTTCCACCATTGCTTTCTCTAACTCAGCCAATTTTCTCGCTTTACCGCTGAATCGATTCGCTAAGTCGATCGCCTTTTCATAAGTTCGGTTAATAACAGTTACTTTCTTCACTCCATTACCATGGAGGTTCTGGGCCGCTAACTCACCCATTTTGCCTGCACCAAAAATTAACACATGTTTATTGGCAAGCGAGCCAAAAATTTTCTTGGCTAACTCCACTGCTGCATAGCTGACAGAAACGGCATTTGCACCAATATCTGTTTCTGAATGCGCGCGTTTTGCAAGGGTAATTGCTTGCTTAAACAAGTGGTTAAATACGGTACCTGTAGTGCCTTCTTGCTGTGCCAACATGAAGCTCGTACGAACCTGTCCAAGGATTTGTGTTTCCCCTAAGACCATAGAATTAAGTCCGCATGTAACATTAAATAAATGATCAATCGCCCCATCATCTTCATACACAAATAAGAACGGAGAAAATTCTTTTTGTTCTAATCCGAACCATTCTGCCAGAAATTCTTTAATATAATAGCGGCCTGTATGTAATTGATCTACAACCGCATAAATTTCCGTACGATTACATGTAGACAAGATGATATTTTCTAAGATGCTTTTTTTGGTATTTAACTTTTTTATGGCATCCGAGAGGTCGGCTTCATTAAATGACAACCGCTCACGTATTTCAACAGGGGCAGTTTTATAGTTTATACCGATCACTAATGTATGCATTTGTAAGGACACCCCCAATAGATATTGCAACTTAACTAGTATGATTATATCATGAGCAATTTCGTCTTTTGATCGAAAAATGTGAACAGAAAACGAAACTATATGTTAATATATTTAAGTAACATCGCTGATGAACAATCCCAATAGGGACAGATTAGCAAAGTTTACTTTAAACTTTCTTAATAATAATAAATGTTTTCTTAAAATACTTCCTTATGTACAGTATCAAAAAAACGGACGAGTTTCAAGTGAACCTTACTGGAAGTGTGGTGTTTTTAATGAAGAATCAACGAATTTTTCCTGGGATTATTCTCATAGGCTTTGGTGCTTACTTTTTGTTGCAGCAAACCGGTATTACTATTTTCCAACAATTTTTCACATGGCCGACTTTATTGATCATCGTCGGAATTGCTTTTTTAGGGCAGGGATATTCTGCAAATGAATATGAGGCAATTCTTCCAGGGGTCATTATGGCTGGATTTGGACTCCATTTTCATGTAGTGGGCAAAGTGTCCTTTTGGCCAAGCAACACAATCGGGATGTTAATTTTAATCATTTCTATAGGATTTTTCCTGCGGTTCCAAAGGTCGAATTCTGGTTTGTTCCAAGCATTTCTCTTTCTTATTTTAGCTGTTCTCCTCTTATTTTATGATAAAATTACTGCTTATTTTGATTTACTGCAAAACGGAATGAGTTTTGTTTGGAAGTTTTGGCCAGCTCTACTGATTGTGGTTGGGATTTATTTTCTACTTAAGAAAAAAAAATAACGCCTGGCGCGTAAATGCCAGGCGTTTATTTTTTTACATAAAGCTCTGTAATGCCGACCATGCTTCATCTTTACCCAGTCCTGTTTCAGATGAAAAGAGAATCATTTGGTCTTTTTTATCAACATCCATCGTTTCACGGACGATTTTTAAATGCTTTTGCCATTTCCCCTTTGGGATTTTATCGGCTTTAGTTGCGATGATGATGCAGGGGATATCATAGTGCTTTAAAAATTCATACATCATCACATCATCCTTTGATGGTGGATGTCTAAGATCAACAATTTGCACTGCTGCTTTTAGTTGCTCGCGTGATGTAAAATAAGTTTCAATCATTTTCCCCCATGCCGCACGCTCCGATTTAGATACTTTGGCGTATCCATAGCCAGGGACATCCACAAAATGCATTATTTCGTTAATCAAGTAGAAATTTAGCGTTTGCGTTTTTCCAGGCTTGGAGGAGATTCTTGCAAGACCTTTTCTATTTAGCATCTTATTGATAAAAGATGATTTTCCGACATTGGAACGGCCGGCGAGCGCAAATTCAGGTAAATCTGTCTCTGGGTATTGGTCTGGCTTTACTGCACTGATGACAATTTCTGAACTGACTACCTTCATTACACTTCACCTTCTAAAAGGGCATGCCTCAAGACTTCATCCACATGAGAAACAAGGACAAAATCGAGTTCATTCCTAACGCTTTCTGGTATATCATCAATATCTTTTTCATTATCTTTTGGAAGAATAATCTTGGTTAAGCCGGCTCGATGAGCACTAAGTGTCTTTTCTTTCAAACCGCCAATAGGAAGGACCCTTCCTCTTAACGTAATCTCACCAGTCATGCCGACTTCGCGGCGAATTGGTCTGCCCGACAAGGCTGATACCAATGCTGTAGCCATGGTGATTCCTGCCGATGGTCCATCCTTTGGAACGGCACCTTCGGGAACATGAATATGGATATCATATTTTTCATGGAAGTTTTCATCAATTCCTAGTTCTTCCGCCTTGGAACGAATATAACTAAACGCTGCTTGTGCTGACTCCTTCATGACGTCGCCAAGCTTTCCAGTTAATACAAGCTTTCCTTTACCTGGTGCCAAAGAAACTTCAATCTGGAGTGTGTCTCCCCCAACTGTTGTATAGGCTAACCCAGTTGCTACACCGACCTGATCTTCGGACTCAGCCATCCCATAGTGGAATCTTGGCTTTCCTAAGAATTCTTCGATATTCTTTTCCGTAATGACGACTCGCTTCTTCTCACCTGATACAATTATTTTTGCTGTTTTCCGGCAAAGGGTAGCCATCTGACGTTCTAAGCTTCGAACACCAGCTTCACGGGTGTAGTAACGAACGACTTTTAGAATGGCATCATCGCGGACTTGAAGAATTCCTTTTGATAGACCATTTTCTTTTACTTGTTTTGGAAGTAAATGATCTCTACAAATATGGACTTTTTCAAGCTCGGTGTAGCCCGCAATCGTGATTATTTCCATTCTGTCTAATAGTGGCCCAGGAATCGTTGATAGATTGTTGGCCGTTGCGATAAACATGACCTTAGAGAGGTCATAGGTTTCTTCTATATAATGGTCACTAAAATTACTGTTTTGTTCAGGGTCTAGGACTTCAAGCATGGCGCTTGATGGATCACCGCGGAAATCACTAGACATTTTATCGATTTCATCGAGTAAAAAGACAGGGTTAATTGTTCCTGCTTTTTTCATTCCTTGGATGATCCGTCCCGGCATGGCACCAACATAGGTTCTCCGATGTCCGCGAATTTCGGATTCATCACGCACACCGCCAAGTGATACACGAACAAAATGACGATTGAGCGATGTTGCAATTGAGCGGGCAAGACTTGTTTTACCCACACCTGGAGGCCCTGCAAGACAAAGAATGGGCCCTTTTAACGAATTGGTCAGCTTTTGGACTGCTAAATATTCGAGGACACGTTCCTTTACCTTTTCAAGACCAAAATGATCCTGATTTAAGACTTTTTCTGCACGGATTATGTCAATGTCATCCTCCGTTTTCTTCGACCAAGGGAGGGAAATGAGCCAATCGATGTAGTTCCGAATGACTGCACTTTCCGCTGAACTCGCTGGTACTTTTTCATAACGGTCTAGTTCCTTTTGGGCAACTTTAAGAACATGTTCAGGCATACCTGCTTGCTCGATTTTTTTTGTAAGGTCGGCAATTTCACCCGTTTTGCCTTCCTTATCGCCTAATTCCTTTTGGATCGCCTTCATTTGCTCACGCAAATAATACTCTTTTTGTGTCCGTTCCATCGAACGCTTAACACGCTGACCAATCTTTTTCTCTAGGTTCAAGACTTCTTTTTCGTTATGAATGATATCAATTACTTTGTTGACTCTTTCTTTAGGATCCGTTGTTTCCAAGATTTCCTGCTTTTCCTTCAGCTTGATTGGTAAATGCGAGGAAATGATATCTGCCATTCTGCCAGGCTCTTCTATATCAGCCACAGAAGCATAAGTTTCTGCAGAAATCTTCTTCGATAATTTTATGTATTGCTCGAAATAGTCAAGCATAGTTCTCATTAAGGCTTGATCTTCGACATCTTTCGTGTCTGGGTCATCATAGGTTATCACTGTAACCGCATAATAGTCTTCTTCATCATGAAATGAAATGATTTCCCCGCGATTTAATCCTTCTACCAATACTCTTATCGTACCATTAGGCAGTTTAAGCATTTGTTTTACTTTTGTTAATGTTCCTATTGTGTATAAATCCTCTTCAGAAGGGTCATCAATCGATACTTCCTTTTGAGTGGTTAAGAAGATTAAATGGTCATCTACCATTGCTTTTTCAAGTGCTTGTACTGATCTTTCACGTCCTACATCTAAATGAAGGACCATTGTCGGATAGACGAGCAATCCTCGAAGCGGCAGGAGGGGGACGATCAATTCGTTCTTTTTCGTCAAATTACTGCACCTCCACATGCAAACAATTTTTCTCTGCTAAATCAGAATGGTCTTTGTACAATTCTATCCTATTTATTTTTAAGTGTCTATTTTTAGAGATAGAGGGTGAATTCTCTTTTCAGCATACATTTATTTTCCCCAATCATTCCGAATTCTTTCTATAATAATGGTAGAATTCTTTTGATAAATTAGGCAAAAAAACTTCGGTTTGCCTATTGAACCACAAACCGAAGTTTATAAATTAGATACTCTCTTTTTTTGATAACTCAATTGATGCAGGAATCGCATCCATTTTTTGATAGTTATTGACAAGGGCAACCTCAAATACTTCGTGGAGATGGGAAACCGGAACAATTTTAATTCCTTCTATTTCATTTAAAATGGTTTGCATGTTTTCTTCTGGGATAATTACCGTTTTTGCGCCGGCTTTTTTGGCAGCTTTTACCTTTGGATACACTCCGCCAATCGGTTTCACATTTCCATGGATACTTATTTCTCCTGTCATCGCGACCGTATTATCGATTGGAATTTTATAAATAGCTGAATAAATTCCAGTTGCCATTGCAATACCTGCCGATGGACCATCGATTGGAACACCTCCCGGGAAATTCACATGTATATCAAAGTCGTTTGCCGGGACACCCATAGATCTCAAAACGGTAATTACGTTTTCGATTGAACCACGTGCCATACTTTTTCGCCGAATCGATTTGCCTTGTCCGCCAATACTTTCTTCGTCTACAATTCCTGTGATATTGATCGTCCCTTTATCTTTTGCTGGGATGACGGTCACTTCTATTTCTAGCAATGCACCTGAATTCGGCCCATAGACCGCCAATCCATTAACAAGGCCTACATGTGACAAATCATTAATTTTCCGTTCCATTCGTGGTGACATTTGACTAGCATGAATGACCCACTCAATATCTTCATCCTTGATAAAATTACGGTCCTCCGTTATCGCCAATCCTGCCGCAATTTGAATCAAATTAACCGTTTCGCGTCCATTCCTTGCATAGTTTGAAAGCGTATTGACGCCTGTTTCATTGATTTGAAGGTTCACTTTTTTGGCAGCCTTATTAGCAATTTCTACGATTTCTTCTTGAGTTAAATCCCGGAAGAACACCTCCATACAGCGCGAACGAATGGCAGGAGGAATTTCACTAGGTGTTCTTGTCGTAGCCCCAATTAAACGGAAATCTGCTGGGAGACCATTTTTAAAAATATCATGGATATGGGTAGGGATTTGGTTATTTTCCTCATGGTAATACGCACTTTCGAGGAAAACTTTCCGATCCTCTAACACCTTTAAAAGTTTATTCATTTGAATCGGATGTAATTCTCCGATTTCATCGATAAAAAGAACTCCACCGTGAGCATTGGTAACAGCCCCTTGCTTTGGCTGCGGAATTCCTGCTTGTCCCATTGCACCTGCCCCTTGATAGATGGGGTCATGCACAGAACCAATCAACGGATCAGCAATTCCTCTTTCATCAAATCGTGCGGTTGTTGCATCTAGTTCAATAAAAACAGATTCAGGTTTGAAGGGTGATTTACGATTTTTTTTCGCCTCTTCTAACACTAGGCGTGCAGCCGCTGTCTTTCCAATTCCAGGTGGCCCATAAATGATTACATGCTGGGGATTTGGTCCACATAGTGCTGCTTTTAATGATTTGATTCCATCTTCTTGGCCGACAATGTCTTGAAAGCTTGAAGGCCGCACTTTTTCAGCTAATGGTTCTGTAAGTGAAATAGATCTCATTTTACGAAGTTGCTCCATTTCCTTCCGGGATTCCCGATCAATGGATACTTTTTGTGTACGCTGATTCCTAAGCAAATTCCAAAAATACAGCCCAATAATAATTCCGAAAAATAGCTGTATAAATAAGGCAATCCCCGTCCAACTCATACATTTCCCTCCTGCGCTTCAACTTTTTACTAAATATATATTAATAAGTATTTCCTGCAGTGGGGTGGAATAAACCACATAATATAAGAAACTATCGGGAGAGCTGTGGAAAAAAAGATTCGCTTATTAAATGGGGAAATTCGCCCATAAACTATAAAAAGTCGCTCATGGACCCCGAAAAGAATAGAAAAAGACCTGGCAAATGCCAGGCCTTTCGATATATTATGCAGATTTTTCTTCAGCAACAACAGTTCCATCTTCTAATAAGAGTGTTGGAACACCATTATTTACAACCGTTTCTTTGGTAATGACACACTTGGTAATGTCATCACGAGAAGGAAGGTCAAACATGACATCAAGCATAATTCCTTCAATGATGGAACGTAAACCACGGGCTCCTGTTTTGCGTTCAATTGCCTTTTTGGCAATTTCCGTCAAAGCACCCTCTTCAAATTGAAGTTCCACATCATCGATTTCAAGCATTTTTTGATATTGTTTAACAAGCGCATTTTTCGGCTTTGTTAAAATTTCAATCAATGCAGCTTCATCTAACTGCTCAAGGCTCGCAATTACTGGAAGACGCCCGATAAATTCTGGAATTAATCCAAAGCGGAGTAAGTCTTCAGGTAATACTTTAGAAAGAAGTTCTTTTTGTGTAACTTCCTGCTGCTTAATATCTGATCCAAAACCAATTACTTTTTGTCCTAAACGGCGCTTGATAATCGGTTCAATTCCATCAAATGCTCCACCACAAATAAAGAGAATATTCGTGGTATCGATTTGGATAAATTCTTGATGTGGATGTTTTCGTCCACCTTGAGGCGGAACACTAGCAACCGTACCTTCAAGAATTTTTAATAAGGCTTGTTGAACACCTTCACCGGAAACATCCCTTGTAATAGAAGGATTTTCAGATTTACGGGCGATTTTATCAATTTCATCAATATAAATAATCCCTTTTTCTGCCTTTTCTACATCATAATCTGCAGATTGGATTAATTTTAACAAAATGTTTTCAACATCTTCCCCAACATATCCGGCTTCAGTAAGTGAGGTAGCATCAGCGATAGCAAATGGTACATTTAAAATACGAGCTAATGTTTGGGCTAGTAATGTTTTACCACTTCCTGTTGGTCCAATCATACAGATGTTACTCTTCGCAAGTTCAACATCATCTATTTTGCTATTGGAATTGATGCGCTTATAGTGGTTGTATACTGCAACAGAAAGTGATTTTTTTGCTTGATCTTGACCGATAACATATTCATCAAGAATTTCACAAATTTCTTTCGGCTTTGGTACATCCTTAAATTCTACTTCTTCTTCTGTTCCAAGTTCTTCCTCAACAATTTCGGTACAAAGTTCAATACATTCGTCACATATGTAAACTCCTGGACCGGCAACAAGTTTACGAACTTGGTCCTGCGTTTTACCACAGAAGGAACACTTTAATTGTCCTTTTTCATCATTAAATTTAAACAAATCCTTTCACCCCTTAAAACGTGTTAGTATCTACGAGAAGCAGTGAATTACACAAACAAAGTCATTTTTTTCTCTAATTATTGAATAGTATGTATTTTGCATTGTAACACATAAAGCCAATGGACTGGAAATAAAAAGCTTTAGCTAAATAGGGTTGCATTTGTTTGTGTAGTTCATTTTCAAATTACTTATGTATTCATTAATCTTAACCATTATGATAAAAATAAATCTCAAAGCTGTCTGGAAATTATTTTATATTTAATTCGCTTTGTCATAGATGATTTCCTGCCCATTGTTAAAAATGTTCCTACTTCTTATTATAATATGTATTTGTAAAAATGTATAAAACAAGGCACGATTTAAATCGTGCCTTGCAATATTTAAAATTAATTACTTCTTGTTTTCAACAAGAAAGTCTACTGCTTTTTTAAGTTTAAGGTCTGATTTGATGCCTTCAAGTCCGCCTAATGCTTGTTTGATGTTATCAACAGTCATGTTGTACATGCCAGCCATATTTTCAAGTTCAGCATTAACATCTTCGTCAGTTACTTCTAGGTTTTCTGCCTTCGCAATCGCTTCTAATGTTAAGTTAACACGTACGCGGTTAACAGCTTCTTCCTTCATTTGCTCACGTAAAGCATTTTCGTCTTGACCTGAGAATTGGAAGTAAAGCTCAAGGTTCATACCTTGCATTTGTAAGCGTTGTTCGAACTCTTGAAGCATACGGT
Organism: Neobacillus sp. 204; assembly: GCF_046562815.1. Classification (NCBI taxonomy): domain Bacteria; kingdom Bacillati; phylum Bacillota; class Bacilli; order Caryophanales; family Bacillaceae; genus Neobacillus; species Neobacillus sp. 204. The sequence continues at coordinate 86,771 of NZ_JBJORY010000009.1, forward strand.
TTACTTCGTTGTTAACCATAACTTCTGGAATTTCCACTTCTGCATTTGCAGCCGCTTTTTCAACAACTGTATCACGTAACTGATGCTCAGCTTCTTGCTTTTTGCTGTTTTCTAAACGAGTTTTGATTTTCTCTTTAAGAGCGTCTAATGTTTCAACTTCATCATCAACATCTTTTGCAAACTCGTCATCTAATTCAGGAAGTTCTTTACCTTTAATTTCGTGAATCGTTACTTTGAAGACTGCAGGCTTACCAGCAAGTTCAGCAGCATGGTATTCTTCAGGGAATGTAACTTCCACATCTTTAGATTCACCAGCAGCGAGTCCTACTAATTGCTCTTCAAAACCTGGAATGAATGATCCAGATCCAATTTCAAGTGAATGGTTTTCAGCTTTTCCACCTTCGAAAGCTACGCCATCAACGAAACCTTCGAAATCAAGAACAGCTGTATCTCCGTTTTCCACTGTGCCTTCTTCTTTGATAACAAGCTCAGCTTGGCGCTCTTGAAGAGTTTTTAGTTCGTTAGCAACATCTTCGTCAGTAACGTTTGTATCAAATTCTTCTACTTCTAAACCTTTGTATTCACCAAGAGTAACTTCAGGCTTAACTGTAACAGTAGCTTTGAAGACAAGTTCTTTGCCTTTTTCCATTTGTTCGATGTCGATATCAGGACGATCTACTGGCTCAATTCCTGTTTCGTCAATTGCATTTCCATATGCTTCTGGAAGAAGAATATCTAATGCATCTTGATATAAAGATTCTACACCAAAACGTTTTTCAAACATTGCACGAGGCATTTTACCTTTACGGAAGCCTGGAACATTTACTTGCTTAACTACTTTTTGGAATGCCGCGTTTAAACCTTCGTTTACTTTGTCAGCACTTACTTCAACTGTAAGAACGCCGCGGTTTCCTTCTAACTTTTCCCATTTGACTGTCATACCTTTTCCCTCCAACAATCTATTCTCATATCATTCGTAACGAATTTGAGTAGTTTGGAAATCACTTGTCCAACAAGCTAATTTCCTTTTTTTAAATGTAAAATATAGTTTTTTACACAATGCAACCACTACATTATAACATAGGATTGTTTTCTTTCAACAGCCTAGCCTATATATTAGGATAAGAAATTTTCTCAATTTCCTCGATTTTGGCCATTGCTTCTTCAATTTCCTTCACGGATACATCGTATTCATTTGAAAGGAAATCGCTCCTCGTATTCATCCCCATATAGTCTTGTGCCAAGTGGTGAAAGGCTGCGGCCCAAGCAAGAGTGCTTTGCGGCTCTATTTCAAAGGGATAGCTCATAAAAAAAATACGTTCCACCATTCCGCTCGTGTTTTCAAAAAGACCAGGGGTTTCGCTTTCCATCCTAGACTTGACTAGAGCCTTTACCTCCGTCATTCTTGGTTCTTCTCTAACCTCTGGAAGTTGTGTTGGAATAATTTTCTTTTCCATTCCAAATTTCCTGATAGATAGCTCTCTATCAATTTCCTGCTCTTTTAGAAGAGTTAAGAGGATTGTTTTTAAAAATGGATGACCTGCTTCCGCTTCTAAATATTCAGCAATTTCAGGGAGGTAGGGGCGAATATTTTTCTCTGCAAGACCTGAAACGAGGAGCATTTGTTCATTTAGATTATCATTCGCTAATAGGTTTAACTCTTGGACCATTGTTTCCTCAGGTTCGATTGCTTCGAGATCTAGTTGTCGATTATCTGCCATCCGTCTGCTGAATTGAAGGATTGTTAAGAAATGATCATGCTTTTCAGGCGGAATCTCTTTTTCGTCTAAGAGGGCTTCAACTGTTGTAACGATTTCCTGATATTCATGAAGCTGGATGAGTACTGTCAAATAAAGGTCGACCATTTGCAGGTAATCACCGATCCCCTTATGGAGCATTTCCTTGGCGAGCGCTTTCGCTTTTAGAAAAGAAGAAGCTTCAAAATAAGCAAGAACCAGCCCGATCAAGATTTCGTCATTATCAGGGTCATATTCTCTTGCTTCTTCCAATAGGTTTATCGCTTCTTTAAACTTTTTTCTTTCAAGGTTTTCGAGACCTTTGTCAGTCAATCTTTTTTCAAGACCGGGAAAAAAGACTACATTATCAATTCTTTTCACTGGTTCCCTTTTTTTCATAAAAAACCGTCCTTAATTAGAAAAGCGCAAGCGCTTTGATCAGCCCCGACAAGAGTTGGAGGTCCTGACAGTGAAGTCGCTTTTTGACTTCATTGGCAGGACCGAAGCGTCTCGAGGGGCTAGGCGCTGGAGCTAGACATTTTTCAAAGTTACTTGGAAAATAGTGTAACATAATTAGAGGGCAAAAAAAACTTATCCTCATGTGGTGAGTACTATGACAATTGATTTCCGAAGCTTTCTAACAAAACAGAAAAAAACCCACTTAAAAAAGTGAGTTTTTTTCTGTTATGTAGTATAGCGTCCCAGGAGAGATTCGAACTCCCGACCCACGCCTTAGAAGGGCGTTGCTCTATCCAGCTGAGCTACTGGGACATATGTGTTGTTTAAGACAAGATTTATTATATTATTGTAATATCAAAAAGTCAACAGACTTTTTAATATTTTTTTCAAAAAGAATAAAGGGAGAGAAATTCTCCCTATCATTTATGGCAGGATAAACTCCCGGGCAAGCTCTGAAATTTCCCGTCCACTTACTTCAAACACGTTCATCTTAATTTTTTCATCCAGCAAATCAAGGATAATATAAGTCTTTTCAAAGCGTTCCCTTGGTAGACGGATGCTGCTTGGATTTAAAAATAAGATTCCATCAATCACTTCCGCACCGAAGACATGGGAGTGTCCAAAACAGACGATATCGGCGTTTACTTCCTGTGCTTTGTATTTTAAATTCATCAAAGTGGATTTAACCGAATAGCGGTGCCCGTGCGTAATAAAAAACTTCCGACCCGCTACTTCAGAAATCGTCTCTAATGGATATCCTCCGCCAAAATCACAATTCCCCATTACGGTTAGATATCCGGAAATCGAATGATGGTCAGGGGGCAATTCCGAATCACCGCAGTGAATCATTAAATCGACCTCGGCTAAATGCCTTTCTCTTAAGACATCTAGTTCATTCGTTAATCCATGGCTATCACTAACAATTAACACCTTACTCATTACTGGCCCGCTCTTTCTAAAATAGAATCCAGGACTACATCCAGCTTTTTTAACGCATTTGCCCGATGGCTGATCTTATTTTTTTCATCCGAAGACAGCTCTGCCATCGCTAAGCCCTTCTCAGGCACATAAAAAACCGGATCATATCCAAAACCATTGGAACCCCGTCTTTCTTCAAGGATACGGCCTTCACAGGTGCCTGACACCGTTATCGTTTCTTGACCAGGAACTGCGACTGCCAAGGCACAGTAAAATCTTGCAGACCGCTTTTCTTCGGGAGCTTCTTCTAATTCAGAAAGCACTTTATCTGTATTATTATCGTCATTCTTTGGTTCCCCTGCATACCGTGCTGAATAAATCCCTGGTCTTCCTTCAAGGGCATCCACGATTAAACCTGAATCATCACCAATCACCATTTTTCCTAGCGCTTTGCTGACAGCTTCGGCCTTCAAAGCCGCATTTTCTTCAAAAGTCGTGCCGGTTTCATCGACCTCAGGAATTTCAGGAAAATCCAGCAAAGTTAGAACCGTGATCCCTCTTGAAGAAAAGATATGCTCGAATTCCCTCGCTTTTCCAGGATTTTTCGTTGCAATAATTACTTCTTTCATCGTAATCGCCTCTTATTTTTGTCTTCGTGATTCTATCTTTCGGGTAATCTCTTCACCTAGTACTGCTTTTTGGTGTTCAAATAGTTCCATCAGACCTTCTTGCGCAGCACTTAGCAAGCCTTGTAACTGTTCATAGGAGAACGTTGATTCCTCTCCTGTTCCTTGAAGTTCTACAAATTCTCCATTTCCGGTCATGACCACATTCATATCCACATGCGCTTTCGAATCCTCAGCATAGTTTAAGTCAAGAACCGTTTCGTTATTTTGCAGAATCCCGACACTTGTTGCTGCTAAATAATCGGTAATCGGAAATTTGGCAAAAGATTTTTTCTCAGCAAAGGCATTTAATGCGAGTGCCATCGCGACAAATGCTCCTGTAATTGAAGCAGTGCGGGTCCCGCCATCCGCCTGGATTACATCACAATCAATCCAAACAGTTTTTTCACCAAGTGCCCCTAAATCGACAATTGCTCTTAGAGCGCGACCAATCAATCGCTGAATTTCCATGGTTCGACCGGAAACCTTACCTTTGGAGGATTCGCGAATGTTTCTTGTTTCTGTTGCTCGTGGGAGCATGGAATACTCAGCAGTAATCCAGCCCTTTCCTTCCCCTCTCATAAAGTGAGGTACTCTGTCTTCAATACTCGCTGCGCAAATCACCTTCGTGTTTCCTACAGAAATTAAGACAGAACCTTCCGGGTGCATTAAATAATTTGCTTCAATATGTATGGGCCTTAGTTGTAACGGCTCTCTTCCATCAAAACGCACCAATACTATACTACCTCCTTTATATTTTTAAATTGGTACATCATTTACCTTAAATACCAAATAAAGAAGAGGCGGCATTCAAGCCAACCTCTTTCATCGTCACTATATAGTATAACAAATATTTTTTTTTAAAAACTACCTGTGTTTACTTTTTCTGGTCGAGTTACTGGTTCAGTTAATTTTTTACCATTATCATCTTTAATATCTGCTTTGCCATTTACTTCAACCGCCACTTTTTCAACGCCCTCTTGTTCCGTTAAGGAAAGGACCAGCGTATCTAATAAGTGCTGGGAGATTTCCTTTTCTTTGAAGCTTCCAAATATATTTTCATTAAAATTCAAGGTTACTTTTCCGTCCTCATACTTGGGTGCTTCTAGGAGCGCCACATCTGACATAAATTCAGATACCAGTGTTGATTTCTCACTAGGTCCTTTGATTAATTCATTAATAACTGCAACATAGTTATCTTTTTCCTTATTGCTCACCCGGCGTGTAACAGGGACATAATAGTAGGAGCCCTCTTCCCCGCCAATATAGTAAACTGTAACAGGTTTAGTATTGGTAATATCATTTACATCCGCTGTATCAATGTTGATACCGGTTGCTCTTGAGAGATTTTCGCTTATTGGTGTTCCGTTAACAGGCATCTCAGTTAAATCATGACCATTCATTTTAAGCTTCACAGTTTTAACATTATTAAACTGAGTCAGCGTCCAAGTAACGGATTGGAGAATTTTCATCTCATCTTCCGCTTGGTAATTCTTAAACTCTTTTGAAAAATTAACCGTAGCAACGCCATCTTTATCAATATTCACAGAAAGCTCTGTGTCCTCTGGAAGAACCGCCCGAAAATCATTTGGGAGTTTGTCTGTCACTGGACCATTTGCTACTAAATATTCAAGTGCCTGTTTAGCAACCGAATTGGTTTTCGGCAGATCCAGTGTCTGCGGAACGACATAACCGTCTTTATCAACCAAGTAAAGCTCGGTTTTAACGGTGTTTGCCTTTGCCTCCTTACCTGCTTCTTTCACAGTCGTTTCCTTACTGGTTTTATCCTCCTTAATAGTCACACTCTTTGGCGGATCGATTTCCTTTTGTGTTTCAGACCCTAACAATCCACAACCTGACAGTAGAACTGTTGATGTAAGCACAGTCGATACAAGGATCTTTGCTTTATTTTTAGACATAACTATTTCCCCCCTAAGACAGTTTGTACTAACATGTATACGAGCCTAGTGATAAATTAGACCGACTTAAACAAAAAAATAGAACAAAATTATAAAAATAAATAGAAATAGTAAAAAGGTGTCAGGCACCACTCGTGGACATTTGTCCACGAGTGGTGCCTGACACCTTCGTTTGTACCAAAAAAATCGAGCTTCATATAAAGAAGGCTCGATTTATAGCTTAATTTTTTTGACTTCGTTAATTGGAAACCCCAGCCACTGTGAGGCAATTTTTGAAAAGATCCTTCTTGAACCAGTGGTGTAAAATTCATGTTCTGGCTCTTCCTCGCACGTATCTAATAACCCATTATACTGAAGGATTGCACTTATTTCACGAGCGGTCTCGTCACCAGAGCTAATAACGCTGACAGATTCACCCATCACATTTTTAATAACTGGCTCAAGCAGCGGATAATGGGTACAACCTAAAATAAGAGTATCCAATTTTTGATTGAGCATTGGCTTTAAAGCCTCATCGACAATTCTCTCCGCAATCGGTCCATTAAATTCGTTACTTTCTACAAGCGGAACAAACTTCGGACAGGCATGCGCTGTAACAAAAAGCCTACTATTTAAGGATTTTAATGCTCTTTCGTAAGCCCCACTTTTTACAGTACCCTCTGTCCCAATAATTCCGACACGATAGTTTTTTGTATTCTTGATTGCTGCACGTGCTCCTGGATTAATTACCCCTAAGACTGGAATCGATAATTCCTTTCGAATCTCGTCTAATGCCGCAGCTGTAGCTGTATTGCAAGCAATTACAAGCATTTTAATTTTTTTTTCTAATAAAAAAGAGGTCATCTCCCACGTGAACCTCTTGACTTCCTTTGTGGTTCTTGGACCATATGGACAGCGTGCTGTATCTCCCAAGTAGATAATTTTCTCATTTGGAAGCTGGCGCATTACCTCTTTGGCAACTGTTAATCCGCCAACCCCTGAATCTATTACACCAATTGCTTGTTTCAAAACCTATCGCCTCTTTTAACGCATTTCATAATGCAATTTCGTTAAACTTTTTTGAAGAAGTTGAATTTCTTCCGAAGAGAAATCAACCAACACTTCTTCTAAATAAGCTTGACGCTTTTTAATTACCTCATCAATGATTCTTTTACCCTCTTCAAGTAAATGTATTCTCACCACACGACGGTCGTTTGGATTTTTCACCCGCTCTACGAGCAGATTTTTTTCCATTCGGTCAACTAGATCTGTCGTCGTGCTACATGCCAAATACATTTTATTAGAAAGGTCCCCAATCGTCATATCACCATCTTCAAAGAGCCATTGCAAGGCAATGAATTGTGGAGGAGTAATTGTATAAGTACTTAACATCTCTCTTCCTTTTTGCTTGATGATTCCAGAAATGTAGCGTAAATCCTTTTCAATATTTGCAACAATGTCACTATTTGCTCTTTCTGAATTCTCGACTTTCATCTCATACACTCCTATAAAAAGCTTCTCTACTAAAAAAAGATATCTATTTAAAAAGTATTGTTAATCCCTGACGGTCTTCATGCTTGACCTTATTTTCTACTTTTTTCGCCAAAATTTCAAGTTGAAACTATTAGAAAAATACTATAATATCACTCTTTGGAGATAATAATCAAAGGAAATTTCAATAAAAAACCAAAGGTGAGAAAAGAATGGAAATTGTAATCAGTACGTCTGCACTCAAATGGTTTAAAGATGAGGTCGAATTAAAAAACGGGGATAAAGTAAAGTTTTACCCGAAGGTATATGGAAACAGCCCTGTCCAAGAAGGATTTTCACTCGGTTTCACTGTAGATAATTATCCGATCGATATAATTGTCAAAGTCGAAGCGGAAGGCTTGTTATTTTATATTGAAGAACGGGATTTATGGTTTTTCAATGGACATGATTTACATGTCGACTACAATGAAAAAACGGACGAAGTAGAATATAGTTATACCAAATCGAAGGAATAATGATTAATAATAGGAAGGGTGATATTCAGCCCTCCTATTTAATCTTTCTGACATCTCATCCCTATTTCACCTGCCATAATTAGTTAAGCCCCCACTCCTTTTCTCTAGTTAGAATTTCTTCTGTTAATCTATCGGCAATATTACTTCTATAAGTGTTCCTTGGTCATCGCTCCAGAAATGAACGGTCCCATGATGATTTTGAACAATTTGTTTGGAATTCATAATCCCTAATCCAGTTCCACTTTCCTTCGTTGTAAAAAATGGTTCTCCGATTCGTTTTAACACTTGTCTTGGCATGCCGCAGCCTGTGTCCTTAAATAACATCTTTACATAATGACTCCCATGATGTTTAATCTCAATCGTGATGCTACCGCCATTTGGCATCGCTTCAATTGAATTTTTCAAAAAATTAATTACGACCTGTTTTAGTTGATTTTTATCGCCGTTGATAATTAGGTTTCCACAATTGTTTACAAATTTAATGTGAATGTTTTTCATAATAGCTTGCGTATCAATCAGCGTCTTCACCTCTTCAACTAGGGTTTGAAGAAGAACAGGTTCAAATTTCAAATCTTGAGGTTTTGCTAATACCAATAATTCGCTGAGGATCAGTTCAATCCGATTGATTTCAGATTGGATAATATCAAAATATCCCTTATGGTCATGTAATTGTGTTTCCATGAGTTGAAGAAAACCTTTAATTGCCGTGAGCGGATTTCGAACTTCATGTGCAATCCCAGCTGCCAATTGTCCAGCAACGTTTAATTTCTCCGCGTTTAGCAATAATTCAAGTGTCTTTTTTCTCTCGGTAATTTCCCTGATGATAATGTGCCGTGCGGGTTTATTTTGAAAAATCGTCGGAATCCCTTTTGCTTCCGCCTCGAATGTGGTTCCGTCCAACCGGAACAATATATACTCTTGAAAGTCTGTTGCTTCCCCGCGATCAATAATTTCCTCTCGTTCTTTAATAAATCTATGATAGTCAGGATGAATCATATCGACTATTTTCTTTTGTTGAATATCTTCTTTTCTAGATGCTCCAAATAAACTAGCCCCTGTTTCATTGATAAATAAAATTTCATCTCCGCTAGCAATAATCACAGCATCAGGGGAATGTTCAACTAATTCCCGATAGGATTCCTCACGTTTTTCTATTTCTTTTTCTATCGTCAGTTTATTATGGTTATTATTTTTCGTTGAAGAGTTCATCTTGTTTATTTATTCCTTCCCCCATAAAATAAAAAGCCAAGATAGGAAGTATCCCATCTTGGCTTATGTCTAGCTCAATCGCAATTGTCTAGCCCATTTCTGCCTCTATGCTTTTGGTGATAAGATCAGTACGATTACACTTTTATCGCGGTTCAAATCCCAATCCACAAATATATCATTCACTTTTGTTTGCAGGATCGCTTCAAAATTACCGCTGCCATGTAATAATCGCTTCTCAAGGTTCCGTTTCGCAAGCCTTAATGCTTCAAAATTTCCTATTCGAATTAACTCCTTTTCAATCGGTACAAGAATTCCGTTTCGAATAACCACCAGCGTCCGTTCATTTAATAAATAAGAAATGACTTCCTCTGGTTTTTTTTCCGCTTGAAGGCTAATTCTATTTATTTCCTGGTGAAGAGCATCTTGACCATGATAACTATATTTTTTTTCATATTGAGGTTCGCCTTCGGTAGAGGGAGAGCCTATACAAACAAATAAGCCACTTTTATTATGTAATCCCCAATCATAATAAAATTCAATTACTTCCATTTCTGTCAGTATTTTAATATAGGCTTTAAACTCAGGAATTAATGTTTGCATTAACAAATCCCTTGTGGTTTGAACAATGGTTTCTTGTTGCTGCCCTAACAAAACACTTTCAGAAGGCGTAATAAAGTTCCGTAAATAGACTGTCATTACTGAGTGATTATAGGAAACAAAAACTGATTCGGGACCTTTTCCGAAATTTTCACGGAGTGTCCTCCCTATAAAACCCGCTAGTTCCGTTTGTACTTGTTTGATTTCCAAGAAAAACATCCTTTTTGAGATAAAAGCATTATTTCTTTTATCCTAAATTTATTTTAAAGGTCTATAACTAGATTATCAATTTATTTATGAGAGTTTATTCACAAATTATGGAGAAATTCATTTAAAAATCACTTTAAATCAGGATGGTTGTATACCCTAGCAATGAACACCGAATAAAATTCGATTCCAGATGAACAATAATCTTAGTGTTACTCGTTAACACGAAAACTTCAATGTGGAGGGGTATACTTTGAATATATTTTACGGCTTATTCTCAACCTTACTCATTCTAGGTTTTAGAGCAGCATTCTTATTTAGTAATACATTCTCTTGGTTAAAAAGGATGGTAAGAATACCTGCATTCAATTAAGCAGCTAAGTATTTCAAGTATCAATCATCTGCATTGGATTCAAAAAAGGTAAGCATCTCGGATGCTTACCTTTTTTATGACATATCTATTCAAAATTAACCGGCGTCCCCTGAAGGATGCCGGTCAGAGTTAAAGTTCTAGCTCTCCCATTCGAAGGAGCTCTACAACAGCTTGAGAACGCCCCTTTACACCAAGCTTTTGCATGGCATTTGAAATGTGATTCCGAACCGTTTTTTCGCTTATAAATAATTCACCAGCGATTTCTTTCGTTGTTTTGTCTTGTACTAATAACTCGAATACTTCTCTTTCACGTTTGGTGAGTAACGGCTTATGATTATAAACATTCTCCTTCAAGTACTGTAACCCTCCTTGCCTTCGCCAGTTATGAACACGGGGTGGGTATATATTTAGTCAACATATCTTATGTGCACAATACAAATGTAGTGACTATATTTACTTAGAAGAGATTGATTTTTATAAAAAAAAAGCTCCTAATCCTTAGGAACTTTTCAATGTTGCATAAATAATATATCGCTTGGGTGCATTCCCTACATAACTGAATGGATAACAAGTGGTTAAAATTAATTCCTCTTTTTCATGTTGGAGCGTAATAATGCTCGTATCATCAGACTTTACAATCTTCGTGTCAATGATTTCATAAGAATAAGATCCATAAGGCATTTTCATTTTAAGCAAATCACCAATCTTTAACTCCCCTAATTTACGAAAAACGGTGTCACGATGTCCAGATAAAACAATTTGTCCTTGATCGCCCGGAAAATACGCACCTTTATAATGACCGACACCTTTTTCGAGGTCATCCGGTTCTGTTCCTTCAACGATGGCCAACTCTGCTTTGATTTTTGGAATAGCTAAAAGACCGACTGTTTCTCCCATATCAGGCGGTGGACTGTTTACAACCCTCTTTTTAGGAGCAACTGCAGGCTGATCTGCAATCAGTTCCTTTGCTTCCTTAAGTGATGCTTGTGTTTGAGTTTTTACATCTATAAACTGCCAAAGTCCGATACCTACTAAGATGAGTCCCGTAAAAATAATTAACAGCGAAAATTTATTTTTCACCACTATTTACCGTCCTTTTCTAACGAGCTTTACATTAATTAGAGTATAACAAACCGCTCCTAAAAGAACCAATGCAATAATTCGCCCATAAACGACAAAAAAACCTTCTTTTCCACAATAGAAAAGAAGGTTTTTAGAATCCTTATTACGCGTGATCACTGCCAAAGAAGCTTCTAAAAGCTTGAATGGTTGTATCACGGTTCAACGCTGCAATCGAGGTAGTCAAAGGAATACCTTTAGGGCAAGATTGAACACAGTTCTGTGAATTACCACAGTTAGCAAGACCGCCATCGCCCATAATCGCTTCAAGTCGTTCTGCCTTATTCATGGCACCAGTTGGATGGGCGTTGAAAAGACGAACTTGTGAGAGCGGCTGTGCACCAATGAAATTTGATTTACTGTTTACGTTCGGACATGCCTCAAGGCACACACCACATGTCATACATTTAGAAAGTTCATAGGCCCATTGACGCTTTGTTTCAGGCATACGTGGACCAGGGCCCAAATCGTAAGTACCATCGATTGGAATCCATGCTTTTACTTTCTTTAAAGCGTCGAACATTCTGCTTCGGTCAACTTGAAGGTCACGCACCACTGGGAAGGTCTTCATCGGTGCTAATCGAATCGGCTGTTCTAATTGATCGATGAGCGCTGAACAAGATTGACGCGGTTTGCCGTTAATGACCATAGAACAAGCACCGCAAACTTCTTCTAAACAGTTCATGTCCCATGCAACTGGAGTAGATGCTTGTCCTTTTGTATTAACAGGATTTTTACGGATTTCCATTAACGCCGAAATGACATTCATATTCGGACGATAGGGAACCTCAAATTCCTCCTCATAAGGAGCAGTGTTTTCGTTATCTTGACGTGAAATAATAAATTTCACCATTTTAGTTTCAGCCATTTTTCCTACTCCCCTTTATTTTTAGCATAGTTACGTTCACGTGGCTTAATTAATGAAACGTCAACATCTTCGTAATGGAAAGCCGGTGCTGATGTACTATCAACGAATTTCGCCATTGTTGTTTTTAAGAATTCCTCATCATTACGTGTAGGGAAATCAGGTTTATAATGGGCACCACGACTCTCATTACGGTTATATGCACCAATCGTGATAACACGAGCCAATTGCAGCATGTTTTGTAGTTGACGAGTAAAGGCTGCCCCTTGGTTACTCCATTTAGAAGTATCATTAATGTTAATATTTTGATAACGTTCTAATAGTTCTTGAATTTTTTCATCTGTCTTTAATAGCCTGTCATTATGGCGAACAACGGTTACATTATCCGTCATCCATTCTCCAAGCTCTTTATGAAGAATATAAGCATTTTCATTTCCATTTAGAGACATAATAGCATTCCACTTATCTTCTTGTTCTTTGACATGACGATCAAATACAGTGGAAGATACAGCATCCGAACTCTTTTCTAGACCTTTGATATATTTCACTGCATTTGGACCAACAACCATTCCACCATAGATAGCTGAAAGCAAGGAATTGGCACCTAAACGGTTGGCACCATGTTGAGAATAATCACATTCACCGGCTGCAAACAGACCTGGAATGCTTGTCATTTGGTCATAATCAACCCAAAGTCCACCCATTGAATAGTGAACAGCAGGGAATATTTTCATTGGAACTTTACGAGGGTCATCCCCCATGAATTTCTCGTAAATCTCGATAATTCCACCAAGTTTAATATCCAATTCATGTGGATCCTTATGGGAAAGATCGAGGTATACCATGTTCTCTCCATTGATACCGAGTTTTTGATTAACACAAACGTCAAAAATTTCTCGAGTTGCGATATCACGAGGTACAAGGTTTCCGTAAGCTGGATATTTTTCCTCTAAGAAATACCAAGGCTTACCATCTTTATACGTCCAAATACGTCCACCTTCACCACGAGCAGATTCACTCATTAAGCGAAGTTTGTCATCCCCAGGAATGGCCGTTGGATGGATTTGAATCATTTCTCCGTTAGCATAATAAGCACCTTGTTGATACACAATCGATGCCGCTGAACCAGTATTAATAACTGAGTTAGTTGATTTTCCAAAGATAATCCCAGGGCCGCCGGTAGCCATGATTACGGCATCACCTGTGAAGGATTTAATTTCCATGGTTTTTAAATTTTGAGCAACGATTCCACGGCACACACCATCGTCATCAACGACAGCACCTAGGAATTCCCAGCCCTCATATTTCGTAACAAGACCTGCTACTTCTTCGCGACGAACCTGTTCATCCAAAGCATAAAGCAGCTGTTGACCAGTGGTTGCCCCTGCAAAGGCTGTCCGGTGGAACTGTGTACCTCCGAAACGGCGGAAGTCCAATAGTCCTTCTGGAGTACGGTTAAACATAACTCCCATACGGTCCATTAAGTGAATAATACCAGGCGCTGCGTCACACATCGCTTTTACTGGAGGCTGGTTAGCTAAGAAGTCTCCGCCATAAACGGTGTCATCAAAGTGAATATATGTTGAATCGCCTTCACCTTTTGTATTTACTGCTCCATTAATACCACCCTGGGCACAAACAGAGTGAGAACGTTTAACAGGAACAAGAGAAAACAATTCTACTGGTGTTCCTGTTTCTGCAACCTTAATCGTTGCCATTAAGCCAGCTAAACCACCGCCAACTATAATTACCTTACCTTTACTCATTGGTGACTCACTCCCTTAATCCAAAATCCAATATTTTTACGGTCAATTATTTCATTTGTTATACAAAAGCTAGTAATGTCGTTACACCAACATAGGATAGAGCCAAGAAAATAATTATTGTCACGTATGTAGAAATAACTTGAGAACGAGGCGATACAGTGATGCCCCAGCTTACCAAGAATGACCACAATCCATTTGCAAAGTGGAAAATCGCTGAAATGATACCAACAACATAAAAACCAAACATGAATGGGGAAGAAAGAATATCTTGCATCATTTGGAAGTTAACTTCATTTCCAAATGCTGCCGCTACGCGGGTTTCCCATACATGCCAAGTGATAAAAATTAGTGTAATTACACCAGACACACGTTGGAGCAAAAACATCCAGTTTCTGAAAAAACCATATTGACTTGCATTGTTTTTAGCTGTAAAAGCAATATACAGCCCGTAGATCGCATGAAATAAAATCGGTAAATAAATAATTACAGTTTCTAAAACATAGCGAAAGGGAAGATTCCCCATAAAGTTCGCAGCTTTGTTGAAGGATTCTACCCCTTCTGTTGCATAGTGGTTAACAACCAGATGCTGCATCACGAAGATTCCAATAGGAATAACCCCTAGCAACGAATGCAATCTCCGATAAACAAACTCTCGATTACCCGCCATAAATGTACCCCCCTATAATGTTTAAAAAAAATGATGTTTAGTTTCTATCAATTTAAAACCCCTTTGTTTGAAACCTAGCATCACTGTGACAATAATGTGACATGTCCATTTTACTCCCATCATCTAAGAGCGTCAAGAAAACGGATACACAATTTCTACATAAAAATAAAATTTTTTAAATATATTGAAATTATAATAGATTGGTTATTTCCGCTTTCTAAAATGGATATATTTTGAAAATTATTCGATTTATATTAATAATTGCCAAGATATAACGGTTGTTAATTTTCCCATAAAGGGAATGATAATTATTATGAAAAACATGGTTAGGTATTGCAAAATAACAAAAAAACTAAGCTAATTTGATTCGTTATAACTAGAAAAACTGTAATGAAACTTTATAAAAAGTGTATATAATAGAATGATAGAAAGAGGGGAAGCTTGTGAATAATAGTACAATTGTTAATGAAACAATAACTACTGATGAACCAAGGTCCATATCCATGTTCGGTTATGAATTAATCAGAGAAATTCTTTTGCCTGAAATTTTAGGAAAAGATACACCTGAAATTTTATATTGGGCCGGAAAACGACTCGCACGAAAATATCCATTATTGGATATAGATCAAATTATTGATTTCTTCGCCAAGGCCTCATGGGGTCAGCTGGAACTTATAAAGGAAAATAAAACAGAGTTCCAATTTGAATTGATGAGTCCGCTTATTGTTTCACGTGTCAAGTCCAAAGCTGAGCACTTTTTCCAACTCGAAGCAGGATTCCTAGCTCAACAAATTGAACTTCAAAAAGAAGCCAATGCTGAAACCTTCGAGCATCCAGTAAAAAAATCAAACAAAGTCCTTTTCACAGTGAAATGGGAAAAAAACTAATCGAAAATGGTGTCAGGCACTTGTGAGTGACTGACACCATTTTTCTTGGCTAGCTCCAGCGCCTAGGGGCTCGGGTCATAAGCCAATCCGTCATGAAGGTTAAAAAGCAACCTTCACGTCGGCTCGTCTTATGCCTGTCGCCCCTAGGAAAAAATGAACTACTTTTTTCCCTGAACAAGGCGCTTCCGCTATTCTATTTATTCGCTAGTTCGAATGCTTCGTGCAAAGCTTCTACTGCTTTTAACATATTTTTTTCTTCTACCACGGCAGAAACCTTAATTTCTGAGGTGCTGACCATTTTAATTTGGATGTTGTTTGCAGCAAGTACCTCAAACATCCTTGCTGCTACACCAGGATTGGAAATCATTCCTGAACCGACAATCGACACTTTCGCTAATTTGTTTTCAGCGTCAATCTGCTCATAATTAAGCACTGATTTATTATCTTCAAGGACATTTAAAGTTTCTAATAGATCATCTGTATGAATAGAGAATGACAAATTTGCAGAGCCACCCTCTGTTGTGCTTTGGATAATAATATCCACATTCAAATGATTTTCAGCAAGTGTTGTAAAGATGGTAGACAGGCTTGTTAATGAATTGGCTAAGCCTAATACTGTTACTTTTGTAATTTCGTCTTCAAATGCGACACCACGGACTACTAAGTTTTGTTCCATTGCTGCTTCCCCCTCAATGATAGTTCCTTCTATTTTCTCCATACTCGAACGAACCTCGAGCCGTACTTGATAGTTTTTGGCAAATTCTACTGCCCGAGGATGAAGTACACCCGCACCTAAATTAGCTAACTCAAGCATTTCATCGTATGATACCGATAATAGTTTGCGAGCACTCTTAACATACCTCGGGTCTGTTGTGAAAACTCCAGTTACATCGGTATAAATGTCACATTTATCCGCCTTCAGGGCAGCAGCCAATGCCACCGCTGTTGTATCAGACCCGCCACGGCCCAGTGTGGTAATTTCACCATCTACCGTGATTCCCTGGAATCCAGCAACAATAACTACTTTGCCAGCTTCGAGCTGAGTTTCAATCGCTGCTGTTTTAATATTAGAAATCCGGGCATTTCCGTGGACTGGTTCTGTCATAATTCCAGCCTGCCAGCCTGTAAAGGATACGGCATCAAGTCCTTCCTGGTTGAGAGCCATCGACAATAACGCAATGGTCACTTGCTCTCCAGTTGATAACAGCATGTCCATTTCCCGTTTATTAGGCTGCGGAGAAATTTCCTTTGCTAAACCGACAAGTGTATCCGTTGATTTACCCATCGCAGAAACAACCACAACAACATTGTTGCCTCGATCGATCTCCTCTTTTACACATGATGCTACATTTAAAATTCTTTCTACACTAGCAACGGACGTGCCTCCGAATTTTTGTACAATAATCCCCATGTTCGATTTCTCCTTCTTTCAAGTGAATACGTTAGTTTTCCCCAAATAAAAAAAGCAATGAGAGGGCATCTCATTGCTTAAAACACGAAAAAAAATTCTCGCACCTACAATGTAAGATAGCTCTCCAAGACATTAGTCTTGACAATCCAGCATTTATTCAATACGGGACCAGCAAAGAAAGAAATGAGACCCTCTTTACTTCGGCGAACATCCCCTTTCATGATTCTTCTCAGAAGCTCATCCTTCTCAGAACCACTACTCTTGAAGCTCGCACCTCTACCTTCACTTTAATACGTAAAAGTGATAGTAAATTAAATTTTCACTAATTATAGCATGTTCTTTTTTTACTGACAATCACTAGGATTGAAGTTTTTTGATTAATTCTTCTGCTACATTCGTAGGAATTCCAATATTTATGATTTCCTCTTTACTTGCTTCTTTCATTTTCTTCACAGATCCGAACTGTTTTAACAATAACTTTTTCCGTTTCTCACCGATTCCCGGAATATCATCAAGTAAGGATTGAAAAGTACTTTTACCTCGAAGCTGGCGATGGAAGGTAATCGCAAAGCGATGGACTTCATCTTGAATCCTTTGCAGTAAATAAAACTCCTGGCTGTTTCTCCCTAATGGAACAATCCCTAAAGGATTGCCGTACAGCAATTGTGAAGTCCGGTGTTTTTCATCTTTTACAAGTCCTGACAGCGGAATATCAAGGCCTAATTCATTTTCCAAAACGTCACGTACGGCTTCGACATGCCCTTTACCACCATCGATGATAATTAAATCAGGAAGAGGGAGTTCCTCTTTTAAGGCACGTGAATACCTTCTTCTCGTTACTTCCCGCATCGATTCATAATCATCCGGTCCCTGAACGGTTTTGATCTTGTATTTTCGGTATTCACGATGATTTGCCTTGCCATCAATGAAAACAACCATTGCTGATACAGGGTCCGTCCCTTGGATGTTGGAATTATCAAAGGCTTCGATCCGGTGCGGTGTGTAGATTCCCAGTAATTCGCCCAGGTTCTCGACCGCCTTTATGGTTCGATCTTCATCTTTTTCAATCAATGAAAACTTTTCACTCAAGGCAATTTTGGCATTTTTGATAGCCAATTGAACAAGATCCTTTTTTTGCCCGCGTTGCGGCTGGAGCACTTTTACTTCTAAGAGTTGTTCGGCTAAACTCAAATCGACTTCATCCTGGATAAGAATTTCCTTTGGCTTAAAGTGATTAGCTTTCGAATAAAATTGACCGAGGAACGTTAAGATTTCCTCCTCTGGCTCATTATAAACAGGGAACATGGAAACGTCCCGCTCAATTAATTTTCCTTGGCGGACAAAAAAGACTTGGACACACATCCAGCCTTTATCGACTGCATAGCCAAATACATCACGATCGGTAAAATCGGTCATCGTAATTTTTTGTTTTTCCATAATAGTTTCAATATGAATGATTTTATCACGATATTCTTTTGCTCTTTCAAAGTCTAATTCTTCGGACGCCGCAGACATTTTTTCCTTAAGTTCTTTCTTAATTTCCTTATAACCGCCATTTAAAAAACGAGTAATTTCATCCGTCATTTGTTTGTACTGTTCTTCATGTATTTCATTCACACATGGTGCCAGGCACTGCCCTAAATGGTAGTATAGACAGACTCGATCCGGCAGGGTTGAGCATTTGCGGAGCGGATAAATTCGGTCAAGAAGCTTTTTGGTTTCATTAGCGGCAGTCACATTCGGGTAGGGACCAAAGTATTTGCCTTTATCTTTTTTTACTTTTCTAGTGATGATAAGTTTCGGATGCCTTTCTGCTGTCAGCTTTATAAACGGATACGTTTTATCATCCTTGAGCATGATATTGTATTTGGGATCGTATTTTTTAATTAAATTCAGTTCCAGTAGAAGTGCTTCTATATTTGAGGAGGTAACAATATATTCAAAGTCCTCAATTTCATTGACTAGTCTTAACGTCTTCCCATCATGAGACCCCGTGAAATAGGAACGGACACGATTCTTTAGTACTTTGGCCTTTCCTACATAAATAATCGTTCCCTGACGGTCTTTCATTAAGTAGCAGCCAGGCTGATCTGGCAGCAGCGTCAGTTTTTGCTTGATTGTTTCATTCATTCCGGCCACTCCCCTCCCGTCTATTTTTGTTTATCTTATAAAATTTTAAAGGAAACTTAGTCTAATTGAAAGAAGTCTTTGTAAAAAAGAAAAACCTCAGCTGGAATATTCCTAGCTAAGGTTTGTTTTTTATACTTACACGTGTTTTTCTAAAACACTTGCTAATGCATCTTTTGGTTGGAAACCGACAACTTTATCTACGACTTCGCCGTCTTTCATAACTAATAACGTTGGGATGCTCATAACACCGAAGTTTGCTGCAGTTTGCGGGTTATCATCCACATCAAGTTTTGTGATTTTTACTTTTTCGCCCATTTCTAGATCAAGTTCTTCAAGAACTGGAGCAATCATTTTACAAGGTCCGCACCATGGTGCCCAAAAATCTACAAGAACAAGGCCTGAACCTGTTTCAGTCGAAAAGTTTTGATCTGTTAAATGTGAAATTGCCATTTATATTGCCCTCCTAATAATTACTGATTTACTACCGAAAGTATAACATCGTTTGGAAAATCAAGCTAATAAATTGCTTCATCGATAATTCTAATTCATCCTCGGTATAATCCTAAAAAAAAACGAGCGGAGGCCATCCGCTCGCCCTTCTTATTATGAGTGTACTTTCAGCTTTTTAAACTCTTCAGTTAGTAATGGTACAACTTCAAACAAGTCGCCCACGATTCCATAATCGGCTACCTTGAAGATGTTCGCTTCTGGGTCTTTGTTAATAGCAACGATTACCTTTGAGTTGGACATTCCCGCTAAATGTTGAATGGCTCCAGAAATTCCACAGGCAATATAAAGGTCTGGTGTAACAACCTTTCCAGTCTGGCCGATTTGGAGCGAGTAATCGCAATAGTCAGCATCACACGCACCACGGGAAGCACCTACTGCTCCACCAAGGACGGCTGCAAGTTCTTTAAGTGGTTGGAAGCCATCCGCACTTTTTACACCGCGGCCTCCTGATATAACCACCTTTGCTTCACTTAAATCAACGCCTTCACTTGCTTTTCTAACGACCTCTTTAATAATGGCGCGAAGTTCTTTGATGTCTACTGAAAGAGTTGATACATCACCGCTTCTGCTTTCATCTTTTTCCAGTGGAGCAATATTATTTGGTCGTACCGTTGCAAAAATTAAGCCATCGGTAACTATTTTCTTTTCAAATGCTTTACCTGAATAGATTGGTCTAGTGAAAACGACATTTCCGCCAGCTACCTCAACAGCTGTGGCATCGGAAATTAAACCTGATGCTAATTTTCCAGCAATTCTTGGCGATAGGTCTTTACCAAGTGAAGTATGACCTAAAACCAATCCTTCTGGTTTTTCTTGATCAAGTACCGCTAAAAGCGCCTGAGCGTACCCATCCGATGTATAAAGTTTTAATTTTTCATCTTCAACTGACACTACTCTGTCAGCACCGTAGTGAATTAACTCAGTCGATAGAGCGCTTACAGAAGCACCCACTAAAACACCAACTACTTCTCCGCCCTCAGCAACCGTTTTTGCTGCTGCAATAGCTTCGAAAGATACATTTCGTAATGAACCGTCGCGAACTTCTCCTAATACTACTACTTTTCTTGACATTCCAAATACCTCCTGAGAGCAATTTTTATATAAAAACGTTAGATTACTTTTGCTTCGGTATGAAGAAGATGAACAAGTTCTTTCACTTGGTCATTCAAATCGCCAGCTAAAACGCGGCCTGCTTCTTTTTTAGGAGGCAAATAAATTTCGATCGTTTTAGTTTTGGCTTCTACATCGTCTTCTTCGAGATCAAGGTCGTCTAATTCTAATTCTTCAAGCGGCTTCTTCTTTGCTTTCATGATTCCAGGTAAAGATGGATAGCGCGGCTCGTTTAGACCTTGTTGTGCAGTTACTAATAGAGGAAGGCTAGTTTCAATGACTTCAGAATCGCCTTCGACGTCACGGGTAACGGTTACATTTGTTCCGTCAATTTCTAACTTAGTAATCGTTGTTACATAAGGAATGTTTAGTAATTCCGCTACTCGTGGTCCTACTTGACCTGTTCCACCGTCAATCGCAACATTTCCACCAATGATTAAATCTACATCTTTTTCTTTTAAATATTCAGCAAGGATTTTTGCTGTTGTAAATTGATCTCCGCCTTCAACATCATCCTCCGTGTTGATAAGGACTGCTTTGTCTGCACCCATAGCAAGCGCGGTACGTAATTGCTTTTCTGTTTCTTCAGTTCCGACAGAAATAACTGTTACTTCTCCACCCTTAGCATCGCGGACTTGGATAGCTTCTTCAATTGCATATTCGTCATAAGGATTGATGATAAATTCAGCACCATCCTCATTGATTTTTCCGCCAGAAATCGAAATTTTTTCTTCCGTATCAAAGGTTCTTTTCATTAATACAAAAATATTCATCGTTTAGATTCCCCTCCTAGTAAATTTAAAACATTTGTTCAGTTCTAAAGATTAAGATAACTTTTTAGAAAAAAATTTTTTGAAGCCCTTGCAATTATACCTATAAAGGGAAGTTTATTCACCTTTAAAATGTGGTTCCCTTTTTTCAATAAAGGCTTGGATGCCCTCTTTGGCGTCGTTAGAAACAAAAACCTCACCAAATAATTCAGATTCCCTTTTGGAACCTTCATAGAACTCTTCTGTTTTTGCATAATTTAATAATTCAATCGTTGCCTTAATTGACCCTGGGCTTTTCTTCACAATTTTCCCTGCTAGTTTATGTGCCTGCTCGACTACTTCTGTGTCAGGAAAGGCTCGATTTGCTAGGCCATATTGGACAGCCTCGATACCTGTGATGGGCTCTGAAGTGAACAGCATTTCCGCCGCTCTTGCCACCCCCACATATTTAGGCAAACGCTGAGTACCAGCGAATCCTGGTATTAAGCCAAGTTGCAGTTCAGGAAGACCTAGTTTTGCATTCTCACTAACATAGCGGATATGACAGGCCATTGCTAGTTCAAGCCCTCCGCCAAGGGCTGCCCCATGGATCGCTGCGATAATCGGTTTCGGAAATTTTTCCATCCGATCAAATAAATCTTGTCCAAACTTACCAAGATCAGAAAACCCTTCAGAAGAAGTCACTGTAGTAAATTCTTTAATATCAGCACCTGCAGAGAAAAAGCGCCCTTCCCCATGAATGACAATCACCCGGATCTCACGATTGGGCTCAATTTCATCAAGCACTGCCGACAATTCCCTTAAAAGTCCTGAGGAAAGGGCGTTTGCCGGAGGACGATCGATTGTAATCGTGGCAATACTGTCTTGATAAGACCATTTTAAGTAATCCATTGGAATTCCCCCTATAAAAATTAACTACCGGCTTCCGCATCCATTAATCAAGAGGCGATGGACTGGAGATGCCAGTGCTTCTAGATCATACTTTTCCTCGTTCATCACCCACGATGTCACGGTTTCATCAATTGTACCGAATATCATTTGCCGGGCAAGACGGATATCGAGGTCGATTGAAAACTCTCCTGTTTCTTTACCTTCAATTACAATCTTGTCAATTACCTGTAGGTAACCTTTTAGGACATCATTAATTCGAAGCCGCAATTCCTTATTCGATTGCCGTAACTCGAGTTGTGTCACGATTGCCATGTGATGGTCTTCAGAAAGCATACTAAAGTGAGCTTTAATCATCATTAATAACTTCTCTGCCGCTGATCCTTTTCCTGCAATCATTGTATCTATTTTTTCAATGAAACTTCCCATTTTTTCTTCAAAGAGAGAGATAAGGATGTCTTCCTTGTTTTTAAAATAAAGATAAATGGTGCCATCGGCCACTCCAGCTTGTTTAGCAATTTTTGAAACCTGGGCCTGGTGGTAGCCATTTTCAGCGATTACAACCACCGCAGCATCAATAATTTGCATGTATTTTGGTTTATTTTTTTTCAACTATATCCCTCCTTTGAAAGAAAAGTTCCGTTTCAGTTAATACGGTTATCAGTATTAAAAAGAAAAATATGAATGAATAATCATTCATATTTTAATAATAGTTATTATCTATTGATCTGTCAAGATATCTAATCACCTTTTTCATATTCGGGGCATTAGGACAGGCTGAATCTGTCAAAAAAAAGAGGAAGCAATCTCCATGATTTATGCATGTTTTTGGCTTTCTTCTTCTATTTTTTGTTTCTCTTCTTCGACAAGCATTCTTCTTAAAATTTTCCCGACTGCTGTTTTCGGCAATTCTTGTCTAAATTCATAGTATCTCGGGGCTTTATATGCTGCAAGATATTTTCTTGAAAATTGGTCCATTTCTTCTTCCGTTAGCGTTGAACCTTCCTTTAAAACAATATATGCCTTGACAGTTTCTCCACGGTACGGATCAGGAATACCAGCTGCAACCGCTTCGACAACATCCGGATGTTCGTATAATACTTCCTCTATCTCTCTTGGATAAATATTGTAGCCACCGGCAATAATCATATCCTTTTTGCGGTCAACTACATAAAAATACCCTTGTTCATCCATATAGCCAAGGTCACCTGTATATAACCATCCCTCATGTAAAACTTCCTTGGTATCCTCTGGACGATTCCAATACCCCTTCATGATTTGCGGCCCTTGTATCACTATTTCCCCAATTTCCTTGATTGGCACTGTTTCACCTGTCTCTGTTGATACTACTTTCACTTCAGTATCTGGCCATGGTACACCAATACTTCCCTTCACCCGAGGGACATCCCACAAAAAGTTAGCGTGAGTGACTGGTGAGGCTTCCGTTAAACCATAACCTTCTACAAGTTTCCCTCCGGAAACCGCTTCAAACTTCTCTTGTACTTCAACAGGTAGTGCCGCGGAGCCGCTAATACAAGAATGGATTGATGATAAATCAAATTTTTTCAATTCAGGATAATTTAAAATTCCAATATAAATGGTTGGTGCTCCTGGAAACAGTGTCGGGCGCTGTTGTTGGATCGTTTTTAATGTTGTCTCAACATCAAATTTAGGTAATAAAATCATTTTATTGGCCTGCATCACCGATAAAATAAGCACGGTTGTCATGCCATAGACGTGGAAAAACGGGATAATTGCGAGAACGGATTCTTCACCAGGCTTTGATTTATAAAGCCATGCCTTGCACATCTTTGTATTAGCAATTAAATTCTTATGTGTGAGCATAACACCTTTCGGAAAGCCTGTTGTCCCTCCTGTATATTGAAGGAGCGCTACATCTTCATCGGGGTCAAAATCAACATTCCTCACTTTTTTAGGCTTCATTTTTAATATTTCCGAAAGCAAATGGGTGCTTCCTCCGTGCCTTACATTCACGACAATACCATATTGTTTTTTCTGCATGAAGGGATAAATTAAATTTTTAGGGAATGGCAAGTAGTTCTTGATAGCGGTTACAATTACATATTTTAATTCTGTTTGCGGCATCACTTTAGATACGCGTGGGTAGAGGATGTCAAGTGTGATGATGGCCTTTGCACCAGAATCTTTCATCTGGTATTCAAGTTCACGTTCCGTATATAATGGGTTCGTTTGAACGACAATTCCGCCCGCCATTAATATCGCAAAATAACTTATCACGGCCTGTGGAGTGTTAGGCAGCATAATGGCGACCCGGTCACCTTTAGAAATGCCGAGGTCTCCTTGCAGGTAACCTGAGAAATTCATTACATCTTCATAAAGCTTTTTATAGGTAATATCTTTTCCCATAAAATGAATAGCAACTTTTTCAGGGTATTTTACAGCAGAATTCACTAAATATTGTTGAACGGGTTCACTGGAGTACTCCAGTGTGGCAGGTATTTCGTTTGGATACAGTGCCAGCCACGGTTTAGATTCATACATAATATCCCCCTTTTCTATATGGATAATTATAAAAATTCAAACTTCTCTTTTATTATAGTACAGTACTTCCCATTAAACAATTGATGATACAGTAAAAAAATCACCGCTGAATTATCCCTCAGCGATGATTTTCAATTACGCAAAAAACAACATATAGATTAAACCAATTAGCAAAAACAAGCCGCATAATCCGAGAAGTATCTTAGCTAATGTCTCCACATTTTTATTCTCCCCTTACGTAATACCTGCACCAATGACAATCGATAAGCCAATAGAGATCACCATCGAAATCAATCCAACGGCACGGTTATCATTTTGAATTTCTTCGTCAATTTTAAATTTGGGGGTTAAAAATTCAAAGATAAAATAACCTACTATTAATAATAAAAATCCATAAATTCCCCAACCAACCATGAAAAGCAGCGAATTGCTCTGTTCGATCGTACAGCGAAAGATATTGGCCACACCAAATATTTTTCCTCCAGTAGCCATCGCCACAGCGACATTTCCTTTTTTGATTTCTTCCCAATTTTTATATTTGGTCACCATTTCAAAAATAGCTAAAAAGACAACCAAACATAAAATGACGACACTATAGTACGCTGCAATTTGAATATATTCGTTCTCCCAAAACTGGTCCATTGCCAAAACTCCCCGGACATTATTTAAACTCAACGATGGTTACACCTGATCCGCCTTCCCCAGCTTCTCCAAAGCGAATTTTTTTGACAGATCGATGGTTTCTTAAGTATTCCTGAACTCCCTGTCTTAACGCGCCTGTGCCTTTACCATGGATAATCGATACACGTGGATAACTAGAAAGCAACGCATCATCAATGTATTTTTCCACTTTAAGGAGAGCATCTTCATACCTCTCCCCACGAAGGTCCAACTCTAGTTTAACATATGAATCCCGACCTTTTACAATTGCCATCGGCTTGGTTTCGACTTGTTTCGGGGTACTCATATATTCCAGATCTTTTTCTTTTACTTTCATTTTAAGAATACCGATTTGGACCTGCCATTCATTCGAAGAAACTCTTTCGACGAGCGTACCCTTTTGATCAAAAGTAAGTACCTTTACCTCATCACCAGGCATATACGTTTGTTTCTTTACTTTTTTATTCGCCAGTTTAGCGGATTTCGGTATTTCTGGCGCAGCTTCTTCAAGACGCCGTTTTGCTTCAATTAATTCATGCTCTTTAATATCCGCATGCTTTTCCGTGCGCATTTTTCGAAGATCGCGGATCACCTTTTCGGCCTCACTCTTTGCCTCTTCGACGATTTCTCCCGCTTTTTCAGCTGCTTTTTCAAGCATGGAGTCCTTTTTCTCGTAAAATTCCATCAGTTGCTTTTGCAAGTCTTGATGGAGTTTCTCTGCAGATTTTAAATAATCTCGCGCTTCCTCTTGCTCTTTTTCTGCCAATCGTTTACTGTCTTCCAATGAGGAAATCATCTTATCAATTTGGTTTGTATCTTCACTTACATGTGAGCGGGCAGCCTGGATGACCCAATCATTTAAGCCGAGACGTTTGGAGATTTCAAAAGCATTACTCCGGCCTGGAACTCCTAATAACAATTTATAAGTTGGGCTTAATGTTTCGACATCAAACTCAACACTAGCATTTAACACACCCTCGCGGTTATAACCATATGCTTTTAACTCTGGATAATGAGTCGTTGCAATGACTCTTGCACCCCGTTTGTGAACCTCATCCAGAATTGAAATAGCCAAGGCCGCGCCTTCCTGCGGATCGGTGCCTGCCCCCAGTTCATCAAATAATACCAGGCTATTAAAATCGACTCGATTTAAGATATCGACAATATTAACCATATGGGATGAAAATGTACTTAAGCTTTGTTCAATGGATTGTTCATCGCCGATATCCGCATAAACAGCATCAAAGACGGCCAGCTCTGAACCGTCATACGCCGGAACTTGCAAA
This sequence comes from Neobacillus sp. 204, assembly GCF_046562815.1. NCBI lineage: Bacteria > Bacillati > Bacillota > Bacilli > Caryophanales > Bacillaceae > Neobacillus > Neobacillus sp. 204. The sequence continues at coordinate 113,431 of NZ_JBJORY010000009.1, forward strand.
CCCGCCTGGGCCATTAATGTACACAAGCCTAGTGTTTTTAAGGTGACCGTTTTTCCGCCAGTATTTGGTCCCGTGATGACAATCGTTGTATAATCTTTTCCAAGCATGATGTCGTTTGCCACCACTTCATCGATTGGAATAAGGGGATGTCTTGCCTTATATAAAGCAATTCTTCCTTCATTATTCATAATCGGCATGGATGCTTTCATCCGTTTCCCGTATCTAGCTTTTGCAAAAATAAAGTCTAAGTTAGCCAGGACCCCCACGATTACTTTTAGTTCACCATCGTGCTCAGCCGCAGCGGCGGATAACTCTGTCAGAATCCTGTCGATTTCCAGTTGTTCCTTCACCCGAATATCCTGGAGTTGATTGTTTAATTGCACAATCACTTGCGGTTCAATAAACAGGGTTTGTCCTGATGCGCTTTGGTCATGAATAATCCCGCCGTAGTGACCGCGATACTCCTGTTTAACAGGAATAACAAACCGATCATTACGGATCGTGACAATGGCATCAGAAAGCATTTTGCTAGCATTCGACGAACGAATCATGCTTTCTAGTTTTTCCCGGACCCGCGATTCATTGGATCTAAGCTGATGCCTTAAGGTTCGGAGCAGGTCACTTGCACTGTCTAATACCTCACCGTTATCATCGATAGCGTGTTTAATCGAATGCTCAAGGTTGGTGAGCGGAATAATTCGCTCTGCTTGTTCAGACAAAATTGGAATTTCGGTTCTTTCATCGGCAAACTCCTCGATAAACCGTTTCATTTGCCGGCTTGCATGGATCGTACTAGCGATTTGGATAAGTTCATGCGGGCTTAACACACCACCAATGACAGAGCGTTTAATGTGGGCGCTGATATCATGGACACCAGAAAGTGGTACATTCCCTTTCACACGAAACACTGTGGCTGCTTCATCCGTTTCTGCTTGCAGTTTAACTACTTCTTCAAAATCTGTGGATGGCACTAAGTCCTGTATTTTTCTTCTCCCAAGGGAAGAAGCAGCATGTTCTAACAGTTGCTCTTTAACTTTCGTGAATTCTAATACTTTTAAAGCTTTTTCTTGCATGGAGATAACCTCCTATCCTCGATTATGTAAAAATTCTAGCAGGTCATTTTTATCCAGGGCATTTAAAACAGATGATTTTTTAATCCAGCCCTTTTTGGCTGCGGAAACACCGATTTCCATATGCTTTAATGTATCCATTTTATGAGCATCTGTATTGATGAGAATTTTCACCCCTGCCTCCTGTGCTCTTCGTAAGTATTCAGCTGCTAGGTCAAGCCTGTTTGGGTTTGCGTTTAGTTCTAATGCCGTATTGGTTTCTTTGGCAAGTTGGATCAGTAGATCAATATCGACATCATATCCTTCGCGACGGCCAATTTTTCTACCGGTAGGATGAGCAATTAAATCCACATGGGCATTCGTTAACGCCGTCTTTAGACGCTCCATGATTTTTTCCCGTGGTTGGGAAAAAGCAGAATGAATAGAGGCAATCACGAAATCCATTTCAGCTAGGAACTCATCGTCATAGTCCAAGCTGCCATCTGGAAGGATATCCATCTCAACACCTGCCAGAATAAGAAAATCATCATACTTTTCATTGAGTCTGTTAATTTCTTCTCTTTGACTTAAAAGTCTTTCACGCGTCAAACCATTAGCCACTTTTAAATACTGTGAATGGTCAGTGATGGCCATATATTGATAACCTCTTGTCCGGCATGCTTCAGCCATTTGCTCAATCGAATGGGCACCGTCGCTCCAAGTGGAATGCATATGAAGATCACCTTTGATATCTACTAACTCTATTAATTCCTGTGCAGTGGTGAAAGTCTCTACTTCCTTCCCGTCCTCTCTTATTTCTGGAGGAATGAAGGGAAGATCGAAATGTTTGAAAAATTCTTCTTCCGAAGTGAAGGTGAGAATTTCCCCTGTCTCGATGATTTCCACGCCATACTCACTAATCTTTTCACCGCGTTCTTTGGCGAATTGTCTCATCCGGACATTATGTTCTTTTGAACCGGTAAAATGATGCAGAGTAGTAATGAATTCCTCTGGTTTAACCAGGCGGAAATCGACGGAAATATCATAATCATAGGCAAAAACTAGTGAAACCTTTGTCTCCCCGGCACCAATCACTTCTTTAATGTTTGGTAATTGTAATAAATTCTCGCGTACTTGCTCGGGCCGATTGGTTGCGATAATAAAATCAAGATCCTTTATCGTCTCTCTCATCCTGCGCAAACTGCCCGCACGTGAAAATCGCTGAATATCCCGTAAACCCGCCAGTGTGGCTTCAATCTGCTCGGCAATTGGTAGCATATAGGCCAAAGGTAGGCGTTCAGGCCTTGTACCGACATTGGCTATGGCACTGAGGATTTTTTCCTCTGTTTTCTTACCAAAACCAGCGAGAGCTTGAACTTTCCCCGTTTCACATGCTTCTTTTAAGCTGGAAACATCAATAACCTGTAATTCTTTATAAAGTTTTGCAATTTTCTTACCACCAAGTCCTGGAAGCTGAAGTAATGGAATCAGTCCTGTTGGAACTTCCGCTTTTAACTCCGTTAACACAGAAGAAGATCCTTCTTTTATGTATTCATCGATGACAGCGGCCGTGCCTTTACCGATTCCAGAGAGCGCTGTAAAGTCTTCAATTTCTTTGAGGTCGCGTTCGTCAGTTTCCAAGGCATTGGCTGCTTTTCGGAAAGCGGAAACTTTAAAAGGGTTTTCTCCCTTTAACTCCATATAAATCGCAATTGTTTCTAATACGCGTAATAAATCTTTTTTAGTTACTTCCATTTATAAGTCACCTGCCTACTGTTTAGCATTTTCATTTTATCCTACTTTATGGCATGAATAGAAAAACTTCTCTGCTACAGAGAAGTTAAAGCAGCTGAATATTCAATCCACAAGCTTTTTATTTGCTGTGAAAGGATAGGAGTGTGGTTCACAATTGCTTTTGACAACATCGAATGGTCCAAAGCATTTTGCATAAATTCTATTGGTACTAGCGCTGAAATATATAATAAAATAAAGATAACCAAATATACTTCAATGAAACCCAGAATACCTCCAGCCCAAACATTAAGCTGACGCAGGACAGGCAAATGGGCAACAAAGTCAAGCATCGAACCAATAATTTGCAATAACACTTTTACCGCAAAAAAGATGATGACAAAGGCAATCGCACGGTAAAATGCGGTTTCCATATTACTGCTGTCAGTTAGAATCTTTAATGAAGACACATTTCCAAAGTTCGGATATGGAATCCATAGTGTTAACTTTGGTGCCAGCTGTTCGTAGTATGAATTTGCTGCCACATATGCAATAATAAAACCTATTAAATGAACAAGTTGCAGAATAAAGCCTCTTTTTAGGCCTACAAAGAATCCAATAATTAAAAAAATGATAATTGCTAAATCCAACATAATTTTTTAGTCCTTTTCCTTTACTAGTTCTGTTTGGAGCCGCTCTAATTGGTCTTTCATTTTAAGATAATCATTGACTGCATTTACAGCTGTTAAAACGGCGAGCTTACTTGCGTCTAAATTTGGATTCTTAGAACTGATTTCGCGCATTTTATTGTCAACTAATGAGGCCACATGCCGGATGTGACTTGGACTTTCTGAACCCATAATCACGTATTGCTGTCCGTAAATATCTACGGATGTTCTATTTTTTTGTTTATTCGACAACGTCATGCCTCCAATCAGAGAATCCTAAAATATATCATAACATGAACTGTTATCTGTGGAAAAGTTAAAGCGTATTTTATATTTATTTAGAAATGTGGTGCTTGTAGTATGGGTAATGTTGTATTGAATTTAGAAATGAAAAAGATTATGGAAATGAGGAGTTATTACGGAAAGAATTTACTTGATAAAAACATTCCGGGAAGTGTATTTGCTGCGAAAACGTCTGCCTGTATGATCACAGCTTATAAATCTGGCAAAGTATTATTCCAAGGGAACGATAGTGAAAAAGAGGCAAGTAAATGGGGCAGTACAAACGGATCCTCGAACAAGGCTGCTACAGCATCTAAATCGAAATCAATAGCGAAAGGCGACCTGCCAATTGGCATTAGTCAAATGTCAGCGATTGGTTCAGATGAAGTCGGTACAGGAGACTTTTTCGGGCCGATTACGGTCGTGGCGGCTTATGTAAAAAAAGAGAACATTCCTTTGTTAAAAGAATTAGGTGTCCGTGATTCGAAGGATTTAAACGATGAAAAAATTATTGCGATCGCAAAGGTAATTAAAGATATTATTCCATTTAGTTTAATGACATTAAAAAACGAAAAATATAATCAGGTTCAACAATCAGGAATGTCGCAAGGAAAGATGAAGGCGATCTTACATAATCAAGCGATTTTAAACGTATTAGACAAAATTTCACCAGAGAAACCAGAAGCAATTCTTATCGATCAGTTTGTTCAAGGTAGTACCTATTTTCAGCATATTAAAAGCCAAAAAGCAATTGCCAAAGAGAATGTTTATTTTAGTACAAAAGCAGAGGGCATTCATCTAGCAGTGGCGGCCGCAAGTATTCTCGCCCGATATGCCTTTATCCAATATATTGATAAACTTAGCGAGTCTGCCGGTTTTAAGATTCCGAAAGGCGCCGGGGCGCAGGTAGACGTGGCGGCCGCAAAGCTGATTATGAGCAAAGGCCGTGACATCCTGCCGTCATTTGTTAAGCTCCACTTTGCCAATACAGACAAAGCAATCGCCCTAGTTAATAAAAAACGGTACTGATGATTTGATGCGGTTGCGAATAAATATATAGAAACGATGTTTAGGAGGGATTCAGGGTGGAGGCAAATCGACTAAGTGAAGCGGAGATTTCTACAGCTGTAGCTGGATTACCAGGCTGGAAATTGGACGGAAAATTTATCGTAAAAAAGTACCGCTTTCGTGAGTTTTTACAGGGCGTGGCATTCGTAAATGTCATTGCACAGCTTTCAGAAGAAAAGAATCATCACCCCTTCATTGCGATTGACTATAAACTAGTGACACTCCGACTAACCTCATGGAACGCCGGAGGATTAACCGACTTGGATATCTCTTTAGCAAAAAACTATGACTCGATTTATGAAAAAATATAAATTTAAAGAGGTTGGCCTAGTGTCAACCTCTTTCAGCGGTTTTTTCGGAGATTTACTCTCTTTGATGATACTAATTTAACTTTTATCAGCGCAAAAAAGAGTTTTATCAGAGAATCTGAGCCATATATCAGCGAAAAATAAAATATATCAGCGAACAGACTTTTTTAGGCAAAAAAAAGCCAGCCCGAAAAATTTTCGAGCCAGCTTCTATCTAAATGATTAACCTCTTAAAACCGCACCTGCTTTTTCTTCTAACGCTTCAAGCACTCGGTTATGAATCTTCGTTACTTCCTCATCAGTTAACGTACGTTCTGGATCAACATACTTAAGAGAAAAAGCAATCGACTTCTTACCTGCCTCCATCTTGTCTCCCTCATACAAATCAAACACTTCAGCTTCTTTCAGAAGTGGTGCTCCCGCTGTTACAATAATTTCTTTTAGGGTGCCTGACACCGTTTCTCTGTTTACCACAAGGGCAATGTCTCTTGTAATAGAAGGGAAGCGCGGGATGGCTTCGTATTGTAATGCTGGTGTTTCAGCTTCAAGTACTGCTTTTAATGAAAGTTCGAATACATAGGTATCTTTCAAATCTAGTTCTTTTTGAACAGTTGGGTGAACTTGACCGATAAAGCCGATTTTCTCACCATTTAGGTGTAATTCCGCCGTACGGCCAGGGTGCATGCCATCAACTTGCGCTTGAACAAATTGAACTTTTTCAAGCAGACCTAGCTTTGCGAACATTCCTTCTAAAATTCCTTTGATAACGAAGAAGTCGACTGCCTTCTTCTCTCCTTGCCAAGAATGACTTGACCAAAGTCCTGTAATAGCTGCTGCTAAATGTTCTTTTTCCGATGGAAGAGTGTCTTTTCCATTCGCCAAGAATACAGCACCTGTTTCATATACACCTAAGCTATCGTTTTGGCGAGCACTATTGTATTTTAATACTTCCAAAAGCTGTGGCATGATACTTAAACGCAAGATGCTGCGCTCTTCACTCATCGGCATGGAAAGTCTGATGGTGTCTCGCTTTTCCAGCGCGAATTGGCTTGCCTTTTCTTCGCTAGTCAATGAATATGTCACTGCTTGATACAGGCCTGCTCCTTCAAGGTATTGACGAACTACTCGACGCTTCTGCTGGTACTCAGACAATCTACCTGGGGTTGTGGAACCAATTGGTAATGTTTTTGGGATATTGTCGTAACCGTAAAGACGAGCTACTTCTTCTAGTAAATCTTCTTCAATTTTAATATCGCCGCGGCGTGTTGGAGCCGTCACGGTGATGGTATCCTCCTCAATGCTGACACCAAATTGAAGGCGATCAAAGATTTGCTTCACGTCATTCATCACAAGGTCAGTACCGAGAACACGATTGATTTTTTCTAAAGTGATCGAAACAACAGCTGGCTCAACAGTCAGTGTATCTGCCTCAGCCGTACCTTCTAATACTTCACCGCCAGCGTATTTAGCCATCAAATAGGCGGCACGCTCTCCAGCGGCACGAACACGATTTGGATCGACACCCTTCTCAAAACGAGCGCTCGCTTCACTTCTTAAACCATGGTCTTTCGAAGCTTTACGGACCGTTGCCCCGTTAAAATAAGCGGATTCAAGTAATACGGTTGTTGTATCTGACGTTACCTCTGAATTTGCTCCCCCCATTACACCGGCAAGAGCAACAGGTTCTGTTCCATTTGTGATGACCAGATGATCAGCTGTAAGCGTCCGTTCCGCATCATCAAGCGTGATAAATTTCTCCCCATCAACGGCTCGGCGGACAAGGATTTCTTTTGATCCTAAGCAATCATAATCAAACGCATGGAGCGGCTGACCGTATTCAAGCAAAATATAGTTGGTGATATCGACCACATTATTGTGGGGACGAATTCCCGCTGCCATTAAGCGTGTCTGCATCCAGAGCGGGGAAGGTCCAATTTTTACATTTTTAATGATTTTCGCTACATATAATGGGTTATCTTCTTTTGTCTCGACCACGATTTTAACATAATCAGATGCTTTTTCATTTGAGGGCTGAAGGTGCGTTTCAGGAAGTTTAACTTCTCTGCCAAGGATTGCCGCCACTTCATAGGCTACACCTAACATGCTTAAGCAATCAGCACGGTTTGGTGTCAAGCTAAGCTCCAGAATTTCATCATCTCGATTTAACATGCTAATGGCATCGACGCCCACTTCAGCATCTGCTGGAAAAACAAAGATTCCCTCGGAATACTCTTTCGGTACCACTTTTCCTTCGATTCCAAGTTCCGTAAGTGAACAGATCATTCCGTTCGATTCTTCACCGCGAAGTTTCGCGCGTTTGATTTTAAAATTACCTGGTAGTACGGCACCTACTGTTGCCACCGCAACCTTTTGTCCTTGAGCCACATTAGGTGCTCCGCAAATGATTTGTACAGCTTGTTCCCCACCGACATCGACAAGACACTTGCTTAATTTATCCGCATTTGGGTGCTGCTCACGTTCAAGGACATGACCAACAACAACGCCTTGAATACCGTCGTTAAGGATTTCAACTCCCTCAACCTCAATACCGCTCTTGGTAATCTTTTCTGCTAAATCAGTTGCAGTTACTCCAGTTAAATCGATATAATCCTGGAGCCATTTATATGAAACGAACATGTCGTCATCCTCCTTTATTTATTCAACTTCAACAGGGTGAAGCGTTCAATTTTATTCGTGTTTTGAAAATTGTTTTAAGAAACGAACATCATTTGTATAGAAATGTCTGATATCATCTACACCGTACTTTAACATCGCAATCCGTTCTGGTCCCATACCAAAAGCAAAACCAGTGTATTTTTTAGAATCGTATCCAGCCATCTCTAGAACGTTTGGATGGACCATACCTGCTCCGAGAATTTCAATCCAGCCTGTACGCTTACAAACACTGCAGCCATGGCCGCCGCAAATTTTACAAGAAATGTCCATTTCAACAGACGGCTCAGTGAATGGGAAGAAGCTTGGGCGTAACCGGATTTCACGATCTTCTCCGAACATTTTTTTCGCAAATACTTCTAAGGTTCCTTTAAGGTCACTCATACGAATGTTTTCACCAACAACAAGACCTTCGATTTGCATAAACTGATGAGAGTGCGTCGCATCATCATTATCACGACGGTATACTTTACCTGGGCAAATGATTTTGATTGGCCCTTTACCTTGGTGTTTTTCCATCGTCCGCGCTTGGACTGGTGATGTATGTGTACGAAGAAGGATATCTTCGGTGATATAGAACGAGTCCTGCATATCGCGTGCTGGGTGCCCTTTCGGTAAGTTAAGTGCTTCGAAGTTATAATAATCTTGCTCTACTTCAGGACCTTCTGCTACTTGGTAACCCATGCCAATAAATAAGTCTTCAATTTCTTCAATAATTCTGGTCAGCGGGTGATGATTTCCAACCTTTACCGGGCGGCCTGGAAGGGTAACATCAATGCTTTCAGAAGCTAACTTTTCGAGGACAGCTGCTTCTTCTAACCCCTTCTGTTTGGCTTCCATTTTTACGGCAATGGCTTCACGGACTTCGTTTGCTAATGCCCCCATCACTGGACGCTCCTCAGCGGAGAGCTTTCCCATTCCACGCAGTACTTCAGTAATTGGACCCTTTTTTCCTAGGTAGGCAACACGGATGTCATTTAATTCTTTTAAGCTTGCGGACTGTTCAATTTTTTGAATAGCCTCTTCCTGCAATTCCTTTAAACGTTCTTGCATGTCAATTCCTCCTTAATAGTAATCAGTGTCAGGTACCAGAAAAAACAAAAAAACCCCATCCCTGGAAAGGGACGAGGTTTATAGTTCGCGGTACCACCCTTGTAAACACGTTATGTAAAAAAACATTGTGTTCGCTTCATTCTGATAACGGCATATGCCGGTGCATCTTTACATTTTCTTTTGAAAATGGTCCCGACGCCAACTCAGGAGGTGAACTTCTCTTATCCTCGCCATAAAAGTGCTTTCAGTCGCGGCACTTTCTCCCTAAAAGGTCTTAAATAAGATACTTTTCTCCGTCATCGTCATTTAATATTCAATATTGTTCATTATTATATAATATTTTCACTTATAAGGTCAAACTAGTTTACGCCTATTTTTTCAAATAATAGAGAAGGATCCCTGTTGCCACGGCTACATTTAATGACTCACTTTTCCCATAAATCGGGATATAAAGGTTCGCTGTTGTGCTAGCAAGAATATCTTTGCCGACACCATTTCCTTCATTTCCAACAATCAAGGCAAATGCATCCCCTGTGGAAATATCAGTATATGCAGATGCTCCTTCGAGTGCTGTACCGTAAACAGGAATATTTTTTTCCTGCAGCTTGTCCATCCATTCATGAAGGTCCCCTCTTATAATTGGGAGATGAAAATGACTTCCTTGCGCAGACCTAAGGACTTTAGAGTTATAAATATCTACACTTCCTCGACCCACGACAACCGCGTCGATCCCTGCTGCATCTGCGGTGCGTATCATAGTTCCAAGATTTCCTGGGTCCTGAACGGCATCAATGAACAAAAAGGTTTTAGCTTCACGGACTTCAGCATTTGCGATCCGGCACACAGCATAAATTCCTTGCGGGGCTTCTGTATCTGTTAATGAATTCGATATCTCTTCCGTAACTTGTGTTACAGGAGTGGAACCAGCATCCCATCGAGAAGGTAAACCCACTTTTTCAGAAACAATGATCTCTACTATTTGTTCGCCTTGTTTCAGGCCTTCTTCCACTAAATGAAAACCTTCCACTAAAAACGTTCCTGACTTATCCCGTTCTTTTTTGGTTAGTAACTTTTTCCATTGTTTAACTTTAGGATTATTAATTGATTCTATATGTTTCAAAACCCGCTCTCCTTTTATAATAACGATGCTTTTTTTATTATAGCCTAACAAAAATACATAATAAAACCAAAAATAGAAAACATATTAAAGTAATACAGGATAAAAAGGAGTGCAAATACATGAATTTAAATTTACGTAATGCGATTGTTCACAATGTTACCGGGAATACACAAGATCAATTAGAAGATACCATTGTTGATGCGATTCAAAATGGGGAAGAAAAAATGCTTCCAGGTCTCGGCGTTTTATTTGAAATCATTTGGAAAAATTCTTCCGAAGAAGAAAAAAAGGAAATGCTTACAACCCTTGAGAATGGGTTAAAGTAATAATTATTTGAAGAACTGTCGATACCAAAAATCGGCAGTTTTTTATTTTTAAAAAAATCCCCGGCCAATTGACCAGGGATCCCATAATAAGTTATTCAAAGGTAATTTTATCAACAGTTTCACGATCTAAACGCTTGATGACTTCGACAATCAACTTCACGGCATTTTCGTAATCATCACGATGGAGCATCGCTGCATGGGAATGAATATACCTTGTCGCAATCGTAATCGGCAGTGCCGGAACGCCATTATGTGTCAAATGGATCGATCCTGCATCCGTACCGCCGCCAGGAATCGATTCGAACTGATATGGAATGTTCAATTCATCAGCTGTATCGGTCACTAAATCGCGCAGACCTTTATGGGCTACAAGAGAGGCATCATAAATGACCACTTGTGGTCCTTTACCCATTTTACTCATAGCCTCTCTTTCAGAAACTCCAGGTGTATCCCCGGCAATACCTACATCAACAGCAAAGCCGATATCCGGGTTAATTTTTGCCGATGCTGTCTTGGCACCACGCAAACCAACCTCTTCTTGAACATTTCCGACACCATATACTACATTTGGATGGTCTACACCCTTGAGTTGTTTGAGAACATCTATGGCAATCGCACAGCCAATTCGGTTATCCCAAGCTTTAGCTAATAGCATCTTTTCATTGTTCATAACTGTAAATTCAAAATATGGAACGACCATATCGCCCGGACGAACACCCCACTCATTGGCTTCCTCTCGGCTTGAAGCACCAATATCAATAAACATGTCTTTAATTTCAACAGGTTTCTTGCGTGCTTCTGGTGATAAAATATGCGGTGGCTTTGAACCGATAACCCCGGTTACATCTCCCTTTCTCGTAACGATGGTCACACGCTGTGCAAGCATGACCTGTCCCCACCAGCCGCCGACCGGTTGAAAACGAAGAAAACCTTTGTCATCGATTTGAGTAATCATGAAGCCAACTTCATCTAAGTGACCCGCCACCATAATTTTCGGGCCGCCTTCTTTACCTACCTTTTTGGCAATCAAACTGCCGAGTCCATCGGTTGTGAGTTCATCTGCAAATGGTTCTATGTATTTTTTCATGACTTCACGAACTTCGCGCTCATTACCAGGAATCCCTTTGGCATCCGTTAATTCTTTTAACATCGTCAAGGTTTCATCTAATTTTGCCATTTATAAGCCCCTTTATCGGTTTGTTTGACCTTAATTATACAGAAAATGGCGAGAAATTCGCAATTTTTCTGCTAATAGTTATTCTGCTGTCTTAGATAATTTACTTCGTTTTTGTGGAAATATGCTTTTTCTATTTCTTCATATGTAAATCCGAGTAAGGATGCTAATCCTAAGTAGGATGTAAATAACTTTATGTAATCATCCAAACTTTTGCTCTTTTGAAAAATAATGATTCTGTCGTAAACAAATAAAAACTGTTCTGTCACATCCAAAGATGACTGTCGATCATTTAAATCCAATTGCTCTCTATCATATCCACATTCGATCCCGAGCGATAAAATAAAATGAACACCATCAACAAATTCCTCTAGAATTACTTCTTTAGCTGATGATGGTTTAACGCTCCAAAATTTAAAACTGCGCGTTTCATTGGCTAATTCACCGATTTCAACGAGCAATGCGAGCACCTTTCTATCAAATAAATCTTCGTCTTGCAGGCCGTGCTTGTCCTCAATATGGGTATCCAATGCTTTTTGCATCTGAAACAGTTTTTCTAATTGCATGCTACCATCACTCCCTATGAAAAATTATTTATAGTAAATATTTAATGAACAGACCTAGCTCTATCACGGCAAGGGCCGGAAAACCAATCTTAAATGAAGTATGCTTCGTTTTATGACGATAAAGCTGCATACCCGCTGTCGCACCGACAGCACCGCCAAGTAATGCTACCATCCACAAGGTCCTCTCAGAAATGCGGTATTCATGCTTTTTAGCCCGCTTCTTATCTTCCCACATAATCACGAGTCCTACTATATTCATGATTAAATAGGCCACTAACCATGCTTTCATCAACCGTATCCCCCTTATAGAAAAAGCCATCCTCATCAAAGAGAATGGCCTTTAATATGTCTAGCGCAAGCAACCTAAGGGCGCTTTATGCTTTTCTTATTACTTGTTAATGTTTTGTTTTGCAACGTTTGCTAATTCAGCAAATGCGTTTGCATCGCTTACTGCTAATTCAGCAAGCATCTTGCGGTTTACTTCGATACCAGCAAGCTTTAAGCCATGCATTAAACGGCTGTAAGAAAGACCGTTCATACGAGCTGCTGCATTGATACGAGTAATCCAAAGTTTGCGGAAGTCGCGTTTTTTCTGACGACGATCGCGGAAAGCATACATTAAAGATTTCATAACTTGTTGGTTAGCAACCTTATATAATGTATGTTTTGAACCGAAATAACCTTTTGCTAATTTAAGAACTTTTTTACGACGCTTGCGCGTAACTGTACCGCCTTTTACACGTGGCATGTAATTTCCCTCCAATATATAAATCGATCACTAAATTTTTACTTCATGTAAGTTAACATTTGACGAATGCGTTTGAAATCACCTTTAGAAACAAGGGATGCTTTGCGAAGCTTACGCTTTGCTTTAGTTGATTTGTTAGCAAATAAGTGGCTTGTATAAGCGTGGTCACGTTTAAGTTGACCTGAACCAGTTTTCTTGAAACGCTTTGCAGCGCCACGGTGAGTTTTCATTTTTGGCATTTGGGATATCCTCCTTATTACTTGTCGATTTTAGGTGCTAAAACCAGGAACATGCTCCGGCCATCCATTTTAGGATGAGATTCGATCGTTGCAACTTCCTTGCACGCCTCTGAAAAACGGTCTAACACACGTTGACCAATTTCTTTATGGGTAATCGCCCGGCCCTTGAAACGGATTGAAGCTTTTACCTTGTCGCCTTTTTCTAAGAACTTAATTGCATTGCGCAACTTTGTATTAAAGTCATGCTCATCAATTGTTGGGCTGAGACGAACTTCTTTAGTAGTGATGATTTTTTGATTCTTCCGAGCTTCTTTGTCTTTCTTTTGCTGCTCGAATTTAAATTTGCCATAGTCCATAATTCTGCCGACTGGAGGCTTTGCATTTGGTGCTACAAGTACCAAATCAAGGTTCACTCTTCCGGCAATCTCTAAGGCTTCAGTTTTGGTTTTAATCCCCAACTGCTCGCCATTTTGATCAATTAGGCGAATTTCGCGAGCGCGAATGCCCTCATTTAACAACATGTCTTTGCTAATAATTAGCCACCTCCAAGGTTTTATCAAGAATACAACGTCTTGGTCAAGAAAATCATAACGAGCCCTTTCAAACCTTAACGTATGACGCCACTCTGAATCAACAGGTATAAAACTTTTTAGCAGTGCTATAATTGCACAAACAAAAAAGTGCGGATGAATACACCCACACTTTACAGAACAAAAGTAATTAAACCAAAAAGTTCAAGTAAAACCTGCCAACTGCAAATTGCGTCAACCAGGTGAGAAGCGGGTGCTTCTTCTTTTCCCAAAAACAAGTATTCAATTTTCACCTTAGTAAATATAACATAAGCAAAGATATAATGTCAAACGAACTATTTTCTTTGACAACGAAATTTATTTTAGCAAGAAACAAATAATTATTCAATAGTTTTTTTCAAACAAAAAGAGAGGCGAACCTCTCTTTCTTATATTATCCTCTTTTCACTTCAGCAACTAATGAAGCTAAAAACTCTGCAAATGGCTTTGTTTCTGAGTTTTGTTCCCCATATTTGCGGACGTTGACAGCCTGATCTTCGACTTCTTTATCCCCAACAACTAGCATATATGGTATTTTTTGCATTTGCGCTTCACGGATTTTATAACCAATTTTTTCATCACGGCCATCCAATTCGACACGGAAACCTTCACTTTGAAGCTGTTCCTGTACTTGTTTGGCATAATCATAATGCACACCTGGCGAAACTGGAATGACCTGAACTTGGACTGGAGCAAGCCAAGTAGGGAAGGCACCCTTATATTCCTCAATTAAGAAGGCAACAAAACGCTCCATTGTTGATACAACACCACGGTGAATAACGACTGGACGATGCGGTTTGCCGTCCTCGCCAACATATGTTAAATCAAAACGTTCAGGTAATAAGAAGTCTAATTGAACAGTTGATAGTGTTTCATCTTTTCCTAAGGCTGTCTTCACTTGAACGTCAAGCTTAGGACCGTAGAAGGCCGCTTCTCCTTCCGCTTCATAATAGTCAAGTCCAAGATCATCCATGGCTTCCTTAAGCATACCTTGAGCTTTTTCCCACATCGCGTCATCATCAAAATACTTTTCAGTATCTTGTGGGTCACGATAAGAAAGGCGGAAAGAGTAGTCATTAATATCAAAGTCTTTATATACAGCTAAAACGAGGTTAACTACCCTCTTGAATTCATCTTTAATTTGATCAGGACGAACAAAAATATGCGCATCATTCAAAGTCATTCCACGAACACGCTGCAGTCCTGAAAGTGCACCAGACATTTCATAACGATGCATTGTTCCTAGTTCAGCAATCCGAATCGGAAGCTCGCGATAGCTGTGGATGCTGTTCTTGTAAACCATCATGTGATGCGGGCAATTCATTGGGCGGAGCACTAATTGTTCATTGTCCATATCCATGACAGGAAACATATCTTCCTGGTAATGATCCCAGTGGCCTGAAGTCTTATATAAATCTACACTTCCCATAATTGGAGTGTAGACATGGTCATAGCCCAGACGCTGTTCCTTATCCACAATGTAACGTTCAACTACCCGACGAATAGTTGCACCCTTCGGCAGCCATAACGGTAATCCTTGACCAACCAATTGGTTACTAGTGAAAAGGTTCAACTCTTTACCAATTTTACGATGGTCACGCTCTTTCGCTTCTTCAAGTAAGCGAAGGTGTTCAGCCAAGTCTTCTTTTTTGAAGAAGGCAGTTCCATAAATACGTTGGAGCATTTTATTCTTACTGTCGCCGCGCCAATAAGCACCAGCAATACTTAATAACTTAAATTCCTTGATCTTACCAGTCGATGGAACATGAACACCACGGCAAAGATCAAAAAAATCGCCTTGTTCATAAATTGTCACTGTTTCATCATCAGGAATAGCTTCAATTAATTCAAGCTTATATGGGTCGCCTGCTTCTTTAAAAAGCTGAACAGCTTCAGCACGGCTTACCTCTTTGCGAACAATCTCAATATTTTCATTGACGATTTTCGCCATTTCTTTTTCAATCTTCGGAAGATCTTCGGGAGTTAATGATTCCTCAAGATCCATATCATAATAGAATCCACCCTCGATCACTGGGCCAACACCAAGATTCACATCTGGATAAAGCCTTTTAACTGCCTGAGCCATTAAATGGGCTGTACTGTGACGTAAAATCTCTAATGCATCATTGGAATCTGCGACGACGATTTCTATTGAACCATCTGAATTAATTGGACGGCGAAGATCATAAAGTTGACCGTTCCACTTGCCGGCTATCGCTTTTTTCTTTAAGCCTGGGCTGATGGAAGCGGCAATATCTTCCGTTGTTGTTCCTTGTGGGAACTCCTTTACTGCCCCATCTGGAAACGAAATCTTAACAACGTCTGACATGGTAATTCCTCCTTTGTAATTAAGCGTTTCGGGCTATTGTAGCCTAGAAATTCGCTTTTGAAAAAATAAAAAAAACCCGTCCCTGGAAAAGGGACGAGTTTTGATAAACACGTGGTTCCACCCAATTTTTCATTTTCAAATAAAGACTCATTGAAAATGACTTTGGTCTGTTAACGGTCGAGAGCCGTCAACAATTACTTCCCTCATGAAAACATGAAGCGTTCACTGTTGAAGTTTAAAGGTGGTAAGTATTATTTTCGTGTTAGGAGACTTTCAGCCATGTCCTCCCTCTCTAGAAACCGTAAAAAATACTGTTATCCTTATCATTACTTTTATTATGATTATACTATGTAGAGTATTATAATGATTAAACTTCTAAAAATCAAGAGACATCAACCCACAAAAACAAATTATTACAAAAATTCATGTGGCTCAAGCATGGTTCTCCGAATTATCATCGTCTACCCATTTCTTTACTTCACGTAAAGCAGCAAATGATTTTATAGTTACTCTTTCTTCAAAAATGTTTTTAATTGTCCTCACTAACGGCTCATCAGGGTCCTTTGTATATAAGAAAATTGTTGTTGGCGCAAGTGATAATAATGGGGCAATAGACGCAGAATCCACATAAACAGGATGATTAACCAGTAATTTACGGTCAATCATTCTTGTTAATTCGGCTCGCTTCATTTCAACAAACTGATCATTATAAAAGGTGATTTCTTCGTCGAACAGCAAATGCAGCACGTCCATTTTTGGTTCACGATTCACCAGGAATTCCCGGAGCATCTGTACAAATATTTGATATTCCTGCTCCATTTTATATTCATCGATGGCTATCTCAACATAACCTTCCAATGATTGCAGATACGGGCGTAATCGAAATTTAAGGAACGAGTCAAACGAAAATGATATATCATCCTGAAAAATATACTCGACGGCTCCCCTAATATTCGCCCCCTCATTTGAATCATTCAAAAAAACCGACAGATCTTCTCGTTGACCTTCGAGAATAGAATAGATAATCTCGATAATTTGTTGCTGTTCTTCGAAATCCTCATAAAAATATCGGCTTTTTAAAATTTCCCTAAACCAATCATCACGCTTAATAATCGTAATAAATTCATAAAATGCGTGTTTAGCGATCGTAGAAATTTCAATCGATAAAATACTGCCCAAAAATTTAACTATATGTCGATCTTCTATTAGAAGAATAGTTTCTTTCTCATGATTATTTGGTAAGTACTTCAGCAAGTGGTAATAGAATTTTTCTGCATCCACCTTGCTTTGGAAGATGATTTCCGCCAACCAAATCCCCCCTTTAGGCCAATCTTTGTATTAATATATATGGGGGACTTGGCTAAAATAGAAGTTAGCCTGCAAATGCTTTTGTTATTTACAGAAAAAAAGTAAAGAAAAAGGACTGCCGACCTGTTATCGACAATCCTTCATACACTTTCTATGGTACATATTATCTTCTGTTTGGTCCTTCGACCATTACTGGCACACTCAAGGAGCGAATTCGCTCCATGATTCGTCGTGCTTTCATTTTCTCTTCTTCCCCTCGCTGACTATAGGTTAAATGATGCTCTAACTCCGCAAAATTAAAGTTTGAAGTAAAAAATGTCGGGAGACTTTCCAGCATACGAAACTGTAAAATTGGCCCCAATACTTCATCTCTAGTCCAACTTGATACAGCTTCCGCACCGATATCATCAAGCATTAAAATGGGTTCTTTTTTTAAAGCTTCAATTTTTTCATTCAATGTGGAATCCGCGATCGACCCTTTCATCTCTCTCAACAATTCAGGAACATAAACAATCATCGAAGAAATTTGTTTCTTTGCCAATTCATTGGCAATAGCACCTAATAAATATGATTTCCCCACACCAAATTTCCCGTAAAGGTAAAGACCTTTTGGTTTATTTCCTGCCTCATAGTTCATTAAAAACGTGGCGGCCTTATCTCCAGCATCGAGTCGCCCCGAGTCCCCTTCAAATTCTTCAAAGGAGGCATTTAGTATATCTCTAGGAACATATAAACTTTTGATTAATTTCTCATTTTTCTTCTTTTCGTCAGCCAATATTTTTCGAGGACATTGTTTATAAACAACATCGATTGAATTCCGAGATAAAACTAAATCAGGGTGATACCCCTTCATAAAATTAACGCAGCCTGCAAGGGATTCACATTTATTGCAATCCTTGCTCTGATTGATGTACTCATAAAGTTTGCTCATACTTTTATCAATCATTGCTTGATCAACAGCATCTTGATGTTGAGCCAAAAATGCTTTAACATCAGAGTTTTGCAGAACTTGCATACGCTGTTGTTCATAGCGTTTTTGAAAACTTTCATTAGATGCTAATTTATTTAATGTTTTATTGATTTTCTCCAACTGGGACACCCCCTATTTGCGGAAAGCTTTTAATTTTTCCTCAATTGCTCGTTTTTTTGCCTCTACTTCATTGGTATTACCTTGTGTTTGTTCTTTACTTGCATCTTGTGTGCTCTCATCAAACCAATCAGGAATTAACTCTGTTCGAATTGGCTTTTTATTAATCGATTTTCCTGCTTTTTTACTTTGAGTAACCTTTTGTTCTTCATTCTTCGCGAGCTCCATTGCTTCCTTCACTGTTTTTACTTGCTTCCTTGCCCAATGACTAGCGATTGACTCAACAAAACCCTTTGTAAATTTCATGTCTGTTTTTCTCATCGCCACTTCAATTAAGACATTTACAACACCTGGCGGGAGTTTATATTTAATCATAATTTCTTCTAACGTTTTCAAATTGGTTTGTGAAGGTTCAACTCCACCTGAAAATTCTTTAAAAACGATAAGCGGCGGGATTGTTTCGTACGAACGAATTAATTTTTCTTCCTGTGTTTTCGGTTCCGTAATTTGCGTTTGAAGGGCAATTGGCTGAGTTCGGTTAATTAGACTCGGAAGTTGGTCATAATTAACAAATTGATACCAATCACGAGCCCCTTTTCTTAATTCCTCAATATCAACTTCTTCGTGCTCATTAATGGCACCTAAAATAAAATTTTTCATTTCGATTGGGTCGATTTGATACAGAAAGGCAAGATTACTAATCACATTTTTCACCTTAGCTGTTAACGCCTTTTTCGGAACAAGCGATTCATTCAACCCTGCCGCTAACATATCAAAATCAAACGTATCTAAACCAATTTGAATCGGATTTGCTTCTGCCCGTCCGATAAACTGCTGATTTTCTTCCTCATGTAATTCGTCAGAAATACCTTGGATATATTGCATACTTCCAGGGGCTGCCGATGCAAACACATCCTGAAAGGCTTTAGTAACATCTTCATACTCATCTTCGCTCGGCTTTTGTTGGTCACTAAAAAAGCGTTTTAGCCTAGAAAAATGATTTTTTCCGATTTTACGATAAAGATATATATTTAGCATCCCATCTAAAAAGAATTGTTCCGGATTCAGAGGAGGACGGAGCTCATATAAAAAGGATCTTCCCCCTTCATTTGTCTTAACGCGCGTCTTTAATAAACCTATACCTTCTAGTTTTAATCTTGCTTCGTAAATGTCCTTTAAGTTCACCTCTAAGAGATTCATCAACAGATGGTGTGTGGAAGATTCAGACCAAAGCCGATTTTCCTCTAGCTCTGCCCAGAGTGTCATATATAAACTAAAGCAAGTCGAACCAATCAAGGGCTGATATAAAAACGTCAGTACTTTCCGGTCATAATCATGCAAAAGCCCATCAGCAGCTACGATATAACGATCGATAGGAAGAATTTCCTGCCAATGCTGAGCCATTTTAATCAAACCTTTCCTCTTTTAATTAGGCTATTTTCGCAAAGATTGTTGTTTTTCGTATAAGTTCAACAACCCGTATAACTATATACTTCGTGGCATCTTTTCGTAAGAACTTTTGCGAAAATTGCCTAGAAACTTAGTAAATGACCCTTATAAAGTTCCTAAAGCAACAAAGTTTACGAAAAGAGCCTTTAATAAAAAAGAGAGCCAAAGACCATACTCCTCTTTAGCTCCTTAAGATTTTTCTTTTTTTATTAATTCCTTTAATTCATCAATGAAAACATTGATATCTTTAAATTGACGATAAACAGATGCGAATCTGACATAGGCAACTTCGTCCACGTGTGCTAGCCTGTCCATTACCATTTCACCGACGGCCTCACTTTTTATTTCAGAAATACCCTGACTGCGCAGGTCCTTTTCAACACCGTGGGTTATATCTTCTAATTCCTTCAAGGCCACAGGCCGCTTCTCACAAGCTTTAATCAAGCCTCTTAATATTTTTTCACGGCTGAATTCTTCTCTGGTACCTTCTTTTTTGACTACAATTAGCGGGATCTCTTCAATCTTCTCGAACGTAGTAAAACGATACCCACATTCTTCACATTCGCGTCTCCTACGTGTTGCCCGACCTTCATCAACAGGTCGAGAATCGAGGACACGTGTACCATAATTTTGACAAGAAGGGCATTTCATTGTAATCAACTCCAAATCTACACTGTAACTCCCGAACAAAAACGCTTACTTTTATCTTATAAAAAAGAATATCTTTATACAAGTAAGTATTAGGAGTTTTTTATTCCTACGAAGGTATGTAATCGATTAATTCGCTCGTAATAAGAATTAATCCGCTTTTTTAAAGCTGGATAGGTGCCGATTAAGGAAAATTGTTCAGAAGATATATTAAAGTCTACTGCTGTTTCCATTGGTTTTACAGCAACTATGGTAACAATCAGAAAGCATTTGATTGGTTTATTAATTTCAACAGCAATTTCTCCATGTTCTTTAGAAACGGTTGTTACCTTGCAATCAGCATCATCATGAAATAACTTTTCAACTGATTCGAAAACTTGATTAACCTTCGCCTTATAATAATGCGTTTTTAAGGTATCATCCGCAATTCGGTCTGAAGTCTCAATTTGCTTCTTAAAACGAACAAATAAATTACCTAACATAGCCATACTATTCCTCCCCAAGATATAACCTTTGGTCTTATTGTACAACATTTTCCCAAAATATAAAAAGAGGTGTATATTTAGATACACCTCTTGATTAATTGTTTTTATAAGAACTATAAAACCTTTGCCTGTTTCACATGAACAGGTCCCATGCCACGTGGGATTTCAATATTTTCACGTGTTTGCGCATTTAATGCCTCAGCAATATAATCTGCTGCAACATTAGGATTTAAATCACCGCAAGTGTATACATCAATGCTGGCGTATCCATGTTCAGGAAAACTGTGAATAGTAAGATGTGATTCGGAAATAATGACAACACCACTCACACCTTGAGGAGCAAATTTATGAAATGCTACTTCACGGATCTCCGCTCCAGATTTAAGAGCTGCTTCAACAAAAGTCGTTTCGATAAAATTCATATCATTCAATTTTTCAAAGTCGCATCCCCATAATTCAGAGATTACGTGACGTCCCATTGTTTCCATATTCATTTTCCCCCTCTAACCTTTTATGTTCTTTCTTGAAATCCAGTTATTGATGGTATCCTCTAACTACCACGGGGGAAAGTTAGTCCAGAGAGGTCCTAACCCTTTAAGTAATTAAAAGCTACCTAAATTTCAAGAAGTTCACGATGACTAGTATACTTTGTTTATATTTTTTTTGCAACCTATCAATATAAAAAACTTTTTAGTTAATGTTCGCACCAAAGGTCGATGGGCATTTCCATCCTTTAATAAATTCAACAAAGTTATTTTATGCGGATTACAACAAAAAGTCACATGCTAGAAACAATAAAAAAAGGCTGTCTGTCGACAGCTTCTTTTCATTTACCCAACTTTTACCTGGGAGGACCTTGCTATTTCCTGTGCCACTAAAAGCGTGAGATCTACAACTCGTGAAGAATACCCCCACTCATTATCATACCACGCCAAAACCTTTACCTTTCTTGTCCCCATCACCATTGTGGAAAGACCATCAACAATGGCTGAATGCTCATTAGTATTAAAATCAACAGATACTAATGGTTCCATCGTGAAATCCAAAATCCCTTTTAATCGACCGTTCGCTGCTTCAATAAAGGCATGATTGACATCATCAACCGTTACATCTTGCTTAAGATCAACGACTAAATCAACTAGAGAAACGTTGGGTGTTGGTACACGAAGTGACATGCCATGTAATTTCCCCTTTAACTGTGGTAAAACTAGCGAAATTGCTTTTGCTGCACCCGTTGTCGTTGGAATGATGGATTGTCCACATGCACGAGCCCTCCGTAAATCCTTATGAGGGTTATCAATATTCTTTTGATCATTTGTATACGCATGAATGGTTGTCATTAATCCACATTCAATGCCGAACCTTTCGTCTAATACCTTTGCAACCGGGGCAAGGCAGTTGGTTGTACATGATGCATTGGAGATAATATCATGATAATTAATATCAAGCATTTCCTCATTAACACCCATCACAATGGTAACGTCCTCATTTTTTCCTGGTGCCGTTAAAATCACTTTCTTAGCTCCTGCCTCTAAGTGCAAGGCTGCCGCTTCCCGGGCATTAAACTTTCCAGTTGCTTCGATAACTATTTCAATTCCGAGAGCTCTCCATGGAAGTTCCTCTGGCTTACGACTACTTAATAGTTTTATCCTTTTTCCATTGACAAGCAGCTCATCATCCAATGGGATGACCTCTCCTTGAAATGGTCCATGATTTGTATCATATTTAAGTAAATGTGCTAATGTTTCCGCAGGATAACTTGCATTTATGGCCACAACATCCAGCTTATTTTCAAGGATCGCTTTTCTAAAAACCATCCTACCAATTCTCCCAAACCCATTAATTGCAACTTTTGTCTTCATTTTGCAACCCCTTCCGCATTAATGTCATACTTAATACTCGTATTGTTGTAATTAGTATAACATATTTAGGTTTAATTGTGATGAATAAAATGCGGATTTTTAAAATGTTTTATAATTTAGACAACTTGTTAATATAAAAAAAGAGAAGGTGCTCCTTCTCTCCCATTACTTTTCATTCTATTTTTTATCGATGCCAAACTGCGCTAAAATTTCAAGAAGCTGTTTTTTTGTATCAGCAATGGAACCGTTATTGTTAATTACAGCATCCGCGAGCCTAATTTTATCTGACAATGGCATTTGAGAATGAATTCTTGCTTCTGCATCTTCAACCGATAAATTATTTCTCGCGATTAATCTTTTTAATTGTGTTTCATTGTCAACAAAAACCAGGACGGTTTTATCCACCATATAGGTAAGCTTACTTTCAAATAGTAACGGTATATCTAGTACAATCACTTCTTCATTTTTCCGTTTCGCTTTTTCAACTTGGTCGCTCATTCTTTGTCTGACTTCCGGATGAACGATATCGTTTAATCGTTGCCTTTTTTCTACTTGATGAAAAATAATAGAGCCTAGCTTTTGACGATCGATTTCGCCATTGGCTAAGATAATATCCTCGCCAAACTCAGCAATAATTTTAAAGTAAGCTGATTCACCCTTCATTACCGCAAGGCGTGCTTCAAGATCAGCATCAACCACAGTGATATCCATTTCTTTTAAAAAGTTTGAAACCGTACTTTTTCCACTGGCAATTCCGCCTGTTAGACCAATAACTAATGACATCCCGATATCCTCTTTCTTTTTTTCAAGGTATATACTTTGAACTTTGATAACTGTCTTCAATGCCAAACGGGCGCTTCTGTTTTTATAATTTCCAAATGCCTATAATGATTAACAAAATCCCTGGCAAAAAGGTGAACTTTTGAATCCAATCAAACTTATGAAAAAAAGTTCCACTTTTTATTCCTAATAGGACAAATAACGAACTCATAATCGCGACTGTAAATGCTAAATAAAAGGGAGAGTACCCAAGCATCGCTGCACCAATCCCAGCTCCAAAGGCATCTAGCGACAAGGCAAACCCTAACATTAATGCCTCAATCCCGGTAATCGTACCAGATTGATCGAAGTCAGCCGACATCGGCTTTTTCAATATGTTAATAGCTAATCCCAGGGACTTGATCTCAAAATTCACAATTGTTTTTTCCTGATCGAGTACGTCTTTTTCTTTCTCCGGCCGGAAAAATTGATACAAAACCCAGGCACCAAGACCAATTAGGATGATTCCCCCTAGGCTTCCCGTAACTCTTGGTGATAAAACTTTCTCAAGTCCATGTCCAATTGACACAGCAATCATTAAAGAAATAGCCGAACAACTTGCAATAATAATGATTGATCTAAGAGGCATTACCATTTTCCTTAGTCCATAGGTAAACCCCACGCTAAAGCTGTCAAGGCTAAGAGCAAAAGCAAGGATGAGAAGTGATAACAACTGAACCATGATGTCTAGGGCTCCTTCCACCAAAATCATTACGATAGTATATGGCAGGAGTCTATCAAAGGTTAATGTTATTCCATTCTCATATTTTTTACTTTTTCAATTCGCTTAGATCTTTTGGCAATTCGGGCAGAAATGGGTTCCTCTGCCCCCAACTGTGATTTTTTCCAAAGGAGTTCCACACCGTTTACATTCTTCGCCTTTTCGACCGTAAGCATATAATTCAAGCTGGAACATTCCAATTTCCCCTTGAGAGTTAACATAGGAGCGGATTGTGCTCCCTCCCTTTTTGACTGCTTCACTCAAGGTCGCACCAATTTCACGCTGAAGAAGGGTGATTTCGTTTATATCCAGCGTGTTAGCAAGACGTTCTGGGTGGATACCTGCTCTAAAAAGCGCTTCATCAACATAGATATTACCGAGCCCAACAAAAACTTTTTGGTCTAATAAGGCCGTTTTAATTTTCCGATTCGTTTTTTCCAGCTTGTTAGCCAGATACGGAACGGTAAATTCCTCTGAAAAAGGTTCAGGTCCCAGTCCAATCAACGGCTCTGTTAAGAATTCATCGCCTTTTTTATATAGATGCATGGTTCCAAACTTCCGAACATCCCGATACCTTAACTCGGTCCCATCGGTAAAGTGAAAGAGAACATGCGTATGTTTATCAAAGGGCTCGTCCTTTGGATAAAGACCGTACTTTCCTTCCATTCTTAAATGGGAAACTAAGGCGAAATTTCCGGTATAGATAAGTATGAATTTCCCTCTTCTTCCCACATCGATAATGGTCTCTCCAATCAAAGCATCTACAAATTGTTCCACTTCGAGTGGATTTTTAATAATTTTCGGCCAATAGACCGTTATATCTTTAATGGTCTTATTGACCACTAATTTTTTTAATGTTTTCCTAATGGTTTCTACTTCTGGAAGTTCTGGCAAGGTTGTTATCCCCTTCTATTTAGCATCAAACCAAGTTGGTCCGTAGGCATAATCCACTTTCAATGGCACCTTCAATTCAAGGGCATTTTCCATCACATCTGGGACTAACTTCTTCAAAATGTCCAATTCCTCCTCAGGTGCTTCAAAAATTAATTCATCATGCACTTGAAGTAAGAGCCTTGTCTTTAAGCCCATGTCTTTTAAGGCATCGTCCATATCAATCATTGCCTTTTTGATAATATCGGCGGCACTGCCTTGGATTGGAGTGTTCATAGCTGTTCTTTCCGCAAAGCTTCTGATGTTAAAATTACGGGCTGTAATTTCAGGTAAGTACCTTCTTCTTTGCAAAATTGTTGAAACATAGCCTTTTTGTTTTGCTGAATAGATAATGTCATCCATATATTGTTTTACACCAGGGTAGGTATCCAAATAACGTTCAATAAATTGACCGGCTTCCTTTCTCGTTATTCCTAAAGATTGGGAAAGACCATAATCACTGATGCCGTAGACTATTCCAAAGTTAACGGCTTTAGCCTGACGTCTCATATTTGAAGTAACCTCATCTTTATTGACATGGAAAACCTCCATAGCAGTTTTTGTATGAATATCCATGTCATCCTTAAATGCTTGAATTAGCTTCTCATCACCAGCAATATCAGCAAGAACGCGAAGTTCAATCTGGGAATAGTCTGCAGCAAAAATAAGCCAGCCATCCTCAGATGGAACAAAGGCTTGACGAATTTTACGACCCTCTTCCAAACGAATCGGGATGTTTTGCAAATTCGGATCAATCGAACTTAACCGACCTGTCGCAGTTAAAGTTTGTTGATATCTTGTATGGACTTTTCCGGTTTTAGGATTTATCACTTTTAGCAATCCTTCTATATAGGTAGATTGAAGCTTACCTAATTGTCTGTAAAGAAGGATATGTTCAATAATGTCATGATCCTCAGCTAATTTTTCCAATACATCCGCCGAAGTAGAATAACCTGTTTTTGTTTTCTTTAAAGTGGGGAGATTTAATTTTTCGAATAGGATAACGCCCAGCTGTTTCGGTGAGTTGATATTAAACTTTTCCCCTGCTAATTCACAGATCTTCTCTTCAATCTCAATCAGTCTGTCATTTAGCTCTTTTCCCATTGTCTGGAGGCGTTCCTGTTCCACTTTGATCCCGCAGGATTCCATATCTGCTAAAATAAGCGATAATGGCATTTCGAGTTCAGTAAATAATTCATATTGTTCATTTTTTCTTAATTCATCTTCTAGTTTATCTTTTAGATCTGACATAGCAAGACCTTTACGAACAAGATGTTCTGCAAGCTTTGAGGCTTCAGGGACTTTTCGTTTCGCCCCTTTTCCATAAAAAGATTCATCTGTTTGGATCGTATGTATATTGTATCTTTTCGTAATGGCGGCAAGATCTTCAATGTTATCTGAAGGATTTATAAGATACGAAGCCATCAGGATATCAAAGTAAACCCCTTTTAAATGGATATCATATCTTCTTAAAGAGACTTCAGAACGCTTGGCATCATAGACCGTCTTCTTTTTACTCTCATCCTCAGCCCATTTTTTGAAGGCATTCGATTGCAATACTTGATCTGTTGGAAAATAGAAATGTCCCTTTTCATTGACAAGGGAGAAACCGATAATCTCTGCATAATGATAATTATCATCCAACATTTCAACGTAAAAATAATTGTTGTCAGCAAACAACTCCTCCGTGATTTCTGCTGGAGTTTGAAACTCAATGTCTTCTAACTCTGGCTCTTCGGTAGTGTCCGGACCTTCCCCCAGCTTATCCAATAAAGAATGAAAGCCTAATTCTTTAAATAAAGCTATTAATTTTTCCCGGATAAACCCCTCATAAGCGATGGTGTCTATATCCACCTCGACTGGTGCTTTTCTTTCAATCGTAGCCAGCTCTTTGCTCATTAATGCTTGGTCCTTAAATTCTTCCAGCTTCTCTTTTAGCTTATTACCATTTACCTGATCAATAGAGGCTAATAAGTTTTCTAGTGTTGTAAACTCCTTTAAAAGTTTGATCGCTGTCTTTTCACCAACGCCAGGCACACCAGGTATATTATCGGAAGGGTCACCCATTAACCCTTTCATATCAATGATTTGCTCTGGTGTAAGTCCATATTTTTCAGCGACATGTTCAGGGGTGTATACTTCAATATCCGTAATACCTTTACGGGTAATTCCAACTGTTGTCACAGGAGAAGAGAGTTGTGTTAAATCTTTATCTCCAGAGATTACTTTTACTTCATACCCATCATTTTCAGCACTTAAAGACAGGGTACCGATAATATCATCAGCCTCATAATTCTCAAGTTCGTATCTAGAGATCCCATATGCATCAAGAAGGTCACGAATAAACGGAAACTGTTCCGATAGTTCAGGTGGAGTTTTTTGTCTTCCGCCTTTATATTCACTAAAGGTTTTATGACGAAAGGTCGTCTTTCCAGCATCAAATGCTACAAGTATATGGGTTGGCTTTTCATCTTCAAGAATTTTCATCAGCATCATCGTAAAGCCATATACAGCATTCGTGTGAATTCCTTTATCGTTATTAAGCAGGGGTAATGCAAAAAATGCTCGGTAAGCAATACTGTTACCATCTATAAGGACAAGTTTCTTTTTATCCATTTATATCCACCTTCCAAAATCACCTTAAATATTTATAGAATTCGATTATAAACTCGCTTCCTTCACCTAAATCACTTCTGACACTTATGTTTCCATGATGCGCTTCAACTAAGTGCTTAACAATCGCTAATCCAAGGCCAGTCCCACCAGAGTTCCGGCTTCTCGCGCGGTCAACACGATAAAAGCGTTCAAAAATACGCGGGATTTCTTCTTTACTAATACCTATCCCCGTGTCTTTCACATGAACTCTTACATTTTCGCCTTGTTCAAGAAGGATGATTTTCACATTCCCTTCAGAAGGGGTATACGTAATTGCATTAGCAATCAAGTTAATAAACACTTGTTTTAAACGGTCTAAATCACCTTGGATTATCACTTGGTTTTGCTTGCAAAAAAGGTCAAGCTCGATATTCTTTTCTTGCGCCTTTCCAGTTAAAATGGTGATAACTTCCTTTAACAGTACATACAAATCAAGTTCCTGAATATTTAACCTGAAGCCTTGCTGTTCTATTTTTGAAAGATCTAACAATTCTTGGATCAGGGTCTGTAGACGATCACTTTCTTTTAGAATAATTGAAAGAAACGCTGCCAACGTTTCTTTATTGTTCATGGCACCATCCATAAGTGTTTCCGTAAATCCTTTAATAGAAGTAACTGGGGTTTTTAATTCATGCGACACATTGGCCACAAAATCCTTACGCATTTGCTCGAGTTTTTTAATTTCAGTTATATCATGAAATACGAGTAATACCCCTTTCCAAACATTATTGGTTCCAAGAATCGGGACACCATAAACTGAAAAGTATCTCCGTTCGATAAATAAAGGAACAAGTATATGTTTGCTTACTTTCTTTTCTGTTCGAAAGACTTCAGCGACTAACTGACAAATATCCTCGTAATCAATAACTTCATAATAAAGTTTATTTAAATAATCGATTGGTTTCACATGAAATATATCAATAAAGCCTTTATTTATTAGATTTATGTACCCTCTACTGTCAATTAAGACTAAACCAGCACCCATATTTTCAATTAAAGCACTTAGCCGATCCTGCTGCATCTCCTGTGCTTTGGTGAGCTCTTGAAGGTTTTCAGCAAGCATATTAATAGATGACCCAAGCATACCAGTTTCATCTAATCGATTTACTTTTGTTCGAGCCCGGTAATTTCCTTTAGCCAGTTCAATGGCGACATTTGTTGCCGCTTCAATTGGCTTTGTATACTTTGAGGTAATTCTCAAACTTAAGAAAATAATTATAATGATAGCAATCCCAAGGCAAATGGAAAGAACCCAGAGGATTTCTATTTTAAGATGTTGATTTAGTGACTCTAAGAAATAGCTTTTAAAAAATTGCCCTAACAAAATTCCAAATCCAACTAATACCGCTATAATTAATATGATTAGTGAAATTAGTAGTCCTTTTCGGAATTTGGTCATTCTCCTTTTGGCTCCTCCAGTTTATAACCCAAGCCCCGGATCGTTTTGATATAGGCTGGCTTTTTAGTTTCCACTTCAACTTTTTCTCTTAAATGCGAAATATGTACATCGACAATTCTAGTATCGCCAGCAAAGTCATAATTCCAAACAGCACTTAGTAATTGATCACGTGTTAAGACACGCCCTTTATTTTGAGCAAGATAAAGAAGCAATTCAAATTCCTTTAAGGTTAATTCCAATAGATTATCGTTAAAATAAGCCTCATATTTTTCAGGATTGATTTTTAAATTACCTATTTGTAGCTGCCCCGTTTCTTCCCCACTTACTTGTGCAGCTTCAGCTTGAATTTGTGTCCTTCTGAGTATTGCTTTGACGCGGGCAATCACTTCTCTTGGACTGAAGGGTTTGACCATGTAATCATCAGCACCAAGTTCAAGACCCAAGATTTTATCAAACTCATCATCTTTCGCTGTTAACATTAAAATTGGTGTCATGATTCTCTTTTGTCTAAGCTGTTTGCAGACTTCCATTCCATCCATTTTAGGCAGCATAAGATCTAAAACAATGATATCAAGGGATTGTGACTCAGCAATTTGAATTCCAGCTTCGCCATCCATTGCAGTTAATACATCGAACCCTGCTTGCTCCAAATTATATTGTAGTAAAGTAACAATTGACTGTTCATCATCGACAACAAGGACTCTATTTTTCATCATATCCCCCACCTTTTTAGTTACCTCCATTATAATAATAAAGTTTACTTATAATCTAGTTTTACAAAACTTTTACAAATGAACCTCATAAGAGTTAAGATTTTAAAAAAAATTAACCAAAAAGTCATTTCTTGTGGCAGAATTTTCCCATTATTTTTTATAAAATTAAATGGAACACAAGGAAGGGAGTCGCATATGGCCTACAAAAATCGAATTGAATCTGGTGAATTGTTAATTCTAAGAATTTTATCCCGGCGAATGGCTTTAACAGCAGAGGAACATCAGAATTATTTAAACCTAGAAAAAGGCTTTAAAGGAGAAACTCAATTTGATGAATTAACAGAGAGTCTTCAGAGTCCGTGCATTATACTAAACGATTTACTGCTTGAGGTTAATGGTTCTAAATTTCAAATTGATACTACCATCATTTTTCAGGAGGCTATTTACCCTTTTGAAGTAAAAAATTATGAAGGCGACTTTATTTACAAACCTGACAGGCTTGAAAGGTTTTCCGGTAAACCATATAAAAATCCCCTGGACCAACTGAAACGCAGCAAATTTTTGCTCAGCCAATTACTTTATAATTTAGGATACAATATCCCCATTGTGGGATCCGTTGTGTTTATTAACCCCGAGTTTACATTATATCAAGCTCCTCCAAATGAACCTATAGTTTTCCCAACACAAATAAGCCAGCTAACCAAAAAACTGGAGATGGTGCCTGCAAAATTAACTAATCGTCATTTCAAAATTGCTGAAAAAGCTTGTTTCCTTACATCAAATTGAATCACCTTATACGAGGCTACGAACATATGATTATTCTGAAGTGCCAAAAGGGATAACATGTATAAAGTGTAACTCATTCGAGGTAACATTTCCCGCAGGGGCAAGGAAAATTGTTTGTAATCACTGTGGATGTGAGGAAGGGATTGAAGCCGCGGTTTTACGAAATGTTGAAGAAATAAAGCTATTATTTCCAGATAAAAAAATTACGTCTAATTTGGTTTTTGAATGGTGTGGAGTCGGGTCTAAAAAAACAATTAAAAATTTTTTAAAGAAAAACTATCGTTCAATTGGGAAGAAAAAATATACTTATTATGTATGAACCTGTCTTATCGTCCTGTTCGAGCGGGGCTATCACCTTTTAAGCTTTATAAACCGCTCTTATCGACCTGAATAAGCCGGGCATCTCCCTTTTGGGCTTTATGAACCTCTCTTATCGACCTGTTCGAGCGGTGCCATCACCTTTTCGGGCTTTATGAATGTTTTTTAACGCAAAAAGGAATGTCCACCGACATTCCTTTTTTAAAACACTATTAAAAATTCTCCAAAGCCTTCCCATGAAAGTCTTCTAATCGATGCGGAGGGCAAACTTTAAGTTTGCCTTGAATGACCGTTTCTTTCTTTTCATTGGTTCCTACCACACTAATCACAATAGTATGCTCATCTCTTATTACCTCAATTACTTCGAATAAAAATTCGACTGATCCATAATGGTAAACAGGCTTAGGAAACTCAATATCTTGGCCTAAAATATGGCTCCCTGGACCAGGTAAATATTTTGAAATAGCTGAAGTGATTAATCCTGTCAGCATAATACTTGGAACAATTGGTTTTTCAAAAGGAGTTTGTGAAGCATAATCATGCTGAATGTAGAGAGGATTCGCATCGTCAGTTAATCCTAAATAAAGAAGGAGATCCTTGTCTTCTATTTTTTCAGTCATAGATAATTTTTCACCGACTGTAATTTCTTCGATCTTTCGTCCTAACTTTCTCTTTTTACCTAAAAGCATAAAACTCCACCTCCGTGTAAGCGATTTCATTATAATGCAAAGAAATTCGGGGAACCTTTGTAACCCCGAATTTCACTTATATCCTTTTTTACACTAATACTTGCATAACATTACGAACGGATTCCACTGATTTATCTAAAGCAGCTTTTTCGTCAGCAGTTAAGTCAAGCTCGATTACTTTTTCAATACCATTTGCACCAAGGATAGTTGGTACCCCAAGGTAAATACCTTCGTAACCAAATTCACCTTCAAGATAGGCAATAGAAGGAAGAACGCGACGTTGGTCTTTAAGGATTGCTTCACACATTTCGACTAAAGAAGCAGCAGGAGCATAATAAGCACTACCATTACCTAGAAGGTTAACGATTTCACCGCCGCCTTTTCTAGTGCGTTCTACAATTGCTTCTAATCGGTCTTTAGGAATTAATGTTTCTAATGGAATTCCACCAGCATAGGAGTAACGTACAAGGGGAACCATGTCATCACCATGTCCACCCAACACAAAGCCTGTAATGTCTTTAACAGAAAGGTTTAATTCTTGAGCAACAAATGTCCGGAAACGTGCTGAATCAAGAACCCCAGATTGACCGATTACACGGTTTTTCGGGAATCCTGATTCCTTAAAAACAGTGTAGGTCATTGCATCTACTGGGTTAGTTAAAACAATAATCGTACAGTTAGGAGAATACTTCACGATCTCTTGAGTTACACTTTTCATAACCTTTTGGTTTGTCTGAACTAAATCATCACGACTCATACCAGGTTTACGAGCAATACCAGCAGTGATTACTACGATATCTGAATCACGAGTATCTTCATAGTTTGAAGTACCCGTAATATTAGAATCAAAGCCTTGTACTGGACTCGCTTCAAGCATGTCTAAAGCTTTACCTTTTGTTGGGTTTTCCATTTGTGGGATATCAACAAGAACTACATCTCCAAGTTCCTTTTGCGCAAGTAAAAATGCAGTAGTCGCTCCAGTAAATCCTCCGCCGATTACAGTTACCTTTTTACGCTTCAATGACATTATGACTCTCCCCTTTGAACTTTTTTGTTAGACCTAAACCTTAAAATGCAGGAGGGGCTATTTAAGTAACAGCCCGCATCTGCATCGATTTTTATTCCATGTTCTTAATAAGTTCGTCACCAAATTCAGAAGTCTTCACTTCAGTTGCTCCGTCCATTAAACGGGCAAAATCGTAAGTAACAACTTTGGATGCAATAGTTTTTTCCACAGATTTAATAACCATTGAAGCTGCTTCATTCCAACCTAAGTGCTCAAGCAATAACACTCCTGATAAAATAACTGATGAAGGATTTACTTTATCAAGACCTGCATATTTAGGGGCAGTACCATGTGTTGCTTCAAAGATAGCATGTCCAGTTTCATAGTTGATGTTCGCGCCTGGTGCAATACCAATACCGCCTACTTGCGCTGCAAGTGCATCTGAAATGAAATCCCCATTTAAGTTCATTGTTGCAACCACATCAAACTCACGTGGACGAGTAAGGATTTGTTGTAAGAAGATATCAGCAATGGCATCTTTTACGATGATTTTGCCAGTAGCTTCTGCATCAGCTTGGGCCTTGTTTGCAGCATCTGAACCTTGCTCAGCATTGATACGATCATATTGAGCCCAAGTAAAGACTTTATCGCCAAATTCTTTTTCAGCAAGCTCATAACCCCAGTTTTTAAACGCGCCTTCAGTAAATTTCATGATATTTCCTTTATGCACGAGTGTAACTGACTTACGACCTTCTTTAATAGCATAATTAATTGCAGCACGTACTAGACGAGTAGTTCCTTGTTCAGAAACAGGCTTGATTCCGATTCCAGAAGTTTCAGGGAATCTGATTTTCTTTACACCCATTTCGTTTTGTAAGAAATCAATTACCTTTTTTACTGCTTCTGTACCTTTTTCATATTCAATACCAGCATAAATATCTTCAGTGTTTTCACGGAAAATAACCATGTCAGTATCTTGTGGACGCTTAACTGGTGAAGGAACACCTTCAAACCATCTTACTGGACGTAAGCAGACAAACAAATCTAATTCTTGACGCAGTGCAACGTTCAACGAACGAATTCCTCCGCCGACAGGAGTAGTTAATGGTCCTTTGATGGCAATCAAATACTCATTGATTACATCAAGTGTTTCTGATGGAAGCCATTCGCCCGTTTGGTTGAATGCTTTTTCTCCTGCTAAAACTTCTTTCCATACTAATTTACGCACACCTTTGTAAGCTTTTTCAACAGCTGCATTTAAGACACGCTCAGAAGCAGCCCAAATATCAGGTCCAATCCCGTCACCCTCAATAAATGGGATAATTGGATTGTTTGGAACATTTAATACTCCATTTGTAACTGTAATTTTTTCGCCTTGCATAGTTGTTTTCCCTCCTATTATGTAAAAAAAGCTAAATTAAGAGCATGAGTCTACCCTTTGTCTTATCAAAGGTTAGAGATATAAATCTCTAACCTTTTCATACATTCCTATTAGACCAATTATTGCAACAAAAGTAAATATTAAGCTCGTTGGTCTATTGGTACATATTTTTGCATTCCAGGACCAATATAATCTGCACGCGGGCGGATTAAACGATTGTTTTCATACTGTTCAAGGATATGTGCAAGCCAGCCTGATACCCTGCTTACTGCAAAAATTGGTGTCATTAAATCATGGTCAATGCCTAGGCTGTGATAAACAGAAGCAGAATAGAAATCCACATTTGGTGGTAAGTTCTTTTCACCGGTAACAATGCTTTCGATCTTTTCAGACATATCATACCAGTGTGGTTCGCCTGTTAGTTCAGTTAATTTTTTAGACATTTCTCTTAAATGCTTGGCACGTGGATCTCCTTTTCGATAAACACGATGACCAAAGCCCATGATTTTTTCCTTTTTCTCAAGCTTTCCACGTACATATGGCTCTACGTTTTCTAATGTACCAATTTCTTTAAGCATTTTCATAACAGCTTCATTTGCCCCGCCATGTAAAGGTCCTTTAAGGGCTCCAATGGCAGCTGTTACTCCAGAGTAAACATCAGATAATGTCGCCACACAAACCCGTGCAGTAAATGTGGAAGCGTTTAATTCATGGTCTGCATGTAAAACTAGCGCTTTATCAATTGCTTCAATAGCAATGGGTTGTGGATCCTTTCCAGTCAACATGTATAAGAAGTTGGCTGCAAAGCTTAATTCTGGTTTAGGAGCAATTGGCTCCAACCCTTTTCTAACGCGAGCAAATGTTGCCACAATCGCAGGCATTTTTGCCTGTAAGCGAATCGCTTTTCGGTAATTCGATTCTGAATCCATTAAATCTGCTTCCTCATCATATAAACCTAAAAGAGAAACTGCTGAACGAAGTGCTGCCATTGGGTGTACCTTTTCGATTGGGTACATCTTAAAATGTTCGATTACTTCCTGTGGTAATGCTGCATTTTCAGAAAGTTGCTTTTTCAATTCAGCTAATTGTTCAGCATTAGGCAACTTAAGATGCCATAATAAATAGATTACCTCTTCAAAACTAGCATTCACAGCCAAATCATCAATGTCAAAGCCAACGTACGTAAGCGTATCATCAATAATTGAGCTAATGGAGGAAGTTGTCGCCACTACCCCTTCAAGACCGCGTGTTACTGTCATCGTAAATCTCTCCTTTTCATACTAAATTTCCCCATACCAGTGGAACAAAAAGATTCCCCTTATTCATCCATTAAAATGACTGAGCGATTGCTCGGATAAAAAGCAAACAATTAAAATTCTATAACTTTAGGCATTAATTAGTTAATAAGCAAATCAGCATATATATGTGGTTTATGTAAAAAAAGAAACGCTTACAAGCCTATTATAAACAATTATCAGATTTTTGTGAATGAAAAGCATTCGAAAAGTGTAAAAAAATATTATTTTACAAAAAATCTACGTAAAAAAACTAACAATTTTCATTGCCATATAGGCGATACCAGCTCCAATTAATGGACCGACAGCTACACCTTTAAAAATAGATACAGAGAGGATGGTTCCAAGTACTAAAGCCGTCGTAATCTGGGGATCATCTGCTAATAACTTGACGCCTCCTTTCGCCAACAAAGCGACAATCATGCCTGAGATTAGCGCTATCCAAGCATAGGAGGATTTAAATGCACCGGATAAGTCTTTAAAACCGATTTCTCCACTTGCAATTGGCGCTAACACTGCAATGGTAATAATTGTTACCCCCCAATTAATTCCTTTAGACTGGATAAATGAGAATACTTTTGTATCTAAACCCCCTACCTTTAAGACAAGCAGGACAGCAATTGCAATCAGTAAGGAACTGTTTTTAGCGATAAAACCAATAACTAGCAATAAAAGTAAAAATAATACCGACTCATTAAGCATGTTTTCACCTTCCCTTATATAAATTATCGTACCATAATGCTTGCATAGGAGTGAAATTACTGTTTATGTCAGTTTTCCTTCTATTGCATTACGAATCTTTCGCAAAAAAAGTTCATAATGTTTTATGTTATTATATTTAGCTGGAAAAATATGCAGAATTTTTCATAAGATGTTAAACTAGAATTACGATAATTCAGATAAAAGGAGGATTGTCTTTTGAATCTAACGTATCTATACCGGACCATTCGATTTATCATTGTCATCGGCGCAATAGTTTTGGGACTTTTATCTTGTTATTATTTATCAAAAGTAATCTATCCATTTTTAATTGGGCTAATCATTGCTTTTTTAATAAATCCACTAGTTGATATTTTTGAAAGAAAGGTTAGAATGCCTCGTGCATTAGCTGCCATCATTGCACTTATTATTATCTTTGCTTTATTTGCAGGACTTATTACTCTCCTCATAGCTGAAATTGTTTCGGGTGCAAATTATTTATCTACAGTTGTACCGGAACACCTTGATACGTTAATCGAGTATATTGAGAAATATTTCACGGCTCAAATTCTGCCAATTTACGACCAATTATCCAGTGTCTTTAAAAAACTTGATTCTGGTCAACAAGATACAATAATTAGTAATATTCAAAATGTCGGGACTAGAATTGGCACAACTGTTGGTAATTTTATTCAAAATCTCTTCGGGATTATTCCCAATATTATCGCTTGGCTTCCGAATGCGGCGACTGTTTTAATCTTTTCCTTACTGGCGACTTTTTTTATTTGTAAAGATTGGTACCGTTTATCGAGATTGGGTGGACGGCTTTTACCCGAGAAAGCCAAAAAGAGCAGCAGATCTGTTTTTATCGATTTAAAAAAGGCACTATTTGGTTTTATAAAAGCCCAATTAACACTCATTTCAATTACTACAGTTATTATACTAATTGGCTTGCTGATCCTTCGTGTTGATTATGCTATCACTATTGCATTAGTCACTGGAATTGTTGATATTATACCCTATCTTGGGACTGGAGCCGTTTTTGTTCCATGGATTATTTATGTGGCTATCGGTGGCAATATGGGGCTAGCAATCGGGTTAGGGGTTCTTTATATCATCGTCCTTGTTCAACGGCAAATCATGGAGCCAAAAATCCTGTCTTCTAATATTGGCCTCGATCCTTTAGCAACACTGATTGCGTTATTCGTCGGTTTTAAATTAATCGGATTATTAGGATTAATTGTGGGCCCTGTAACACTTGTCATCATCAGCACTCTATATCGTGCGAATGTTTTTCATGATTTATGGGGATTTATAATGGGGAAAGAGAACTAGTAAAAAAGTCAGTTCACTGTGAGCTGACTTTTTATTTTTATTTTATTATTTTTATATTTCCTTTTTTAATCCTTCTTTGCCACATTTTTATGATTAAATATTTTATCGGCTTTCGGGTGGGTGGAAAAAGGAATAGGAAGCCGGTTACATCGGTTATAAATCCCGGTGTTAATAGCAATATTCCACCGATTAATATACAGATTCCATCTAATAAAGCATCTCCAGGAAGTTGTCCATAGCTCAACTGTTCTTGCACCCTTCGGATCGTCTGCAGGCCCTCTCTTTTGGCTAAGTAAGCTCCAATAATTCCGGTCAAAAGTATTAGGGCAATCGTTGGCCACACACCAATGGCTTTACCTGAAAAAAGTAGTACACCAATATCTAGAGCTGGAATTAATATAATCAACAAAAATAAATAACGCATAGATTGTCCCCTTTCCAAAAGGCTTATTTTCATTATATAACGAATGGGGATCCTATTGTCATGATAAAAAAAGAAGGGTTTCCCCTTCTTTACTTTGCTATCAGTTTAATATATTTCACTTGTCTTTATAGTACGCTTGCGTGACCGTTGTAAATAACACCACTTGTTGCATCAACGGTTATTTCTTGACCATCTCTGAACAATTCTAAGGCATTATCTACCCCAACAACTACAGGGATGCTTAGGTTTAGTCCAACTACTGCTGCATGGCTTGTTAATCCACCTTCTTGGGTAATTACAGCAGCACATTTTTCTAGCGCTGGCATCATATCACGATCCGTACCAATTGTTACTAGGATTGAACCTTGTTTTACTTTTTCT
Source organism: Neobacillus sp. 204 (assembly GCF_046562815.1). NCBI lineage: Bacteria > Bacillati > Bacillota > Bacilli > Caryophanales > Bacillaceae > Neobacillus > Neobacillus sp. 204. The sequence goes on from NZ_JBJORY010000009.1 coordinate 151,724, forward strand.
AAAGCTTCCTTTGCATCTTGTGCAACTACTACTTTACCAAAGGCAGACCGACGGCCAATTCCTTGTGCTTTTGTAATAATATCTCCGACCACATGAATTTTCATTAGATTGGTAGTACCGGCCTCACCGACTGGCACACCAGCAGTAATGACTACTAAATCACCACGGTTCACGATACCGCTCTTTAAGCTGGCATCAACTGCATTATCCAGCATTTCGTCAGTTGTGGTAGCAACTTTTCCAAACTGAGGGTAAACGCCCCAAACAAGGGAAAGACGACGGCAAACATGTTCAACTGAAGTCACCGCAACAATCGCTGCTTTCGGACGATATTTAGATATCATTCTTGCTGTATGACCGCTTTCAGTAGGAGTTATAATTGATTTTACGTCAAGATTTAAAGCGGTGTGGGCAACAGATTGTCCAATTGCATCAGTGAGATTATGTTCTGTATCTTTGCTGCGGCCTGAAAGTATTTCTTTGTGATCTAATGCTGATTCTGCTCTGGAAGCAATATTGTGCATCGTTTGGACAGCTTCGACTGGATATTGGCCTGCTGCTGTTTCACCAGAAAGCATAATTGCGTCAGTTCCATCAAAAATCGCATTCGCTACATCACTTGCTTCAGCGCGAGTAGGTCGTGGATTTCTTTGCATCGAATCAAGCATTTGAGTAGCTGTAATGACAGGCTTTCCAAGTGCGTTACATTTCTTGATTAACATTTTTTGAACAAGTGGAACTTCTTCAGCAGGAATTTCTACGCCAAGGTCACCACGGGCAACCATTAAACCGTCCGAGATTTCTAGGATTTCGTCAATGTTATCGACGCCTTCCTGATTCTCAATTTTAGGAATAATATGGATATGAGTTGCTTTGTTTTCTTCTAAAAGCTGACGGATTTCTAATACATCTTTTGCTCGTCGTACGAACGAAGCCGCAATAAAATCAATACCTTGTTCAATTCCAAAAAGAATATCTTGCGTATCTTTTTCTGTAATACCCGGCAGGTTAACAGAAACACCAGGCACGTTTACGCCTTTTTTATTCTTCAATGTACCGCTATTTAGAATTTTCGTATGGATTTCACTATTTGATTTGTCTACGTTCGTAACTTCTAGACCAATTAAACCGTCATCTAGAAGAATTTTAGAACCTACATGCACATCATCAATTAATCCAGGATATGTAACAGAAAACTTGTCAACGGTCCCTTCAACTTCTGTCATGGAGACAATAATATTTTCTCCAGCCTGTAGTTCAATTGCCCCGTTTTGCATATTGTTGGTCCGAATTTCAGGACCTTTCGTATCAAGCAAAATAGCAACTGTTTTGCCAGTCAGCTGTGCTGCTTCACGGATATTTTTAATTCGTGCCCCATGCTCTTCAAAATCACCATGAGAAAAATTCAAACGTGCTACGTTCATTCCCGAATTAATTAATTGAGTTAACTTTTCCACACTTTCACTTGCAGGTCCTATCGTACAAACAATTTTAGTTTTCCGTAACATACTTCTTTTCCTCCTATATTAGAAAAGCACCTACGCCATTTCTTATATTCCTATATTCTTAAATTGATAATTCCATGGAAAGCTTGTATAAATCAAGGTCTATAGTATGTTTACGACCTAGTGCCTCAATAATGTCATAGTCGACCAGTTGATTCTTCTCAATCCCTACAGCACGACCGCCTTTTCCTTCAATCAAAAGCTCTACTGCTCTTGCACCTAATCGGCTAGCAAGAACCCGGTCTGCTGCAGTTGGTGAGCCACCGCGTTGAATATGTCCTAAGACAGAAACTCTAGTATCAAAGTTGGTTGCTTCCTGTACCTGCTTCGCAAACTCTACACCACTGCAGACACCTTCAGCCACCACAATAATACTATGCTTTTTACCACGTTCTTGGCCTTTTCGAAGTTTGTCGACAATATCATTCATGTCATAACCTTCTTCAGGAATCAGAATCGTTTCTGCTCCACCCGCAAGACCTGCCCATAGAGCAATGTCACCTGCGTTTCGTCCCATTACTTCAATAACAAAAGTTCTTTCATGAGAAGTAGCAGTATCACGAATCTTATCTAATGAATCGATCACTGTATTTAGTGCTGTATCAAACCCAATCGTAAGTTCAGTTCCGGGAATATCATTATCAATCGTTCCTGGAACTCCCACACACGGATAGCCTTGTTCTGTTAAAGCCTTTGCCCCACGATATGAGCCATCTCCGCCGATTACCACTAAGCCTTCAATTCCATGTGCTTTAAGCTGGTCAATCCCTTTTTGTTGCCCTTCTTTTGTTTTAAATTCTGGACAGCGGGCAGATTGAAGCATTGTCCCACCTCGTTGAATAATATCTCCGACCGAACCCAGCTCTAATTTTCTTATATTTCCAGAAATTAACCCTGTATAACCTCCGTAAACACCATACACTTCTACATTATGATAAATGGCTTTTCGCACAACTGCACGAATAGCTGGATTCATCCCTGGAGAATCTCCACCACTAGTAAGAACTCCTATTTTTTTCATGGTTATCACCTCTGTTTTTTATTGGGAATTTATGTATAAAAATTATATGTAGTAAAATAAAGGAAACGATGAGTTTTAGAAATTACTTCTTTTATTATTTACATAAAACCCGCGAATATTTATAAAATAACATGAAGAAATAACTATAACAACCTTATGGTATTAGTAATTATAAGAGACGGAATAATCAGTTTATTGCAAGCGTTTAATTTCATCTTGTAAGCGTCATCATTGTTTTTTTAAAGAATTTCTAGTGAACATTTTGTGAATTAAAAAAGAGGAAGCTCTCGTTTAAAATTTTACTCAACAAAAAAAGAGTGCCCATGAGGATGAGCACGTTTTATTAAGGTAGTTTACGAAAAGAGCCTTTATTAATTAACACCAATATAATCATTAACTGTCGCAAATTCACCGATTGTCCTAAAACGGTTATATCGATCAGCGATAAGTTCATCTTCCGACAGCTTAAGAAGCTGCTGTAAAGCTTTCTTCAGTACATTATCAATTTCTTCAGCTTGCTTTATTACATCCCTTTGAGCGCCGCCCTTAATCTCCGGAATAATATCATCAATGACGCCTAGCTCTTTTAGATCAGGAGCAGTAATTTTCATGGTTTCGGCCGCATTTCTAGCTAAAGATGCATCTTTCCATAAAATAGCTGCTGCACCCTCTGGTGAAATGACCGAGTAAGTGGAATTCTCGAGCATATAAATCCGATTTCCCACTCCAAGAGCAAGAGCACCACCACTACCGCCTTCACCAATAACAATACACACTACAGGAACCTTTAATCCAGCCATTTCAAACAAATTGCGTGCAATTGCTTCACTCTGTCCACGTTCTTCTGCAGCCTTACCAGGATAGGCTCCCTTTGTATCAATGAAACAAATAATCGGTCGATTAAATTTATTTGCCTGATTCATTAATCGAAGTGCTTTTCGATATCCCTCTGGATGAGGCATTCCAAAGTTCCTGCGAATATTTTCTTTTGTATCTTTTCCACGCTGGTGTCCAATCACTGTAACGGGTAAACCTCGATATTTAGCAATCCCGCCTACAATTGCCTCATCATCACCAAAGGTTCGGTCTCCATGACATTCAAAGAAATTCTCAAACAAATAGGGAATGTAATCTAATGTGGTTGGCCGGTTCGGAAGACGAGCAATTTGGACCCTGTCCCAAGGCTTAATATTTTCATAAATACTTTGTTCGAGTTTTTCAAGCCTTTTCTCTAATTTGGAGATTTCTGAGCTTAGGTCAACATCAGCCGTTTTTGTGAACTCTTGTAAATCAGTAATTTTTTTTCTTAATTCAATTACCGGGCGTTCAAATTCTAACTCTCCTACCATCTGAACACACCTCCAGGTTGATGGATTTCTAGAATGTTGGTGATTTTCTCAACTAAGTCAGTTCGATGGATAATTGCATCCAGTTGACCATGTTTTAAAAGGAACTCGGACGTTTGAAAATCCTCTGGCAATTCTTCGCGTATGGATTGTTCAATAACTCTTCGTCCTGCGAAAGCAATGAGCGCACCAGGTTCAGAAAGGTTGAAATCACCTAATGATGCAAAACTCGCAGAAACCCCGCCAGTTGTTGGATGTGTCATAATCGAGATGATTAATCCGCCATTATTACTAAACTTCTTGAGTGCCACACTAGTTTTTGCCATTTGCATCAAACTTAGTGCCCCCTCTTGCATTCGGGCACCACCTGAAGCAGTAAAAATAATAAAAGGGACATTTAATTCATCCGCTTTTTCAATGGCTTGTGTAATTTTTTCGCCGACTACTGAGCCCATGCTTCCCATTCGGAACGAAGCATCCATTATCGCAAGAACAATTTTATGATCATTGACTGTTCCAATGCCTGTTACAACAGCCTCATTTAACTTACTCTTTTGCCGATCTTTCTCAAGCTTTTCAATATAGTCAGGAAAATCCAATGGATTTTTAGAAATCATATCTTCATTAAATTCTACAAAACTTCCTTCATCAATGAAGCTGTCCAATCGTTCTTTAGAATTCATTGGAAAATGATGTCCGCAATGCAAACATACCTTAGAGTTTTTCAACAATTCTTTTGTATACATGATTTTCTTACAAGAAGGGCACTTTGTCATTATTCCTTCAGGAACATCATTCTTTGCATTTTCCGTCGGAATTTGAGCATATTTCTTCTTTTTTGTCTGGTTTTTTGAAAAAAGATCTTTCAGCGCCAAAATTAAACCTCCTTTGTGCTTCGATAACGCCAAATGGCAAGTTTATCCAATCATAACTTTACTAAAAGTTTTTCTATTTAAGCTTTACTTCATACCTCGTTGCTTTCAAGGGTGGTCAGACCACTTATAGATAAAAAACACCCGTTTCCTAGGGCTTGGATAACCTTCACTATAAGATAAAAAGAGTTCAAAATCTGTTAGTATTTGTCGTTAAAAACTGACAAATTCCGTAGATTGTAATAAGCAGACAGTGTTTTCGCTTCATTCTTTTCGGCTAAGGCATCTAGTAGGATTAAATAATCTTCACGATGATAGATAAAATTACTTGAATCGAGTGAATGGTAATAATCTTTTAAGATGGACCAAATTCTAGAAAAAAGGTGGTTATCTGCTATTTCAATAATTTGATAAAAAAACTCATCATCATTTAAAACATTTTCCTGATTCACCCATGATTTCAAGTTTACAATATTATTATCATCTATTTTTTGAAGGGCTAATCTTAGGCAATCCATCTCTATAAAGTTCTTTGTTTCAAATACATCTCGTTTCGCTTTTTCATCTTGTAAAATAAATGTACTAAGCAACTGAACCAGATGATTCCCCCGAAAATCCCGAATAAACGTCCCTTCACCACGCCTGGTTTCAATTAATCCAAGTAGTTCTAAAGCTCTAAGTGCCTCTCTAACTGAAGAGCGCCCGAAATTCAGGCGCTCAGACAATTCTCGTTCAGAAGGAATCTTATCTCCAGTTTTTAGATCACCAATGGTAATCATTTCACGTAGTTGCTTAACAATCTCTAAATAGACCTTGGTATTGTTTGCCACTCACGTATCACTCACTTTTACCAATAATAGCGAGCCTCTTTGTTTTTTCCTTTATTTCTTCTGGATCAACCTTAATACGTGCTACACCTGTTTCCATAGCTGCTTTTGCTACTGCTGCAGCTACATCTGGCGCAACTCTTGGATCAAAAGGACCAGGAATAACATAATCCGCATTAAGTTCATCTGGATTGATCAGGTTGGCAATAGCTTCTACTGCCGCGACTTTCATTTTTTCATTTATATGGGTGGCACGAACATCGAGTGCCCCACGGAAAATTCCTGGAAAGGCGAGAACATTGTTTACCTGGTTTGGAAAATCTGAACGACCGGTTCCCACCACTTTTGCTCCTGCTGCTTTTGCCTCATCTGGCATAATTTCAGGGACCGGATTAGCCATTGCAAAAATAATAGAATCAGGATTCATTGAAGCGACCATTTCTTTTGTAAGTGCTCCTGCTACTGAAACCCCGATAAATACATCTGCACCTTTAATTACATCTTCAAGGCTGCCAGATAGATTATCTCGATTTGTAAACTTAGCTACTTCAGCTTTCACTACATTCATACCTTGTGGACGCCCTTCGTAAATGGCTCCTTTGGTATCACACATAATTATGTCCCTTACACCATAACTATATAACAATTTAATAATTGCAATCCCGGCAGCACCTGCACCGTTTGCGACTACCTTAATTTCGGTCATTTTTTTGCCAATTAGCTTTAGGGCATTGACAAGACCTGCTACTGTTACAATAGCTGTACCATGCTGATCATCATGGAAAATTGGGATATTTGCCTCCTTCTTCAATCGTTCCTCAATAACGAAACAATTTGGAGCAGCAATATCTTCTAGATTCACGCCACCAAAAGTAGGTTCCAGCAATTTCACAGTTTCAACAATTTTATCTACATCGGTTGTGTTTAAACAAATCGGAAATGCATCAACCCCGGCAAAACTCTTAAATAATACCGCTTTACCTTCCATAACAGGTAGTGCTGCTTCCGGACCAATATTCCCAAGCCCAAGAACTGCTGTACCATCGGAAACGACGGCAACCATATTCCCTTTCATGGTATATTCGTAAACTAATTCTGGTTTCTCATAGATATCTTTACATGGCTCTGCAACACCTGGTGAATAAGCTAAGCTTAAATCATGTGCATTTCGGACTAGAACTTTTGACTTCGACTCTAACTTTCCTTTATTAATTCGATGCATATGTAATGCTTCTTCCCGTAAAGTCAAGATATGTCACCCCTCAAATTTATACAAAAAGTTTATAAACATCCCACTATATGTAGCCCGATTTTTTGGTGGTCAGACCACACTTGTCTCATTATCACTATAACATATCTTAGATAGTTGTAAAGAATTATTCCTTCAAGACAACATTTTTTGGCCCAAGCATCTCCCTTAATAATTGCAGTAATTCGAGGGTTGGTTTGATATTATTTTCTTCACCTAACTTAATTGTTTTTCGACTTTTTTCATAGTGTAAAATTACAGCTGCAGTGCCTTGATTATCTTTTAAAAGTTGATGGATCTGCTGAAGAAATTTCTCATCTTGTCTTTCTTCTACTATTTTCAAATATAAAACTGATTGTTTACGTGTTTTTGTTTTTAGCCACTCTTCTAATAGAAAAACTTGTTGAATGATTAATTGCTGTTTCCCATCACGTTCTTCGATCTTCCCTTCAAGTAATGTAAACCTGCCATGCCCTAATAAGTGCGAATATTTTTTGTATACATTAGGGAAGGCCACTGCTTCCATTTCACCACTTGAATCACTTACGGTTAAAAAGGCCATCGAATCACCTTTTTTGGTACGAATTGATTTCATCGAAGTGATATATACTCCAACTGATACCCGTTGGTTGTTATGATTCATACCAAATAAGGAGTGTGCCCCACTTTGCTTAAGCTGCTCTTCATAAATAGAAAGCGGATGATCAGAAAGATAAAAACCAAGTGCTTCTTTTTCAAATGTCAGCTTATTCTCTTGACTAATGGGATCGACTTGCATATATTTCGGCTTTGGCATGAATTCATCTTCAAATAAATCAAATTGGTTGTTATCTGTTGGTTTAAATATTTGGGCATGTTCCATTGCAACATCTAAACTAGCAAGCAACACGGCACGATCTTCGCCAAACTCGTCGAAGCAGCCAGAGTGAACAAGGAACTCGAGCGTTTTTCGGTTGATAGCTTTACTAGAAACCCGAATACAAAAATCAAATAAGTCTGCAAACCTTTTCTTTTTCCTCGCCTGAAAGATCTCTTTTAAAGCGGCTGCCCCTACACTTTTAACCGCCGCCAAGCTGTAACGGATCTCCTCTTGTTCCACTTGAAAGGAATAGCCGCTATGATTGATAGATGGTGGCAGGACTGTGATATCTTTTTGTTTTGTTTCCATCACGTATTGTGCTATTTTCGTATCATTTCCGATTGCGGAGGTAAGTAAGCCTGCCATAAAATAAACCGGATAATTTGCTTTTAAATAAGCCAACTGATAGGCAATCATACTATAGGCAACGGCGTGACTTCTGTTAAAGCCATAGTTAGCAAAGCGGACGATTAAATCGTAAACATCATTGGCAAGTGTTTGTTCATAGCCTTTTTTTAGAGCACCATGCACAAAATGACTGCGCTCTTGATCTAGAATTTCTTTTTTCTTTTTCCCGACTGCCCTTCTTAAAAGATCCGCTTCCCCCAGCGAAAAGCCTGCCATTTTCGATGCTATTTGGATAATTTGCTCTTGATAGACAATGACACCATATGTATTTTCAAGGATTGGCCGTAAATCAGGGTGTGGATATTCAACTGCTTGTACGCCATGTTTCCTGTCTATAAAGAGCGGGATATTTTCCATTGGTCCTGGGCGGTATAAGGCATTAACTGCCACGATATCCTCAAAGTGGGAAGGCTTTAAGCGTGTTAGAACCTTGCGCATTCCTTCTGATTCAAGTTGGAATACACCCGTTGTTTCACCTTTAGCTAACAGGTTGAAGGTTAGGGTGTCATCTAATGGAATCGAACTAATGTTTATTTTTTTACCAGTTTTACGTGAGATTGAAGATAAAATTGAATCTATCAATGTAAGATTTCGCAGGCCAAGAAAGTCCATTTTTAAGAGGCCGATTTCTTCCAGGTACTCCATTGAAAATTGCGTTAAAAAAACATGGTTTGTCCCCCGCTGGATGGGGATTAAATCAATAAGCGGCTTCTCACTAATAACAACACCTGCTGCATGCGTGGAAGTATGACGCGGAAGTCCTTCTAGTTTTAAAGCCGTTTCAAAAAGACGTTGATACATCGGACTTTCATTAATAAACCTTCTAAGCGCTTCTGATTCTTTATAAGCACCTTTCAAGTCTATTCCTAATCGCGACGGAATCATTCTTGATAAATGTTCGAGTTCCTTGGAATTTAACCCGAATACCTTTCCGATATCTCTTAGGACTGCTTTTGCAGCGAGTGTTCCAAATGTAACAATTTGAGCAACATGCAGTTCCCCATATTTCGCCGCTACATAATTTATCACTTCATCACGACGATGGTCTGGAAAATCAATATCTATATCCGGCATGGAAATTCGCTCAGGATTTAAAAACCGCTCAAATAATAGATCATGTTTTAATGGATCAACATCTGTAATGTATAAAACATAGGCAACTAGTGAACCTGCTGCTGAACCTCTCCCTGGTCCTGTCAAAATCCCATTCTCCCGTGCGTATTTCATAAAATCCCAAACAATTAAAAAGTAGTTGCTGAACTGCATTCGTTTTATCACCGCTAATTCATAGGACAACCGTTCAAAATGCTCCTTAGAAGGCGAGGAAAAACGTTCACTTAATCCCAGTTTACACAATTGATCTAGGAATTCCTCAGCCGGAATTCCTTTTTCTGTTGGAAATGCCGGCAAATAAGTTTTATTTAATTCAATGTCAAAGTGACATCTATTGGCAATCTGGATTGTATTTTCCAATGCATCTGTTATATCAGAAAAGCAATCAACCATTTCGCCTGCCGTTTTTAAATAGAATTGATCGTTTTCCATCTTTTCTCTGTGATCATCCTGCAATTTATCACCATTTTTAATGGCTAGCAAACATTCATGAGCAAACATATCTTCTTTCTCTAAATAATAGACTGGGTGGGTGGCTACAAGCGGGACATTCATTTCTTTTGACATGATCGTAAACTTATTTCTTATTTTAGTTTCTTGTTCGAGGTGATGATTTTGAATCGCAAGAAAAAAGCTATCCTGTCCAAAAATGGTGTCTAGTTTTCTAATCATATCTCTTGCTATTTCCTCGTTGTCATTGATGATCAACTGCTCGATTTCACCTTCGAGACCAGGAGTTATCGCAATTAACCCTTCCGAATAATGTTTCAACCATTTGAGCGGAATTCCATTTTCCGTTTTGGTTTGCACCGTACTAGATATCTTTAACAAATTTTTATAACCACGATCATTTTCAGCGAGTAAGACTAATGGATAGGACTCATTATTGGAGTACTCACTTTCCACATCCACTGTTAATCCGATAATGGGCTTCAAATTATTTTTTTGGCATAACTTATAAAATTCGACTGTTCCGTACATGACGTTTCTGTCCGTTAAAGCGATGGCAGAAAACCCTTTTTCTTGTGCATTTTTTATTAAATCCGGGACAGATGCCGTACTTGTTAATAAACTGTATGCACTATATACATGCAGGTGAATAAAAGACATATTGTCACACCCTTAATTCCATAATCTCTCCCTCTATTATAGAACGAGATTGGTAAAAAAGAAAATATGTTCTCATTTTTTAAGAAAGCGGCAGCGCCCGTTAAACGATGTCCATTTGCCCTAGGCGCTGTAGCTGGCCAATTCTTCATTCATATTTACACATATTTGTCCATATAAATGAGTATTAGTATTGACTACTGGAAGAGGCGGTTGACAAGATGAAAGAAATTGGTTTTTTTCCTGCTTTTATAGAAAGCTACTTTATTGCCTTGGGAGTCGTGCTTGGAGGATCGCTTATTGGGGGAATAGCTTCATTCCTAACTGGGCAGCCGCCGCTAACAACCGTTTATCGCTTATCTTCAGCGCTTAGAATTTGGGCCATTGTTTCTGCCATCGGTGGGACGTTTGACGCGGTTTATACGTTTGAAAGGGGATTATTTAACGCCGATACAAAGGATCTTTTTAAACAGTTTTTATTAATTCTCTCTGCCTTAGGCGGTGCCCAGACTGGTGCCCTGATTATTAATTGGTTGACCCAGGAGCATATCTCATCATGAGAATCCCGCCGTTATATAGAAAACCACCCTGGCAGCGTTTTTTTGCTGGAATGGCCGTTGGGGGAGCAATAAGCTGGTGCATTTTTTTATATATTTATGGAGGCTGGCAGGAAGAGAATACCGAATTAATTAGGAAACAAGAGCAAAAAATTGTTGACTTAAACGAAGAGAAAAAGATCTGGCAGGATGAATATAAAGAGATTAATAAGCGAAAAATTGAGCAGCTTACAGTACAAAAAATCAATATTCGAATTATAAACGGGGAAAAATATAAACTTGATTCTTTAAGTGTTTTAGAGACAGAAGACTCGGTTCGAGATGATATAAGCTTGATGCTTGCAAAAGATATCGAAACAGTCTACAAAAGTAAAGATCTTCTGAAAAAAATTATTGAAAATAAACCCATAAAAATAAATGATAAAAGATATAAACTCAAGGTAAAAGAAATGGTTTTCTATACAAATCTCTCAATACAGGTAGAAATTAAATTTGAATAATAAAACGGAATCACCCGTTTAGCGGTGCATGGACTGGAGCGCTTCGACTAAAATAAAGGAAATCGGCCCCGCGATTGCGAGAGCCGATTTTTTTAATGGTTAAAAGTATAATTCTCACAAACCTCATCCAGTGCTTTCAATACATTGTCTACTTCGTTCCAAGAGTAGATGGAGGCACCTGACGCTAGTGGGTGTCCCCCACCATTAAACTTGCGTGCAACTACATTAATAACTGGTCCCTTTGAACGAAGACGTACTCTTATTTGTTCGTCTTCTTCGATGAAGAAAACCCATGCTTTAATTCCTTTAACATTCCCTAATGTTCCGACAAGGAGAGATGCTTCTGCTGGTTTCGCCTTGTATTCTTCAAGTAGTTCCTTTGTTAGTTTTACGGAGGCGACACCGTTTTTCTGAAGATTAAAATTTTGGAGTATGTAACCATTTAATTTAATGATATTGATATCCAATTCATACATCTTGTCAAATAATTCAGTGCGAGAAAAATTATAATGGATCAATTCTCCTGCATAGCCAAGTGTTTTTTCTGTTGTACTTGGAAATAGAAATCTCCCAGTATCACCGACAATCCCTGCATATAACAGTCTCGCCGCTTCATCATTCATTTTAAGCCCTTTAGCTTTTCCGTTTAAATAAAACTCATAGATCATTTCGCTGCAAGAGCTGGCAGTTGTATCCACCCAAAGTAAATCACCATATCGGTCTTCATTAGGGTGATGATCAATCTTTATTAATTTATCACCAAGTGTGTAGCGCTTGTCACAGATCCTAGCAGCGTTTGCGGTATCACAAACGATCACCAATGCTCCCTTATATACTTCATCTTCAATCACATCAAGCCTGCGCATGTAATGAAGGGTTGGTTCTTCTTGACCAACTGCATAAATCCTTTTATTCGGAAAGGATTCTTGCAATATTGCTGCCAATCCGCCTTGCGAACCATAAGCATCCGGATCTGGACGGACGTGACGATGAATAATTATGGTGTCATATTTTTCAATCTCAGCTAATATTTGCTCAATCATGGGCAATGCTCCTTTACCTACTCATAAACCATAGTGGTATTTTTTTGTTTTTACATGTACAATAATAGAAGATTTTCTATGCCTGGAGGAAATAATATGTTTGTACTTGTTGTATTAATTGCTATACTATTTGCTTTCTACCTATTTTATAAAACAAAATACATCAGAAGCAACCGTTTAGTAGAAAAGAAATGGCTTGCTGCTAAATCAAATATTGCTCTTGGGCTTTTTGTGTTGTTATTTGGTCTTAATCACCTGCTATTCATTTCCGAAACAACAGTATCCTATATTGTTGCTGCAGTATTTATTATTTATGGGGCAGTATTTGGCTGGATCGGTTTCAAAAAATATAAACATTACCTTCCCTTCGCAATTGAGGAAGCGAAAAATTTTGAACTGCAAAAATAAAATAGAAGCCGCTTCTCAATTAGTGAAGCGGCTTTGTTTTATAGTAATATAAATTGAATCTAGCTCCTATCCAACAACTGACACATCATCATCGCTTTCCCGACTAATACTCCTTCATTGAAAACCTCGACATCCACTTTACCAAATTTACGTCCCACTTCCAGGACTTTTGGATAAATTTCTAAATTACTTTCCATTTGAACTGGTTTAATAAAGTAAATCGTCATATTTTCAACGACAAGATCACCTTTTTTATAGGAGCGTAATACGCGGTTGGCAGCATCTGAGACAATGGTTGTAAAAACACCGTATGAAATGGTTCCCAATTGGTTTGTCATTTGTGGTGTTACTTCGCAAGAGTAAACCTCTTCTCCTTTTGCTTTTCCCTGCATTAATACCATTTGATTGGTTACGATATCATCGATGGTTTCCCCAACCTGTGGCTGCCGCTGGTTCATTTGTAAGGCCTTTAAAACATCCTGCCTGCTAATTATCCCTTCAAGTCGGTTAGATTCATCCGTAACAGGAAGTACTTCAATCCCTTCCCAGACCATTGTATGAGCTGTTGACGCCACACTTGTTTTTCCATTAACCGACATCGGATGTTTGGTCATGATCTTATCAATGGATGCTTCCATATCTTGACCTAAAATATCCTTGCTCGTAACCATCCCTTGTATTTTCAAGTTTTGATCGACAACAGGATAGCGGCTGTGGGCAGTTTGTTGATTAAATTCATGCCATTTGGACACCTTATCCGTCGTTTTTAGATAAAAAGTGTCAGCAAGAGGAGTTAAAATATCTTCAACCAATATAATTTCCTTCTTGATCAACTGGTCATAAATAGCGCGGTTAATCATCGTAGCAACAGTAAAAGTATCATAGCTCGTTGAAATAACTGGTATTTCTAGTTTATCAGCCAGCTTTTTGATATGTTCTTCCGCATCGAATCCTCCGGTAATGAGGACGGAAGCGCCTGCTTTTAAGGCAAGTTCATGTGCTTGTGTCCGGTTTCCAACAATTAATAGGTTGCCTGCCTCCGTGTAGCGCATCATGGCTTCTAATTTCATAGCGCCAATCACAAACTTATTAAGAGTTTTATGCAAGCCCGTTCTTCCGCCCAATACCTGTCCATCAACAATATTTACTACTTCAGCAAAAGTCAATTTTTCAATATTTTCTTTTTTCTTTCGTTCTATTCTAATCGTTCCAACACGTTCGATGGTACTAACATATCCTTTATTTTCCGCTTCTTTAATCGCACGGTAGGCTGTACCTTCACTTACGGCCATCGCCTTAGCAATTTGTCTGACTGATATCTTTTCCCCGATAGGGAGTCCATCAATATATTGTAAAATTTGTTCATGTTTTGTGGCCAAGACCTTCACCCTTTTTATAGTCAAATTCCAATCATTCAATTACGAATAATCCGGATTACGTATAACTTTTATTATAGAGTTTATAAAGCCTTGATTCAATGCGGATTCTCACATTACAATTAATTCTCAATGATAGGACCTGGATTTCTTCTTTGGACGTCGGTCCGATTGAAGTTTTTGTCCTTGCCTTTTAGGACTATAAAGCAAACCCGTAAGATTTCCAGCGATGACGATTAAGGCAAATAAGAGCCAGACGATTGAAAAAATCCCCTGGGCACCTTCTGCATAAATCGATAATCTCGGCGCTCCATAATACAGCAAGAAGCCACAGAGTAACAGGCAAAGTAAATATCTGTTCTTTTTCATGTTTATTTCCTCCCCTAAAAAGACTGCTTGTTCCATATTTATGCTTATCGGAGGAAAAAAAGTATGTAAATCATCTAGAACACTTAAATTTCGATTGCTTCGCCTGGTTGGAGTACTTTACCATTTTTATCTTCTAGCATATCAATAAACTTATGCGGATCCTGCTTAATTGGAGGGAACGTATTAAAGTGAATTGGCACAACTGTTTTAGCTTTTAGCAGCTTGGCAGCATATACTGCATCTTCAGGTCCCATGGTAAAATTATCTCCAATTGGCAGGAAGGCCACATCAATCTGATGGCGCTCACCAATCAACTTCATATCTGAAAATAACCCCGTATCTCCGGCATGATAAATGGTCTTTCCTTCATTCATAAATAAAATCCCAGCCGGCATTCCGCAATAGATGAGTTCATTATTCTCTGTTTCATAGCTTGAACCATGAAAGGCTTGCGTTAATTTAATTTTGCCAAAATCAAATTGATAGGCACCACCAATGTGCATGGCATGGGTATTAACCCCTTGCCAGCTGAGGAAAGTTGAAAGCTCGTGGTTGGCAACTACCAGAGCATTATTTTTCTTTGCTAATTCGACTGTATCCCCAACATGATCATTGTGACCATGAGATAAAATAATGACATCGGGTCTTGTTTCCTCCACTTTTAAGTCGGTTAATTGGTTTCCATTAATAAAGGGGTCAATAATAATACTCTTTCCCTTTGTTTGAATTTGCACAACGGAATGGCCATGATAAGATATTTTCATCAAACTCGCTCCTCTCATTTTTCTCTATTAAATATTTCCATACAATACCTGAAATTCCTTCCATTTCTCTAGTTTATTCCTTTACAAACGAATTTAAGCACAAGGAGGACAAAAACGTCTGTTAGTTTACATTTCGGTTTTTAATTGATAATCTCAAATAGGATATGATTGATATAGGGGGAGTTAAAATGAATCAGCGATTAACTAAACTTCAAAACTGGATGAGGGAAAACGACATTGAAGTTACCTTTCTAACCTCTTCTGAAAATGTATTTTATTTAAGCGGATATTACACTAATCCACATGAACGCTTGCTGGCATTAGCAGTTTTTCAGAAAGACGAGCCTTTCCTTGTCTGCCCGGGAATGGAAGTGCCTGATGCGAAACGTTCTGGTTGGGACCATGAAATTCTTGGCTATAGCGACATCGACAACCCATGGAAAATGATTCTAAATTCCATCCAGAAAAGAATTAAAGGTGTCTCCAAAGCAGCCATTGAAAAAGAACATATGAACGTGGAACGCTATGAACATCTTACAAAGTTATTCCCACAAGCATCCTTTGTTTCTGCGGAAGAAAAATTACGCCTGCTCCGTATGATTAAGGATGCAAAGGAATTAAAAATTATTGAAGAAGCTTGTGCTCTTGCCGATTTCGCGGTTGAATTTGGTGCTAGTGAAATCAAGGAAGGCAAAACAGAATTGGAAATACTAAACGCCCTAGAGTACGCCTTAAAACAAAAAGGTGTAACCGAAATGTCGTTTTCGACAATGGTTCTTACTGGGGCTAATGCCGCTTCACCTCATGGAAACCCTGGAGATACGAAAATTCAAAAAGGGGATCTAGTTTTATTTGATCTAGGTGTGGTTGTTGACAGGTATTGTTCTGATATCACTAGGACCGTAGCATACGGTGATATTAATGACAAACAAAAGGAAATCTATGACACCGTATTAAAAGCCCAGCTTGCTGCCATTGAAGCAAGCAAACCAGGGGTATCTGCGGCAGAAGTAGACCTTACTGCCCGTCGAATTATTGCTGATGCAGGTTATGGAGACTTTTTTCCACACAGGCTCGGGCACGGGCTCGGAATTAGCGTCCATGAGTATCCGTCACTAACAGAAACAAACCCACTCATTATTGAGGAAGGTATGGTCTATACGATTGAACCTGGTATTTATGTACCAAATGTGGCCGGTGTCCGCATTGAAGATGACATTTATATTACTGCAGACGGGGCAAAAGTTCTCACAAAATTCCCGAAAGAATTGCAGGTTATAAAATAATTCCATTTGTAAATTTTTTACATTGAAATTTAGATAGAATTGATATATTATACAAATACAAGCTGCGTTGTTCGTAGTCATAATAAAGTTTTAACCTTTAAGCTGTAAAAGGGAGTTTAACCATTGGAGCTGGAATGACAAGCCTCCGTCTATAAGACTTGGAGGACACGCAGGAAATGTTTCTGAGAACACCCACTTTGAGGAGTGGTGGTTTAAAACTTTCTTATATTAATACGGCAAATGCGGCTACATAGTATGTATTTCAAAGCCAGTTCCTTTTAGGAGCTGGTTTTTATTTTTATAAAAAAAGAAGAGGTGTCCACCTCTTCTCGTAAAAATATCATTATTTTTCCAGCAAGGTTTTTGTATCTAAAAATTCAAGCCCATGCGCTTCTGCGACAGCTTGATAGGTCACGAAGCCGCCAAGTGTGTTGATTCCTTTTAACAATGCCTCATTGCTGAGACAAGCTTGTTTATAGCCCTTATTGGCAATTTGCACGGCATATGGGACCGTTACATTTGTTAAGGCAAGGGTAGAAGTTCTTGGCACCGCACCAGGCATGTTAGCAACAGCATAGTGAACCACATCATGCTTCACATAGGTTGGATTGTCGTGTGTGGTAATCCGGTCAGTGGTTTCAAAAATCCCCCCCTGATCGATGGCAATATCCACCACGACACTACCTGGTTTCATTGATTGAATCATTACTTCTGTTACAAGTTTTGGTGCTTTTGCCCCTGGAATAAGAACAGCACCTATCACCAAATCAGAATCCTTCACTGCTTCAGCAATATTATAGGGATTGGACATAAGCGTCGTCACATCCGAGCCAAATATATCATCCAATTGGCGAAGCCGATCAGGATTTAGATCAATAATAGTCACTTTTGCTCCTAAACCAATCGCCATTTTAGCTGCATTTGTTCCAGCTACACCGCCGCCGATAATGGTAACCGTCCCTCTTTGGACCCCTGGGACACCAGAAAGAAGAATTCCCATCCCCCCGTGGACCTTCTCAAGGAATTGAGCACCAATTTGAGGGGCCATTCTTCCAGCCACCTCACTCATTGGCGTTAATAATGGCAAGCTTCTATTGGGTAACTGAACCGTCTCATAAGCAATGCCTACTACTTTATTATCAATTAACGCTTTCGTTAATTCTGGTTCAGGCGCTAGATGTAAGTATGTAAATAATATTAATCCTTCACGAAAGTATTTGTATTCACTTGGAAGTGGCTCTTTAACCTTCATTACCATTTCCATGGACCATGCTTCTTCTGGTGAATCTACTAATTTCGCACCCGCAGATTCATAATCCTCATTTAAAAAACCAGATCCAAGCCCAGCTCCATTTTCAATAAAAACCTCATGACCAAATTTCACTAGGTTGACCACTCCAGCGGGTGTCATGGCAATACGGTTTTCATTATTCTTGATTTCTTTAGGTACACCGATCCGCATGTGCAAACCTCCAAATAAATTTAGTAAAATTAACCAAGAGACTATTTTATTTTATTATACCCTTTTTGTTAAGTAAGATGTAACCTTGTAGCTATTAACTAACAAACATTAGATTTCGACAAAATTATATAGTAAAGGCTTTGCGGTGTATCGCAAAGCCTTTGTTTTATTTGTTCATTAATACCAAGGATAATATGGGTATGGATATGGGTATGGATATGGTGGATAGTAAGGATATCCGTAACCATAACCGAAACCTGGAGCTAATAAGGCACCTGCAGCTAACCCAGTTAAGAATGGGAATCCAAATCCAAATCCAAATGGTCTGCCAAATCCAAATCCAAATGGTCTGCCAAATCCAAATCCAAATGGTCTGCCAAATCCAAATCCAAATGGTCTGCCAAAACCACCGAATCCAAATCCTGGACGGCCAAAACCTCCGAATCCAAATCCTGGACGGCCAAAACCTCCGAAACCAAATCCTGGACGGCCAAAACCTCCGAAACCACCAAAATGTCCGAACCCTGGACGAATCCTTTCATCTGCAGGATCGACCACATTATAGTTCACATCAATGTTACTAGGCACTCCATACATTTCTGTAGTCATGTTTCTCCTCCTCATTTTAATTAATTGACACATTAAAGAATATGCATATGTAAAAGCATATTCTTGGGTATTTGCCCTTTAATTAAAAATATCCATGACATTTGTCCAAAAAAAAAAAAAACTGTCCTATATTAGGACAGCCCAACAGTCTCATCATTTACCCCTCAGTACCAGCAAAGTTATCGTTATCGGCAATTGCGGTGCCTTCGCCAATAAATCCACTATTATATGAATTCAAAATTTGTTGGCTGACTTCCTTTGTACCCTGTTCATCAAACTCAAACGAAAACTGATTTTTTTGTTCATGCTTCACCATCCTGTAAATCTCCTTCCTTTTTAAGGTTACCTCATTATTGTTCGAAAAATTGCAACAGTTATCCCTTGTTAAATAATGTATAATTTAAGTAAGGAGATGATAAATCATGGGACTTAAATATAAAAATATTTTAGTCGCTATTGATGGTTCAAAAGAAGCTGATTGGGCTTTTAAAAAAGGGATTGAAATTGCCAAGAGAAATGATGCTACCCTATTATTAGTCCATGTTATTGACACTAGAACATTTGCATTAATTGAGGCTTATGATACTGTTATTGGAGATCGAGCAGAGAAGCTGGCAAAAGATATGCTTGAAAACTACAAAAAACAAGCGGAGGATGCAGGCTTAACAAACGTGCAATTTGCAATTGATTACGGCTCTCCTAAAATAAGAATTCCTAGAGATTTAGCTAAAAAACACAAAGTAGACTTGATTATCTGCGGCGCGACTGGATTAAATGTTGTGGAAAGGTTCTTTATTGGAAGTGTTTCTGAACATATTACTCGTTATGCAAATTGCGATGTTCTCATTGTCCGCACTGAAAAAGATATAGCATAGTACAGAGTTGATAAGCACGCAGCATGGATGCTGCGTGCTTTTTCTTCAATTAATAAAAACATAGGTTTTTAATGAATGGTTGATAAATGTATAGTAGAATAAATAATAGTCAAACGGATTGGAGGCAATCGAATGAAAGAATATTTTTCTTTTGACCATCGTCTTGGTATTCCACTGCCAGAATTAACCTTGGAATTGGACCATTTCAACAAGGCAAAACAACAGGAAATTCTTTTTTATTGGGAACAAGTTCGCGGCTCGATTCCTGACCGGATAAGAGATCTTGAAACCGAGATTAACCATAAACAAGCACTTCTCTCAAATGAAAGTAATTTTCCTCGCTCTTGTCAACTGAATACGGAGATTGCTGAACTAGCTTCGATTATTAATGATTTATGGCTATGGTACCGGGCAAACGAAGTTCTTTCAACAAAAGTTCATCAATAAAAAACTCCCTTTCCATTTAAAAAGGGAGTTTTCCTAATTATTAGAGGTCTTTTTGAATCTCTTTCACCACATGGCTTATCTCAGGTAAAATTAATTTATTCATAGCAAGCTTCACAGCACCAGTTGAGCCTGGGGTAGAGAATACTGCTTTATTTTTCACAACCCCAGCAATAGCTCTGGAAAGTATTGCAGCAGATCCAATATCTTCTTGATAGCTTAACATCCGGAATATTTCTCCAAAACCGACAATCTCCTTATCAAGTAGATTCTGTACCGTCTCAATCGTTACATCCCGCTTGGCTATCCCCGTTCCGCCATTAGTTAAGATGACATCGATTTCTTCACTTGCACATCCTTTTACGATTTCATTTTGAATTGGATCGGCTACATCTTTAACTATGACATAATCAACAATCTTGTGACCTGCTTGTTCGAGCAAGTCCATCATCAACTTTCCACTTTTGTCCGTTTCCTTATTTCTTGTATCACTAACCGTAATTACTTTGCAATTAACTGTCTTAGGTGCAGCTTTTTTATGCTCTTGAGTACTCATTCAATAAACACCTCTTTTTCACGTAGATAACGAAGTTGATAATATTTATGGGCTAATTCGGTTACTTTTCTCGTTAACTGATAATTAGCACCTGCACCAATGGCCATACTGACAAGCGGTATACCTTGAATCATTTTTTTCCGTAACAAGGTAATGACCAGGGCTTTCACAAGTTGTTGAACCTGCTGTTCAAGCCATGTTATATCCGTTATTTCTTCATTTCCTTCATAAAAATAAAAGTCTTCCTGACCGTCTAATTCTGCCATTAGAGCGTTCCAGCCCTCGCTTTGCAGTCTTGGTGGTAATGTTGCCGTATGAAAGACCTTCAGGGAGGTCATCATTTCAAATGGTGTGTTAACCTCTATCCCATAGGTCATCGCAATTAATTGTACTACCCTTAAATTAATTACTGCGATCGCTGGTATGTCGGTGCCAAGCAGCAGTGGTCCACCAGTCCCCGCTAAGCCACCTTGTGCAAAAGAATATAGACGATGACGCGCGATTTGCTGCTCGGCTATGTATTGTAATTGCTCAATGCTTAACTTTTTTAGGTCTTCAATTTTTGCTAAGTCCTTCTGAAAGATTCGCCCCGAAGATAGAATTCTCTCCTTTGCATCCATTTGCAGCTGAGAGCCTTGGATTATACTATGTAAATGAAACAGCCAGCTATCGATAACCGAAAAGAATTGTCGTTGAATCTTTTCAGGTAATAATGAGAATGAATGTTGCAAATATTTTTCATAGGTTAGTTGGAAATCATTCGGCACAAATTCCTGTATATTTCTTTCCCAATCCCGTATTTCCTTCAAGACCTTTGCTTCACGGTCTGTCAATGGCATGTTTGATTCCCCCTCACAGCAAGGCTTTCTAATTCCAGTATATCATAAAGAAATACTTGTATAAAAAGGCAAAAGGCAAAAGCTATGGCATAGCTTTTGCCTTTTAAATAATAACGATTAATGGATGTCAGCTAGACGTACAACATCGCGGGCAATCATTACTTCTTCATTTGTTGGGATGATTAATACTTTAACTGGTGAGTGTGGATAATTAATAAAAGCTTCTTCGCCTCTAACTTTATTAAGAGCTGGGTCCCAATAGACTCCCATAAATTCAAGACCTCTTAATACATTTTCCCTAATCGTATCACTATTTTCACCAATTCCAGCGGTGAAAATAATAGCATCGACACCATTCATTCGAGAAGCATATGAACCGATGTATTTATGAATCCTGTTTGCAAAAACATCCAAGGCAAGCTTCGCGCGTTCATTTCCTTTTTTCGCTTCAATTTCAATATCACGTAAATCGCTAGAGAAACCGGACATTGCCAACATACCGCTCTTTTTATTTAGTACATCAAGTACTTCCTCAGCAGTTTTATTGGTTTTTTCCATGATATATGGGATCAATGCAGGGTCAATATTACCTGAACGAGTACCCATGGTTACCCCAGCAAGTGGTGTAAAGCCCATAGATGTGTCAATAGACATTCCGCCTTCAATTGCTGCAATACTTGCACCGTTTCCTAAATGACAGGAAATGAGACGTAATTGTTCAACAGGTCGACCTAATAGCTCAGCTGCACGCTGTGAAACATATTTATGAGAGGTTCCATGAAAGCCATACTTACGAATACCATACTTCTCGTAATACTCCATTGGTAAGCTGTATAGGTAAGAACTTTCTGGCATCGTTTGATGGAAAGCCGTATCAAACACTGCAACTGCAGGAACATTAGGAAGCACGCTCATAAAAGCTTTGATTCCGGTTAAATTTGCTGGGTTATGCAATGGCGCAAGTTCCGATAGTTCTTCAATTTTTTTAATAACTTCATCTGTAATAAGCACAGAATCCGTAAATGTTTCTCCACCATGAACCACACGGTGTCCCATTCCAACAATCTCATCAAGAGATTGGATAATTCCAAGTGTCGTTAATTTATCTAAAAGCATTTTAACCGCGACTTCATGATCAGGAATATCAATTATTTCTTGAATTTTTTCTCCGTTAACCGAAATATTAAAAATCGAATCATTTAAGCCAATTCTTTCTATAAGTCCTTTTGTAATGACATCTTCACTTGGCATTTCAAATAATTGAAACTTTAAGGAAGAACTCCCCGCATTAATAGCAATAATTTTTGACATATCGTTACCGCTCCTTTTATATAACAACACTGGTTTGGCATTTTTTTGTGTAGTACAACATTATTTTGCTCAAACCACTCTTGATTATTTCCATCCTTAATTGAATCATTGTGTTTATTATATTTCAAGGCAAATTTCCCTTGGCAACGATTACATTACAAATAAAAATTTATTCTGATATTTCATATTTTTGTATTTGTCAAAAAAAAGATGAACCAGAGTTTAGTCTCGGTTCATCCATTGTTCTCTTGAAACCATTTATCCATTCTTAATAGTATTTTATCCATCTCTACTGCACTTGAAAGGTTAGGCAATTCGACAAGCAATGCCTGTTTTGGCGGCTGTACTCCTTCTCCTTTTTTTTGCAAGATGATAATACTCTTCGCTGATTTTTCATTTTTAAACATACTGATTGGTAATTGCAGCAAGCCTTGCACAATGACATTCTCTTTAAAAAATTCATGTAATAATGGTGCTTGCTCACTTTCAAATAGTCCATTTGGAATAAGGAAGAATAAATAACCTCCAGGCACCGTATGGCGGACACTTTGTTCTATGAATAAATGATGGGAATACGTATGCCCTTCACTTGCACTCACTTGATAATCTGCGGCTCTTACATCATTGGGATAAAAGCCAACAGGCAAATCTGCTATAACCGCATCAACAGGATCGATAAACATCGGCTCAAGGCTATCTTGATTGAAGAGTTGAATTGGGTGAGCTTGTAAATTAGCATTAATATAAGCAAGCTTAATTAAAAGGTCATCAATCTCCACGCCGACAGAGTCAACTTTTCTTTGAAGATGATTTAATACGGTTGTTAACAAATTCCCTGTCCCCACTGCTGGGTCAAGCAAGCGAAATGTTGATTGTTTCATAAATCTTTCTACTAAATAGCCAACAAGCATTCCGACTGAATCAGGTGTCATTTGATGGTTTGGCTGAACACTATTATTCATCCCTTTTAAAATGGCCAATTGATAGGCTTTTCTAATTTCCTCATTTGAAAACTTATCTAAATTAATCTGTCCATATTGTTTCTTAATCCTTTTTTCTGTAAGTTCGCTGACCTCATCTTGAAGGATAGAGCCATGAAATAAATTCTCTCCCGTCTCGGCGAGTGCCTCTAAATATGTACAGTTTAATTCTTCCTGCAAAAGAATTGCTGTTTCATTAAATAATGTAAATAGTTGTTCTACTGGAGATACTTTCACCTTATCCCCTCCCTCATTAATTTCCTTATCCATTTTAATCGAGTATCTACATTTTATACAAGTATTAAGCAATGAAAAAAAGGCCCCGCTATGCAGAGGCCTCCGTAGCACTAGATTATTTAGCTGCTTTTGCTGCTTCGAGTGCTGCTTCGTAATTAGGGTGGTTTGTTGCTTCGCTAACATATTCAACATATGTTACAGTGTCGTTAGAATCAACAACAAATACCGCACGAGCCAACAATCTTAATTCTTGGATAGCAACCCCATATGCTTCACCAAAAGAAAGGTCACGATGATCGGATAATGTTTGCACGTTTTCAATTCCACTAGCGGCACACCAGCGTTTTTGTGCAAATGGCAGGTCAACACTTACCGTTAATATTTTCACGTTACCTAAGCTGTTTGCTTCTTCATTAAAACGGCGTGTTTCTGCGTCACAAACACCAGTATCTAGAGAAGGTACTGAAGTAATCAAACGTACTTGACCCTTGGTGCTATCTAACGTAACTGCTGATAAATCATTTGCAAGCACAGTAAAGTTAGGCGCTTTGTCCCCTACTTTTACTTCATTTCCTAAAAGCGTAATTTGATTTCCTTTAAATGTTACATTTGCCATTTTACATCCTCCTTTGTCGTATCCAAGTTTAAGCGACTATTAAATAGCCACTTTAATTCAACTATGTACAGTGTAAATATATCTTCTCAACATCATTTTTGCAATTATTTAGATTTAACTGTTAATCTTGTCTGTTGATTTCCGCTTAAGGCGCTTCGCTTTTAACGCCTGCGGGGTCTCCCCTGCCCCGTACTCCCGCAGGAGTCTTCGCGTCTTCCGCTCCAATCAACAGAGTGGAAAAATCAACAATTACCTTTAACACAGTCAACTAAAAAAGTGAAATCGGTCCGTTTCATGAAAAAAGTTAACCTTCCTAATCTTTTGGAAGATTAACCTTTCCTACTATAATTCAAGTTCTTCTTTAGGTTTTTGCTCCTTTTTAGATCCTTGGGAACTATTTTGCTGGTTCCCTTGATCTTTTTTAGAGAACATTTGCTGAATTTTATCAATCGCCTGTGGAGCAAGCTCTAGTATTTTCTCGTATAAATGAGTACTTTCATCCAAATGCAACATTTTAACTCCATTAGAGTTGACAATTAAAAAAGCAATTGGGGTAATTGACACACCGCCCCCGCTACCACCGCCAAATGGGTGAGATGAACCTTGACTTTGACCCTGCCCCTGGCTTTGGCCTTGGCCTTGACTTTGAGACCCCTCAATTTTAAATTCACTACCGCCTGCGGCAAATCCAAAACCTACTTTCGAGACTGTTAAAATAACACTCCCATCAGGGGTTTCAACAGGGTCACCAATAATAGTATTTACATCAATCATTTCTTTAAGGCTTTCCATTGCAGTTGTCATCAAACCTTGAATTGGGTGGTCAGACACGGCTGTTTCCTCCTTTTCAAACGGAATTTGTTTTATCATTTGCAAAATTTGTTTTCTTTTTAAAGTGCGGCAGTCCGCCCTTCCAGAATTTAAACAGTTTTAATCCTGCAAGAATAGCATGCCCGATACGAAACTGAATAATACATGATAGTCTTGTTTGCATAACGGTAGCTTGAAAGTGTGGAGTAACTGTGATTTTCGGCATAACTTTAAGCTTAAAATAATGGCTGAGAAGCCCTATCAAGCTCCCTTTTAATGCCCAGATTGCCCCCGTGATCATGCCTGTGTGCGCCGCATCTCCTACTCCAATTAGCGTATCCCATTCTAAACTTTTAATCGTGACTTTTTGAAGAAAATTTCTAACAATCCGATGTAAGCCAAAGACATGATTCAGTAATTTCTTTGTATTTGAAAGATTGTTTTCTATATCTTTTGTTGTGATTTTATTGACATCACTATTGTTGGACTCTTCATTTGCTTCACCCATTTGTTTATTACTTTTAATAATTAGGCTCGGAGAATTATCATCCACTTTTATTAAAGGAACGTTAATTTTATACTTTATTAATCCAAACCAAATCTTGAAAACAATTTTTAAATCATCATTGTCATTATGATGATAGTAATTAATAAGAATGGTTAATTTCGTAAATAGAATGAGAATAAATAAGAGCAATAGAATGGACAAAACTAGGATTACCCAGAACAATTCAATCACAACCTCTCAGCGGGTAGTATTTGCTTTTCCCAAAAAAAATAAACCTACCAACAAATGTTGATAGGTTTATTTTCACCGTTCTATATGGATGACGGTTGTGTCTGTAAAGAGATCATGAAGACCTTGCTTCTTTGGCAAGAATGCAACAATGATATATCCTACAATTACAGTGGCCGAAATATACCGTCCGATCCATTCCCGAAAAAGAATTGATCCCCAGCTAAGTTGATTACTTTTTAAATCGACTACTTTCAATCCAAACACCATTTTTCCTAGCGTTTGATTTAGATATTTTGTCATCAGCACAAAATATACATAAAAGATGACTGCCGATGCGATTGAGAGTGGAGCAAAAATTGTCGATTCTGACAAAGGAATATCCAACAGTCTAAATACCGGTTTAATCAAAATCCTAACAATGCTTCCCACAACTACTAAATCAAGAAGGTAAGCCCAAAAGCGCATCCAGAAGCCTGCATATCGAACGGTATAATAATCGTTTCTGTCGTTCGAGTATTCTTGATACTCATTCGTTTCCATTGATACTCCCCCTATTCCGCATAAAGATACATGAGGCGCGGAGAGTTCGGTTTTGAAAGAACCTTCAATAATCCGGCCATCTCAATATTTTCACTCATTAATTTCTTTGCCTGCATAGTAAATAAGGATCCCAGCCCAAGAGAGTCCGAATACCGAACAACCTGCGCCCCTTTTAGTCTCTCTTGTTTTTTCATATGTTTTACAACATCGTCTAAGTAGCCAAAACCATCAATCAGCCGCAAATCCTTTGCTTGGCGGCCATCATAGACACGGCCATCAGCTATTTTTTTCACTTCTGCGATTGGAAGGTTACGGCCCGCTGAAATAACTTTGACAAACCCTTCATACGAATTATTGATCATCGACTGTAATATTTGCCGTTCCTCTTCTGTCATTTTTCTAGTTGGGCTCATAATGTCTTTATGCTTACCGCTTTTAATGGTCACAAAATCAACACCATATTTATCGGCAAGCCCTTTATAATTGATTCCTTCCATAATAACTCCGAGACTGCCTGTCATGGTCTCCGGACTAGCATAAATCTTTTTAGCCGCCGTTGAAATATAATACCCTCCTGATGCAGCCATGGAACCCATGGAAATATAGACAGGCTTTTTAGTTTCTTTTTGAATTTCCTTTATCTTATCGTGAATTTCTGCACTTTCAACTACTCCGCCACCGGGTGAGTTGACTTTAATAATAATTCCTTTAACCGAATCATCTTCCTTAATATAGTTTAACTTTTTCATAAAATCCTGATGGTTGTAACCAGCGCTTTGCAGGATAGAGCCTGTTTCTCCAGTATCCTGAATGACACCATTCACATCAAGAATCACTATTTTCTTTAATTCGTTTCCTTCATCGACAACTTCCTCTGTAAAAGGCTGTTCAACAGAAGCCATTAAATCGGTAAAATTTGTTTCCAATCCTTTAAATGCAAATGAGGATAAAAAATTAATTACCACAGAGATAAAAAATAACGCTGCTGCAATCCCAAGTGCGGCCCACCGTTTTCCATTCATATATGCGTCGATCCCCCTTTTAGTTTTTGTAAAGGCAATTTTCGCATAGATGTTGCTTTTCGTATAAGTTCATCAACCCGTATAACAATATGCTTCGTGGCATCTTTTCGTAAGAACTTTTGCGAAAATTGCCTAGAAACTTAAGTTATGATCCTTATAAAGCTCCAAAAGCAACAAAGTTTACGAAAAGAGCCTTTATAAAAAATGAATGTCCTTCTTTCATATTGTTTCAATAAAATGCTAAACTAATTTCAGACTAGCAGAATTTTACCAAAGAATATTTTCTGGATTGGAAATAAAGTTAAAATTATTCCATTATCTTGCAGGGGGTCCATAAAATGGGGAATCGGCGTAATATCTACTTTTATCACAAACGAGATACCAAAATGCTATCCGATGTAGCTCCGCTTGTAGACGTGGCAAATCGATATGGATTTACGATTGTTACTGATTACAGAAAAGCTAATATCATCGCAAGTGTTGGTGATGACGGAACGTTTCTTCAAGCAGTCAGGAAAACAGGCTTCCGGGATGACTGCCTTTACATGGGAATTTCAACCAAAGATAGCTTGAATATGTATTGTGATTTTCGAATTAATGATATTTCAAAAATGATTGACGTGATTGTTACTAATGAAAATTTAAAAGTTCGCCGTTATCCGTTAATCGAAGTAGACGTCGATGGCCAAGGTACGTTTACATGCTTAAACGAATTCAGTATTCGTTCTTCAATTATTAAGACTCTGGTTATAGATGTGTTTATAGACAAACTCCACTTAGAAACCTTCCGAGGGGATGGACTGATTGTGGCGACCCCAACAGGTAGTACTGCCTATAATAAATCGGTGAGTGGCTCAATTGTTGACCCACTTCTTCCTTGCATGCAAGTGAGTGAAGTAGCCTCTTTAAATACCAAAAATTACCGAACACTAGGTTCCTCCTTCATTGTTGGTAGTGAACGTTCGCTAACACTTAAAGTAGTATCCGAGGGTAACGACTACCCAACCATGGGCATGGATAATGAAGCATTAAGCATCCGTCACGTTGAAAAAATCACGATAAAAATGAGTGATAAAAGGTTAAAAACACTTAAACTTAAAGACAACTCCTTCTGGGAAAAAGTAAAAAGGACTTTCCTTTAAATAAGCCAAATATACAAAGAAAAACCTTATCCAAGACCGTGGATAAGGTTTTTCCATTATATACTCGTGCTCTTTTGTTTTCGAAAATGTAATCCTTGTGGAGACAATAGCTTTGTTTTTGACAGCGAATAAATCGTTAACGCCGACCAAATGAACAAAAAGGATAGGAGTTGTATTTTTGAAAAATGTTCATTGTAGACAAATACGCCTAATAGTAAGGTTAACGTCGGTGCAATATATTGCAGGAATCCTAATAATGATAGCGGAATTTTTTGTGCCCCTTTTGCAAAATAAAGGAGCGGCACTGCTGTTGCAACCCCTGCACCCATCAATAGCAGATCGGTTGGTACCCCAGCGTTCAAGAAAGCACTGGATCCATCAATAAATAGGAATCCCAGATAAATGACAGCAATTGGTGTAATCACCAGCGTTTCTAGGGTTAACCCAACTGCAGAATCCACATTGATTAGTTTTTTTGCTAAACCATATAGCCCAAAGGATAGGGCCAACGTAATCGCAATCCATGGAAACTGCCCATGGGAAATCGAAATAATTAATACCCCAATGGCAGCTAAGATGAATGATACGTATTGATAAACCGTTAATTTCTCTTTAAGAACAATCATTCCTAACAAAATACTAATTAATGGATTGATATAATAACCAAGGCTTGCTTCAATCATATGACCGCTGTTAACCGCCCAGATATAAATAAACCAGTTCAAACTGATTAATAGGGAAGCTATCGTCAGTGCGGACATTTGCTTTTTATTTTTAGCAAACCCTTTAATGGTCTGGAGAAAAAGTCCCCATTTTTTTGTTAGGAGAAGAATGAAGACCATAAAAATAAACGACCATAAAACACGGCTTGCTAAAATTTCTTTTGCATTCACATGATCTAAAAACTTCCAGTAGATCGGCAATAATCCCCACAGGAAATATGAAAAGCCTGCATGAATGACTCCTTTTTGCGTTTCTGTTTTTTCCATATTTGTCCTAGCCCCTATTCTTTCTAGTTTCGAAATAATTTCTATTATAACGCGAAACTTTGTAAATGGGGGAAAATTTTACTTCGAATAAAAATAAAATAAGCAGACGATTGATCGCCTGCTTACTCTCACAAGAGATATTATGCTTGTTTAGCTTCCTCGAATTCCTTTTTCCGAAGCTCAATTCGGCGGATTTTCCCTGAGGTCGTTTTGGGAAGCTCTGTTAAATACTCTATTTTCCTTGGATACTTATATGGTGCAGTGAGTGTTTTTACATGCTCCTGCAATTTTTTTGTTAATTCGGGGTCAGTAGAATCAATATCCTCTTGTAAAACAACAAATGCTTTGACAATAAAGCCGCGAATCTCATCAGGACTTGCCACAACTGCGCATTCCTTAACAAACGGATGTTTAACGAGGGCATCCTCCACTTCAAATGGTCCAATCGTATAACCGGAACTAATAATAATATCATCACCGCGGCCTTCAAACCAGAAATAGCCTTCTTCGTCCATTTTTGCTTTATCACCCGTTACATAATAATCACCACGGAATTGCATCGCTGTTCTTTCCGGATCTTTATAATAGTTTTTAAATAATGCTGGAGTTTCTACATGGACAGCGATATCTCCCACTTCACCGACTGCACAAACCTGGCCTTCTTCGTTAATTATTTCTACCCGGTTCCCTGGAGTCGGCTTGCCCATCGATCCAGATTTCAATTCCATTCCTTTAGTCACGCCTACAAGCAAGGTATTTTCTGTTTGTCCATAACCGTCACGGACATCGATATTAAAATGCTTTCTAAATGTATCAATCACTTCTCGATTTAAAGGTTCACCTGCAGAGACAGCACTATGAAGCTTTGGTAATTGATAATCAGCCAAGTTATCTACCTTCGCCATTAGTCGATATTCCGTCGGTGTACAACAAAGGACATTAACATCATATTTTTGGAGGAGGCTCAAATATTTTTTCGGTTCAAATTTTCCATTATAGACTAATCCTGTTCCACCTGAGCCAAGCACTGATAAGAAAGGACTCCAAATCCATTTTTGCCAGCCAGGACCGGCCGTTGCCCAAACCGTGTCACCGTCTTCAATACACAACCACTGGGGTGCAGCTGTTTTTAAATGTGCATAAGCCCAGCCATGTGTATGAACCACTCCTTTAGGATTTCCTGTTGTTCCAGACGTATAAGACAAAAAGGCCATATCGTCTCTAAGCGTATCTGCTCGTTCGAATGTTTCAGATGCGGCAGCCATCTCTTCGTCCAAGTTTATCCAGCCCTCTTCAGATCCGCCAATCGTAAATCTTTGCAACGGCTGGGATTCACTGATATTTTCAAATTGATCCACGTATGGATAATAACTAATGACACCTTTGACGTCACCGTGTGTTATTCGGTATTGCAAGTCTTTTTCCTTTAACATTTCCGAACTTGGAATGACGACTATGCCTGCTTTTAATGCAGCCAAATAAACGACATATGCCTCGATGAGACGCGGCACGATGACAAGCACTACGTCGCCCTTGTTTAAACCATTTTTAACGAACACATTTGCGGCTTGATTTACCTTCTTCATTAATTGCTCATATGTAACTTGCTTGGTTTCCCCCGCTTCATTTTCCCACTTTAATGCCACCCTGATCGGTTCTTTTGCAAAGCGCTCTACTTCAGAAACAAGATTATACTTTTCTGGTGCAATTAAATCTTCCCGCTTCATGCTTCTCCCCCTATATTTTGCATAATTATCCCTCAAAATTAATTATACAAAATTATTTAAAAATTTTAAATTATTATTTAAAAAGCGGAATCGCCCGTTTTGCGACGTATGGACTGGAGCAGTTCGACTGAGATAAAGGAAACACGGAGAGCGTAGCGATTCGATGTTGACTTATCGTAGGGAGAAGTGCGAAGTACACTAGTCGCAGGGCGATGGAGCTAGATTGCTGTCTAGGTACAAAACATAAAAAAAGAGAGCGGGGAAAACCCCACGCTCTCTGTAGCCATCTTATTAATTTTTTATTAACGAGAGAATCCGCCGCCTAATTGTGATTCAGCCATTGCTACTAAACGTTTTGTGATTTCACCACCAACAGATCCGTTAGCGCGTGAAGTAGTGTCAGCTCCAAGATTTACACCAAATTCATTAGCAATTTCATATTTCATTTGGTCAAGAGCTTGTTCAACACCAGGAACTAATAATTGATTTGAGTTGTTGTTGTTTGCCATGTGATATCACCTCCTTGTGAGTATAGAATGTGTAGAACTTAAAAGCTTCATTCTATATTACAATTGGTAATTGTTCACAAATTGTTCGAATTTTACCTTTTTAAAATAATTCACTAAATTCTATGCGTTGTTTATTATCCGGTTTGATAACAATGGTCTCTGTCTCTTGCACTGCTTCATGGATTAGTGGTTCAAAATCAAAAAAGCTCTCATACCGCTGCACCTTTTCCCTTTTTGGTTTCGTTTTTGGAGAAGCAGGAACAAAGATTGTACAGCAATCCTCAAAAGGCCTGTTTGAAATTTCAAGTGTATCAATTTCCTGAGCAATTTTTATAATATCCGTTTTGTCCATTGTAATTAATGGCCGCAAAATAGGTGTATTGCTCACCTCATTGATTGCAAACATACTCTCTAATGTCTGACTTGCAACCTGACCAAGACTCTCACCGGTAATTATCGCAAGACCATCATGTTTTTTCCGAATTTCATCAGTAATTCGCAGCATCATTCTTCTTGTAGATGTCATCGAATAATTTTCTGGTACTTGTTCGCGAATTGTTTGCTGAATATCTGTAAACGGTACAATGTGCAAAGTCATCGAACCATATATTTCTGCTAGTTTTTTTGAAAGGTCAATGACCTTTTCCTTTGACCTTTCACTCGTAAATGGCGGACTGAAGAAATGGACAGCTTCAACCTCTACTCCCCGTTTCATTGCCAAATAACCTGCAACAGGACTGTCAATCCCTCCTGAAAGCATGAGCATGCCTTTGCCGCTTGACCCAACCGGTAGTCCCCCCGCACCTTGGATGGTTTCACATGAAAGATAAATGGCTTCCTTTCTTACTTCAATCCGTAAATTAATATCTGGATGTTTGACATCCACCTTAATTCCTGGAATATTCTGTAGTAAATAGCCGCCAATGGTATGATTGATTCCATCCGTATCGAGTTCAAAGCCTTTATCCGATCTTTTAGGTGTAACTTTGAAGGTCTGTCCTTCCTTATATAGGGACCGAACCAATTCAAGTGAGGTCTGTTTTAATACCTCGATACTTCTTTCCACTTTTATAGCTGGACTAAAAGACTGTATTCCAAAAATATTCTTTAACTTGCCAATAACTTCTGCACCATTTTCACCATTTAATAAAACATACATCCGGTCACGGCTGGCTTCCACTTTAACGTTTGGAAATGGCGTGAGAGCAATTCTTACACTTTTCTTCAATTTCTCAACAAATTTATTGCGATTTCTACCCTTTGTTGAGATTTCACCGTAGCGTATTAGTATTCGTTCATATTCCATTTATTTCATTACCTTCCTTAATTGTTTTGCAGATTCTTTGAAAGCCTCTAAAGCCGTAATTGCCTCTTCCATCCGATTCTCAAATGAAAGGCTGATTCTGATCGCACTTTCAGCTAATGTTTCTGGGACTCCCATTTCCAGGAGCGTCTTACTTGGCGATTTCTTTTTGGAGGAACAAGCACTAGTTGTCGAAACAAAGATGCCTTTCTGCTCAAGTGAGTGGATGAACACTTCGGATTTTATTCCAGTTAGTGAAAAATTTAAAATATGCGGTGCAGCCTTTTCATTTGGAGTATGAAGTTGAACACCATCTATTTCTGTTAATCCCTTCCTAAGCACGCTCTGGATTTTCTGCATTCCCTCTAACCCTGCTTCAGCTTTCGTGAAGGTCATCCTCAGTGCCTTGGCCATCGCAACCGCACCTGCGACATTTTCAGTACCACTTCGGAGCTTCCTTTCTTGATTTCCACCAGAAAATAATGGAGCAAGTCTTGCACCTTCACGGATAAAGAGGGCTCCCGTACCTTTTAAGCCATGAAATTTATGGGCGGAAATCGAACAAAAATCCACTCTGTTTTCATACAACGAAAGGGGAATTTTACCAACACTTTGTATGGCATCGACATGAAATAAAATCGTAGGATATTTTTTTAATAGGGCACCGATTTCTGTAATGGGCTGAACCGTCCCCACTTCATTATTCACATGCATAATTGAAATTAAAATGGTATCTTTTCTTATCTCTTTTTCAAGATTTGCCACACTGATTCTGCCAAATTCGTCAACAGGCAGGTAGGTTATCTCAAAGCCTTCTTGTTCAAGTTGTTCCATTGCTGTTCTAACTGATGGATGCTCAACACTTGTTGTAATCAAGTGGCGTCCTTTATTTTTATGCAATAAAGCAGACCCTTTTATCGCTAAATTATTACCTTCAGTGCCCCCGGAGGTAAAATAAATCTCGGCGGGCTTCACTTTAAGGAACGTGCTCACTTGTTCCCGCGCCTGGGATAGCAGCTTTTCAGCTTGTGCCCCCATGCTATGCAGGGAGGATGGGTTTCCATAATATTCACTGGACACCGTTACGAAAGAATCCAAAACTTCTTTAAACGGTTTTGTCGTTGCACTATTATCAAAATAAATCATGTTTTCTCCTCCGAACTTCCGAACCATAACACTTACAAAAATAAATCTTATCATAAAGATAATAAAAGGAAAAACAAAAAACCGATTCAGCTCAAAAGATGACTGATCGGTTTTTAATTTTTTGAACTCAGATAACTGTCTAGCTCCAGCGCCCAGCGGCTAACCGGGCGCTTCGCTTTTATTATTTAGCTACAAATGAAGATTTTATTTTTTTCAAAGCTTCTGGATCAATCACATCTAGTGTTGCTGCTGCTTGTTCTAGAGCCTCTTGATAGTCGTAGTGTCTAAATGCAATTTCTGCTTCCATTAAGCCTTTAGCCACAGATGGATATTGACTTTTGTAACGATTTCCGTATTGAATGGCTTTTTCGGCCAGCATAACATTTTCTAAAAGTTCTATCGTTGAATTAGTAAGTTTTTCCACCGTCAAAACAGCGATTTCTAAATACTGATTTAGGGCCGAAATGTTTAGCGGCTTTTCTTCGAGTTGGTATTTCACATTTTGAATACTTTCATTTGTATCCTCAAACAAATACTTATAATCCTCTGGTAAGCCAGGGACGTTGCTCTTCGTCACAAGACGAACGGTCTCTCCAACCTTTTTCGTAAGTTCTTTAAGCTTTTCTCTTGCTTCAAGTTCATCTTTCCTAAGCGCTTGGAGTTTTAAAGCAAAATCTTGCTGACCCTCACGTATTATATCGAGTTGTTCTTTAATTTGAGCTAACTCATCACTAATGACAGATTGTGCCGTTTCGTTCATTTTTACTTTTTCCATTAGTATTTCAAAATGTTTATACACATTGGAAAGTTCCTTTTCCAGTTGCCGCTGTGTTTCAAAGTCACTTTCAGACAACTGATAGCTTTCTTGAACATGAAACACTTCACTTGATAGATGACTATTTTCCTCAAGAGCAGAAGCGAAAAGGTCACTAGCAATTTGTTCATTTTTTAAGACAAAATGCTTGGCATGAACTTCTTTTTCCAATAAATCAAAGAGAATATCAATCCGATCCTTTACTTCTTTTATTCCTTCGACTGCTTCGTCAATCTTCGTTACTTCAATCAGTACTAAATTCTCAGACAGCTTCTCTTCTAAGCGTTTTAGTTCTTGTTCCACATTAATATGTTCTAAATAATATTCTTGGCTAGACATTTCACGAAACCCTTCAAGGATATCAGAAAGCTGATTCGGAAGGAGCGATTGACATTCAATTAATAACTGCGGGATTAAGTCCATATCTTTCTTAATTGTTCCAAGCTGGCTGTGAATGGACAAAACTACTTCTCGGGCTTCAAGATAATTACCGTGTTCAGTTTTTTCATCAAATTCCTGAAATTTCTGTGATACACCATTAAGTTGTTCCTCTAAAGACTTTTCTGAACTGCCAAAACTGTGCCGGTGGGCAAGGAGCATTTTTTTGGATTCCCTATACCGCTCTTTTAATTCCTCAATTTCAACTCGGTTTTTTTCCTCACTGCCAACCAATTCATGTAACTCTTCTAAAATACTTTTTATCTGATCCTCAGTAGCTTGTAACTTCTCAGCAATCGCTACCTGGACACCTTTGGCTTTATTAAAGCGGTACCGATCTATGTACTCTTCTGCATCAAAAAGCATTTCCTCTAAATCAGGTAGTTGAACCGTAACCACTTCGTCCCACTGATTTCGCCAACGCTCGAAAAGCTCTTCTGTTTGACCTGTCATATTGAGCAGCTTAACCTTTGACATTTCATCCAGTACTGGACGATTCATTAAATCGATTTTCCATGCTTCCAATCGATCCATTTCCTTAAAGTACTTTTTCTTTATTAAATACCCTACTACAAATAAGGCTAGTATTAGGATAAAAAATCCAATGAAATATTCCACAAGTAAGCCCCCTATTTCCAAAAACATTCTATCAAAATGCAGATATCGTCCATCTATTTTAAATAAATCTCTTAATGTTCTGTTCAATGCTATTATGATACCATGTAAACGACATTTTTTGACTATTAATTTCATTTTTTTTGTAAAATAAATGAAAACACATCGAAGGGCGCAATAAGTTCTAAAACAGTGGCGTTGTTAATTTTGTAAAATAGGAAAGTGGTGAATTGGAGAAAATCACCTCCACCTACAAACAAAAAAAATAGCGATTGCCGCTATTTTACTATTGCACCCATTTTTATTGGTACACCCGAACATAAAGTTTTATCGATCCACAAATTAATATCCTTTAAATATTTCTGCTCGAAAAATGGTTCATTAGGAAAGACGTACAAAACTTCCCTCATATAGTGTGTATTCATAAATGGCATCATTAGTAATCCTTTTAACTGTATAATTAAATAGGGAATCGAATGGGGGCGAAATTCATTCCATTCAAAACCTCTTTCAAATATTAATTGAAAATAGTATTTTTCTTTAAGTAAGTATGTTGACATGATCTCTCTTACTATTTGCGAGTCCATCGACATTTCACGGTAGACCAGACTTGCCAATTTACTATTTTCACATTGATAGTGTAATAAATCCGCGACAATTCTTTTTAAACATTCCTTTGCTCCCTTTTCAATGGATGCATAGGCTTCTTCCATTTTACTAATATACTGTTCAAAAAAATGCGTAAAGCAATATTCTAATAGACCTGGTTTGTTTTCGAAATGGTAGGCAATTGTTGCGGTATTTACGTTTGCCAGACGGGCGATATCCCTTATCGACGTTCCCGTGTATCCATTGGACTTAAACAATGTAATAGCAGCCTTAACAATCGCTTCTTTAGCATTTTTCTTCATATATTGTCCCCTTTCTGGAATAACCTAAAATCCCCTTACATATATGATTCTTTGTTCCAGGACAGATTCCTTTATGAAAATATCGACAAAGTCTGCTTATATTCTTGTAAATTTGATAAAATACATATATAAAATTGTTGAAATAAAGGGGAAATATCATGTTTAACGTCGAAATGTATACAGGAAGCCGCGAAGAAAATTATAACCTTGTCATAAAGCAGTTGCATGCTCTCATTCATGATGAAAACAATCAGATTGCCAATCTCAGCAATGCAAGCGCCCTGCTGAACCAATTTCTTGACCGTACTAATTGGGTTGGATTTTATTTAATGGATTCGAATCAACAACTTGTATTGGGTCCATTCCAAGGGCTTCCTGCATGTGTCCGTATTCCGGTTGGCAAAGGTGTGTGTGGAACATCTGCCTTAAAAAAAGAAACACTTCTTGTTGCTGATGTCCATCAATTCCCAGGTCATATTGCCTGTGATGCAGCTTCCCAATCAGAAATTGTTATTCCACTGATAAAAGATGGGAATCTTATTGGAGTTCTTGATATTGATTCCCCTGAAAAGAACCGTTTTGATAAGTTAGACCAACAAAAACTAGAAGAGTTTGTCGCTGTTTTGGTTGAACATATTTAAAATAGAAGAGCACAGAGGAACTTTTCCTCTGTGCTCTTCTATTTTAAATTCTATCCAGTGCCTGTTCGAGGTCTTCTTGGATATCCTCCCATGCTTCTAGTCCAACAGATAGGCGCAGCAAGGTATGATCAATCCCCATTTTTCTCCGTTCTTCCTCTGGGACAACGGCATGGGTCATCGTGGCAGGATGTTGTATTAATGTCTCAGCATCACCGAGACTAACGGCAATTTTTATTAATTGTAATTGATTCATAAACTGTTGTGCTGTTTCCTTTGTTCCTTTAATCGTAAAAGAAATAAGTCCACCGGGTCGTTTCATTTGTTTTTTAGCAATCGAATGATCTTGGTGTTCCGGATCACCTGGAAAATAAACCCTTTCAATCTTCGGATAGCGTTTCATAAACTCATACAGTTTAATGGCATTTTCACTATGACGTTCCATGCGTACTGGCAGTGTTTTTATTCCTCTTAATAGTAGCCAGGCATCAAAAGGAGAGATGATCCCACCGATATCTTTTTGGGTTGTCCTTGATACCTGTCTAATAAAGTCTTTCTTCCCAATAACAAGCCCAGCAATGACATCCCCATGTCCGCAGATATATTTTGTTGCACTATGAATGACAACATCGCACCCAAGGGTAAGTGGGGTTTGAATATATGGTGAACAAAAAGTATTATCAACAACAACGGGAATCCCTTTATTATTAGCCACCTCCGCCACCATTTCCAAATCTACCAGCTTCATTGTCGGGTTTATCGGCGTTTCAATATAGATGCAAGCGGTGTTTGGACGAATTTCTTGTCCTAATGCTTCCGCCGATTCCATTAAAGAAAAGTCGTGTTCGATTCCATATTTCTCTTTTAATAACTCTAACAACCCAAATGTACAACCATAAACTCCTTTTGAACAAAGGATATGATCACCTGTTTTTGTGAGGGCAACTAACACAGCACTGACGGCCGCCATTCCTGACGAAAATGCTAAACCCGCTTCACCTTGTTCGAGTACAGCGATCCGTTCTTCCAAAATTTTCACCGTTGGATTTCCTAATCGTGAATAAATAAACCCCTCCTCCTGACCAGCAAACCTGCTTTCCCCTTGTTCCGCACTTGCAAAAGTAAAGGTGGATGTTTGATATAAAGGGGGAACTAAACTGTCCTGATGTTCATTCGGCCGGT
This sequence comes from Neobacillus sp. 204, assembly GCF_046562815.1. NCBI lineage: Bacteria > Bacillati > Bacillota > Bacilli > Caryophanales > Bacillaceae > Neobacillus > Neobacillus sp. 204. The sequence goes on from NZ_JBJORY010000009.1 coordinate 190,788, forward strand.
AGCTTGAATGAATGACTTCCGTTTCAAACCGTAATTTCTTTTTCCCCATTCTGGACTCCTCCTTGTTGAAAACGTTTTCATTTACTAATATATATTATGTCGGTTAGATAAATCTCGTTAGGGCACTCAAAAATGAGTGCCCTCCCTTAGCTAACCTTTATATTCTGTTCTTGAATGACGACCTTGTTCTTTCCAGACTCTTTTGCAATATACAGCGCTTCATCCGCTCGTTTAAATAGGAAGTTGTACGCATCGATTCGTTCCTTATTCCAATAAGAAACACCACATGAAACCGTTATATGAGGATCAGAGGTTTCAGATACCTTTTTCACTAATCTTTCAGCGACAACTACGCCTTTGTCTAATGGGACACCCGGAAGATAAAGAGCCAGCTCTTCTCCACCCCAGCGGGCACCGATATCTTCTTCACGGATATTTCTTTTTATTAGGTTTGCAACCTGGACAAGGACTTTATCTCCAACCTGATGACCATATGTATCATTAATTTCTTTAAAATTATCAATATCAAGAAGGATAAAGGTACCTTCTTCGGACTCCTTCATTGACCGCTGGATTTTTTCATCCAAAAATTTTCGAGAATGGAGTTTAGTAAGATGATCGGTAATAATCATCTGCTCTAACTCTTCTCTCAGCATAGAATTTGTAAGTGCAAGTGATGAATGATGGATAAGTGACTGAAGGAGTTTAAATGTATCAAAGGAAAAGAAAAAAGGCTTTTGATGCATCACAATGGAAAAACCTTGTAATTTTTCGCTTTGAATCATTGGAATCGCAAGGATTGAATGAAATCTAGGATTTTTTATGTTATGGAGGTTGCAATCTCCGATAAACAAAGGGTTTTTCTCTAATTCGATTTTTCCCTTTAAATAATCGATATAAATTTTGGCTTGTTGCGTGTAAAAGTAGGGTGTTGAGCCTGGGAGTATTTTTACTTCTGTCTGTTCGTTGGTGAATAAGAAAAAACCAACTTCTTGTGCATTGATGGAAGAAATGATTCGCTCTGACATATACGTCATTGTATCAATTAAGCGCAGGTTGGAATTTAAACAGTGAGAAGTTTCGTTGATTAATTGTAAATTAGAAATTTCTTGCCTTGACTGTTGGTAGTGATAGGCATTCTCCAAGGAACTTCCCGCAGCTCCTGCTAATACTCTAAGAAACTCTATCTCATATTCAGGAAATTCGGTCGAATAGGATGCTACTACCTGCAATACGCCATGAGTACACTGTTTCCCTTTTAAGGGTGCATAAATAATGGCATGTTCAGCAGAAACAGAATATTCAAATTGTATCTCACCAGATGTAAAAGCTTTAATGGCTGCAATATTTTCACTATCATATTCAAGTTCAATAATTGGAAGATCATTGTGGTGGTATGTTTCCTGTGAAAGCAATAAGGAAAATGAGAAGTCAGGATATAATTCCTTTAATGTTATACATAATTCTCCCAAAAGAATCTCTACATCCAGGGACGAATGAAGTGTTTCTGTAATCTGTACTAGTTGCTTATATCTTTTAATTTGCCATTGTAAATCACATTCGAGAATATCCATTAGGTTTCACCCGATCTAATTCCAGATATATACATAGTACCCTAATTATAGTTAATTTTCAGATACTTTGGCGATATTTATTTGTATAAATTATTAAATTTATGAAATAATCTTTCCGACAAAAAATTCACTTGTCTCCACTTCTTAAAAATATACTTGACTTTAAAGGAATAAAAATTATATAATACTCTTTGTGTAAAATATTGCAGCCTATTGTGTTCACTTTGAATAGTCTCATTTTATTCCTCATTAAGGTATAGTCCCTTTAAATGATGGTGTATCTTGTAACCCTTAGCTGCTAGGGCGAAGGTGCATGAAAATAAAATGGCGTCAAAGAGTCTCATAACGGTTTTTATTTTACCAAAATAAAAACACGAAGGAGGAGTCATTCATGGCTCGTTATACTGGCTCAAGCTGGAAAATTTCCCGTCGTCTTGGAATCTCTCTAAGCGGCACAGGTAAAGAATTAGAAAAGCGTCCTTACGCTCCTGGACAACATGGTCCAAACCAACGCAAAAAGCTTTCTGAATACGGATTACAATTACAAGAGAAGCAAAAGCTTCGTCACATGTATGGAGTAACTGAGCGTCAATTCCGTAATCTTTTTGATAAAGCTGGCAAATTAAGCGGCGTACACGGTGAAAACTTCATGGTTCTTCTTGAATCACGTCTTGATAACGTAGTTTACCGTTTAGGTCTAGCTCGCACTCGTCGTGCAGCACGTCAATTAGTTAACCATGGCCACATTTTAGTTAACGGTTCACGCGTTGATATCCCATCTTTCCGCGTAACTGCTGGTCAAACAATCGGCGTTCGTGAAAAATCACGTAACCTTGATGTTGTTAAAGAAGCAATCGAAGTAAATAACTTTGTTCCTGATTATTTAACTTTTGATGCTGACAAATTAGAAGGTACTTTCACTCGTTTACCTGAGCGTTCTGAATTACCTGCTGAAATTAACGAAACTCTTATCGTCGAGTTCTACTCACGTTAATTGATTTGCTTATTAAATAGCAATCACAAAAACCCTAGAAACTGCGTTATATCAACGCTTCTAGGGTTTTTTTATTTTCACTCTACTTAGTAGAATCTTGTATTCTCCCCCAAATGTTTCCGCATTTCACATGTGTCGAAAACTGGTCACTACTTCCATTAACCAGAAAAGGGTTAGAAAAACGGTAGTGGATAATAAGGTTTTCCTTCAGCTCAACCTCTATTTAGAAAAACAGGGTCAACATAAAAAAAACCTGAACACAATGATTCTTGCATTCAGGGTTCGGACTTTTCGCAGCTCCACATTCTAAGACTGTATCGTTAAACTTTGAGTTTTGTAAACTTCAAGCTCACTAATTTTATGTTTAATCCGTTCCAAACAAATCTGGGTGGTTGTTTCTTTGTTATAGGATGCCGCATCTACACTGGTTATCGATTCTGTGATGATATACCCATTGGGCAGCTGGACCGCAACCATAGTGCATCTTCCAAAAGCCTCAACAACTTTAACATGAGATTTTTCGATCATTTCATTGATATCCGCTGGTACGCTATGATTTATCATTAGTGCCTTTGCTCGTTGTTTTGCAATAAAGGAATCATCGGATGATGGTTCAAATGCCATTTCAAAGGCTTGCATTGTTGTTTCAAAGACCTCATCATCGATCATATTCCTAACCTTCACTATCCCATTCGCTGTGATTTCCAACAATTCCATTACACTATCTGGCGACCCTTTCACTCGGTATATCTTCATGCTCTTCCCTCCACCATGCCTTTTTAAATAAGCTTCCGTTAAACTAGTCTATTCAGCATGTAGAAAAGCAGTGAAACTTGAGAATAAATTTCAACCGTTCATACGAAAAAAGCCAGGCCACATCGCAAGAAGACCTGACACTAACTAGGAATCACAGCTCTTTTTTAAATACAATCATATCTAAAGCTCTTGCCTAGCATTTTGGGGGAGGTTTTTAATTCATCCAGTCCAAAACCCCTTTATACTAAGGTTTCTGTTACCGTTGAGCATTCCTCACGTTAATAAGAAAAGCCCTCAATCACATTTGGCTGAGGGCTTTTTCTTATAATTTATTTTCTATTGACCCATTGAATCGATTTCCGATATAAAATCGCAAGTATGATATAGATGACTACTACGATCGCGGCAGTTGCAAGTCTTTCTTGTAAAACCCCGTCTGCAAATAACACAGGACCAAGTCCGAAAAATGTAACAAGTGCAATGAAGATAATAAATACAGTGTGTAAGAGAAACTTCAATACATTCACCCCCACATTCGTTCCTTTATTATTAGACGGAATAAAGTATTCGGTTGTTACCAGGATATCGTTATAGCACAAAAAAGGGCTTTGATCTCCAAAGCCCTTCCGCCATTAGTATTGGATTAATGTGTACTTCTTTTTACCTCTTCTAATAATCGTAAACTGTCCTTCAATCCGATCCGATTCCGTTAATACGTATGAGGTATCCGTAATTTTTTCCCCATTAACAGTAACCGCTCCATTAGCAATGTCTTCACGCGCTTGACGCTTGGATGGGGATATTTTCGCAGCAACCAAAAGATCGACCAGATTCTCCTCATTTTGTGAAGCATAAGCTGGCACATCTTTAAAGCCCTGTTCGATTTCCGCTGCTGAAAGACTTCTTACATCTCCGCTAAATAAGGCTTGAGAAATTTTGATTGCCTGTTGTAAGGAATTTTCTCCGTGAATCAAACGCGTTAATTCTTCTGCTAATACCTTTTGGGCCTTACGAAGATGTGGCTCTTCCTGAACTGCTTTTTCTAATTGCTCGATTTCCTCGTGTGATAGGAAGGTGAAAATCTTTAAGTACTTAACGACATCGGCATCAGCGGTATTAATCCAGAACTGGTAGAATTCATACGGCGTTGTTTTTTCAGGATCTAACCAAACTGCACCACTTTCCGTTTTCCCAAACTTCGTACCGTCCGCTTTTGTAACAAGTGGAATTGTTAAACCATATGCCTTCGAGCCTTCTGGCTGAACTTTACGGATTAATTCCAACCCCGAAGTTATATTCCCCCACTGATCACTTCCGCCAATCTGCAATTTACAATTGTGATGTTCATATAAATGAAGGAAATCCATCGCTTGTAAAATGGTGTAGGTGAATTCAGTGAATGAAATACCGGTCTCAAGCCTTGATGCAATCGTATCCTTTGCAAGCATGTAGTTGACACCGATATGTTTACCAATATCACGCAAGAAGGTAACAACATCCATTGACCCTGCCCAATCATAGTTATTAACCATGATTGCCCCATTTTCTCCTTCAAATTCGAAAATAGATTCCAGCTGTTTCTTGATTCCAGCTACATTATCTTGAACGGTTTCAAGTGTTAACAGCTTTCGCTCTTCGCTTTTTCCACTTGGATCGCCAATTAAGCCTGTTGCTCCACCAACGAGGACAATCGGACGATGTCCATGCTGTTGAAATCGTCTTAATGTTAAAAATGGCAATAAATGACCGATATGCATACTATCTGCAGTTGGGTCGACACCGCAATATAAAGAAATTGGCTCCTTACTTAATGTATCCTTCAAACCTTCTTCATCGGTTTGCTGGTAAATGATACCTCTCCAAGCTAAATCCTGTAATAAATCCATTCCGATTTCCCTCCATTTTGGTAAAAAAATAAAACGCCCCTGCAAAAATGCAGGGACGTAAAATTACGCGGTACCACCCAGCTTGAGGAAACGTTCCTCCAACTCAAAAAATTAACGGTTTAGACCGTTCTCCGCTACTATTTATCATCTTTCACAGAGAAAGCTCAGGGGAGTAATTCATTCTTCTATATGTATCAGCTTGCACCACCGCCGACTCTCTAAGAACAGGGATAGAAGAACTACAGTTGGTTCCCTTCACAGCTTTATTATTAAATTCATGTATAGCTTTTTTTACCATATTTCAAGCTTTCTGTCAAACTCAACTGGAAATTTCAGATAAATGTAGAACTTTGTCATTTTTTATACCTTTAATATGCTATAATGGACTTGATTTTAGATGAGGTGATACTATAGATGGTTGATAAATTACAAGCATGGATGGAAAAAGCAAAATCCGTACTCAACATATTTACCCATAAAAGAACGGTTAAAAGTGCACGAATCACATATCAAGTCGTTTGGAATATGTTTCTCCTTGTATTAACAGTGGTAATTCTTGGCGGATCATTTGCGACTGGAGTGGGTGCTGGTTACTTTGCCTCTCTAGTAAAAGATGAACCTGTTCGATCCTATGATAGCATGAAAAAAGATATCTACAATTACACGGAAACATCTGAATTATATTTTGCTGATAATATTTATCTCGGCAAACTTCATACCGACTTAGAACGGGAAGAAGTAAAACTGAATGATGTATCTGATGATTTGGTAAACGCAGTTGTCGCAACCGAAGACGAATACTTTTACAAGCATAAAGGTGTGGTTCCCAAAGCCGTATTTCGGGCTGTCTTCCAAGAAGTGACAAACTCTGCTGTTCAATCGGGAGGAAGTACGCTTACACAACAATTAATTAAAAATCAAATTTTAACTAATGAGGTCTCTTTTCAAAGGAAAGCGAGTGAAATCTTACTTGCTCTTCGTTTAGAGAAGTTTTTTGATAAAAAAGAAATTCTTGAAGCATATCTTAATGTGGCTACGCTTGGAAGAAATTCGTCTGGACGAAACATTGCTGGTGTCCAAGCCGCGGCAAAAGGAATCTTTGGTAAAAAGGCGAGTGATTTAACACTCCCTCAAGCAGCCTTCATTGCAGGATTGCCTCAAAGTCCATTCGGATATACTCCTTTTACGAATGAAGGTACTATAAAAGAACCAAAATATCTTGAACCAGGTCTTACACGGATGAAAACCGTCCTAAAGAGAATGTTTGACGGTGGCTATATTAACCAAAAGCAATATGCTGAGGCCTCAGCCTACGATATTAAAAAGGATTTTATTAAACCGGTTGCAAACCCACTGGAAAAATACCCTTGGCTAACTGTCGAAATTGAAAAGCGTTCCATTGAAGTTTTGACTACTGTGTTAGCAAAAAACGATGGGATTCCAGAGAAAGAGTTAAAAAACGATGATAATCTAGCATATAAATATCAAATCATGGCTAGAAATGCTTTACGTCAAAATGGATACAAAATTCATTCAACAATCGACAAAAAAGTATATGATGCAATGCAAAAGGTAAAGGATAATTATCAATATTACGGACCTGATAAACCTCAAGAAAAAAAGGATCCAGAAACCGGAGAAATCAAAACAGTTATGGAACCTGCTGAGGTTGGGGCAGAACTGATCGAAAACAAGACTGGAAAGATTATTAGTTTTGTCGGTGGAAGAAATTATGATGATCAGCAGCTTAATCACGCTACCAGCGCCATCAGACAAAACGGTTCAACCATGAAACCACTTCTTGTCTATGCGCCAGCGATTGAATTAGGAAAAGCAGCCCCGGGGACACCGCTGCCTAACGTAGCATTAAGTCTGAATCCTGGCAGTAGTGCGCCATGGCCACAAAACTACGACTATCGATACAGCGGATTGGTTTCAGCTAGATACGCCCTGGCGAAATCCTATAACGTACCAGCGGTTAAACTTTACAAGAGTATCGTTGACCAACGTCCTGCCAAGTATCTTGAAAAAATGGGATTTACCTCTTTAAGAAAAGATGATTATACAAATCTAGCTACTTCCATTGGTTCAATGACAAATGGGGTAACGATTGAAGAAAATACCAATGCGTTTAGTACCTTTGCAAATGATGGAAAATTTATTGATGCCTATATGATTGATAAAATTGTTGATAAAAACGGCAAGGTCATCTATCAGCATACAGTAAATCCAGTCAAGGTCTTTAAACCGCAAACTGCTTATTTAACCATTGATATGATGCGAGATGTGGTTAAAATGGGGACGGCAGCAGGAGTTAGAAGCCAATTAAACTTTAGTAGTGACTGGGCAGGGAAAACGGGAACCGGAAATCAATATATTGACTCCTGGTTCGTTGCTTCAAACCCTAATGTCACTTTTGGACTTTGGAGAGGATATGATACACCTAAATCACTCCAGACATCAGGAATGTCCTATAGTGCAAGAACCAATACCCTATGGGCAAAGTTAATGAACGCTGCCTATAAAATAAAACCGGATCTAATTGATCCAAATACGTCCTTTAAAATGCCAAAAGGAATTGTGAAACGATCATATTGTGCTGTTTCAGGCATGCTTCCTTCTGCGGCTTGTTCAAAAGCCGGCTTGATTGAAAGTGATTACTTTAATGTCAATAATGTCCCAACAAAAGTAGATGATAGCTTAATTGAAGCAAACTATGTTATGGTAGACGACAAAAAATATTTAGCCTTGGATTCCACACCAAAAGAGTTTTCCCAATTTGGGCTCATCTTAAATCCTGACTTTATTAAACGAATCGTTGGAAGTAACTTTCATAATTACAGTCAACTAATTCCACAAAAGGATCGTTGGGGAAAAATTCTCGTTTCAACCGCAAGAATGTCTGATAACGGAAAGAACCCTGATAGTGTTAACTTAAAGGTAAAAGGTAATACCTTAACGTGGTCAGCCTCGGCAGATAATGATGTTGTTGGTTACCGCATCTATCAAGGCGGATTAATTTCTAAAAAAGTAGGCAGTGTAGTCAATAGTTCTAAACGATCATTAGAAGTTGGTACTGGTTCCTTTTATGTAACGGCAGTTGATATTGCTGGTAAGGAGTCTGCCCCGTCGAATCTTGTTGATGCAGGGGTTATCATACCACCGGAACCAACTAATCCTGTCGTACCAAATGATCCAAACGTTCCAACTGAACCGACTGATCCACCAACCACCCCTTAAACAAGAAACCCGTATCGAAATGAATGTTTCGATACGGGTTTCTTTGTTAATTTTTTTACCACACTTCATCCAAATACTCTACTAAACACTAAAAAGCCAGGCTACTAGCCTGGCTCTAAACATTCTCTATTATGTTTTATTAATCCTCCATCGTAGAAAGGTCACCAGTTGGCAGGTTTAGTTCCCATGCCTTTAATACACGTCTCATAATCTTACCGCTTCTTGTTTTAGGCAGTTTATCACGGAAATCAATTTCGCGTGGAGCTGCATGAGCGGCCAATCCTTTTTTCACAAATTGACGGATTTCTTCTTTTAGTTCATCTGTTGCCGCGTAACCGGATCTAAGCGCAATGAAGGCTTTAATGATTTCCCCGCGAACTGGGTCTGGTTTTCCGATTACACCTGCTTCAGCAACGGCAGGATGCTCGACAAGCTTGCTTTCTACTTCAAACGGTCCAACACGCTCTCCTGAGGTCATAATGACATCATCCACACGTCCTTGGAACCAGAAATAGCCGTCTTCATCCATATACGCTGAATCGCCAGATACATACCAGTCACCTGGCATAAAGTAAGATTCATACTTCTCAGGGTTATTCCAAATCGTATTCATCATGGAAGGCCAGCCTTTTTTAATGGCTAGGTTCCCCATCCGATATGGCGGCAGTTCATTTCCTTGATTATCAACAATTGCTGCTTGTACACCTGGAATTGGTTTCCCCATCGATCCTGGCTTAATCTCCATACAAGGATAATTGCTAATCAGTTGAGCCCCGGTTTCCGTCATCCACCAGTTATCATGGATCCGCTTGTTGAATACCTTTGCCCCCCATTTAACAACCTCTGGATTTAAAGGTTCCCCCACGCTTAGGACATGACGGAGGCTGCTTAGGTCAAATCTCTTAACCAACTCATCGCCAGCACCCATTAACATCCTGAACGCCGTTGGTGCACTGTACCAAACAGTAACTCCGAAGTCTTCAATCATTTGATACCAAGATTCCGGACTAAAGCGCCCGCCCACAATCACATTCGATGATCCTGTTAACCATGGGCCAAAGATACCGTAAGAGGTACCAGTCACCCAACCTGGATCAGCAGTACACCAGTAAACATCGTCCTCTTTTAAATCGAGCACCCATTTAGCTGTTTGGTAATGCTGAATCATTGCATTATGTACATGCAGGACACCCTTTGGTTTTCCAGTCGATCCTGATGTGTAATGCAGGATAAGTCCGTCGGTTCTATCTACCCACTCAATTTGAAGATTCTTACTAGCAGTTTCAAACTTCTTCAAGAAGTCAATATATGGTCCTTGTTCATCTACATTTTTACCAATAAGGAAAATATGCTTTAATGCCGGCAGGTCTTGAACAGGAACACGATCCAACAGTTCAGGTGTCGTGACTAAAACTTTTGCTTCACTGTCTTGCAAGCGATCCCTAACAGCCCCTTCCATGAAGGCCTCAAATAAAGGGCCAACAATCGCACCAAGCTTAATAGCACCCAAAACCGTAAAGTAAAGTTCAGGAGAGCGCGGCATAAAAATAAAGACACGATCACCTTTATCGACATCCCCGAAAGTTTTTAGCACATTGCCCGCTTTGTTGGATAGTTCCTTCATTTCCTTAAATGTGTACTTCTCATTTCTGGAACCATCGCGATAATATAAGGCTACTTTATTTTTCCGGAAGGTTTTTGCATGACGGTCAATAGCTTCATAAGCCATGTTGACAAGACCTGTTTCACTCCAGGTAAAATTCTTTTCAGTTTCCTTCCAGTCGAAGTCCCTGTACATTTCTTGATAATTTACTAGATTATGCTCCCCTTGTACAACTGGTAACGCTTCCACTTTCATTTAATTCTCCCCCTTTGATCTTATTTTTAATTATTATAGTACAAATATATACTATTCACAATTTTTTAAAAAGTAAATTATATACATATTTTATTTTTACCTACTAAAAGCCTAGAAAATCCTAACTTATAAGACTGAAAATTTTGTGAAGTTGCTTTTCAATGATAGATTTTATGTATAATAGAATGGAGTATAGATTGATTTTCCCAAGGTAGGTGACCGTATGGAACACAAAAAGACATACAATGCCAAACAATTAAAAACACCTCATGGTTCCCTTATTATCGAAGGACCAATTATTGCAGATAAACTATCTGGCTATGAATTCCACAATGATCTTATTGCATTCCGCCAGCCTGCACAGCAGCATCAGGCCTTAGTTGGAATTGCGAAACTTCCTGAAGGAAGGATTATCATTGCCAGACATCAAAATACCATCGTTGGTTATGTAACCTTTCTATATCCTGATCCGCTGGAACGATGGTCTGAAGGCAAAATTGAAAATTTAATCGAATTAGGTGCAATCGAAGTCATTCCGCAATATCGAGGCTCTTCAGTTGGTAAAAATCTTCTCATTGTCGCAATGATGGATAATGCGATGGAAGATTACCTCATTATCACGACAGAGTATTATTGGCACTGGGATTTAAAAGGTACTAAATTGAATGTGTGGGAGTACCGAAAGATCATGGAAAAAATGATGAATGCGGGCGGTCTTGAATGGTATGCAACCGATGACCCTGAAATTTGCTCACACCCTGCCAACTGCCTTATGGCACGTATGGGGGAAAGAATCGATCGAGATACTATCCAAAAATTTGATCGCCTCAGATTTATGAACCGTTTTATGTATTAACTCATTATTGTACATGATATTTGCTTAGGTAAGGAGGATTTTCTAATGATAGTAGAACAAATCATGAAAACAGATGTTGCCACACTTCTACCAACAGATACCATTGCGGATGCCATTCAATTAATGGAGTCAAGAAAAATTCGTCATATCCCTATTATCAACCAAGAAAAACATTTAGTTGGTCTTGTCACAGTTTCTAAAATCCATGAGGCAACTCCATCAATTTTCCACACAAATGAGCATCTAGAAGATTTGAAAAAGCCTATTGACGCAATTATGGAGCGGAATGTTATCACCGGGCATCCACTGGATTTTGTCGAGGAAGTAGCTGGCCTTTTTTATGAGCATAAAATCAGTTGTATTCCCATTATAAATAACCGAGAATTAGTTGGTATCGTTACTGAAACAGATTTACTTCGGACATTGGTAGAACTAACCGGTGCTCATCAACCAGGTTCACAAATTGAGATTAAAGTCCCTAATCTTGCCGGTAAACTTAGTGAAATAACCACTGTGATTAAAAATCGGAAGGCAAATATTTTGAGTGTTCTGGTTTATCCAGATAAGTTGGATGAACAGTATAAAATACTTGTGATCAGATTGCAGACAATGAATCCTACTGTGTTAATTCAAGATCTTAAACAGGCAGGCTTTCATGTCCTATGGCCAAATCTTCCGGGGATTTCAATATGAGTGATAGATGTTCCTTTATTTTTTCGGATGAACTGCTGAAATATAAATTCGGCAACCAACATCCTTTTGATCAATTCCGGCTCAAATTAACAGTGGACTTATTAGACAAGATGAATGCACTTAACCAAGAAGATGTCATCCCTCCAAGAATGGCCTCTGATGAAGAGTTAGCCTTAATTCACGATCGTAGTTACCTAGACGCTGTAAAAAAGGCAGGGAATGGTCATTTGCCAGCAGAAATAGCCGAAAACTATGGTCTCGGTACAGAAGATACCCCTATATTCCCTAACATGCATGAAGCAAGCGCCTTACTTGTTGGTGGAACTTTAACAGCTGTCGATCAAGTTATGACTGGAAAAGCCCTTCACGCTCTCCATCTAGGCGGGGGATTACATCATGGATTCAGGGGAAAAGCATCAGGATTTTGCGTGTATAATGACAGTTCGGTCGCCATCAAATATCTACAGGAAAAATATAATGCTCGTGTTTTATACGTGGATACAGATGCACATCATGGAGATGGGGTTCAATGGTCCTTCTACGATGATCCAAAGGTATGCACACTGTCAATCCATGAGACAGGTAGATATTTATTTCCTGGTACAGGAAACGTAAATGAGCGTGGTCAAGGGTTGGGCTATGGTTATTCATTTAACATCCCGGTTGATGCTTTTACCGAAGATGAGTCGTGGATTTACGCCTATACACATGCACTAAAAGAAGTGGCTGAGTTTTTTAAACCTGATGTAATTCTTACCCAAAACGGGGCAGATTCACATTATTTGGACCCTTTAACACATCTCTCTTCAACTATGAGAACCTATCGAGAAATCCCAAGACTTGCCCATGAAATTGCCCATCAATATTGTAACGGGAAATGGATTGCTGTTGGCGGCGGCGGGTATGATATCTGGCGGGTGGTCCCAAGAGCATGGGCCCTTATTTGGCTTGAAATGACAGAAAACTCAAATTGTTATGGAAGTTTACCGAATCAATGGGTAGATTCCTGGCAAAAGGACTCTCCAGTTATTTTACCTAAAGAATGGGACGATCCAAAAAATTTATATACCCCCATTCCGAGAAAAGCAGAAATCACCGAAAAGAATTTATTAACTCTTGAAAAAGCACTCTACCCGATTCGAAGTCAACAAAAAAGTGAATCCATATAAAAAAAGGGGATGACCGAATTAGTTTGGCCATCCCCTTTTTACCATTTATTTTGTGGATTTACGATGTTCAATCCGGTGTGGGAGAACCACAATTTGTTCTGACACCTTTTCTTTGTTCATTAATTTCGTTAAGAGTCGCATGGCAACCGCACCAATATCATATAATGGCTGAACAATCGTGGTTAGCTGAGGGCGCACCATTAGTGAAAGCCTTGTATTGTCAGATGTGATTACCTCAAAATCCTCAGGGACCTTATAGCCTTTGTCCTCTGCTCCATGCATAACACCAAGAGCCATTTCATCAGAGCCAACTAAGATTGCCGTAGGTCTATCTGAAATCTCTAATAGCCTTTCTATTGCTTCAATTCCAGAGTCGTAGGTATAATCGCCTTCAACTACAAGGTCCTCATTATAAGCAATTCCAGCTTCTTGTAAGGCCCTTTGATACCCTCTCAGTTTCTTAATTGTATTCTTAGGTTCATGAAGAGGTCCAACTACAAAAGCAATATTCTTATGACCTTTTTCAATAAATTCCTTGATGGAGTCATATACCGCTTCTTCATAGTCAATATTGACAGAAGGCATCGTGTTAGACTCTTCAATGGAACCCGCAAGCACGATTGGTACAGGTGACTTTTCAAATTCCTCGACATGATCTGCTGTTATATTGCCTCCCATGAATACTAAGCCGTCCACTTGTTTGCCAAGCATTGTATTGAGCAAATGTAATTCTTTATCTTTGTTTTGGTCTGAATTGCTTAAGATGATGTTGTACTTGTACATCGTTGCAATATCTTCAATACCACGAGCTAATTCAGCAAAAAAGATATTTGAGATATCAGGAATAATTACCCCGACTGTTGTTGTTTTTTTACTAGCCAATCCTCTAGCCACAGCATTCGGACGGTAGCCTAGTCTTTCAATAACTTCTAACACTTTTTTTCTGGTCACTGGCTTAACATTTGGATTTCCGTTTACCACACGGGAAACAGTAGCCATTGAAACATTTGCTTCTCTTGCGACATCATAAATTGTAATATTCACTTAACACACACTCTCCTAAAACGAACATTGTTTTCATTATTTTACAACAGGTTGTATAAACTTAATCATTTGTTTTTATTTTTGTTTTTGTTTGTGAGAACCTAAACAATCTTTTGTATTATATAATGATACGATAAGAAGGTAAAAGCCGCAATTGCATTTGTCAACATTTTTCGCTAAATTACTAAATATTATCAAAAAACCTCCTGCAATTTAGTTGCAGAAGGTTTTTATTTCCATTTACTTGTAATTAAAGTCGAACGTAGTTGGACGCAAGCAGCTCGTTATAAAATTTATCGAACTGATTAAGATCCATTTGCTGCTTTTGATCTGAAAGTGCCACAGCTGGATCTGGATGAACCTCTGCCATAACACCATCTGCCCCAATCGCAATGGCAGCTTTCGCACAAGGTAATAATAAATCTCTTCTACCTGTAGAATGCGTTACGTCAACAAACACTGGTAAATGTGTTTCTTGCTTAAGAATCGGTACGGCAGATATATCAAGGGTGTTTCTTGTAGCGCGTTCGTAAGTTCTTATGCCACGCTCACAAAGAATAATTTGACCATTTCCTTGTGACATAATGTACTCGGCAGCATTGATAAATTCTTCGATTGTTGCAGCAATCCCTCTTTTTAACAATACCGGTTTATTTACAGATCCTGCTGCTTTTAACAGTTCAAAATTCTGCATATTACGTGCCCCAATTTGAATGACATCGATATAATCAATCGCCATTTCAATATCGGCAGGATTAACAATTTCACTGATTACTGCCATATCAAATTCCTTTGCCACACGTTTCAGGATTTTTAATCCCTCAACGCCCAATCCTTGGAAATCATATGGAGAGGTTCTTGGTTTATAGGCTCCACCACGAAGAAGTTTTAAGCCTTTTTCTTGCATTGATTTCGCGACGGTTGCCACTTGTTCATAGGATTCGACTGCACATGGACCAAAAACAAAGTGCGGTTTGCCATCACCAATCTTTTCACCATTTAAGGTAACAATGGTATCTTCAGGCTGTTTTTTTCTAGAGACGAGTAATGCTTTACTATGGTCATCCTGTTGCAGGTCTAAGCCTGCTTTAAAAATCTCTTTAAAAATATGGTCAATCGTCGAATTTTCAAAAGGACCATCATTATGCTCTTTAATAACATCAAGCATCTTTCTTTCACGCACTGGGTCGTAACGGTATACCCCTTGGTTTTCTTTAACCCGGCCAATATCTTGAACGAGCTGTGCCCGTTCATTAATTAACCTCAACAATTCTAAATTTAGCTCATCAACTCGCGTCCTCAATTGTTCCAATTCATTTTTTTTGCCCATCCTTCGTCCCCGTCCTTTCTTTTGCTAAACAGATTTCCTTTAAGAAAATTCTGAGTGCATTTGTGTTTGTCAAAAGGTTAACGTGTCCAACCCTAAGATTTCAAATATTTTAATAATTAGGGTTATTATAGCGGAAATGTTATTGTTTGTCATCATTTTTTTCTTTAATGATTAAACGCTTTTATGCGCTAAAGTGTTTTGTTAGATATTAAAACAATATCAGCTTGTCCAATAAATGTAAAACTCTTAGGCTCGAAGAAAATTATTGATTTTCACCATAAGCACCAGTTAAAGAACGACTTGTTATTTTCCAGTGAGAGGCATTCCATAATACCTCACCGTTTGAAAACAGGATGGTTTGTGGCGATTCATGTTTAATTTGGAATTTTTCTGCTACTTCATTAGACAATGGACGTGAATCCTGAACGGCTAAGAAATAAGTGGGGACAGACTGATTTTCATTTGCAAATTTTTCATATTCCTTATAAGCTGCATGGCTAATTGGACATGTTAAACTATGCTTTAAAAGGAAAAACTTACTCTCCTTTTTTACTACTTCATCAAATTGTTCAATTGAATCAATTTTCTCTAACATCGGTACATACCTCCAGAAATGAAATAAACGGTGAAGTAATTTTATCACTCCACCGTTTCTATAACAAATAAACTGATTTAACTCGTTGATTTTTTAAAGTTTGACCTTGTTTTCTTCCTCTTCAAAAGCTTTTTCAGCCTCTTCAAGTTTTCTTCTTATTTCAGAGCTATCAAGGGTTCCAATTTCGATGGAATTCTTTGATTTAATCTTTTCTTTCGGAGCATGAATGGGAATATAAGTTGATTCACCTTTATCCTCCACAACGTCATGACTTGTTATTTTTCCCTTTACCTTATTCAATAATCCTGAAGATTGTAGGACGATTCCTTGGGACAAGGAGGAACCTTTAGAGACTAATTCATTGCTTTTGCTCATTACATTTTCACTTATTGTCGATGTCTTATTGATGATAGAACCAGCTTGGTTACTAAACTTATTCCGAAGATCCTTTCCCGACTTAGGAGCCAAAAAGAGTGCAACAGCAGCACCAACCACTCCTCCGATAATTGCACCAAGCAGAAAGCTATTGGATGACTCCTCATTTCGAGTTTGATTCGTCTCTCTTGAATCAAATTCCCTATTTGACATCTTCATTACCTCCTTATTTTCTAATGGGATCTAACCTTCTTGCCTTCATTTAAGCTAACACTAGTTTTTTGTTGCTTTCTTAACTGCCATTTATCCCTTAATTCTAGAATGACATTACTCCATTGAACAATTTGCGATATTTTTTCTTTACTTTCCTCTACTTGTTTATCAACATTTTTCGTAATGTTTTGTAGGGTTCCATTGAATTTAGTGACTGTTGTGCCCACGTCTTTTACCGATTCAACGACACTAGTTAAACTTTCAGATTTCTGTTTAAGGTCATCAGCTAATGCGTTTGTTTTTTGTAAAAGAATGGTGGTTTCGGCTGTTACACCCTCCAACTGCTTTTCTAATCCATCTAAAGTTTTCGAAACGCTAGTAAGTGTAACTTGAAATGATTTGAGTGTTGTCGATAAAAATATGACAAGCACAAAAAACGCGATTGCTATCAAGGCTACGCTTAAGTATAAAATAATTTGCATCGTGCACCTCCGCCTTAATCCTATCAATATGTATTTCCCATCGAGTATAGATATAAACCTCGCTAATTATCTTATACTACTTCCATATTTTTGTCCTCTTTTCCTGCTCCATCTTCTAAAAAATTTCAACTAGGTATGGGACAAAAGTTTTATTTTTCAACTTTATGGCCTGATTCGGTTACAATAAAAGTGTACTTAGATAATTTTTTTGGAGGCGTAAAAAATGAAAGATCCTCGTATTGAGAAACTAGCAAAAAACTTAATTAATTATTCGGTCCAGCTTCAAAAGGGAGAAAAGGTGTTAATTGAAAACTTTGGGCTCCAGCGAGAACTTGTGACCGCTCTCGTGAAGGAAGCCTATTTAGCTGGCGGATACCCATTTGTACTGTTAAAGGACCATCAGGTGGATCGTTCGCTCTTATTTGGTGCACAAGAAGAGCAATTTAACATGATGGCAGAATTCGAAGCAAATGTGATGAGTAAAATGGATGCATACATAGGCCTTCGTTCCGGTGATAACATCAGTGAACAGTCAGATGTTCCAGATGATAAAATGAAGGTTCATGGAAATACCATCGGAAAAAAAGTTCATCGTGACATTCGTGTTCCAAAGACAAAATGGGTTGTCCTCAGGTACCCGACTTCTTCCATGGCACAATTAGCAAAAATGAGTACGGAAGCCTTCGAAAACTTCTATTTTGATGTTTGTAATCTCGATTATGGAAAAATGGATAAAGCAATGGACAGTCTGAAAGACCTAATGGACCGAACAGACAAAGTTCGAATCACAGGTCCAGGAACAGACCTTAGCTTTTCCATTAAGGATATTCCAGCTATTAAATGTGCCGGCCGATTAAATATTCCTGACGGTGAAGTTTATACGGCTCCTGTTCGTGATTCGGTCAATGGGGTAGTTACTTATAACACACCTTCACCATATCAAGGGTTTACATTTGAAAATGTGAAGTTGACTTTCCGAGATGGGAAGATTGTTGAGGCGGAGTCCAATGATTCTAGTCGTATCAATAAAATTTTTGATACAGATGAAGGAGCGCGCTATATTGGAGAATTTGCGATTGGGGTTAATCCATTTATCCTCAATCCAATGCAAGATATCTTGTTTGATGAAAAAATTGCCGGCAGTTTCCATTTTACACCTGGGCAATGTTATGACGATGCCTTTAATGGCAACCATTCCAATATCCACTGGGATATGGTTAATATTCAAAGACCTGAGTATGGCGGCGGAGAAATCTATTTTGACGATGTATTAATCCGCAAAGATGGTCTGTTTGTTCTTCCTGAATTAGAAGTTTTAAACCCAGAAAACTTAAAGTAAGAAAAGCGGAAGCGCCCGGTCAGCGGCGTATGGACTGGAGCCCTTTGACTGAGATAAAGGAAACACGGAGAGCGTAGCGATTCGATGTTGACTTATCGTAGGGAAAAGGGCGAAGTACACTAGCCGTTGGGCGCTGGAGCTAGACAGTAATCTAAGTTCAAAATCCTATCCTATCTATTAACAAACAAGGATGCCAACTATTGCTGGCATCCTTGTTTGTTATTTAATTAATTGTTTTTCATATGATTCCTGGAACTTTTGAATGTCTCCAGCACCCATAAAAATAATTACACTGTTATCATAGTCATTTAATACCGAAGTATTTTCTTCAGAAATGACTTCAGACCCCTCGATTCGTGCCTGTAGGTCCTTGATTGTTAATTTTCCATGATTCTCACGAGCGGACCCGAAAATCTCACATAAATAGGCTTTATCTGCCTCTCGTAAACTCTTGGCAAAGTCTTCAAGAAACGCTTGAGTTCGTGAAAAGGTATGTGGTTGGAATACCGTCACAATGTTTCGATCAGGATATTTTTGCTTAGCAGCATCAATGGTAGCTTTGATTTCGGTTGGATGATGGGCATAATCATCGATTAGTATTTGCGACCCGATTCTCTTTTCCGAAAATCTCCTCTTTACTCCTTGGAAGGTAGTTAATTGGTTCTTGACTACGTCCACATTAATT
This sequence comes from Neobacillus sp. 204, assembly GCF_046562815.1. NCBI lineage: Bacteria > Bacillati > Bacillota > Bacilli > Caryophanales > Bacillaceae > Neobacillus > Neobacillus sp. 204. Next base: position 209,877 of record NZ_JBJORY010000009.1, read on the forward strand.
TCTTCATAATGACACAAACCAATAACGGCAAGTGCGTTTAATACACTGTGATCGCCGAAGGTTGGAATGCTGAATGTATCATAGAATGTATTACGGATAAATACATCAAAAGTCGTCCCATTGGTTGTTTTCACAAGGTTTTTGGCTTGATAGTCATTTTCCTCGCCAAAACCATAGAACAAGACGGGAACCTTTGCCTGGATTTTTTGAAGCTGTTCATCATCGCCATAAGCGAAAATTCCTTTTTTCACTTGAATGGCCATCTCTTGAAATGCCGAAAAGACATCATCAATATTTGCAAAATAATCGGGATGATCAAAATCAATATTAGTCATAATCGCATAGTCAGGGAAGTATGACAAGAAATGCCGTCTGTATTCACAGGCTTCAAATACAAAATATTCGGAGCCTTCTTTCCCTTTACCTGTCCCATCACCAATTAAAAAGGAGGTCGGCTTAGCCCCTTCCATCACATGGGCCAGTAAACCAGTTGTGGACGTCTTCCCATGCGCACCAGTAACCGCGACACTAGTAAAGTTCTGCATAAAGTCACCCAAAAAGCGATGGTAACGCACGATAGGAAGCCCTAATTTCATCGCCTCTTGAATTTCTTCATGTGTATCTGGAAAAGCATTCCCTGCAATAATCGTCATTCCTGGCTTGATATTCTCCTTTTGGAAAGGAAGAATCGTAATCCCTGATTGCTCAAGGGCCAGTTGTGTAAAAAAGCGCTTTTCGACATCGGAGCCTTGCACCTGAAATTTCATATCATGTAGAATTTGTGCGAGTGCACTCATTCCAGACCCCTTTATACCGACAAAATGGTAAATAGTCATAGAAGAACCTCCAACAACGTCTATCTGTAAAACAGTATATGACATCTGTCTGTATTTGCTAACAAGAAAAAACGGAGTGCTATTGTACACTAAAAACTTCAATAATCTCTCCAAAACATATTAAATAATTATATCATTATTCTGCCTGAAAAACTATGTACAAACAAATTCTTTCAATTCTGCTTAATAAGAACAATATATATTATTTGTCCATGTCATTAAAGAATACTATAGATTAATTATTTGCACTAGCCTCTTGAATGGATTCTAAATCTGCTTCAGTAATTAATACTTCACGGGCTTTACTTCCATTTGCACTAGTAATATATCCATTGGTCTCAAGCAAATCCATCAATCTCGCCGCCCGGTTATAGCCAATTTTAAAGCGCCTTTGCAGACTAGAAGTGGATGCACCGCCTTGGTCAATAATAAATTCGCAGGCATCATAAAACAGTTCATCTTCATTTTCCGTTACTTGAGCTTTTTTTAATAATTCTTCTTGCTCAAATAAATAATCCGGTTCGCGCTGTTCCCTTACGTGACCTACAACGAGATCAATCTCTTCATCCGAGACAAACGTTCCTTGCAAACGGACGGGTTTAGAGGAACCATTTTCTAAAAATAACATATCGCCGCGGCCAAGTAACTTTTCTGCCCCGCTAATATCAATGATTGTGCGAGAATCAACTTGAGAAGAAACCGAAAAGGCAATTCGAGTTGGAATATTTGCTTTAATTAATCCGGTTATCACGTCAACCGATGGCCTTTGTGTGGCAACAATTAAATGAATCCCACAAGCTCTTGCTTTTTGAGCAATTCTACAAATAGCTTCTTCCACATCTGCTGGGGACATCATCATTAAATCGGCTAACTCATCAATAATAATAACAATAAAAGGAAGTTTATCTGCATACTGTTTATGTTTTATTGCCAACTCATTAAAACGGTTAATGTCACGAACACCCGTGTGAGCAAATAACTCGTATCGTCTTTCCATTTCGTCGACCGCCCATTTTAATGCAGCAGTTGCCGCCTTAACATCCGTAATAACAGGACTGACAAGATGTGGAATACGGTTGTATGGTGCAAGTTCGACCATTTTTGGATCAATCAATAAAAGCTTTAAATCTTCCGGTCTGGCTTTAAATAGCAAGCTAACTAAAATGGTGTTAATGCAAACACTCTTCCCTGACCCCGTTGCCCCAGCAATCAAACCGTGTGGCATCTTCTTCAAGTCTGTTACAATCGGTTTTCCGGCTATATCAAGGCCAAGCACCGCTGTTAATGGAGAGGTAGATTCTTTGAAGGTGCTGCTTTGGATAATTTCGTTAATGAATACAGGGCGCGACTTTTGGTTAGGAACTTCAATCCCAATCGTATGTTTTCCTGGTATTGGAGCTTCCATCCGAATATCTCTTGCGGCAAGGCTTAATTTAATATCATCACTTAAATTGGTTATTTTGTTTACCTTGACACCTGGCTCCGGCTGAACCTCAAACCTAGTAACGGAAGGACCTTGTGTTACATTGACGACACTTGCCCCCACATTAAAGTTTTTTAATGTTTCGTTTAAAATCTCTTCTTGTTCTAATAACCATTTAGTATCATTCACTACGGTAACAGGAGGGTTAAGCAAACTAGATGTTGGGAGTACATAATGTTCCTCATCTGTTTGTTCCTGAATGTTCTCTTCCTTTCCCGGGAAGAGGTCGATCACTTGGTTCGCCTTTTCTGGCTGCATATTTCCCGTATGCGGCACAACCTGAGATTCCAATGCCCTTTTTCGCTTTCGTTCTTCCCATTTTTGTTTATCTTGTTTTAACATCATCACATTAAATGGCAAATGGGAACGCTCAGGTACATTCGGTTCTGGTTGAGTCTCTTCTTCTGTTATAGCCTCTTCTTCAGCTAATGAATCATCCGCAGCTGCTATTAATTTATTTACCTCTTCATTTTCAGCTTCTGACTGAATTTCATCTATTGTATCTTCTTGTACTTCTTCATGTTCGATCAAATCTAGTAGGTTCTCTGTCTGAATTGGAGTTAGTAATGCAAGTTCGGTTTCTTGCTGTTCTGAAGAGTTGATTTCTTCGATGGATTCCACTAATTCTTCCTGATCATTTTCTCCACTTGTTGATTCCACTTTGAGAACTTCTATAGCCAGCTCAGATCGGCCCGTTAGCTCAATTTCAGTCGGCTTTTCTGGCTCAACCATACTGTCAATTTGATTTTTATCATCCACTTCTAAAAAATGGCTTAATTCATGCTCCACAATTGTATTCGTATTTCTTGGCCGATTAAATCCAAAAACGGGTGAAGGAATTTCTGTCGGTTGGAATGGACCGCTCTTTTTAATCGATGACTCTTTTTTAATTTTAGGCACTTCCTGTTTAACCGTTTGAACTTCAGGTTTTTCCCTTATTGTTCGTTTGTCGGGTTCTGGTTGCCTATTTATTCTTTTTTGGCGTAATGTTTCTTCCTTTGCCTTTGGAGTTTCCTTAAGTTTTGGTGGATGAATAGGATGATTTCTGCCTTTTGGGTATTGATAGGAAACCTTTGTCTCTAGATCCTTCATGCTTTCCTTTTTGTTTAGAAACGGCAGACCTTCATGTTTATGTAAAATGGAACCTTCAAATTCCTCATCATCCTCTTCGTCTCTTCTTAATTTTTGAAATAGATTTTGGAACCAGCTCAAAACAATCACTCTTTCTACTAACTACTTTAAATCTATCACTCTATTTTATCAGTTTTTTATCTTTTTTCGACATAATTCTTTTAAATGAGTCCAAATACATGTAATCGGAAAATTGCTAGAATGAAAAAAGATCACTGGATTATTGTGATCCTTTTTCTATTGTGATTATTTATTTTTTCCTAAAATAAAAATAGGTTCTAATTCACCATTTTCATATAAAAATGATAAAGCTGTAATTGGCACATGGCCATTTGCAAAAAAGCTCATTGCCATTTGCGCCATTACATCATAGCCACGATCATTACGAATATCAGCAATAATTAGCACGTCTTGATGTGGAACAGCAAGAACCATCGTTCCCGTTATCTGCTTCTCGATTTCAGTTAAGAACACCTTATTTAAGATCCGACTTGCATCATATCCATCATTGGTGTTAAGAAAGTAAAAGCTATTGCCGGCGACCTGATCTTCTTTTAGGGAAGTGGAAAGTGATCTTACGTTAAATAATGCAATTTCCTTAATCCTCGTCGCTTCCCAGCCCTCTTTTGCCATGATACGTGAGTCAATTAACCGGTAGGTATTTCCTTGATCAAACGCGTAATAAATTTTTGTTTCCGCAGTGTGCTCGTCAATTAAAAACGGAACTCCCTCTTCTGCTTCCGTAGGGAAGGACGAGGAGCGAATAACAGGGAAGATTTTTTTTTCATGATCGGTTAATTGAACAGCGTCCTCCATAGCACGTAGTCCTTCTTCGATATAATAAACCACTTCATCGATGGCTTTTTCCTTTTTGACATGCCATTTGGCAATAACCCCAGGTAGGGCAACAGTTATTCCTTTGCCTGAGACTTTACTTTCAAATCGCAGTTGATCTTTCTCTCGATCATAAGAAATTACCCGGTCTTCTCCAGCCAAACGCTTTTCTAATTCAGTTTTCATTTTTCTACTATCCATTTTCATTTTGAATCCCTCCATTTTAGGAGCTGCCGAGTCCATTTTACATGAAAAACCCTCCATCTCAAAGTGATGGAGAGTTTCTTACTTATTATTTTAGCTCTGTTAAACTTATCTGTTGATTTCCGCTCCAGGTGCTTTGCTTTCCGCGGGCGTGCCGGGGGGAGCCTCCTCAGCGCTTAAGCGCCTGCGGGGTCTCCCCGGCCCCGTACTCCCGCAGGAGTCTTCGCACCTTCCGCTCCAATCATCTGGGTTCAAAATTTATTTTAAACCAGAAATAAAGTCTTCTATTTCTTCTTGCGTTTTTCGGTCTTTACTTACAAATCTGCCCAATTCGGTCCCATTTTCAAATGCGATAAAACTTGGGATTCCAAAGACATCTAATTGCTGGCAGATATCAATAAACTGATCTCGATCAATATGAATAAATGTATATTCATTAAATTTAGATTCTATTTCTGGTAAAATCGGCTCAATTATTCGACAATCTGGACACCAGCCTGCTGAAAACATGAAGATTGTTTTCCCATGATCGCGCAGCTGTTCAAATTGGTCTACTGATTCTAAATTCTTCAAAATCAACGCCTCCGTTTATTTCTTTGCGTTATTCTATGCTTTCTTCTTAAAGAATAGCAGTCATACAGCGGTATAGTCCAATCTTTTGCATTGAACGTTTTGAGTTAAGAAGCCCTTACTAAAGCTTTTTACCGGCTGGAATAATAAGTATATTGCCCAACTAAGAGCTTCATAAGATGTGTGAACATATCCACCCGATTTATGGATCCATTGGTAAAAATTCCGACCGCGCCTTCATGCTTGCTGACATTTTGCATTTTCGCATAATCATTCATTACTGGTCCCAATTCCTCTCCATCTCTTAGCCTTGCTGCCACTTCTTCCGGGAGAAGGAGTCTAGCTCCACCTGCAATATACGGTTCTCTCTCATTTACGGCAAGAGCTCCCCAGTTACAGATGAGCAATCCAAAACTCGTTTCCTGAACACCGCCTTCAAGACCAATCCCAATGTCGCCATTTCCCTGTTTTAATGCACCCACTGCTCGATTTATTGCACCTTTAATTGTTTCTTCATCAGAAAACGGCTGCTCATTAACACCAGATGGTATATCTAAGTCAACAAACTCATTATGATTAGGAAAACAATTTTTCACTGCATTAATTTTAGCAGGATTCTTTGACCCAATGATTATTTTCATGATAAGTACCCCTAGTAAAGGGAGCAATAAAATGCCCCCCAAAAAAATATCAACTGTTAGCCTTAATCGTATCAACCGTTGTTTTGTCACAAGCTTTTACTAGTTTAACAATTAGTTCTTTTGCTGCCGCATAATCATCCACATGAACAATAGAGGCATGGGTATGAATATAACGCGAACAAATACCGATTACTGCACTTGGAATGCCTTCATTAGATTGATGAACCCGACCAGCATCTGTTCCGCCCTGTGAAACAAAATATTGGTATGGAATTTTATTTGTTTCCGCAGTATCCAAGATAAACTCTCTCATCCCGCGATGGGTGACCATGGTCCGGTCAAGGATACGAAGCAATGCCCCTTTCCCCAATTGACCAAATTCATTCTTATCCCCCGTCATATCGTTGGCTGGGCTTGCATCAAGCGCAAAAAAGATATCAGGGTTAATCATATTTGCGGCTGTTTGGGCACCACGTAAACCTACTTCTTCTTGAACCGTAGCCCCTGAATAAAGCGTATTTGGCAATGTTTCGTCTTTTAATTCCTGGAGTAACTCAATGGCTAATCCACAACCGTAGCGATTATCCCAAGCTTTCGCTAATATTTTTTTCGGATTGGCCATTGGCGTAAATGGACAAATTGGCAAGATGGCCTGACCTGGCTTTATCCCTATCCGTTTTGCGTCCTCACGGTTATCCGCACCAATATCAATCAACATATTTTTAATTTCCATTGGTTTATTTCGCTTGGCATCGTCTAATAGATGTGGTGGAATCGAACCAACCACACCAATTACTGGACCATTATTTGTCATTACTTGAACCCGTTGGGCCAGAATTACTTGACTCCACCATCCTCCAAGCGGCTGAAAACGAAGCATACCATTTTCCGTAATAGCTGTCACCATGAAGCCTACTTCATCCATATGACCAGCTACCATTACAGTCGGACCACTTTCAGCTCCTCTTCTCACCCCAAAAATGCTGCCCAGATTATCTTGAACCAATTCATCTGTGTACTGAGATAGTTGTTCCCTCATAAATTTTCTTATTAAATGTTCATTTCCGGGAGCACCGGGAAGTTCTGTTAAGGTTTGAAAAAGCTTTAACGTTTGATCGTTCATTTTTTGAGGCTCCTTTTGGTTTCTCGGGTTATATATGTACATATGTTAATTTTACAGAAGTTTAGTTTCTCTTTCCATCAATTGAATTTAATATATGTAATATTATGTTCCTATCGGCAAATACGATATACTGAGAAGAGAATCCTATCTTTTCCAAATTTATCTTTTGGAGGTCCTGTTATGAATTGGAAGTCGTTTCTCCTCGGTGTAGCGGTCGGTATTATTGGAGGATATGCTGCAAAAGAAATCATTACCTGTAAAACTAATATTTCACCTGAAAAAGTATTAGAACAAGTAAAAAAACAATTTTCTAAGAACGGTCCAATCAATGGATCATGGATACATATGGAAGCAGAGCCATATGAAAAACAGCAAATCAATTACCGTGTCTATAAAGGCGGCATTTCTAAAAACAATAATGGGACCACCGAACAATTTGAATTCATCGCCGATGCTCAAACTGGTACCCTTTTGGACGTTCGGGCGTTGTCCAGCGAACTAGTTTCATAGTATAAATAGCCGTACCTCAATGGTTACGGCTATTATCAGCTTATTTTGCTCTTTTAATACTTTCAATTATTTGTTTTCCTTCTACATCCCATTTCACAGCCCGGTAATAAGCATCATGATAAAAGCTGAACCAAGCGTTTTTATTTAATCCGTATGGCAACCATTTTTCCTTTGCTGCAATCGAGGTCATTGGATAATCATCATAGGCCATCACCCATAATACGGGTTGATGTGCATGCGTTGCCATCAGGTCGGCCATATGAATTAACGTTTCTCCTGCATCCTCTACAATCAGGATAGAATGCCCATCACTATGACCGCCAGTATGAACCATGGTTAACGCCCCAAGGTTCCATTTTTCTTCAAAAGGCATTACTTGCGTCTCAATCGCTTCCCAGTTTTCTTTCCAATATGTATTTTTCGAGCGAATATTGGGGCTACGCATTTCGTCCCATTCTACTTGTGAGGTAATTATTTTAGCATTTGGAAAGGCAGAAACGTATCGTCCATTCACAAGCTTTGTCAGGCCGCCTGCATGGTCAAAATGCAAATGAGTCATCAAGATATAATCGATCTCCTCTGCTTTTAACCCTAGCTTTCCTAATGATTCATCCAGCTCTGATTCTCTCGTAACCCCATAATTTCTTAATTGCTTGTCCGATAATTTTCCTTTGCCAATACCAGTTTCAACTAAGAAATTTTTCCCATCCATTTGAATGAATATCGGATCTGTAGGCAGCTCAATCTGGTTTTTATCATTATGAGGGTATTTTTTCGACCATAAACCTTTCGGAACAACCCCAAACATAGCACCGCCATCTAAATTTGTTACTCCACCAGATAACCACGTTAATGTCACACCGCCAATTTTTACTGTTTCCAACGATTCTTCCCCCTTTTGCACCTTGTACCTTTTCTACATATTAACATTTTCTGACTATTTGAAGAAATAAAAAAGAACAGCTCAATAATGAACTGCCCTGAAAAATTAGTTTTGATATTTCACTTCACAACGATAAATCCGATTTCCTTGTTCTGAGAACTTCTCTTCATACTCCGTCATGATGTTTCCTTCATAACCGCTATTATGAAAATCTAGGCTTACATACTTTAATAATAAACCGTAGGAGGAAAAGCTCATTAAAGAATATTCAAATAGCCCTTGATTGTCGGTTTTAAAATGAATTTCCCCACCATCAACCAAAATTTCTTCATAAATTTTTAAAAAATCTTTGTACGTTAACCGTCTTTTTTCATGACGATATTTTGGCCATGGATCAGAAAAGTTTAGATAGACTTGGTCCACATCATTTTTCGCAAAGTATTTTGGTAAATCAACTGCATTTACATTAAGAAGCCTCAGATTCGGTAAATCGGCATCAATTAAACGTTCCAAAGCTGTAATGATGACACTGTCGTATAATTCTATGCCAATATAATTTATCGACGGATTTGCTCTAGCCATTTCAGTAATAAATTGTCCTTTGCCCGTACCCACTTCAATATGAAGTGGTTGATCCTTTTCAAATACCTCATGCCATTTACCTTTATATTGTTCAGGATTGGCGACGATATATTGAGGATATTGCTCTATTTTTTCCTTTGCCCAAGGTTTATGTCTAACTCTCATTTATTACACTCCTAAAAATAATATTGTTCATTACATATCATGCACCATTTTTCCTTACAGGTTTAACTTTATGGAAATAAGATAATGCATAAACAAAAAAAGAATTCACAACCTAACAGTGTGAATTCTTGTTTTTAAATAACACTTGAGAGGGTGTACATTCATGCCATTAAGTCATGATGACCAAGTAACTTTATTAAAAGATATATTAAACAATCATCAAACAGATTGCTGCGGTTCCGTTGCCGAATGTGAACAATTGGAGCGCTTAGTAAAATCCCTAATGGTAAATACACAGGTTGATCAAAATGTTAAGAATGTCTTACAGGAAGTATATCAATACAGCCAACATGGAGTTGGTACAGATAATTTAGATCAACACATTCTATCTAACCAAGCAAACTTATCAAGCTGGGTAAATGATATTGATCAATTTTCCTAATTACAGAATTTCATCTAGGAACTTTATCCATTTGTTCATTTCTTCCAAGCGATTTTTATTTTTATACCATTGAATTGAAGACAGCGTTTGTATGGTTACATACCATTTCATTCGCAACTTTAGGTCATTGGTCAGCTCTTTGCCGTACATGCTTAACCAATCCTGCCAATTCTCTTTTGGAATATACCAATAAAGGAGCAATCCTAGGTCAATGGCGGGGTCGGCAATCATTGCCCCGTCCCAATCTATCAAGTACAACTGGTTGTCTTCTGCAAGCAGCCAGTTGTTATGGTTAACATCACCATGACAAACTACTTTTTCGTCGCAATAAACATTTAACGCTTCCTTTTTTAAAAAGCTCATAGCCTTTTGCAATTCAGGCAACGAAAGGACCTGCTCATCTAACTCGTTAACCACCGATTGCAAAATAGGCTCAGGATGTATGGGAGAAGTCTCTATCCGGCTTAACATTCCCAGCATTGGCTCTGAGCAATGAATCTTCTTTAGCAGTCTTGCAACGAGTTCTTGATTCATTTCTGACGGCTTTAGTTCTCTGCCTGGAAGCCACTGCTGTGCAGTGATCACGTCTCCACTTTCCAACCTTTTTGTCCAAACAAGTTTCGGGACAATGCCTTCAGCTGATAGTACAGCAAGGAACGGAGACGAATTCCGTTTCAAAAAAAGCCTTTGGTCTTTATATTTTGCATAAAAGGCTTCACCTGTTTTGCCTCCAGCAGGGGTAATTTCCCACTCTTGTCCTAGTATATGATCCAAAATTGCTCACCTTCAATTTATGCCGTTCTAATGGGCTTATTCCCCTAAAAAAGAGGTATAACCTGCGCTGCCGGAAGGTCTTATATTACCACAGTTTCATCAACAGCTTTTATTTTTTTGAAATAAAAAAAAAGCTATTGAAACCATTGCACACAATAGCCATCTTATTGAATTTTATCTCGGATTACCTTTTTTCGTCAAGTACATCTGCTGAAACTATTTTTTTAACAAAAGCTATTTTCGCATAGATTGTTGTTTTACGTATAAGTTCATCAACCTGTATAACTACATGCTTCGTGGCATCTTTTCGTAAGATCTTTTGCGAAAATTGCCTAGAAACTTAAGTTATGACCCTTATAAAACTCCAAAAGCAACAAAGTTTACGAAAAGAGCCTTACCAAAACATTAATAGAGACAGGTTCGATACTCATTTCTTTCCCCTGCAAAATCCGCTTCGCAGAAATCCCCGCATTTTCATGGTCAACTAAGACCGCCCAGTTCCCGTCTGGTACCGTAATTACCTGCTTTTTACTGGTGGTATTGATTAGTAAAATGATTTCATTCTTATTACTTTTCAACCAATACCCCAACAATGGTGAAGCTAACGGCAATTGGCGGATATTGGCACGGATCTCAGCAGAAGTTCTTATTCTGAAACAAGAAAATTCCTTACGTACTTGGATAAGACCTTTAATATAATTTACGTTATCTTTAAAAATAATCTTTCTTTCCCAGTCCAGCTGATTGATTTCATCAGATGAACGGTAACTATTTCCATCGCTCTTTTTTGTTCGAAAAAACTCTTGACCACTGTGAAGAAAAGGGATTCCCTGTGACAACAAAACAATCCCTGTGGCCAGACGATGATATTTCATTCGTAAAGAATCATCTGCCTCAGAGAGACATGCTAGAAGTTTATCCCACATCGTATGATTATCATGACATTCAACATAATTCACTGACTGAGAAGGTTCATTAAAGGTCCCAGACCCCTGTTTCGTAAAACCGATACTGCCAGTGATAACCTCATTTGCTGCCTCAAAGTAATGCTCATTTCCTAAGGCAAAGCCTTTATCAAAGAGATTAAAGGTACTCCCTTTTATAAAATCACGAAATTTATCATTGAATTGAGCAATTTTAGGCATTTTCGCCTGATTACCTATCGTTGCTTTCTGATCGACCGGTAGAGGTGTATTAAGGCTCCAGCCTTCACCAATGATGATTGTTCCGTTTGACAAACTGTCACAGATATTTCTAACCTTGTTCATGGTCTCAACATCCAAGATTCCCATTAAATCAAAGCGAAATCCATCGATATGATATTCTTCCAGCCAATATCGAATCGAATCCACGATAAATTTTCTGACCATTTTGCGTTCTGATGCAATATCATTTCCGACACCAGTACCATTGGAAGGAAGTCCAATCTCGTTATGCCGAAAATAATAACCAGGAACCACCTTTTCAAAAGATGAAGTCTCACGAACATAGACATGATTATATACCACGTCCATGATCACGCGAAGACCAAGACTATGAACTTGATCTATTAACTGCTTTAACTCTGTAATTCTTGAATATGGATTAGTGGGATTCGTTGAATAACTGCCTTCAGGAGCATTAAAATGGAGAGGATTGTATCCCCAATTATATTCGTTATTTCTTTGTAATTCGTCAACACCAGCAAAATCATGGAAGGGCAAGAATTCGATATGGGTAACACCTAAGTCTTTTATATAAGCTAACCCAGTGGGTTCTCCATCGATCCCTTTTGTATTTTGCTCGCCAGCACCGAGATACAAGCCCTTATTCTTTACACCGCTGTTTGGATGAATCGTTAAATCTCTAATATGGGTTTCATAGATGATTGCATCCACGGAATTTTCAATAGAAGGTAAGTTGGGACGCGGTCTTTGTGTTTTTTCGAGTCTCACAATAACTCCAAGTTCTCCATTTACAGTCACAGCTTTTGCATAAGGATCCACCGCCTCGCACCATTCTTGATTCACTAAGATAAGAAAGCTATATTGATAGAGCTCTAAATCACGGTTTACAGCCACGGACCATATACCGTGATCTTCTCGTTTCATTTTTACAATTTCTGAAAAACTACTGTTAGATGGACGTAACTTTAATTTAACCTGAGTGGCAGTAGGTGCCCAAAGCTTAAACCGGGTTAAACCCTCTTGAAAAGTAACTCCTAAATCATTACCGTCATAATAGAATTTCTCGTCAAAGGCCTTGGTTCGAATTACAGCACCAATTTGAAGGTCCGTTTTCCCACCATGCTCATCTATAATCACATATTGTTTTTCAAAGGAATACTCCTTTGATAACTCGCAAATATATTTCATTTTATTATCTATTTGTCTCGTCTCGATGATTTTCAATGGATGTTCTTGAAAATCACTAGTTATCGAAAAGGAGGATGACAATCCGTGATGATAGGAAAGAGGAAGAAGAATCGTAATGATCTTCATCTCATCTAGATAGGCAAAGAAATTTCGGTCAGTAGCAATCATTCGAGTCCCTCTCTTTCATCTCCACTTCTTCCGTAGGTTTTCTTCTCGTTAACACCTTCATAGCGCTTGCTTGAAGATCTATAATGAGTGGTGTAAATCCGACATGCTCCCCATCTGCATGAACAAAAAGCTTTGCCGAAGAATGGATGGTAACATCCCTGCCCGTATAGGTCTTCACTTCTTTAAAATGAATATGCTTCCCCCAAAACACACTAATAAAAACAAGTAACAGTTTCCATCTTGATAATTGGTGGACCACGGTAATGTCAAAAAGACCATCATCCGGCAGAGCCACAGGGGCAATCTTCATACCACCGCCATAATAAGGTTGATTGGAAACCGTTACAAACCATGTTTGTTCAAATATATGCTTTTTCCCGTCAATTGATAAATCAATTGTTGAGGTTTTATAAGTAAATAATTTTTTTAATAAAAAATAAACATAAACCATCCTGCCCATTGAAAGTTTATTTAATAAGGCCTTCATCCGCGATTGATTAACTTCATAAGAAATAATCGCATCAAATCCAGCACCCATGTTGTTAATAAAAAAGTGCTCATTGGAATCAGCCATTGTAATTTTTCCAACATCGATTGGCAAACCTTTTTGTTTGGCCAGACGGAGAATTACTGCTAATGCTTCGACGGGGTTGACAGGAATTTGAAACCCTCTTGAAAAATCATTTCCAGACCCGCCGGCGATAAATCCAAGTGTAATATTATTATCGTTTATTACCCCATTCATCACCTCATGCATCGTTCCATCGCCACCAACAGCAATAATAATCTTTTGCTCAAGATTCTTTTTCGCAATTTGGATTGCAAGGTTCTTAGCATGACCGGGGTATTTGGTAACGAATGCTAAGTACGAAACCTGGGACCCTTTTAATTGATCTTCCACTCTTTCCCATATCTTAAAGCAATGACCGTTGCCAGCTTTAGGATTAATAATAAAGTAAATTTGTTTCATCATACCAACCTTTATATCATTTTATGTTTCTGTGCTTGTTAAAGGATATATTTTTATCGCTTCATACTTCGGAGTTTTGTTAAGGTGTGTTTGGTAAAGCACAACTTCCCCGGCTATAAATGAGAGGGGAGCAGGCTGGAATTCTTCCCAAAGATCCAGAAGTTCGGTTTGAAAAGATTGTTGCCCTATCCACTTTCTAGCGAGTGTTATATGGGGACGAAAGGGTCTGGTTTCCAGTTGAAACCCCGCCTTCGCGCAAGCCGAAAACACCTTTTTTCTGATAGTTTGTAAATGATTGTTTTCCTCAGTATCTGCCCAAAAAACACGAGGGGAATTACCACTACCGAAAAATCCAAGTTTGTTAATTTTCAATGTGAATGCCGTCTCATCGATAAGGACAGCTTTAACGTTTTTATCCGCTTCTATAAGTTTATCAGGTGAGGAACTGCCAAGAAATGCTAAAGTAATATGTAAATCCTGATAATGGACCCAGCGGCTAAATGGGGTCCTTTCTTTTATTTTTTCCATATGCTCTCTCATGACTAACTTCGTTTGTTCTGGAATTCTTATCGCAAAGAAAAAATGGGATTGATGGTCCATTGTTATATTCCTTTCTGTAGATAATACTAGTCTATTTTGCCCTAAATGTATCTATTAGCAAACAGACAATTATCCGATTTTTTTACAATGTGTCAAAATTTATTTATTATTAGAAAGGAATCTAAGTAATCCGTATTTACTTTAGAATGGAAAGGAAGGTCTCCATGAAAGTAGTAAACAATATAGCAGAATTAATCGGAGATACACCACTCGTTAAACTAAATCGCTTAGCACCTAAAGATGGGGCAACAGTCTATTTAAAATTGGAGTACTTTAATCCAAGTAAAAGCGTGAAAGACCGGGCAGCTTTTAATATGATCATTGAGGCAGAAAAGGCAGGAAAATTAATACCTGGTTCAACTATAATTGAGCCGACAAGTGGAAATACAGGGATTGGCCTTGCCATGAATGCGGCGGCTCGGGGATACCAATCAATTATCGTCATGCCGGATACAATGACACAAGAACGAATCAGTATTTTAAGGGCATACGGTGCGGAGGTTGTCCTCACCCCAGGGGATGAAAAAATGCCAGGAGCCATAAAAAAGGCACTTGAATTATCTAATGAGATTCCAAACAGTTTCGTCCCCATGCAATTTGAAAATCATGCGAACTCAGATGCACACCGATTAACTACCGCTGTTGAAATCATCGAAGCGATGAAAGAAATAGGTAAGCCGCTTACAGCTTTTGTTGCCACCGCTGGTACGGGGGGAACGATTACCGGTACAGGTGAAACATTAAAAGCACATTATGAAAATTTAACCGTCCATGTGGTTGAACCAAAAGGCTCTCCTGTTTTGTCAGGCGGGAAACCTGGTAAGCACAAGCTTGTTGGGACCAGTCCAGGATTTATTCCAGCTATTCTCAATCAGAGTGTCTATGATGAAATCCATCAAATCAATGATGAAGATGCCTATGATATTACGCGACGATTAGCAACTGAAGAAGGAATTCTGGTCGGACCATCCTCAGGAGGGGCTTGCTTCGCTGCATTAGAGGTTGCCAAACGATTAACTCCGGACGATGTTGTTCTTTGTATTGCCTGCGATACAGGGGAACGGTACCTTTCGAGCGACTTATTTCAGTTTTAAGATAGGCTCTTTTCGTAAACTTTGTTGCTTTTAGAGTTTTATAAGGGGCATTTACTAAGTTCCTGGGCAATTTCCGCAAATGTTCTTACGAAAAGATGCCACGAAGCATATAGTTTTACGGTTTGATGAACTTATACGAAAAACAACAATCTATGCGAAAATTGCCTAAGATAATAAGACGTGAACATTTGTCTTATATTAGGTTAGATAAGTTTAAAAGTTAATATTAAAAGGATCATACATTTTAGATATATCTAATACGTATGATCCTTAATATTTTGTTTAACTATCTCACCTTTTGTTGAACAAGCACCTTTTCATCTTTATCATAAACTCTTCGTCCTTCACAATAACCTTAACGCTAAATCAGAAACTTACATCAGCATCATGATACAAATTTTGTATTTTACACCAAATATTTACTATCCTTACAAAACGTCTGGTCATGTTCTTTATGGAATAACGCGAGGAGGTTTGACTGTTTCCTCTTCAAGTACATGGATTCCTCCGAATACTTCATAAGCAGCACCAATTGACGCTAGAAAATCTCCTGTGATAGCTACTTTTTGTTCTTGCAGAAGTTTTATTTTATCTGTTTCATTTATTTGCCTTGATACAGAAATGGCCTCTAATATTTGACCAATCGTCTTAATCCAAACGCCAGTTAATATTTGTTGTTCACCAATTGAACTTGTATTATTCTCAATATGCAAAAGCCCTGATAAACCTTTAATTTCAATAATCTGACCTATTACTTGGATCCACAGTCCCAATTCAACCTCCCTTTCAAGTTCTAAAACTTTTTTACTTTTTTTATTGCTGAAATCTTGTCTGTTATTGCTTTTATTTTTTGGGTGTTCCATTATTATCAACCCCAGAACTAAACTTTTGCTTTATTTTATATGAATCAAATGCTATTTTGTTGACCCTCTTTGTGGTCAAATTTAAATATTGTTTTCTCACCCGTATTGGTTTATTGCACAATATTAGTCAAATGTGACATAAAAAAGAGATGAATTTTCATCTCTCTTTCCACAAAACTGCCCATTTTCAACCATTATTTATTTAATCATTTATTTAAATAAAAAAGGATAATTAGTCTCCATAAAAGACTAACTATCCTATGAATTATTATCTTAATTTAACTTTTGTGTTCACGTCTTTATTTCTAATTTAGGATTTTGTCTTGAAGTGCTCCGCATTGTTTTTCAATTTCTTGCTCAAACCATTCCTGCAGTCTTTTGGTGACAGGACCTGGCAATCCATCTCCTACCTTCTTCCCATCGACTTCAATAATTGGCATTACCTCTGCAGTAGTACTTGATAAAAATACTTCATCAGCATCCATAAATTCATCAAGGGTAAATGTCCGTTCCTCAACAGGAATACTATTCCTTTCACATACCTGCAAAATAACATCTTTTGTAATTCCTTTTAAAATCAAGTTATCCGACTGATGTGTGATAATCATTCCATTTTTAACAATAAAGATATTCGATGAACTTCCTTCTGTCACATCCTGGCCGCGATGTTGGATTGCCTCAAAGCAGCCAACTTCTGCCGCTTTTTGTTTTGCTAACAAATTGCCAAGTAAATTTAAACTTTTTATGTCACAACGAAGCCAGCGAATATCTTCTGTAACAATTGTTTTAACACCTATTTTCAAATTTTCTAACGGTCTAGCAGCTTCCTTAGTATAGGCTACTAGACTTGGACTCACATTTTCCGAGGGAAAAGCATGATTACGAGGTGTCACTCCTCTTGTAATTTGCATATAAATTGTACCTAACTGAAGATTATTTTTCGCAATAAGATCTTCAAGCAATTTCGTTAAATGATCCATTGTGTATGGTAGTGTGATTCCGATACTATCTAAGCTTTTTACAAAACGATTCAGATGTTCGGTTACTGTGAACATTTTTCCGTTGTAGACACGGATCACCTCGTAGACCCCATCCCCAAATTGATAGCCACGGTCTTCTATATCAACCTTTGCTTCTGAACGCTCAATTATTTTTCCATTCAAGATTGCAAATTTCATTCTCCCATATCTCCTTTTATCTTTTATTCATTCATCGCTAATTCAAAAATTGCTTGTGCGTAAATGGCTGTTGCTTTGAGTAAATCTTCAATGTACATATATTCATCCTTTTGATGGGCGATATCTGGTCTGCCTGGAAATAGGGGACCAAATGCTACCCCGGCTTTTAGGGAACGAGCGTAAGTCCCTCCTCCAATTGCAATTAACTCCGCTTTTTCTCCGGTTTGTTCTTCATAAACTTTTTTCAATGTTTGAATTAGGAACTCATTTTCTTCGACATGATGTGGTTTTGAGTCTGAAAAATTCTCTATCGTGAATCCCTCATCACGCAAGAGATCATCCAGTTTTGCTTTCGTAGATTCCATTTTGTTTGTGACTGGGTACCTGCAGGTCATTCCAAGGCTTCCACCAGACTCATCCGAGTAAGAAAGTTTTCCAAGGTTGATCGTTAAGTCGCCGGAAATATTATCTGAATAGGCGATACCTAAGTTTTTTCCTCTTGAATCATTAAAGAAATAGCGGGAGACGAAATGGAAATAATGAGCGGCCTTTTCATCCAGGTCTTGCTTAGAAAGAAACTCTGCTAAAAATATTCCTGCATTTTTCCCATTTTTCGGTTCCATCCCATGAGCTGAGACACCTTTTACCTCGAAAATTAATTCTCCATTTACGATTTTGTGACCATGTTCCAATTCATAGTCGTTCATAAAATTCGAAAACTGCTTAACTATTTCATCCGGCTTACTTTTAACCAGAATAGTTGCTGTAGCAAAATCAGGAACCATGTTGTATCTTTTTCCCGAAATAAAACTTACAACTTTGGCAGTTGACTCGGCTGCTTCCTGATTAGATACTTTCTGAACCATATCAAAATCAGCTATCCCTTTTTCTGCATTAATAATAGGAAAATCCGCATCAGGAGCAAATCCTAAAGTTGGCATTTCTTCATGCTTAAAATAATGTTCAACACAACGCCAATTACTTTCTTCGTCCGTCCCGATAATCATTCGTACACGCTTTTTAAGTGGTAAACCAAGTTCCTTTACAATTTTCATTGCATAATAGGCCGCCATGGTCGGTCCTTTGTCATCTAAAGCACCGCGAGCAAAAATCTTCCCTTCACGAATTTCCGCCCCAAAAGGGTCACTAGACCAGCCATCACCTTCTGGAACAACATCTACATGACAAAGAATTCCAAGCAATTCTTTTCCCGCACCGAGCTCGAGATGTCCTGCCAGATTCCCTACATTTTTCGAGATAAAGCCATCCTTCTCACCAAGGTTTAGCATGAAATCCAACGCCTCTTTTACCCCTTTTCCCAGCGGCGCTTCAGCAGATGTTTTCTCTTCATCTAAAAGACTTCTTATATGTAAAAGCTCCTGTGTGTCCTTGATTAAAGACTCTTTTCTTTTCTCAACTTCACTCATCCAATCAATACTTGTCAATTCTGCATCCCCCCTATAGTTGATGAAATCACTTCTATAGTAACAATATCATTTTTCCAAATCTGTTATCAATTTTGCTTAAAAAAACATTATTTTTTTCTCATGTTAAAATAAATTTAATGATTTAACTAAAAATTCAAATAATTTGTCATAATCCATACATTATAACCCATAACCTATAGTAAGAGTACTGTAAGGGAGGGCAAATATCCGAACAATTTATGTAAATTTTTGAAGATTATTTTGTAAAATAAAGTATATTGGTGGAAATTTTCAGATTTTGTGGTTACAATAAGGGTAGATGGAAGACATCTACGTATCCACAATAACCTTCCATGAAAAGGAGTTGTCTGCGCGGAAAAGAAAACTACATATTCTTGAAGAGGAATCTTCAAACAGGCTGTCGGTAGCAGGATATTGCCATAGGTTTGAAAAAAGGATAGGGAGTGGTTCTTTGAAACCTTCGACTAACCGGATGTTAAACCGCATCAAATGTATCTACATGTTTATTCGCAATAACGGAACTGTCACAACGCAGGAACTTGTAGAGGAATTTGGTATCACTCCTCGCACCATACAACGAGATTTAAATGTCTTAGCCTATAATGACTTGGTAATAAGCCCAAGCCGCGGAAAATGGACGACTACACAAAAGAGAGTAAAAATGTCTTCATAACACAAAATTAATTACACATGATAGCATAAAAAAGCACACGAGATTTTGTCTCGGGTGCTTTTTGTTTGTAAATTCAGTGCTGACCATGTACTTGATTAGTGATTTTGTTATATTCTTGTTCACTTAAGATGCCGAGCTTTCTAAAAACATATGAATACATAAAAATCCTCCGTTGCAATCGAGGGGTTATGAACATTTGCATCATCCTCCTACTTTCCTTTATTATATTCGCCACTTCAAACAAAGTTTCCTTCAACCAAAAAAAATTCTCATAGGTAATATTTTGACCTGCAGCAAAAATAACCATGCTAAGCCAAGGAGAATCCAGAGAAGATCTGCTAATAAATCTGCGACTCTATTTGACAGTTTTTAATAGTATGGTAGTATATTATTATAAAAAAATACTTTAGCGCTTAAAAGCGTCTAAGTAGAAAAGATAAGTAGGAGAGAACATGGAAAATAATCAGCAGAACTTACAAAAAGGATTATTACCAAGGCATGTACAGTTTATTGCCTTGGCTGGTATGATTGGCACGGGGATTTTTAAAGGCAGCTCCGATACATTAGCGATTGCAGGACCTAGTGTTGTTGTAGCCTATTTAATTGGAGGTCTTTTGCTATTTATCATTATGGCTGCCTTAGGGGAAATGGCGCTTGCGTTTCCAAATTTAAATGTACAGCATTTAGTTAACAAAGCATTTGGATTCCAAGTTTCTTATATCGTGGGATGGCTTTACTGGATCAACTGGATTCTTGTCACTGTAGTTGAACTATTAGCAGCGGGAAGTTTTCTGCAATTTTGGTTTCCTACGATACCATTATGGCTGCTAAGCTTCCTTTGCGCTGTTGTCATTGTCGGAATTAATTTAACTCAAGTAAAATATTATGGCGAGCTTGAATTTTGGTTTGCGGGAATTAAAATCATCGCCCTAGTTGCATTTATTATTTTGGGCTTTTCACTCCTATTGGGTCTTATTCCTAGCTCGATCCAGGATCCGCTCTCTAATTACACCGCTCATGGTGGATTCTTCCCACACGGAATGGGTGGAATTTTCAGCGCCTTTTTAGTGGTCATGTTTTCTTATGGCGGTGCGGAATTAATTGGGGTTGCTGTTACTGAAACAAAGGATGCCGAAAAAGTATTGCCAAAAATTATTAAGGGCGCGGTATGGCGTGTCATCATTTTTTATATTTTACCAATTCTAATCATTTGTGGACTCATCCCTTGGGACAAAGTTACTGGTGCTGACAGTCCTTTTGTTCAGGTCTTCAGTTCAACCGGTTTACCAGGAGCTGCGCATATTATGAACTTTGTCCTCTTGACAGCCGTACTTTCGGCTGCAAATTCCGGAATCTATGCGACATCAAGAACGCTTTTTTCAATGGCACAAGGTGGTGTTGCACCTAAGGTGTTTGCAAAACTCTCTGCAAAGGGAATCCCATTAACAGGAATTATGCTTACGAGCATATGTATACTTGCAGGTGTTTACTTAGCGTATTTAACACCTAGTCAAGTTATAGGCTATCTCATGACTATTCCTGGGTTTACAGTGATGTTACTCTGGATCAGTATTTGCGCTGCACAGTTAAAACTAAGACCGCTTTATAAAAATCAACCGGCTTTTCAAGTGAAATGGTATCCATATACGACCATCTTCGCGATCGTATCTTTAAGCATTATCTTTATTGGATTTGTGTTTAATCCAAACAATCTGATTGGTACATCAGTCAGCTTGGCAACGATTTGCATGCTAATCATCCTCTCATTTTTTGTTAGAAAAAATGTTATGAATGAAATTACAATTTAATCAGTACAAAAAGGGCCATCAACTATTTGCTGGCCTTTTTTGCTTTTTCAGAAAAATATTCAATCACATACTGACGAAATTGTTGTCCGGCCTCTGTTAAATACCGCCGCTTTGACCAGCCTAACCCTATGGTCCTTTGGCACTTTGGTTCAATAATTCTCAGTTTATTTGGAAAGGGATTTGTATGATGGAACCAAGAAATTTCGGGAATGAAAGCTATCCCTAATCCTTTTCTCACCAAATCCCCTATCACCCCCGGCTCATCTCCTTCAAAAGCAATGCTTGGAACAAATCCTGCCTCACGACAAAATTCATCTGTTAGATTTCTAAATCCGAAACCTGTATTCATACTGATGAAAGGCTCGTTCTTGACTTCACTGAGATAGATGTTCTCCTTACTCGAAAGCTCGTGTTCCGGGGGAACAATTAAGTAAATCTCTTCTGTCATTAAAGGTTCCCAGATGATCTCCGTTCCCTCAATAGGCACGGATGAAATACAAAAATCAATCTCAGCCTTTTCAAGTTGGCTTTTCATTAAAGAAGTTGACGCAAGGACTTGTTGAAATTTAACATCGGGAAAATACTTTAAAAAAGAACTCAATAATTCTGGAAGGACTCTTGGGATACTGACAGCTAACGTAATTTGCGTTTGCCCCTGATGTGCTCTTTCCTCAATTTCTCTTTTCCCTTCATTCAATTCTAAAAATATCCTATTTACACGATCTAAAAACAGTTTTCCGTAGTCGTTTAACCTAAGCTGCCGATTTTTTCGATCAAATAACGGAACACCCAAATCTTCCTCTAATCGGGCGATGGTTTTACTTAAAGAGGGTTGGGCAATTTGAAGTTCTTCAGCTGCTTTGGTCATATGCTCCAGTCTGGCAACCGTTTGAAAATACTGTAATTGTAAAAGCTCCATAATTTTCCCCTCGCTTATCAATAGCTTGAAAGCTACTGAATGATAACTAATTATATATTATACAATATGGCAAAAAGTATTTATCATAGTGTTTATGTAAAAAAACTCATAAGTAAAGGGGTAATTATGAAAGGTATTCACTTAGTATTTAGAGATTTAAAGATGATGTGGCATCATAAGCATGGAAGAATAGCTTTAGTATTTCTTTTAATCGTTCCATTAATCTATTCTGGTTTCTTTCTTGCAGGATATTGGAATCCCTATGGAAGATTAGATCAACTTCCAGTCGCTGTCGTAAATCTAGATGAAGGATCGATGATGGATAACAAGTCCATTGAGGCAGGTCAGGAGTTTGTTAAAAATCTAAAAGAAAATAAGGATCTACATTTTTCTTTCCTCTCTGAAAAAACCGCAAACCAAGGTTTAAAAGACGGGAAATATTATATGGTGCTGACCATTCCAAAAGATTTTTCACAAAAAGTCAGTACACTTATGGATAAACATCCAGAGCAGGCAAAACTGAACTTTAAAATAAATCCAGGGAAGAACTACGTTGCCTCACAAATTAGCACGACCGCAACGGAAAAAATGAAGACAAAAATAGCAGCCAGCATTACGAAATCCTATGCAGACGGTGTATTTTCAAAGTTTGTTGAATTAGCAGACGGATTACAGGAGGCTGGCGATGGGGCCACAAAAATTAATCAAGGAACAATTGATGCCAAGAATGGAATGATCCAGCTTTCAGACGGCGTCGGCCGCTTAAATGATGGTGCTAAAAAGCTTGAGGATGGAAGTCAGGAACTTTCAAACGGTCAACAAAAATTAACTCAAGGGATCAATGGTTTAAAAGAGGGCTCACAATCACTTTCGAATGGCATAGAAAAGCTTTCTGATGGTCAGTCCCATTTAGAACTTGGAATGGAACAAGTGACGGACGGCATGCATTCTTTGGCTTTGAGTAGTGAAAAGTTATCTCAAGGACAAACAGGAATGAAAAACTCAACCGATGATTTAACAAAAGCTGTAGAACAATTTCTAAAAAATCACCCTGAGATGAAAGATGACCCGAACTTACAACAAATTGCTGCCATGTCAACTGGTCTATCAAAAGCAGCTGATTCATTGAGCAGTGGACAAGCACAACTTGCACAAGGGGCAAATCAATTAGTTCAAGGTCAAGAAAAAGTCCAAGATGGGATGAAGCAGTTCGGAAATAAAGTGGATGAAGCAGCCCTTGGGGCAAAAAGATTGTCTGAGGGAACCGAACAATTTTCTAATGGTTTCTCTCAATGGAATAATGGTTTTTCCGATTTAAACAATGGTATTAATGATTTAGTAAACGGCGGAAGTAAACTAGACAATGGCACAAATCAGTTAGTAGATGGTTTAGGTCAATTGACAGTTGGTTCAGACCAGTTAGCCTCTAAATTAAATGATGCAGCCAAGCAAACGTCTAGTATTCATAATAATGACCAATTAACTTCAATGTTCTCTGAACCAGTCAAATTAGTAGAATCAGATTTATCAGAAGTTCCCAATTATGGTACAGGAATTACACCATATTTTCTATCATTGGCATTTTATGTAGGTGGAATTATGGCAGCCAACATCCTTCCATTAGGACGAAGACAAGATCTCAAAGTCAATGGAACGCAACACTTTATTAATAAACTGGGGCTTAAGTACTTGATTGCATTAATACAAGTGTTATTTGTCGATTTGGTAGTCCTTTTCGGATTTAAAGTACATGTGGCAAGTGTTCCATTGTTTATTGTATCCAGCGTCGTTGTTTCCTTAACCTTCATGACGTTCATCCTGATGTTAGTAACGATGTTTGGAGTGGCAGGGAAATTTATGGCTGTCACATTATTAGTCTTACAATTAGCCACATGTGGTGGAACATTCCCGGGTGAATTGAGTAATCCTGTCCTTAGCAAAATCGGCAGCATTTTACCAATGGCCCATTCATTACGGAGCTTCCAAGAAGTTATATCCTTAGGGGACTGGGCTCAACTTCAACAGCAAATATTAATCTTACTTTTCTACCTAGTAACAGCCGGGGTTCTTGGATGGTTGACTAGTCATATTCAACATTCCAAATCTACCGTGGAGCCTACTGTTTAGCAACAAAAAAAGTGATATCCAGCAACGTGGGTATCACTTTTTTTATCCTTTTTTGTCGTCAGGCTTCTCAATTGACGAAGGATGATGTTCACTTATATTCCCATCCGATTCAACAAAAAGCCTAAGTGCCGACAATTTATTTTCCCAAAATAGCTCAAAATATTGAAGCCAATCTTTTAGTTCATATAAGGGTTCCGGCTCAAGCTTGTATCTTGTTTCCCTTCCGGCTTTCCGTTCCTTTACCAGTCCCGCCTCTGCTAAAACACGTAGATGTTTAGACACGGCGGTACGGCTTATCGGAAAGTGTTCACTTATTGCCGTAACAGGCATCTCTTCCTTACTAAGGAGTTTTAACAACTTTCGTCTTGTTGGATCAGCGATGGCTTGAAAGACATCATGCTTTGCCGATGAAGCTGCCATTTATGCCTCAACATAAGCTTGCAATTTTTTCACAAGACCTGCCCAGCCCTGATTCATGTTTTCACGAATAGGAGTATGAGGCGCGCCAAATTCAGTCACTTTGTTTGCGTCCCAACCGCCATGGATTAAAGTTAATTCTGTTTTATCATCCAGTTCTTTTAATTCAAATGTGAGATTCCAATCCTTCCCCCAATTAAAAGAAAGACGGTTTGGTGGATCAACATGTGTTACCTTACATGGCGACATGCCAAATTGTGCTGCATTTAAATGAAATTCATGTCCTTCAACAGGTTGAAGGTCATTTGGCATGAACCACGCACCCAGGCCCTCTGCTGTAGCTACAGCATCCCATACTTTTGCAATGGGAGCATTATATACGACTGTATACTTAATATCCTCTAATGTTGCTTGTGACTCGTTACCCATCATAATTACCTCCTCGAATTGTGCTGCGATTATTTCTTCATTACGAAACCATTTGGTTTCGCATTTAAACTATATAACACCATTTGGTTTCACGTCAAGCATTTCTTTTGAAAAAAAAACGGTGACTTCCCATTTAGTAAAGTCACCGGAACGTTTATTCAATATACTCGCATCCAATAAATATATAATCATGTATAGGATAAGCATTCAAAATATGCTACTTTTAATGTACTAGCTCCTACCAAACCTTATTAAAATAAAAATTCTGAGGTAATACATATGTTAAATTCACAATATTTACGAAGAATTAATTTGAAGAGAGAGGAAATTCCTTCTTTTAATAAATACCCGTTTAACCTGCCTAGTATGAAGACATTAGACGAGCTATCCTTTCATCCAAGTGTTACCTTTCTCATTGGCGAAAATGGCATGGGAAAATCCACTTTATTGGAAGCAATTGCGGTTGCACTTGGTTTCAATCCAGAGGGAGGGTCTTTTAATTTTAACTTTTCAACCTATGATTCCCATTCTCCTCTTGCTGATTTTATTAAAGCGATTAAAGGGATTGAAAAACCTAAGGATGGATTTTTCCTGCGAGCGGAAAGTTTTTATAATGTCGCTTCAAATATTGAAGAGCTCGATAAAGGTGATGGCGGCCGCAGAGTAATTGATTCATTCGGCGGTGTTTCCCTTCATGAGCAATCACATGGTGAGGCCTTCTTTGCAACATTTCTCCATCGCTTTAGAGGCAATGGAATTTATATTTTAGATGAACCCGAAGCCGCTCTCTCGCCGCTACGGCAGATGTCGATGCTAACAAGGATTCATGACTTGGTGAAGGAAAATTCACAATTTATTATTGCGACCCATTCGCCAATTATCATGGCTTATCCAGATGCAAAGATTTTTGAATTTACTGAAGAGGGTATTAAAGAAAGCATACTTGAGGAAACAAATCATTACCAGATTATGAAACAATTTTTTGATGATAAAAATAGGATGCTGCATCATTTGTTAGATGAATAATTGTTCAATAAAAAAAGCGCGGGATGAACCCGTGCTCATTTTATTGGACAATATTTTTCCCATAAAAGATTTCATCCATTTCAATCTTTAACCGCTCAGTAATTTCAATATGTTCATCAGGGGTTAAGGTATCTTTTGTATATCCAAACAAATAATTATTTAAATCGAATTCGCGCAATTTGCATTTTGTGTGAAAAATATGTTCCTGATAAACATTGACGTCAATCATATCGAATAATTCACCGACATCCTCAGGAATATAATTTTGAATCGAATTAATTTCATGATCAATAAAAAGCTTGTGCCCCGTTTTATCCCTTGTAAACCCGCGCACACGGTAATCAATCGTCATTACATCCGTTTCAAATGAGCGAATCAAATAATGAAGAGCCTTCAGTGGCGAAATCTCCCCGCACGTAGAAACATCAATGTCCGCCCTAAACGTACTGATTCCTTCATCCGGGTGAAATTCCGGGTATGTATGGACCGTGATATGGCTCTTATCTAACTGCATAACCACCGATTCCGGCAGCGGTCCAGGCGATTCTTCAAAGGATTCAGAAGGTGCATTGGCAACTGGACCTTCTGAAACTAAAAGCGTCACGCTTGCCCCGGCTGGTTCAAAGTCCTGGCTGGCCACATTTAATACATGGGCCCCAATGATATCTGAAACATGGGTTAATATTTTTTGCAGTCTGTCCGCACTGTATTGTTCATCAATATAATTTAAATAAGCTTCTCTCTCTTCCCTCGTTCTCGTAAAACAAATGTCATACATATTAAAGCTTAACGATTTCGTCAAATTATTAAAACCATGTAACTCGACTGCCTGCTCGTGTGTAAGTTTCATGTTAGTTCCCCCTTAAAATTAAGGTTTCCTTTTCAAGTAAATATTATTAAGATACCCATCGAATAACCGTGTTACTTATATTTTTTAAATGTTTTTTACCTTATTTATAATAATTATAATTTAATATTTACTTTTAATTAATATGTGTTATAATTAATTTAGATAAGAAATTAGGAGGAATGCTAAATGACGATTGAACAAGTAATCAACCAACAAATCGCAAACTGGAATGTATTGTATACTAAATTACATCGTTTTCATTGGTATGTGAAAGGTCCCCACTTCTTTACCTTGCACGCAAAATTTGAAGAATTATACGAGGAAGCAGCAACAACGATTGATGAGTTTGCAGAACAATTATTAACCATGGACGGTCGTCCTGTTTCTACCCTTAAAGAATATCTACAACTCGCAACGATTGAAGAAACGAACGACACTCTAACGGCCGAAGAAATGGTCCAAACCATCGTTCATGACTTTTCTTTAATCATTGATGAATTAAAGGCTGGGATGGAAGTTGCTGAACAAAACAATGACGAAGTGACCAGTGATATGTTTTTAGGACTAATTGGCAAACTTAACAAACATAATTGGATGCTTCACTCTTTCCTACAGGCTTAAAATAATGGTTATCTTAAAAAGGACAAGCTAAATGCTTTGTCCTTTTTTCGTGGGGTTGAAATTATTTTTTTCCAATCCTGGATGACTTTGTTA
This sequence comes from Neobacillus sp. 204, assembly GCF_046562815.1. Lineage (NCBI taxonomy): Bacteria > Bacillati > Bacillota > Bacilli > Caryophanales > Bacillaceae > Neobacillus > Neobacillus sp. 204. Next base: position 237,693 of record NZ_JBJORY010000009.1, read on the forward strand.
TTATTAAACCAAGATTAGTTATTTGGGAGGTGCGGTACCAGATGAAGATATTCACGATCATGGTGATGGCCAGTTTCTCTTTAACTATGCTATTAACCGCCTGTAATCCGGAAAAGCCAACTCCAAGTAAAAATGTACAGCCAAAGCAAAATGCCTTACAGCCTAAGGAAATAAATCAAACCTATTTAACACAGCTGGATGAAATAAAGAATTGGTCTCAGAAAGGCATGGTGAAAGATTGTCCCTTTAATGCGCTTGAAAGCACAATTAGTCAGGTTACCACTGAATGGGGTGAGCCTGACAAGAACGATCAGGCAGGTGCGGGTACCTATGCAACCTATGATAATAAAAATACCGTTTTAGGCTATAACAAGGCAGGAGAAATTTTCGACGTCCGTTCCTATGCAACTGACTTCAAAAAAATTACAGATACTATGGTGGTTAAGGCTTACGGAAAGCCCAAAGAAATTCGGGAGAGTGACAATGAAAATATATATGTATATGAATGGGGTAAAGAAATTCAACTTAAGCTAATCGTTCCAAAAAGTGGCCATGTCATTGATCATATTTCAGTTTTCAACCCGAAAAGAGCCACAACAGTCACAACCACTAACAATGAATATATCCTTGATATCAAAGGAAAATCTAATAAGTTATCAGATTTAGCTTGGGCTTCTATGCAAAAGTGGCGTAAAGATATAGTTCTCTTTGCTAAAAATCAGGATAATGTTTATATTAATGGCCCTAATGAAAAAAAGGTTGCCTTAACATTTGATGATGGACCCGATGAGATAATTACACCTGCAATCATTGAAATATTGGCCAATTATCATGTAAAAGGGAACTTCTTTTTTATCGGCAGTAAGGTTACAAAGCACCCTGATGTGGTAAAGAATGCTTTTAATAACGGAAACTTAGTTTTAAGCCATAGCTTTAATCATGTGGAATTAACGAAATTAGGAACTGAAGCGATCCGACTCGAAATTGATCAAGCAGGAAAGGCTATTAAGTCAGTGATTGGGAAAGAGCCGGCTATTCTTCGTACACCATATGGGGATACAGACGAAAAGGTTGTGGACGTTACCGAGCAAGAGGGTTATTCCATTGTCCTATGGTCCATCGATACTCTTGATTGGTCCCAAAGGGATTCGAAAAATATTATTCGAAATGTCGTTGATAACTTACGAAACGGTGACATTATCTTAATGCATTCCGATTCTGATAAGAGTGAGACCAAAAAAGCACTACCGCTCCTAATTGAAGAATTGCAAAAAAGGAATGTTCAAATTGTCGATTTAGAAACTTTGCTACATGTGAAGGCCTATCAATAATAAAAATTGGAGATTCGCTGATTGGACCTTGAAATTCGCCGATTGAATGCAAAAATTCGCTGATTGAACCCAAAAATTCGCCGATAAAAATAAATATTCAAGAAAAAAGCCGTACCTGGTACTATAAAAAGAGAAAAAGCAGCTTCCAATGAGGCTGCTTTTTCATATATAGGGCTAATTCACTTGATAATTTCTCAATAACTCTACTTCTTCATCCGTTAGTTCACGATATTCACCTAATTCGAGTGTCTCATCCAGTGGCAAAGGGCCCATTGAAATCCGCTGGAGATAGACCACCCTTTTCCCAACCGCTTCAAACATTCTTTTCACCTGATGAAATTTCCCTTCGGTGATGGTTAGTTCAATATCGGATCGGATCCCAGATTTTAAAATTTTCAATTCACCTGGCTTTGTTTCATAGCCATCATCCAACGTGACGCCATTAGCAAACGCCTCAATATCTTCCTCAGTCACTTCACCATCAATAACAGCAAAATAGGTCTTCGGTACATGCTTTTTCGGAGAAAGCAAACGGTGTGCCAATTGACCGTCATTGGTGATTAGCAGTAATCCTTCGGTATCTTTATCCAATCTACCAACGGGAAACGGCTCATAGACCTGGTCCTCAAGCTCTAATAAATCGATGACAGTTTCTGTATTAGTATCTTCTGTCGCTGATAAAACTCCTTGCGGCTTATTCATCATCAGATAGATAAATTCTTTGTATTCAATAATTTCTCCGTTTAGTGTTACGGTTTGTTTAGATGGATCCACATGCTGTTTTGCATCTTTTACAACGACATCATCCACTTTAACCGCACTACCTTTTAACAGTTGCTTGACTTCTTTGCGGCTGCCGTAACCAAGGTTAGCCAGCATTTTATCAATTCTCAACGCTTCTCCTCCCCAGTTTTTTTATTTTGTTCATTAACCGATCAAGTTTATCTCCAAATAAACGGCTGGCAAGTCCTGATTTTAAGCCAAGATAAAAATAAATTCCAGCTCCCACTGTCGCACAAATAACGATTATTATAACAGATTGAATTTTTGATGCCGGAGAAAGGAATAACAATAATAGTTTGTACATTAATTCTGTTCCCACCCACATGAATCCAGCAAAGATGACAATTAACAAGCTCCTTCTCCAAACAAGTCGGAATGGATAACGGGCATATGCCTTAATAACAATAAAATTGATGAGAATGGCTGCAACATATCCAAGTGTAGTCGCCAATACTGCCCCTCTTGTTTCCATAATTTTTATTAACGGAATATTTAGAGACAGTTTAATTAATAATCCTACAAGTAAACTTAACACCGTAAATCGCTGTTCGTTGATCCCTTGTAAAATGGCTGCAGTGACAGAATATAAGGAAAAAAGAATGGCTACAGGTGCGTATGCCCTTAATACTTCAGTACCAATTACATCATGCTGATAAAACACTGTATATACAGGTTCTGCCAATAACGAAAGACCGATGGCTGCAGGTAACGTTAAAAATAGCAGTACCTGAAATGTCTGATTTAATTGTTGGTTTAGGCTTTCCCCTTCCCCCTCAACGAAGGCCCTCGTTATACTTGGTACAAGGGTTAACGAAAATCCTGTTGCCAGCGAAACTGGAATAATGACAATTTTATGGGATTCAAAGTTCAAAATAGAGAAGAAGGATTCTGCAAATTTCTTTTTCCCGATTTCTGCCATTGCCTGACTAAATGTGAATTGATCAATCGCCTGAAATAAAGGGTTGGCAATCCCCACTAACACGAATGGAAAAGCATAAATAAGAATTTCCTTATAAATATCCTTAAGAGAGATATCAATTGTGCCTTTATCATGTAAAAGGAGATCGTCTAAATACGGTTTTCGTTTATACCAATACCAAAATAAAACGATTAAACCGCCAATAGCGCCAATAAAGGCAGCAAACGTCGCCACACTTACGGCTGTTACCATTTTGCCATTAAAAAAATGTAAGACGGCGAAGGCCCCTAGAAGGGTAAACGCAATCCTGACAATTTGCTCCACGACTTGTGAAAGTGCAGAGGGGCCCATCGATTGGTGCCCTTGAAAGAATCCTCTAATGAGGCTCATAAATGGAACAACAATTAACGCAAAGCTTACAGCTCGCATGACCGTTGTGACATTATCTAAATTTGCCTTTTTATCACCAACACTCATTTCCGCTAATGTAGGTGCCGCAAGATACATCACTAAAAAAGCCATAACCCCTGTTAATGTCATAATGACTAAACCCGATTTAAACAACTTCCTGCCAACTGCATATTCCTCAAGAGCATTATATTTTGAAATAAATTTAGAAACGGCGAGCGGCACACCGGCTGTTGCGATGCTAATAAAAATCGTATACGGCACATAGGAAAACTGATAAAGAGTAGTCCCTTCCCTACCAACAATTTGAAAGAATGGTATAACATAAATTAAGCCGATAACCTTTGAAAGTATCGTTCCTAGCGTTAATATAAATGTTCCTCTTAAAAGCTTAGACTGCATAAAATCCCTTCCTACCCGAAGAAATAAGTGCGCTTTTTCATAAAGAAAACTCGCCGACTGGCGAGCCCGTTAGGGCGAAGACAGAGGCGTAGTTGCCCTTATGCGTTCAGAATTTATGATAATAAATTCTGATTAGCCAAATATAAATCGACTTTTTTTGCACACTATTAGTAGTTTACAACTTCTTTCTCTCTGACGCTACTAACAACTAAGTTAAATTTCTTAAAAAAAAGGCACATTCGTTTTATTTTGATGATAAATGTTTATAATGGAATGATGGATTAATATAAAGTTGGTGTAAATATGGAATATGATGTAATTGTCATCGGCGGCGGCCCCTCCGGGTTAATGGCGGCCATTGCTGCTGGTGAAAAAGGTGGAAAAGTACTTTTGATTGATAAAGGGGACAAACTCGGCAGAAAACTAGCTATTTCCGGTGGCGGACGCTGTAATGTGACCAATCGCCTGCCGATCGAAGAAATCATCAAACACTTGCCGGGAAACGGTAAATTTTTATATAGTGCTTTTTCTATCTTTAGTAATGAAGATATAATAAAATTCTTTGAGAGATTAGGAATTGCCTTAAAGGAAGAAGATCACGGCCGTATGTTTCCCGTCTCTAATAAAGCACAATCAGTTGTGGACGCATTATTAAATCAATTAGAAAAACTCCATGTACGAGTCTTCAAAAATAGTCCTGTCCGTGAACTCATCTATGAAAATGGACATGTTTCAGCTGTGGTGCTCAGAGATGGACAAATCATCTCGGCAAAATCCATTGTTATTGCGGTCGGAGGAAAGTCTGTCCCTCATACCGGTTCAACAGGAGATGGGTACGCCTGGGCTGAAAAGGCGGGTCATACCATTACGGAACTGTTTCCAACCGAAGTTCCAGTGACATCTAGTGAACCTTTTATAAAAAACAAAGTCCTCCAAGGTTTGTCGTTAAGAGATATTGACTTAAGTGTCTTGAATCCAAAAGGTAAGCCTATTATCTCGCACCGAATGGATATGATTTTTACCCATTTTGGACTAAGCGGCCCCGCCGTTCTTCGGTGCAGTCAGTTTGTGGTGAAAGCCATGAAAAAGTGGAATTTGAAAGAAGTTTCCATGAGTCTAGATGTGTTACCAGAAAAAAAAGAGGAAGAAGTTTTTCAAGAGATCCTTTCGCTTGTAAAAAATGAGCCTAAGAAAAGCATTAAAAATACGCTCAAAGGGCTAGTCCCTGAACGATACCTCTTGTTTCTATTAGAACATAATGGGATTGACCCAGCTGAGCAAGGCAGTACGATCTCTAATGAAAAAATTCGTAGTTTTTCTAAGAGTTGCAAGCAATTCCTCATTAAAGTTAATGGCACCCTGCCTCTTGAAAAAGCTTTTGTAACTGGCGGCGGAGTGTCAGTTAAAGAAATCGAACCGCAAACGATGGGTTCGAAATTAATGAATGGACTATATTTATGTGGTGAAGTTCTTGATATCCATGGGTACACTGGCGGGTATAACATTACCTCTGCACTAGTGACTGGAAGATTAGCTGGTACCAATGCAGCCCTTTCCGCAAAAAATAAAAAGGTCTGACTATTTGTCAGGCCTTGTAAATGATCATCGCTGAAAAACAATAAATTTGCTCCTCTTCTTCTTCCTCCGCCATCGCGGCCACATTATATTTAATATCGAGGAGGCTTGTTTCATCTATCCCTTTTAAAAAACGGTTCATTTCCTTCTCTAAATCCTTCTCATGCTCCCGATCAAACAACTTAACCTGAATCATTGTTCTCTCCCTCTCTTTTTTACTATCATTCTTACCATTTTTCAGAATTTTAAAAATCCATCCACTAAAAAGTTAAGTTTTTTTTAAGTTTGCGCTTGTAAACTCCCCTTTAGAATGACTGTTTTTTATTTTGAAAGAAAAAAACCGATTCCATCCTGGAATCGGTTATTCTGTGTATTCAGTCTCTCCCGGCCATGCAAGCATACCACCAACCATATTGCGGACCTTAAAGCCCTGATCCTGCAAATAATGGCAGACATTCCCACTGCGTGCACTTGAGCGGCAAATAAAGATATATTCTTTATCCTTGTCAAAATAGTCGAGTTTATCGGGAATATCCCCCATGCGGATATGCTTTGCCCCTGGGATCATCCCAAATACGACCTCGTTATCTTCTCTTACATCAACTAGCTCAAGTTCTTCCCCTGCCTCAAGCTTTTTTTGTAATTCTTCTGGTGTAATTGTTTGAATTTCTTCCATCTAGTCCATCCCCTTTAGGAAAAACAGCCCCAGCGAAGGGGCCATTCTTTTATTCTAATTTGCGACGATATTAACAAGTTTCCCAGGAACTGTAATTACTTTTCGAATCGTTTTTCCTTCAATTTGTTCCTTAATTTGAGCATCTTCCATTGCGATACCTTCAAGTGACTCTTTGCTTGCATGTGTTGGTACCATAAGCTTTGCTTTTACTTTACCATTTACTTGGATAACAATTTCAACTTCTTCATCCACTAGTTTTGCCTCATCATAGGCTGGCCATGCTTCGTAAGTGATTGTTTCACTGTGACCTAACTTTTCCCAAAGCTCTTCAGAGATATGCGGGCAAACAGGGGCAAGCAATTTTACGAATCCTTCAATGTACTCTTTTGGTAGTACAGTTGCTTTATAGGCTTCATTAATGAATACCATCATTTGTGAAATCGCCGTATTAAAACGTAAGCCTTCATAATCCTCTGTCACTTTTTTCACAGTTTGATGATACACTTTTTCCAAATTAGAGGCTGCTTCAGTTGCTTGAATCTTTGGATTTAATTCCCCGTTTTCCTCAACCAATAAACGCCAGATCCGATCTAAGAAACGGCGGGAACCATCCAGCCCATTTGTCGACCAAGCAATCGATGCATCAAGCGGTCCCATAAACATTTCATAAAGGCGAAGAGTATCAGCACCGTGACTGTCTACGATATCGTCAGGGTTAACGACATTCCCTTTTGACTTACTCATTTTTTCATTTCCTTCACCTAAAATCATTCCTTGGTTAAATAACTTTTGGAATGGTTCTTTAGTTGGAACAACGCCGATATCATATAAGAATTTATGCCAGAAGCGCGCATAAAGTAAATGTAATACGGCATGTTCTGCCCCGCCAATGTAGATATCAACAGGAAGCCAATGATTTAACTTTTCCTGAGAAGCAAGTTCTTGGTCATTTTTCGGATCAATGTACCGTAGATAATACCAGCAGCTTCCTGCCCATTGTGGCATCGTATTGGTTTCACGTCGGCCTTTTTTACCTGTTTCTGGATCGACAACGTTAACGAAATCATTGATTACCGCAAGTGGTGATTCTCCAGTTCCAGATGGACGGATTTCTTTCGTTTTTGGCAGCATCAGTGGAAGCTGGTCTTCTGGAACTGCAGTCATCGTGCCGTCTTCCCAATGGATAATCGGAATGGGTTCTCCCCAATAACGCTGACGGCTAAATAACCAATCCCGAAGGCGGAAAGTGACTTTCTTGGTGCCGATTCCTTTTTCTTCTAACCAAGTAATCATTTTTTGAATAGCTTCTGCTTTATCTAAGCCATTTAAAAATTCAGAGTTAATGTGTTCGCCATCACCTGTGTAGGCTTCTTTTTCAATATCCCCACCAGCAACAACCGCTTTAATCGGCAGGTTAAATTCTTTTGCGAATTCATAGTCACGCTCGTCGTGTGCTGGAACCGCCATAATTGCACCCGTACCGTAGCTTACTAATACATAATCTGCAATCCAGATGGGCATTTTCTCTCCATTTGCAGGATTGATGGCATAAGCGCCGGTAAATACACCTGTCTTCTCTTTGGCAAGATCAGTACGCTCTAAATCGCTCTTTGTTTTCACTTTATCCAAATAAGCATCAACAGCAGCACGCTGTTCAGCTGTTGTTATTTTATCCACAAAAGCATGTTCAGGGGCAAGCACGGCATACGTAGCACCGAATAATGTATCTGGGCGAGTTGTGAATACCGTGAAGGTCTCTTCGTGTCCTTCGATCGAGAAAGTAACTTCAGCCCCTTCCGAACGGCCGATCCAGTTACGCTGCATTTCCTTTAAGCTTTCCGGCCAATCAAGTTCTTCTAAGTCTTCAAGTAAACGGTCACCATAAGCTGTGATTCTTAACATCCATTGCTTCATTGGACGCCGTTCAACAGGATGCCCGCCACGTTCACTTTTGCCATCAATGACCTCTTCGTTCGCTAGGACCGTTCCAAGCGCTGGGCACCAGTTTACGGCCACTTCATCAATATAGGCTAAGCCCTTTTCAAACAGCTTTAAGAAAATCCATTGAGTCCATTTGTAGTATTCAGGATCGGTGGTGTTGACTTCACGATCCCAATCATAGGAGAATCCTAAGGATTTTATTTGCCGGCGGAAAGTGTTGATATTCTGTTCTGTAAATTCCGCAGGGTCGTTCCCTGTATCTAAGGCATACTGTTCTGCCGGTAAGCCAAATGCATCCCAGCCCATTGGGTGAAGGACATTGTATCCCTGCATCCGCTTTAAGCGCGAAAGAATGTCAGTTGCGGTATAGCCTTCAGGGTGTCCTACGTGCAGGCCTGCACCTGATGGGTATGGAAACATATCTAAAGCGTAGAACTTTCTTTTGTCATATTCTTCGCTTGTTTTAAATGTTTTTTCTTCTTCCCATTTCTTTTGCCACTTTTGTTCGATTTTATTATGATCGAAACTCATATCTGTTGCCTCCTAAAAAAAAATAAAAAACCCCTCATCCCAAAAAGGGACGAGAGGATTGTATGTATCTTCCCGCGGTACCACCCACATTAGTGTTGTAAACACTCGCTTCATTCATCCTTAACGCGGAAAACGGCAAGCCTTACTTTTCCTTCACGCTTGCAACTCAAAGGCGAGTTCATGATGTACCCGGTTGACTTGCACCAGCCGTCAACTCTCTATAGTGCGGGTATGAACCATTACTACTCCTAATCACAGTCATTTCAATATAACGTATTACGGTTATTGTATTAAATTTTTAATAAGTATGCAAGGCATACAATCGCCTAAGTTCAGGATGGACGAAATATTACCCTTTTAAACGACACTTTCCCCAAAAATAAGTGCTTTTTCCTTCTCCCCGATCCACTTCAGTTTCACGTACCTTTCCTTAGAAATTTGATGCCAAGGATGCAATTTTATCTTCTTTAATATCAAAATAATGATCTAGAAAACATTTTATGGCTTCATCTTCGAAAAATTACTTCTGTCTATTTATTTTCCCCCTAAAAATTTCTGTCGAACCATAAGGAATTGGAAGCATATGGGAGATGCTTGGCCAAATTCTAAGCATCTTGGAGGTCACATCACTAAACACAAATATATCAAAGGAGAGCCTAAATAAACCGTCCAAATCAATTTCGAGAATATTCAAAATTTATGTTAAGGTTAAGTGTGTCCAAAAAAATAATAGAAAAAAGGGGGAATAATTCTAGTGAAATATTTAATGAAAGCCCTATCAGTTTTAGCCCTGTTGTTTTCACTTGCGGCCTGTGGGAGCGACAAAACTTCGACAAACGGAATGAATTTAGTCGACGAAGGTAAATTTACTTTTGCTTCTTCAGGTGAGTTTAAACCATTTAGTGTGACTGATACTGATGGTAAAATGACAGGTTTTGACATTGATGTTGCTGTAGCAATTGCCAAAGAATTAGGACTTGACCCGGTTCAAAAGAAATTTAAATTCGGTGGAATTGTTGAAGGGGTAAAGGCGGGGCGCTTTGATGCTGCCGTAGCTAGCCATACAATTACAGAAGAAAGATTAAAGGCTGTTAACTTTTCTACTCCTTACTACTACTCCGGACCTCAAATCTTCGTAAGACCTGACAGTTCCATTAAAACCCTCGATGACCTAAAAGGTAAAGAAATAGCGGTATCTAAAGGTTCCACATACGCAAAAACAGCAGAGGAAGTAACAGATAAAATTATCCTGCTTGACAGTGACGTAACTGCGCTAGAAGCCTTGAGCAAGGGAAAGCATGATGCGGTTATTACTGATTTCATCACCGGTAAGGAAGCCATCGGGGCAGGAATGAAAATTGCCGGTAAAGAGTTGTTGGGACGCAGTGATCAGGCAATTGCGATTGCCAAAGATAACAAGAAGCTTTTAGAAGAAGTCAATAAAGCTCTTCAAACACTACGTGATAATGGAACATTAACAAAAATCAGCAAGAAGTACATTGGAGAAGACATAACCGTAGATCCTGAAAAGGAATAACTACTGGGCGAATGTACATGGGTAGTGCATTCGCTATCCGTATTTATACTAATCTATAATCATTTTAATTGGACTATTTAAAGGTCTATTAAGAAAAAAAAGAAAGAATGAGATTCGGAGGTAGGTTTACATAATTGACAGCACCGAGGAAGAAGGGAAAGCTATGGAATGGTTCAATACATTTATTAAATCGTATCCTGTTTTTCTAAAAGGAATGTGGCTGACATTTGAACTAACAGCCGTTGCTATATTTATCGGTATTTTTATTGGTTTATTTTTCGCATTTTTAAAAATTTCTAACATAAAAATTCTAGAGTGGATAGCAGATACTTATATCTTTCTTATTCGCGGGACCCCGCTCGTTGTCCAAATTTTCGTCTTCTACTATGGTTTAACTTCACTTAATATTTCACAATTTCTAGCAGTCGTCCTTGGACTTGCCTTCCATAATGGGGCCTATATTGCCGAGATCTTCCGTGGGACCATTCAATCGATTGATAGAGGACAAATGGAAGCTGCGCGGTCCTTAGGAATGAATTTAAAGTTAACATATAGGAGAATTATTTTGCCACAGGCGCTTCGCAGGGCGATGGCACCACTTGGAAACCAGTTCATCATTGCCCTTAAGGATTCTTCACTTGCTGCCTTTATCGGAATGTATGAGTTATTTAATGTCGCGACCACTTATGGCTCGAATACTTTTGATTTTATGACCTACTTATTGATTGTTGCCATTTATTATCTATTTCTAGTGCTTATATTGTCAATTCTTGTGCGTTACGTCGAAAAGCGCTTGTCTGCGAGCGATTAAGAAGGGAGGCTGTCGTATGGGTGAATCAGTGATGGTAAAAGCAGAAAAGTTAAATAAATCATTTGGCGACCTTCATGTTTTAAAGGATATTGATTTGACCGTAAACGAGAGTGATGTGGTTTGTTTAATTGGCGCTAGCGGCTCGGGTAAAAGTACCTTGTTACGCTGTCTTAATTTCCTTGAGGTCAAAGATAGTGGAAATATTTATATTGGTGGAGAGAAAGTGGAACGGGAAACTCATGATTTGAACGAAATCAGGACCCGAGTTGGGATGGTATTTCAGCATTTCCATCTCTTCCCACACATGACAGTAATTGAAAATATCATGGAAGCACCCGTAAATGTGAAAAAAATCCCTAAAGTCCAAGCCTATAAAGAGGCCAAGCAGCTTCTCGATAAAGTCGGTCTTAATGATAAGGAATCCGTCTATCCAGGTAAGCTTTCCGGCGGCCAAAAGCAGCGTGTCGCTATCGCTCGTGCACTTGCAATGAAACCGGACGTGATGCTTTTTGATGAACCAACATCCGCTTTGGACCCTGAACTCGTGGGTGAAGTTCTGGTGACCATGAAGGAGTTAGCCTTAGAGGGAATGACGATGATCGTGGTTACTCATGAGATAGGCTTCGCCAAGGAAGTGGCTAACTGGGTTGTATATATGCATGATGGCAGGATTGTTGAAGCAGGACATCCTAAAAAAATATTCGAACAACCTACTGAACAAAGAACGAAGGATTTCTTGGATTCTGTATTATAAAATGGTCTTTCTAGACTCTTATAGTTTCCTTTTAAGAACCATAAATATGTAGAAAGAAGCCGCTGACAAATGTTCAGCGGCTTCTTTTCAAATGCTCACCCGCTTAAAAGCGAAGTGTAATCGGGCTGCGGTTAAATTTAGTGATATTTTAAAGCTAGACTTCATTTAACCTCACTTGTTTTTGGACTTTCAGGCGATGGTCGTATAGTAAGGTCGTTAAGATTGCGATAATAAATAACCCTAATAATACAATAAATAGTATAGACATGCTAAAGAGATCAACGAGCATCCCCCCAAGTAAAGGACCGAGCATTCTTCCGCCCGTGGCGGTACTGTTGACGATTCCCTGGTAGAAACCCTCCCGTCCCTTTGGGGCTAAGTCGAAGGCGACTGTAGGAACTGCTGGCCAAATGAACATTTCACCTACAGTTAAGATAATCATGGCAACAAGGAACCCTGAGAAGGCCTCTGCCTTTCCTGCAACTAAAAACGAAACGATAAAGATGCCAATTCCAATTATCATTTGAATCTTTAGTGAAGCCGTAAGATGCTTTAGAACACCATTTAAAAGCGGTTGCCCAATAACAATTAAGGCCCCGTTTATCGACCATAATAAACTATATTGCGTTAACGAAATATGGATTTCCTGTGTATATGAGGCAATCGTTGTTTGCCATTGCACGTAGGCAACCCAACAAAGGAGATAGCCTGTGCATAGGATCATAAGTGCTTGCAAATTTTTTCTGTTCTTAATCGCAGGTGTTTCGATATCAATAGCTGCCTGTTTTCCTGATTTCCCTAAGATCCCTTTGTAGCCAAATACAGCAATAAGGAGAAAGATAATATACATGATGGTATTAGCAAGGAAGATTAGTTGAAATGAATAAGCGGCAACAATTCCCCCAAGGGCAGCTCCCACTGCTACTCCTAGGTTTTGGGCAACATAAATGGCATTAAAGGCTTTACGCCCTCCCTCTTTCCAGACCGAACCTGCCATTGCATACATCGATGGAAAAATAATTCCTGTACCAAACCCAATAATAATTTGGAAAATAATATAGGCTGGCCATCCATGCCAGAACGTTAAACCAATGAGGGCTGCGAGAGTAATACTAATTCCTAGAATAATAGACTTATAGCCGCCGATTTTATCAAATAGACTGCCGCCATATAGGTTCCCGATTACACTAGCTCCAGAGTTGAGCATCAAAACAATTCCGGCAACTGATAATGATTTTCCTAGATGGTCGTGAATATAGATTGTATTTAAAGGCCATAAAAAAGAAGAACCTGTAACATTAACAATCATCCCAATGATTAAGAGCCATAAGGCACGTGGCATGAAAAAACGCCCTTTCAAATTTCACTATTTCAATTTCCAAAGATTTATTCTATTCCTTTTTCAAACGGGGTGCAATCCTTTTTCCTTTCCAATACGTGTGGGCCGAATTTGCAAATATTTTGAACTCTTTTTAATAGGACTAGCTCCCTTCTTTCGGATTCCGCCGATTCGGGCCGAGATCCCGCCAACTTTCTAATTTATTCCGCCAAACTAAGATGGGATTCCGCCAACCTATCCATTTAATCCGCCAAATCTCTAGTTATTCCGCCAAACCCTTTTTTATGAAACGTTATCGCCCCAGGACTCCCTTTGTTTATGGACTAGCTCCCTTCTTTGGAATTCCGCCGAATCGGGCCAGGATCCCGCCAACTTTCTAATTTATTCCGCCAAACTACGTTGGGATTCCGCCAACCTATCCATTTATTCCGCCAAATCTCTAGTTATTCCGCCAAACCCTTTTTTATGACCCAGAACTCCCTTTGTTTGATTCTGCCAAATTCCATTTTCCCCACTTAAAAAGCTTATTAAAAAAAAACACTGTCCACATAAGTGCAACAGTGTTTTCCTATCATTCACATTATTTAGGATTATTTCTTCGGTGCTGTTGGTACAATTGGTGCTTGAGCAGGGAAATAGCTATTAACGGCTGCGTCTTTTTTCTTCTCATTTACTTTTTCGTCGAGAACGGCCTTTTTCACCTTTTCAATTTCCCTATCTACCTCTTCCATATCGACGCCTTTTTTGACAAGTTCCTCTGTGGCCAGGCGAACTGCTTTGTTGGATTGTACAACTGATTCTCTCAGTGAATCCATCGAACCCTGTGGATTATGGAAGCCTGCAGAGTTTTCAGCTGCGATAATATCCCAGAACCATTGGCCCTTGCGAACGAATTCTTGTGCTTGTTTAATTTTCGTTTGGTTCACACCAGTTGTAATCATTTTGTTTACATAATAATGTGAAGTCGTGGATATATCTTGGGCTTCGTGTAATGCACTGACATTGGTTTCTTGGATATCAAGTACACGATCTTTAAGTTTATCTAAATCACGGTCGCCGTGACACTGACCGCATGAAGTTTGCATTGTTTTAAGTGGAGAAGTCCACCAGTGTGAGGTGATTTTTCTTTTTCCATCAACACGCTCATATGGCATATGACAGTCGGCGCAGGAAACATTGGCTTTGCCATGTGTACCTGATGAATGTGTTTCATACTCAGGATGCTGCGACTTTAACATCGGAGTTCCTGAAATATTACTAATCCAGTCTTTTTCAAAGCCCTTTTCTTTAGCAATCGTGCTGTAATACTCATACATTTCTTCCGGTTTAAAACCTTTTGTCCATGGGAAGGTTACTTCACTATTGTCCGCCGCAAAATAATATTCCACGTGACACTGACCGCAAACATAACTGCGCATTTCATTCTTTGTTGGATTGGATGTATCTACACCCTTCGCTTCCAATGCTTTATAAAAGCTTGGACGAGTAACACGTAAGTCCATTGTTTTGGGATCATGACAATCGGAACAGCCTATCGGAGAGTGCCCCATCTCTTCACCCTTTGGCCAAATATCTTTATTAAAATTAGCGCCCCAGTAATGGTCACCCATTTCCTCAATCATTTTTGGAACAGCCGTCGATTTACAGGTATAACACGAGCCAACTGATTTATCGGTAATCCGTTGAATACTACGAATGTCTTCTAAGGCATATGTATGTCCTCGTTCCTCATTGTATTCGGTTGCAAATCCATATCCATTAAAAAGGATCGGTAACAAAGGCTCTTTATCCGCTTCAAATTTGCTTCGTTTTTCTGAACCGCCGTAAGTGGTGTCTTTCATCTTTTCATTCTTTTTGTAACTATTATATTGAAGTGGAAATAAGTCCTTAAACGCTTCATTACTAATTTCATCGGCTGAGAGGCCTGTTGTCTTCTTACCCGCAGCGGAAGCTGTTTTCTCACTGGATTCGTTGCTGCACCCAGTAATAATCAAAACAAAAGCTAGCAGGAGAAGATACGCCCCATATCGAAACCTTCCCATTTCTAAAATCCTCCCTTATTTTCTAATAACTCTCCTGAAACAGGTGGCTTATTATAACTATCGTCTTTAAAGCCTTTCCCATGTGGTACTGTTTTGTGACAGGATATACACTTTTCCTTTGCATCATGAGATACATTGCTTAGTGTACTTTTGTGACAAGAACTACAGTTGTCATTCATGATTTTCTCCGTTCGATCGGTCGCCTCAATCACATCCGGAATTTTCTTTGTTCCGAGTGTGTTAAAATAAATATGTGTCATCCCAGCGCGACCCTTAAAAAATAATTTACCAACTTCACTTTTATGTGGAAGATGGCAGTCATTACACTGTAAATCCGAGTGAGTAGAATCCATAAATGACTTATGGACGGATTTCATCGTATGACAGTTTTGACAAAAACCAGGTGAATCCAAGTAGGCCATTGTTTTTACCGTTGAAAAAGATAAAAACACACCAATCAGAAGGGCCAACACAATTAAAAACTTTTTGTCCATTTTTAGTAATTTTTTAAACATTCCTTCACCTCCCATAGAAAATCTTTTTCTCTCTTTTTTTATAGTTAAAGTACATTTCTGTACCTTAATCCCAAATGAATTAAAGCATGAAAGTCATTGTGGCTAAATTGTGAATGCGTTCACATAAATGTCAAAAAAGATGTTAGATGAACCATGCTTCTTTGATTCATCTAACATGGAGTAGAGGTTTACTAGCTGAAATTTTTAATCCATACCTTATTTAAACCATGATATATAATGGCAAACTGTGACGTGCGTCACAAATAAAACAGCACTTGTTACCGAACTGTGAACGGAGATTTCCTTCTATTTTCAAGTTGTATTTAATGAAAAATTGTTATTCCAAGTGGTTTTAAGCAATTTATTATGTATTTTGCTCAAATAAATTTATCAAAAAAAAGAACCCCTCCATGAGGGATCCTTCCATATTTCAGGACGACTGGTCTTTTTCCTGGTGAAATTTGGATTTAACTGGTTGTCCACCTGTTTTTTCATATTTTTTCTTTGATTGCTTGACAAGATCAACATCTTGCCCGAGCTCTAGATCTTGATTATTTATTCCATTTCGTGTTTTCTGTTCGGGATTTTGTTGCTTTGAACGTTTTTTCATAGGTTTTCCTCCTTATTCCCCTTCTAAAATCATTGTATTCTGAAGCTGCTGCAGCTGGAGTCTCATCCTATGGAGTTGATCACGTTGTTGCGCGTTAGCACTTATTGCCATTTTAGCAATGTCTTGATAAGTATCTTCAAGCTGCTGCAATGCCTGTGTATAATTATCATTATTATATTGCTCTTGGAGACTGCTTTGTTTGTATTGTTCTTCGGCAAAGCGAATCGTATCCTCAACCTGCTGCATTAAATTATCCATTGAGTCGCGAGTAGCCATCTAAGAACCCCCTTCTGAAATAACTCAATCCCCTAGTTAGAAGCATAATGCTTCATTTCTTATTTTGTTCTCCATTCTTTTTCCTATAACATAATCACTTGGATAATTATTACCAGCCAGTGCCGTAAATAAATACATTTGGATTAGCTTGTCACAACATGATAAAATTGATGTTATGCACTTTTTATTATTTTAAAGGAGGTTTTCTGATTGATTCAGATGAGACCTTTTCCATATGCTTCTGATGATAAACGTTACCATACCTGGAATTATCACTTGCGCCAAGAATTTGGTCATAAGGTGTTTAAAGTTGCACTGGATGGCGGTTTTGACTGCCCGAATCGTGATGGCTCGGTTGCACACGGAGGCTGTACCTTTTGTAGTGCGTCCGGATCAGGTGATTTTGCCGGTAACAGAGTCGAGCCCCTAGAAACTCAATTCAACGAAATTAAAGAAAAAATGCACACCAAATGGAAAGATGGTAAATACATGGCCTACTTTCAAGCTTTTACGAATACCCATGCGCCGGTAGAGGTTCTCCGTGAAAAATACGAATCAGTTCTGAAGCAGGAGGGTGTAGTCGGTTTATCGATTGCCACTCGTCCTGATTGTCTTCCTGATGATGTTGTCGAGTATTTAGCGGAACTGAATGAACGAACCTATTTATGGGTGGAACTTGGCCTCCAGACTGTTCACGAACGGACCGCCTTACTTATCAATCGTGCCCATGATTTTCAGTGTTATCAAGATGGGGTTAATAAGCTACGAAAGCATGGAATTCGCATCTGCTCCCATATTATTAATGGATTGCCGCTTGAATCCTATGAAATGATGATGGACACTGCTCGTGAAGTAGCCAAATTAGATGTTCAGGGAATAAAAATTCATTTGCTTCATTTGTTAAAAGGAACGCCAATGGTAAAGCAATATGAAAAAGGCATGCTTGAATTTATGGCCCAGGATGACTATGTAAAATTAGTATGTGACCAATTAGAAATATTACCACCAGAAATGATTGTTCACCGGATTACGGGTGACGGACCGATTGATTTAATGGTCGGACCGATGTGGAGTGTAAATAAGTGGGAAGTCTTAAATGCCATTGATGCAGAACTGAAGAATAGAGACAGTTGGCAAGGGAAGTTTTATCAAGGTAATTTGGTGAAGTAACCATGAAAATAGATAAGATTCTTCCATTTGCGAAAAATTTACTCCAAAAAGCGGTTCAACCCGGAGATATCGTAATCGATGCGACAGTAGGAAATGGCTATGATACAGTTTTCTTGGCAGAACTTGTAGAAGAATCTGGACACGTTTACGGATTTGATATTCAAGAGAAAGCAATTGTCACTACTCAAGAACGGTTGGTAAAGTATTGCCTGTCAGACCAAACAACGATTTTCCATTCAGGTCACGAACATCTGTCCCAATTGATTCCTGACATTTACCACGGTAGGGTAACTGGTGCCATTTTTAACTTAGGTTATCTTCCCGGAAGTGATAAAACGATTGTTACACAACCTGACACTACCATTGCTGCTATTCAACAACTTTTGGAGATAATGGCACCTGAAGGTATCATCGTGCTCGTTATTTATCATGGACACAACGGCGGGGCAGAAGAACGTGATTCTTTGCTTGATTATTGCCAGCAAATAGACCAAAAGACAGCACATGTACTTCAATACCAATTCATTAATCAACAGAATCATCCAGCGTTCATTATCGCCATCGAAAAAATATAAACCAGGCAGCCGGGAAGTTAACAATATAGATTGTTAACAACTCCCAGCTCCTGGTTTTTATTTTGAAATTAATCTAGTCACAAACTCCGGAACTGATTTTTGGAGAGAGCGGTAGGCAAGACCATTCACATAAAAGAAATAGCTAGTCCAACCACCCGCTTTGATCATACCCTTTGCCAATTTACGAACATTTTTCTGTTTACGAACTTTGGCATCTGATAAATAAATTCCTAACAAACCACGGTTAATTAAGCGATGAAAATTTTTATGAGGAAGAAATTCTGTGTGCCGATCAGCCTCTTCAACAAAATGATTCAACCGCTGAAAAAGCCTTTCCTCATTATGATAATAGGAACAAAAATTTAAGTCTCCCCCTATAAGATCTTCCTCTTGATCAATAAAATAATCTAAAAGAATATGTAAGCCTTGAATATAGGGAAAGTACCCTTTTCGAATATTATCAGCATCACTGAGCTTAAAATCATCACGAAGCGCGTAAGAAACTAAGCAAAATATCCCTAATGTAGAACCCGAACAAGCAGAAAATTCATACCATTCCATTTCAGGCAGGTGATGTTGATTTTTTTGAAACCATTTTTCAAGACGCGGAACCCGCTCCTCTGGAATGACATGTTTGTGAATTTGTAACTCACAATAGTATTGGCAGAGCTCAAGCAAGAAATCTTTAATTCCGTCATAATTCTTAATTTCTCTTAGGACAGAACGACAGGTTTCCGATAAATCATTTAAATAATTATCATCATCCTGATCCTCGCGAAGGCGGTAAAAGTTTTTCTTGTCAGCCCTAAGGACGAGAGCATCTGCCATCGATTCATGGAGCGCGGCAAAATCCTTAGGGTCAAGAGAGGTAGACCGGTCACAGAGATTATCTAAATAATCGCTGATGGTCTGATAGGCAACGATAAATTTTATCGCCTTTTTATAGTCCTCTTTAGCGGTTAGTGCAAGGATTGCTCCACCCTCGCAATGGAATGTTTTATGATTGATGCTTGCAAGCGCTTGAGTTCTTAGTTCCTCGTTTGGGATTTTTTCAGCACGGCTTTTCCAATAAGCCAATTCTTTGTGTACTGCTGGAAGTATTTTGCGATATACCCTGGACATTAGGGTGACTGGCATCATTGGAACCGACAACCTTTCTAAACAATATATCCGATAGCTTTTAATTGACTATAAACAAAATCCTTAGCGTATTCAAATACCTCTTCCCGCTCCGGTTCATTAAAAATTTCATGGTAGCATTTAGGCCATTCCTTAAATCTTTTTTCAGAAAGTGGCACCTGATTAAACCATTCTTTCACAGTAATTTTATTAACAATTTTGTCATCGCCGCCTTGCATGACAAGCATCGGGATATCCTGTATTTTTTCATTCGCATGAAAAGCTTCTTTCATGGCAGCTGCTAATTCCCGATACCATCGAACAGAGACTTTCGTTATATAAAGGGTATCATTTGAATCAGCTTCACGGACTTCTTCGTTTCGTGTTGCCATTTGGACGGTTAATCCGGACTTTATTCTAAGTGTCGGAAATACCAAATTCAAGCCATGTGATAGGATATCTAAAAATCTGGAAGGGGTATGAACTAAACCTAAACACGGAGAAGAAAGAATGACTCCTGCTACATTTACTTTTTCTTCCTGTAAGATACGAATCGAGATTAATCCTCCCATACTATGACCAAGTAAAAAGACAGGTAAATCATAACGATAGGCAGCCTGAATCCAATCCTTTACCTCAAAGATATAGTCATCGAAGGAAGTAATATGACCGCGGTTGGATCTGGTCGTCATCCCCTGGCCAGGAAGGTCCGCCATAATAACATGGAATCCAGCTGAACGCCACATTTCAATCAGCCAGCCATAACGGCGATGATGTTCCATCGCACCATGGACAATCACGATGACCGCCTTTGCTTCCCCTTCTGCTTCCCACTTCCACATAAATTTCCCTCCTAGAGTAGTTACGTACCAATGATGAAAAAATAGTCAAAATAATACCATAGCTTGACTATTACAAAAAAGACGAATTATTGTTAATCGCTTCCTACTTCCGATAAAATAGTATCATCATGAAAAAGGAGCGAGAAGAATGATTTATCCTTATAAAGATAAGTATCCAGAAATTGCTGATACTGCTTATATTGCCGATTATGCCACGATTACTGGTGATGTTACGATTGGCGATGAGTCAAGTGTTTGGTTTAACACTGTCATAAGAGGGGATGTTGCCCCAACCATTATCGGTAAAAGAGTAAATATCCAAGATAATTCTATCTTACACCAAAGCCCCAATAACCCGCTAATTTTAGAAGATGAAGTTACCATTGGACATCAGGTGATTTTACATAGTTGCATCATTAGAAAAAAAGCATTAATTGGTATGGGTTCAATTATCCTTGATAATGCTGAAATCGGCGAGGGTGCTTTTATTGGTGCTGGCAGCCTTGTTCCCCAAGGGAAGAAAATCCCCCCTAATACTTTAGCATTTGGCAGACCCGCAAAAGTTATTAGAGAATTAACTGAAGAAGACATTAAAGATATGGTAAGAATCTCTACAGAATATGCAGAGAAGGGTCAATATTATAAGTCCATAAAATAATAAAATAATAAATAATCAAAAACAAAAGCACCCATTGAAATTTGGGTGCTTTGATTTTTAATTTTTCGATGTTTGCAGGCTTTTTTCTAATGCAAAATCGCGCTGGAAGGAATAAACATCCTCCACATACACTTGATGCCATACCATAAACATTAGTACTGTCCAAATCTTTCTGCTGTTATCGGCCTTGCCCTGGCAATGGTCTTCAAGCAATTGAAGCACATAAGATTTATTGATTAAATGCTCCGTGTTGCTTTCGCGAATAATTTTTTTCGCCCATTCATTCATCTCATCCTTCAACCAGTGACGGATAGGCACAGGGAAACCAAGTTTTCTGCGGTCAAGCACATGGGCAGGAACAATCCCTTCAGCTGCCTTACGTAAAATATACTTTGTCGTTCCATGAACAGTTTTCAGGCTTGTCGGGATTTTGGATGCTACCTCGAAGACCGCTTTATCAAGGAATGGCACACGAAGTTCTAATGAATGAGCCATTGTCATTTTATCGGCCTTCAGTAAAATATCACCACGCATCCAAGTATGGATATCAATATACTGCATCTGGTCAACCAGATCGTAGCCTCGGGATTCGGCGTAAAGAGGCTTTGTAATGTCAGTATAATCTAATCCTTCACGATAAACATTTAATAATTCACGCTTCTCTACTTCTGTAAACATCTTCGCATTTCCGATATAGCGTTCTTCCATTGGCGTTACACCACGTTCGATAAAGCTTTTTCCTCTCATTCCTTCTGGCATCATGCCCGCGATCCCTTTTAAAAGGGCTTTTCCCGCTCTTGGAATTTTATTAAATACCTCTAATGATTGCGGTTCATGGTAAATATTGTATCCGCCAAACAATTCATCCGCACCTTCACCAGAAAGAACAACGGTTACGTGCTTTCTTGCCTCACGAGCCACAAAATAAAGCGGGACACAGGCTGGGTCTGCCAGAGGATCATCCACATGCCACATAATTTTTGGTATTTCGTTCATGTATTCCTGTGGTGAAATCACATAACTGATATTTTCGACTCCAAGCTTTTCAGCCGTCTCTTTTGCGACATCAATTTCACTAAAACCATTATGCTCAAATCCTACTGAGAAGGTTTTAATTGCAGGGTGAAATTCTTTGGCAATCGATGCAATAATCGAAGAATCTATCCCGCCAGAAAGGAATGAACCAACAGGAACATCACTGCGCATATGCATTTTGACAGAGTCAAAGAGGACATCTTTAATTTCCTTGATAAAATCAGGTTCTGATTTTTGTACTGGCTTAAAGTGTGCTTTCCAATATCGCTTGATTTCCATTGGAGAGCCAATTTTTTTTGTAAAGAAATGACCAGGCTCTAATTTCTTAATTCCATCAGACAAAGTATTAGGTTCAGGAACAAATTGATAGGTCAAATAATGCTGCAAGGAATCATAATTAAGCACGTCATTTTCAATACCTAACAGAATACTCTTTTTCTCAGAAGCAAAAAACGTGCGATCACCATCTTCAAAATAAAAGAACGGTTTGATTCCAAAGGGATCACGTGCCCCATAAAGGCTTTGCTCTTGTTTATCCCAAATAACAAATGAGAACATTCCGCGCAGTTTTTCGACGGCTTTTTCCTTCAAATGACTGAAAAGCGCAATAATTACCTCAGTATCGGAGCTCGTTGAAAATGTTAAGCCTTCAGATAATAGTTCTTCACGCAGTTCTACATAGTTATAAACTTCACCGTTAAAGATAATCCAGTAGCGTTCATTCTCATAGGTTAGCGGTTGATGACCGCTCTCAATATCAATGATACTTAAACGGCGGAACCCAAATTGGATATGATCATCATAATAAAAACCATCATCATCCGGTCCACGATGAGTTATAATATCGTTCATATTTTTAAATTGTTGTTTTTGTTCTTCACTATAGTTTTGTGTTTTATCGTGTACACAACCTATAAAGCCACACATTATGTACCTCACCTCATTCTAAATATCCCTTAAGAAGGACGTATTGTCCAATAGCGCAAACACCTTACGCTAGGAGTAGTCTAAAAAACATACTCTCTAATACTACCACTTTTTTTCTAAAAAATGCACTGTGAACAATAGGTAATTTTAATATCCACATTTTTCACTTCTTTTGGCCTGCGTAAACATTTCATTTTATGCACTTTTCGTTTTATTGTACAGGTAAAAAGACGTATAAATAAAAACAGGAGTTACATGTAGAATGTAACTCCCCTTTTTCCTATTTATTGGTTCGCTTGACGTAAAACCTCTACTTTGTCTGTTCGTTCCCAAGGTAGATCTACATCTGTACGGCCAAAGTGACCATATGCTGCGGTTTGTTGGTAAATTGGACGGCGAAGATCCAACATATTTATGATACCTGCTGGGCGAAGGTCAAAGTTTTCACTAACAAGATCAACTAAAACATCCTCGCTTACTTTGCCAGTACCAAACGTATCAACAGCAATTGAAACAGGTCGTGCCACACCGATTGCATAAGCAAGCTGAACTTCACACTTTTCAGCAAGCCCTGCGGCTACGATGTTTTTAGCAACATAACGTGCGGCATAGGCTGCAGATCGGTCCACTTTTGTAGGATCTTTACCGGAGAAAGCACCGCCGCCATGACGAGCATATCCGCCATATGTATCAACAATAATTTTACGGCCCGTTAAGCCTGCATCCCCTTGTGGTCCGCCAATTACAAATCGTCCTGTTGGATTAATAAAATATTTTGTGTTGTCATCGATAAGTTCTTTTGGTACGACAGGATTGATAACATATTCTTTCAAGTTACGTTGAATTTGCTCTAACGTTACTTCTGGGTTGTGTTGGGTAGAAATAACAATAGTATCAATACGTACCGGTTTATCGTTCTCATCATATTCGACAGTTACTTGGGTCTTTCCGTCTGGACGAAGGTAATCAAGAACTTTGTCTTTCCGCACTTCTGTTAATTTACGAGCAAGCTTATGTGCAAGTGAAATGGGAAGAGGCATTAGCTCTTTCGTTTCATTACAAGCAAAACCAAACATTAAACCTTGGTCTCCTGCACCAATAGCTTCAATTTCCTCATCAGACATTTGACCTTCACGTGCTTCCAAAGCCTGGTCAACACCCATCGCTATGTCCGCAGACTGTTCATCAATAGAGGTTAATACGGCACACGTCTCAGAGTCAAAGCCATATTTTGCGCGATCATAACCGATCCCTTTAATCGTTTCACGAACAATTTTTGGAATATCCACGTAAGTAGAAGTAGTGATTTCCCCTGCTACTAATACTAATCCAGTTGTTACTGAAGTTTCAGCCGCAACCCGAGCATTAGCATCCTTCGCTAAAATAGCATCTAAAATGGAATCAGAAATTTGGTCACAGATTTTATCAGGATGACCTTCAGTAACTGACTCAGAAGTGAACAAACGACGTTTTGTTGACATCTGAATTCCTCCTATATTATGAGATCATCGAGGTTTTTGGAAGGTTACAGGAATACTTCTTGAACCTCGTGAATTTGATACGGTACTCATTCCCTTAGTATGTAATTAACAAAGGATTTTTATTAGAGACTCTTATTAAAAAGGACTTATACAAAACAAAAAACCTTACCATAGAGGAAAGGTTGTTTTCGGGCCTTTCGCTCTTATCGTTCAAGGCATTAGCCTTGCGTCAGATTAGCACCTTCGCATTTGAAAAGGACCTTTTAAGTGGTCAATCATTTCATATTGCAGGTTGCTGGGTTTCATTGGGCCTGTCCCTCCACCAGCTCGGGATAAGAGAGTATCCGTTCAAATTAGAATAATATCATACTGTCTAACAATGTCAATGAATTTTTCAAAGTAAAAAGGAAAAAAGGAACTTACTTTCTTAATATAAACAATTTTTATATCTATTGATAAATTTTAAAAAGTATTAAAATCACTTTAAATAGTATGGATTATTATTACTAATGTGCTATACTTTTTATTACATTTACAACATAAAAAACTAATAAAGGATGGTTTCATTAAATGAATTCTGTTGACACTCCAAATGAATTATTACAGTTTTTAAAAGAAAGTCACGTCCATGTGCAACTATCAGTTCCTCAATTAGTTGAAAAAATCTTAACCCGTAGCGAAGGGTCTCTTACTTCTACAGGCGCGATTAGTGTCGCTACAGGAAAGTATACAGGCCGCTCTCCTCAGGACAAATTTATTGTATTAGAAGAGTCCACAAAAGAGAAAATTGAATGGGGTACGACCAATCAACCGATTTCTGAAGCAGCTTTCACACGTCTTTATCACAAGGTTATTGATTATTTAAAAGAGAAAAATGAAGTGTTTGTTTTTAAAGGGTTTGCCGGTGCCGATAAAAAATCTCGTTTGCCCATCCAAGTGGTTAATGAATTAGCGTGGCAAAATTTATTTGTCCATCAGCTATTTATTCGTCCATCAGATGATGAATTACTTGCTCACGATAGTGAATTCACCGTTATTTCTGCCCCTAATTTCAAGGCAGATCCAGCAATCGATGGTACAAAATCAGAAGCCTTCATTATCATATCTTTTGAAAAAAGAATTGTTTTAATCGGTGGAACAGAATACGCAGGCGAGATGAAGAAATCTATTTTTTCTGTTATGAATTATTTACTGCCTGAAAATAATATTTTTTCCATGCACTGTTCTGCTAATGTCGGCCTTGAAGGTGATGTTGCATTATTCTTTGGCCTATCCGGTACAGGAAAAACAACTCTATCCGCTGATCCGAGCCGACGATTAATTGGTGATGATGAGCACGGCTGGTCCTCCAATGGAGTCTTTAATATCGAGGGAGGTTGCTATGCTAAATGTATTAATCTTTCTCGTGAAAAAGAGCCGCAAATTTTTGATGCTATCCGCTTTGGAACTGTCTTAGAAAATGTAACCTTGAACAAAGAATCCAGAATCCCTGATTATGATGATGGAACCTTGACAGAAAATACACGTGCCGCCTATCCGATTCAGGCGATTGATAATATTGTTCAACCAAGTATTGCCGGTCATCCAAACACAATCATCTTCCTGACTGCTGATGCTTTTGGCGTATTGCCGCCAATTTCAAAACTAACTAAGGAACAAGCAATGTTTCACTTTTTAAGCGGCTATACGTCAAAATTAGCCGGAACGGAGCGCGGAATAACATCACCACAAGCTACCTTCTCTACTTGCTTTGGTGCCCCATTCTTACCGTTGCCAGCGACTCGTTACGCAGAAATGTTAGGTGAAAAAATCCTTGAGCACAATGCGAATGTATTTCTAGTGAATACAGGTTGGACGGGCGGTGAATATGGTGTCGGTAATCGAATGAAACTTTCCTACACTCGTGCCATGGTTCAGGCGGCACTTGGAGGAGAACTAAATCATGTCGAGACTGTCCAAGACAAAATCTTTGGTTTAAATATTCCGCTTCATATTGCGGGTGTCCCAGATGAAGTCCTACAACCAAGTAAAACATGGTCTGATCCGTTTGCTTATGAGAAGAAGGCAAAAGAATTAGCAGCAAAATTCCGCGAAAACTTCAAAAAATTTACGAATGTTGCTGAAGAAATAGAAGAAAAAGGCGGACCAATCGCTTAAGCGGAAGCGCCGTTATATATAAAGTATGCCCATATCAAATCGATATGGGCATTTCTATTTTATTAGTTTGTTGAATTTAAAGAAATTAATTGATAGGTGATCGTTGTGGTGTTATTTTGCATCTCGACTTTTTTAATAAGCGCGGTACCACTTGAATCACTATCCATAGTTTTTCTTACATCAATCGGAATCTCAATTGGATAAAGTCTGTACCCTTCCTTTTCTAACAAGAAGACGTTTTCCTCTACGCGTTTCTCTCTGCCCTTTGTCACAATCATCGTATTTAACTCAAGAGGCATTCCCATAACTATATCGCTCCTCTGCTTGTTTTACCTATATCTTATCATCTTTTACGTTGACTTTTCATCCACTTTGATAAATCCGCAACGACTTTTCTATTGATCACAGGTGGGAAGTAATGTGTATACTCATTAAAATACCAACATTCCACTGGTTTTTCTAATAATCTTAACCTTCTTTCCAGACGATAGGCGTGCTCCACGGAGACATTTCCATCGTTTACACCATGGATAATCAGAACAGGGGCGGTCAGTTTTTCTAATGTATAAAGAGGAGTTCTGTCCTGATAGCGTTCTGGATATTTTTGCGGGGTCCCGCCAATAACCCTTTTCATCATCCTGCGTAAATCTTTACGTTCCAAATAAGTGAGGGACATATCACTGACTCCCCCCCAGGTAACAATAGAGGCAGTTTCCGGAAACTCTATCGCGGTCAAAAGTGCCATTACTCCCCCCCGCGAGAACCCAAAAATATGTACATCCCGTACCTTTGGCAATGATTTTAACAGCCAAAAAGCCGCAAACGCATCTTCCCTATCGTCCCCGGCAAAATCCTCATTGCCCTCACCGCCTTGATTGCCACGATAATAAGGCGCAAAAACAATGAAACCCTCAGCAGCAAACTGGGCAATTCGAGCGGGGCGGACTTTGCCCACATTTTTGATACCGCCACGTAAATAAAGGAACCCATCAAAGACGCCTGCCCCAATCGGTTCCGCAAGCATCCCTTTCACTTTTAATCCATTGGAAAGGTAGGTGATAACCTTTAATTCAACGTTTGGATTGGGGGAAGGAAAGCGTGTTATATCAACAATCTCCCCATTATTGTATTGGTTCATCTGCACATCTTACCTCTTTTTATAAAATTTATTATCACTAGGCATTCACACATTTTTCTCCGCTTCATACGATATCTTAGGCAATGAGCCCAGATTTTTTATGATATCTAAGGAGGCACGCTTCATGAAAAAATCGTTAAAATTCAGTTTCTCCTTTCTCCTCATCACTATACTCATGTTTTCACTTGTCGCTTGTAATAGCACCACAAAAGATGAAACGAAGAAACTTGAAAAAGTTCGAATCGCTGAAGTTACCAGGTCTATTTTCTATGCCCCGCAGTATGTTGCCATAGCCAAAGGATTTTTTAAAGCTGAAGGTTTAGATGTTACGCTGACAACCACGCCTGGCGGGGATAAAACCATGACCACGCTTATTTCAGGTGGAGCGGACGTTGCTCTAGTTGGATCAGAAACTTCGATTTATGTATACGCACAAGGGGCTAGTGACCCAGTTATTAATTTTGCCCAATTGACTCAGACAGATGGGACTTTCCTAGTTTCTAGAGAAAAAATTGATAATTTCTCTTGGGATCTCTTAAAAGGGAAAACTTTCTTAGGTCAGCGTAAAGGCGGTATGCCACAGATGGTTGGAGAGTTTGTTTTAAAGAAGCATGGCATTGACCCACATCAAGATTTGAATTTAATTCAGAACATTGATTTTGCCAATATTGCCAACGCCTTTGCCTCAGGAACGGGTGAATTTGTTCAATTATTTGAACCAACGGCAAGTATTTTTGAAAAAGAAGGTAAAGGCTTTATTGTTGCTTCCTTCGGGAAAGAATCTGGCCATGTTCCATATACATCGTTTATGTCCAAGGAAAGCTATATGAAAGAAAATAAGGGAACCATCGAGAAATTTACAAGGGCCATTTATAAAGCACAACAGTGGGTTGCGTCACATAGTGCCGAAGAAATTGCCAAAGCGGTTGAATCATTTTTCCCAGATACAGATTTAACTATTATGACCACTGTTGTTGAGCGTTATAAAAATCAAGGCTCTTTTGCTACAGATCCAAGACTCGATCAAGAGGAATGGAACAATCTTCAGAACATCATGAATGAAGCTGGAGAACTTCCTAAAGAAGTGGATTATCAAACACTTGTTAATACCGAAATTGCTGAAAAAATCATAAAAGAATAAAGATAAGGGAGGCCGTCCCCATGAGTTTTTTGACCGTTCAAAATATTCATCACACTTATTTTACTAAAGCCTCTGCTACTACGGCCCTCTCCGATATTTCATTAATAGTTGAAGAGGGCGAGTTTATCTCCCTCCTCGGCCCAAGCGGCTGTGGTAAGACGACACTGCTTTCCATCATATCTAGTTTACTTAAACCAACGCAAGGTACTGTCTTGTTAGAAAATAAACCTGTATCAACATCCAAAAACCAAATTGGTTATATGCTCCAGCAAGATTATTTGTTTCCGTGGAAAACAATTGAAGAGAATATCCTTTTGGGGCTGAAACTATCGAAACAGTTGAATCATCATACAAAAACAGCTGCCCTTGACCTGCTTAAGCAAATCGGATTAACCGGAGTGGAAAAACAACTGCCACGGCAGTTATCAGGGGGGATGCGGCAGCGGGTAGCGCTCGTTCGGACCCTTGCCACAGAACCAAAACTACTAATGCTAGATGAACCCTTTTCCGCTCTCGATTATCAAACAAAGCTGAAACTTGAGGACTTAGTCTCACAAACATTAGATGAGTTTGGTAAAACGGCGATTCTCGTTACTCATGATATTGGCGAAGCCATTGCCATGAGTGACCGTGTCTATTTGATGTCACCAAGTCCCGGAAGAATATATAAAACATTTACGATGCCTGAGGAACTAAGAAATGTATCTCCATTTGAAGCAAGAAACCATGAAGCATTTTCAAATATCTTTCAAACGATATGGAAGGAGTTGGAGTCTCTTGAGCCAGAAAAAGAATAAGCTAGAACTCCTCCATAGAAGCTATATTCAATCTTTAAAAGTAGAAAAAAGATGGGTTAGGTTTTATCAAGCGATCATTTTCGTCGTCTTTTTCTCGAGCTGGGAATGGTCTAGTCAAAAACAGTGGATTGACCCACTTCTTTTCAGTTCCCCATCGAAAATTTGGAACTTGCTTTTGGAAAAAATTCACGATGGATCTTTAGTAAGTAATATCGGAGTGACTTTGACGGAAACGGTACTAGGATTTATTCTTGGGACACTTCTGGGTACGATATTAGCTGCGGTTCTATGGTGGTCCCCAATGATTTCAAGGATCCTAGATCCCTATCTTGTCATCTTAAATGCAATGCCAAAAGTCGCATTGGGACCAATTTTGATTGTGGCACTAGGTCCAGGGTATACATCGATAATTGCTATGGGTACGATTATCTCGATTATCATTACCACCATCGTTGTTTATACCTCATTCAAAGAGGTGGATCCGAATTATCTTAAAGTGCTCCAAGCCTTCGGAGCCACACGCTGGCAATGTTTCAAGGAAGCAATCCTCCCTGCTAGTTTTCCGACAATTATTTCTACCTTAAAGGTAAATGTCGGATTGTCATGGGTCGGTGTTATTGTTGGAGAATTCCTTGTATCCACAAAAGGGCTTGGCTATATGATCATTTACGGCTTCCAAGTATTTAATTTTACCCTCGTATTCTTATCACTTTTGGTTATTGCCGTATTTGCAACCATTATGTACCAACTCGTAGAATTATTGGAGAAAAAAATTATTAAGGAATAGCAGAAATAGAAAAGCGGAAGGGCCTTGCACAAGGAAAAAGAGGTTCATTTTTTCCCAGGGGCGACAAGCATAAGACGAGCCGACGAGAAGGTTGCTCTTTAACCTTCTTGACGGATTGGCTTATGACCTCGAGCCCCTAGGCGCTGGAGCTAGACATTGTGACCAAGGCTTTCTGCTATTCTTTTTGATCTTGTAATTTTTGAATGAGTTTCACACATTGCTCAACAACCTGATCTTTCATAATAAAGCTGTACTCATCCCCAAATCGTTGCAATAATAAGTCACCTTGTACAAAAACGGGCCCATTTGTTTCGTAGTAACTAGACGTTGCCTTCATCCTTTTTACCTTTCCCCAAAAGACTGACTTCACAAATGTCATGCTTGGGTCAGAAATTTTATACTCAGCCAAAAATGTAAGCTCACCTAATATTGCACCTGTCTCCTCATATACTTCTCGTCGAGCTGCCTCTTCGAGAGTCTCTCCTGGCTCCATTTTTCCTCCAGGAAATTCAAAACCTCTTTTTTTATGCCTCGTCAAAAGCCATTCTTCCCCACTTTGGCAGATGACTAACACATGTTTTGCCTTCTCTTCGAAGGCATTTTGAATAAAAGACAATTCAACCTGATTCCCATTTTCATCTAAAAAATGTATCATTCTATATTCCGCCTCAACAGTTATTGCTCTTATTATAATCAAAAAAAGAAAAATCCTAAAGTTAGGATTTTTCTTAAATGTAATTATTTTTCCTTGGTAAATTAAATCCCATTTATTTTACCTTGGTAAAATATTCATACTTTCTATATGACTCTTTGCTTCTTCATCACCAAGTTTATGCAGCATCCCATACACTTGTTGGATCGTATGATCATAGGCATCGTTTTCACGGTCGTAATGATACTCAAGGTATGGAACATGGGCTCGAAAGAAGTTCTTCCATTCGGTTGAATAATTCTGATTGAATAGCTCACGGAGTTGGGAAATTTCTTCATCATTTGCCTGTATTTTATAACTCCAGGTTGAACTTGTGGCACTTTGTGAAATTTCTCCGCTTCCTACATCAATATAATAAGTTTTCTTTTGCTCATCCATTATGTCATCCCCTTTTTCTCTTTAGTAATTTGCAAATAGAAAAAATTTATTCTATGCCAAATTTCGATTCATTTTTTAGAAATGAATACGCTATAATAAACATACAATCAAAGAAACAGACTTTTCTGTTAATTTACAAAAGAGTTATTTAGAATTATTTTATCTTTATAAGGGAAAAGATTATAACAAGGAGGTGTTTGAAATGAAACTAGTCGATGAATTGTATGAGATGTATCGAAATAAGTTAACGGGTGATGAAGAGGATATCGACATGCTGGCATTTGCCTTTTTAGAAGAAATGTCACATGAGGATTTACTTTCTTTAATCCAAGAAATGGATAAGCAGGAATTATACAATTTAATGGGAATTTATTTAATCGAAAGTTTAAAAGGTAAATTCGCTCAAGAAGAGTACGGCCAGCATCGCACGAATACTTATCATCCTCGGAATATTCATTGATTATACATAATAGTATAGAGACGGAAGCCCAAACAACGGGCTTCCCTTTTTCTTTTCTCAAGAAAACATTAATTCATCTATTCATGTTACAATAAAGAAAAAAGGAGGTTCCCATCTAAAATGTATGTAGTAGCTGTTATTTGTATTATTATTGTTATCGTTGTCCTTCTTCTTGCTGTGGGCACCACTTCTAAAGCCTACACATATAAACATACTGTAGACCCATTAGAAAATAATCCACATCTTGATCACGAAAAAAATCAAGAAACTGATCATGACCAAAAGAAAGCTTAAAAAAATTCCTATTCAAGTCGAATAGGAATTTTTTATTTAATAACAACCAAAAACCCTTGATTATACAAGGGTTTTTCTTATGTTTGGCACGTGCCAAGTTTCAATTCGCGCCAAGTTTTTGCCAAGCTTTTATCGCTTCATACACATTAAGGTAAAAGGGAGAAATGAAAAATGGAAAGAAATATTTTAGTGGTTATAATAAACATGGTTGATTCATTTTCTCGAATTATTGGATTGTATGTCTTGCTTATTTTCTTATTGGTGACATTGTTATTTCTCCTTTTATTGATATCATGTTTTTCTTTTTTGCTCCCATGCCATCCATGGAGGTTTTTCTTTTGTGGCTTTAGCCGCTATATTAGTGGAAGGAAGTCAGAGGGGACAATGGGAATTTAAAATGAAAAATAAAAATCACTTCTTTTTTCACGATTGAATAAGATACGTAAAAATACGGTTAAAAGAATGGATGTTAATTTAATGTATACAATTATCACTGGAATGAACGGTCCTATTTATCATGGATACGGTCGTCCGTTTATGGGTGCTTGGGCACAAATGATTCATGGAATATATCCACATAATTATATTTCTTTTGGCGGATATCATGTCCCAATTTCCCCCCCTCTTTATCCTACTAAATATATTTTACCATCGACTCATGGCGGGACATTTGAACCCTCTTTTTACGGCATCTTTCGATAAAAAAAGAACCGATAAAGGTTCCTTTTTTTTTGTCACAGACCGCATAGACATGCCTTCTTAGACGTTTTAAAAGGTTTAGGCTATAATCCCTTTTCGATAAGGTGAATAATAAACAGAGCGCATATTTAGGACGCTATTATATAAGACAAATCAAGGATTCCAATCCAATATGAAAGAAGTTGATTCTACTTGAGTTTTGAAGCGATTCCATGTTTAATTTGCAAAAGCCAAGGCAGATATTCAGGTTCAATCCCTTATTGTTCATCATGTTGGGATAAACGGATTGAAGATAATATTCAACAAATGATAAAGAGTATGAAAAGTGAAGCAAGGGAAGGAAAACCCTTGCTTGATCAATCAAAATAAAACATCAATTGAAAATCCTGCAAAATCCTTATTTGGAATTTTTCGGAGTAGATTTCATGCTATTTTTAGCATTTCCTATTCAAGTCGAATAGGAATTTTTATTATTATGGCTAGCCTAAGACGCTGCTTTTCTAATTATGCAAAAACTTGTTTTAAGTCTTCTTTGCCTTGTTCCAGCCAGAAACGCATTAAACGTTTTGCTCCTTCTAAATCATGCAGCTTTGCTTGACCGCATTGTCTTTCATTAGCAGCTGGGATTTCAATAATTTCAAGGGCATCTTTCATAGTATCTTCTAAAAGATCAATGATTTCTTCCACAGTAGGTTCTCCGCTAACTACTAGATAATAACCTGTTTGACAGCCCATTGGTGAAATATCAATAATATCGAAATGATCATACTTCTCAGAATGCTTACGAAGATTAAAAGCAAGCAAGTGTTCTAATGTATGGATTACATCAGGTTTCATTGCTTGTTTATTTGGCTGGCAAAAACGAATATCATATTTATTAACAACACCGTCACTACCTACTTTGTGAACACCACAATGTCTCACATAAGGGGCTTTAACAGCGTTATGGTCTAAATCAAAGCTTTCAACTGAAGGCATCGAAATCACTCCTTTTTTTATCTCCTATTATCATACATTAAATTCCGAGTTTTTTCATCTACTTACATATATTTAACAATTTAGACGTTACTATTAAATTATGATATGTTGTAGATAATTGTAATAAAGGAGTGTCTCATATGTTAAAAAAAATCTTCCTTGCTGTTATTCGTTTTTATCAAGTTGCTATCTCTCCATTAAAGCCACCGACCTGCAGATTTTATCCGACCTGTTCGCATTATGGGGTAGAAGCCATCCAACGGTTTGGGGCCTTTAAAGGCGGCTGGCTAACGCTTAAAAGGATATTAAAATGCCATCCGTTCCATCCAGGTGGTTTGGACCCTGTTCCGGAAAAGGATAACCATTAATTCTTATAACCATCCACAACAAGATCTAGCTTTCCTGTCTTAGGGTCGATTACTAAGCCATGAACTGGTACATCCTTAGGCATTAACGGATGATTTTTTATAATTCCGACACTATGTTCAACACTTTCGGTTACATTATCAAACCCATGCAGCCACTTTTTTATATCTATTCCGGAATAGGTAAGCGTATCGATCGTTTCTTCCGAAATTCCCCGTTCTTTCATATTTTCAATCACTGGTTCTGCTTTGAGACCGCTCATACCGCAATCATAATGAGCGATCACTAAAACCTCTTGAGCCTGTAATTGATACAGGGCAATCAATATACTTCTCATTACACTGCCAAACGGGTGTGAGAGCAGACCGCCAGCATCCTTAATGAGTTTCGCATCACCATTTCCCAAGTTTAACGCTTTCGGCAATAGTTCTAGCAGCCTTGTATCCATACATGTTAGAATCACCATTCGTTTATTAGGGTATTTGGTTGTTTCATACTTTTCATACTCTCGGTTTTCTACAAACTTTTCATTAAATTCTAGGATCTCATTTAAAATATTCGAGTTATTCATATTAACCACCCTTCCATTGTTTCTTTCTAAGCATACCTAATATTTGATGATGAAACAAAATTTTATACTTGCTTTTGACGAAAATTTTTTGTAAGAATCTAATGGAAATCGGAATCGTTCCGTATTATGTAGTTGTTATTTTTCAGAATTCAAAAAAAATTTCGATAATAAATCGTAATAAATCCGATTTATATACATTTGAAGGAGACCCTATGAAAAAAATCATTTTAATCCTTTCTTGTCTGTTACCATTAAGTCTTCTGTTGGCGGCGTGTTCAAATGGTAAAGAACAAGTACAAAAAAACAAAGACCAGTTAACCATTTATACCACTGTATTTCCACTTCAATACTTTACTTCGCAAATAGGTGGAAAATATGTAAATGTACAAACGATCTATCCACCTGGGGCAGATGAACACACATTTGAACCATCTCAAAAGGATATGATGAATTTAGCTGATTCAGACTTATTTTTTTACATCGGGCTCGGGCTTGAAGGATTTGTAGAAAAATCAAAAGAAACATTAAAAAACGAACATGTAAAACTAGTGCCAACAGCTGAAAAAATTGATCTGCCAAGATTGACCGATTCGCATGATGAAGATGAGGAAGATCATCATGACACCCATGAGGATGTCAATCCACATGTTTGGCTTGACCCAATTTATTCAAAGGAAATGGCAGCTGTCATTCGTGATGCACTAAATAAACAGATGCCAGAACACAAAGAAGTTTTCAATGCGAATTTTCAAAAACTTGCTCTTCAATTAGATGAACTAAATACGAAGTATAAGCAAACAATTGAAAATGCAAAACATAAAAAGATAATCGTTACCCATGCTGCGTTTGGTTATTGGGAGAAACGCTATGGGATTGAGCAAATTAGTATTTCAGGGCTATCGACAGCTAATGAACCGACCCAAAAGGAATTAGAAAAAATCATGTCCGTTGCTGAACATGAAGGGATACACTATATGCTGTTTGAACAAAATGTCCACTCAAAACTTGGAAAAATCGTTCAAAAAGAAATTGGGGCAAAAGAATTACCAATCCATAACCTTGCTATTTTATCAAAAGACAATATTAAAAACAAAGAAACCTATTTTTCATTAATGAATCAAAATCTTGAATCATTAAAAACCGCTTTAAATAACTAAATAAATTATGCAATGAACCAGGCCCATCAACCTGGTTCATTTTTTTATGAAAGGTCTGTTAAACTTGGATGTTGATTTCCGCTCCAGGCACTTCGCTTTCCGCGGGCGGTCCGGGGAGCCTCCTCGGCGCAAGCGCCTGTGGGGTCTCCCCAGCCCCGTCCTCCCGCAGGAGTCTTCGTGCCTTCCGCTCCAATCAACATGGTGCCAAAATCATCCAGGTGCTTCATCATTACCTTATGAAAAAATCACTTTATAAAAATTTTGTTCCTAAAATACAAATGTCTCTTTCCATTGTATGACTTCCCGTAGGCGTTTCTGGTTAATCTCAAATCCTATTCCAGGTCCCGTTGGAACAGCTATAGAACCGTTTTGGACAATTACTTCAGGAGTAATGATGTCCTCTTCCCAAAAGCGATTGGAAGAAGAGATATCACCTGGGATAGAAAAGCCTGGTAAGGAAGCGAGCGCAATATTATGGGCACGGGATATCCCAAATTCGATCATCCCCCCACACCAGACAGGTATCCCCTTTTCAAAACAATAGTCGTGGATTCGTTTTGCTTCATATAAGCCGCCAACCCTGCCGACCTTAATATTAATCACCTTACAACTTCCGAACTCAATTGCTTTTCGTGCATCATCATAGCTGTTAATACTTTCATCTAAGCAAATCGGGGTTTTGATTTCCTTTTGAAGCAAAGCGTGTTCAATAATATCATCATAAGCAAGGGGCTGCTCAATCATCAGCAGGTTAAAGTCATCTAGAGCTTTTATCCGTTCTATATCCTGTAACGTATAGGCAGAATTTGCATCGGCCATGATAGGCAGGTCTGGATGAGAACGGCGAATTTCTGCAAGAAACGTATAGTCTAATTTTGGACTAATTTTCACTTTTATCCGCTGATAACCTTCCTTAAGATATTGGTCAATCTGCCGGAGTGCTTTTGTTGTAGAGTCTGTTGCCACCACCACACCTGCCGCAGTAACCGTGCGTGTACCTCCAAGGATTTTTGACAATGACTGTGCATGAATCTTCGCATATAAATCCCATAGTGCCGTCTCTAAGGCTGCTTTAGCCATATGGTTCCTACGTATCGAACTAAAAAGCTGAGACGCCTGTGCAGGATGATCGATCGGATTATTTTTAAGTAGTGGAATTAAAAAATCAGTTAACATATGTAAACTTGTTTTAATCGTTTCTTCCGTGTACCACGGTGTGGAAAAAGCAACCCCTTCTCCAAAGCCTGTAACACCCTCTGAATTGGTAATTTTAATAATGATTCCTTCTCGTACCTTTACAGCTCCTAAATGGGTCAAAAATGGGTCCTTTAAGGGCATTTCAATGACATTTAACTCAACAGAGGTGATCTTCATCATCGGTCCTGCCTTCCTTTACCCACTCACGAAGTTCCCTGCGAAGCAGTTTTTTAGAAGCATTTCTTGGCAATTCTTTCGTAAAATAAAATGCTTTTGGCACTTTATATTTAGCCAATTGTTGTTTGCAAAATTGCTCAAGTACTTCCTTAGAAGGAGTCGTTCCTTCCCTTTTCACAATAAAAGCTACCGGCACTTGTCCCCATTCCACATGTTCTGAATGAGTGACACCTGCTTCACTAACATCGGGGTGTGCCAACAATGCGGCTTCTATTTCTGCAGGGTAAATATTTTCCCCTCCTGAAATGATTAAGTCCGAACGCCGGTCGAGGACATATAAGAAACCAGCCTCATCTAGGTAGCCAATATCACCAGTATGAAACCAACCATCGCTAAACTTTTCATTTGAAACTTCTGGACGAAATAAATAACCCGGGGTAACATTGGGCCCTTTTATGACAATTTCACCTGGAACACCTGTTGGCGCCACACTTCCATCCTCATTTACAATCTGAATTTGAGAGGGAAACAATGGCTTTCCAGCAGAACCTAGCCTTTTCAAACTGTATTCAGGTGCAAGGGTTACAATTTGCGAGGAGGATTCGGTCATACCATAGGTTTGAAATACTGGGATATCTTTCTCTACACATGCTTGGAGTAACGGGAATGGTGCGGGCCCACCTCCTAGGAGCATACAGCGGAAATGGTTAGGAAGGCGCCGTTCTTGAAGGGCTTCAACGATTCTAGTCAGCGTTGTCCCAACAACAGACATAATGGTTACCCTTTTTTCTTGGATATCTGTTATTGTCCTTTCCACATCAAATTGGTCATGAAGAACAATCGGCATGCCATAAATGACACTGCGCATTAATATGGAAAAGCCGCTAATATGGAACAATGGAACACTACAAAGCCAGCAATCCCCTTCCATAAAACCTAAATTTAAGGCTGAACCAACCGAGCTCCACCAGTGATTTCCATAGGTTTGGATGACACCCTTGGGATTACCGGTCGTTCCTGATGTATACATAATTGTACATATATCGGAAAGCGAAAGTTCTTCGAGAATATTCGGCACGTCCGCAGCACTGGAAAATAGATCGCCCTTTGTTAAGACTTTTAGAGATGGAATTTGATTGGTTATGAAAGCTTTTGTTTCATCCAAAGTATCTTCAAGAATCAACGAAACAGCCTTTGAATCGTTAAGCTGCCAGGCAAGTTCTGCTGGAGAAAGGCGGTTATTCAATATCACAGACCTTACTCCTACTAACTGAAGGGCAAATAATATAATAACTGTATCGAGATTGTTTTTTAATAAAACCCCAACATAGTGGTCTTTTTGAACACCTAATCCATGTAACTGCCCTGCCACCTGAAAAGAACGTTGATAGAGTTGTTCAAAGGTTACTATTTGTTCCTGAAAATAAACGGCAGGTCGCTCCGGAGTTAAAAACGCTCTTTTCTGCAAAAAATTAGGCATAATTTCGTTCTGCATAACGGTTCACCTTTCTTATTCACTTTCTAGCTTAGCCATGCTTGTCTATTAAAAACAGCCTGATGGAAACCATCAAGCTGTTTAAGAAAAGCGTAAGCGCCCATTTTAAAATAACGATCAAGGAAAACGCGGGAATTTCCCAAAATCAGGCTTACGCTTTTCTTTAAAGGAATCGCGGCCTTCTTTTGCTTCATCTGTTGTATAGTAAAGCAGGGTTGCATCCCCAGCAAATTGTTGCAGTCCAGCTAAGCCGTCAGTATCCGCATTCATTGCTGCTTTCAAGAAGCGCAGAGCAGTTGGACTCTTCTCAAGTATTTCATTACACCATTGAATCGTTTCTTCTTCTACTTTTTCAAGTGGAACAACTGTATTAACTAAGCCCATATCAAGTGCCTCTTGGGCATTATATTGACGGCATAAGAACCAAATTTCACGAGCTTTTTTATGACCAACAATTCTGGCAAGGTAGCCTGAGCCATAACCTGCATCAAAGCTTCCAACATTCGGGCCAGTTTGTCCAAAAACAGCGTTATCCGCTGCGATTGTTAGGTCACAAACAATGTGTAGAACGTGACCGCCGCCAATCGCATATCCTTTTACCATGGCAATTACAGGTTTTGGAATCACACGGATAAGGCGTTGAAGGTCTAAAACATTTAAACGAGGAATCTGGTCCTCTCCAACATATCCTCCATGTCCGCGTACTTTTTGGTCTCCGCCTGAACAAAATGCTTTATCTCCTGCACCTGTCAAGACAATAACCCCTATACTTGCATCATCACGAGCATAGGCAAATGCGTCAATTAATTCAGAAACAGTTCTCGGTGTAAATGCATTATGTACATGTGGACGATTAATGGTAATTTTGGCAATACCATTGTATGTTTCATATAAAATTTCTTCATATTTGCGTCCTGCAATCCATTCTACTGTCAAAATGATTTCCTCCTTTATATATTTTCATTGGACAAAAAGTCACTTACTATTGTACCAAACTTTTTAGGATCTTCCACATGAATTACATGCCCGCTGCCTTCAACAACTATCCAAGTGCTATTTTTTAGCTCCTTCATCATCCGATCCGCAATGTCACAAAACTTCTGATCCTCTGCACCTGTTATTAGCAAAACTTCACAGGTTAGTTCCTTTAATTTCCCCCACCAGGAAGGTTGAGAACCTGTTCCCATCCCAAGCAAACTGTTAGCTAAACCTTTTTGAGAATTTTTCAAACGTTGTTGTCTAATTTTATGCTGGGAGACCAAAGGGAGACGCTTCAGCGTTGAAAATAGTGAAATCTTTTCCCAATAATCTACAAACGCGCTTATCCCCTTTTCAGTAATAAATTTAGCAAGTTCGGCATCCTTCATACGGCGTTGTTGGCTTTCATCCTCAGTTGCAAGACCTGGTGAACTACTTTCAAGGATTAATTTTCGAACACTCTCAGGGAAAAGAAGGGCAAAGGTTAAGGCAAGTCGGCCACCCATTGAATAACCAAGTAGATCTACTTGTTTTACCCCTATTTGATCAAGGATATCTTTTAAGTCAGTCGCAGCAGCCTCGATATGATATCGACTCAGTTCATCAGGCGAGTCAGTTTTTCCGTGGCCAATTATATCAGGGATTATGAGCTTTGTGTATTGTCCCCTCCATTCATGGAAATTGGCCCAAGTGGTAGAGTCCCCCGTAAATCCGTGTAACAAAACTAGTGGAACAAGCCCATCACCACATACTTCGACATGATAACGAATCCCATTGATAACGATATACATTTATTGCTCACCTTTGACAAAGTTCGATATTTCCCGGGAAACAAATCCCCAAAATTCACGATGTTCAGCAAGATTCATCTCTCTATTGGTTACCAGCTCGTATACATTAATCCCAGTTGAACCTACTACTTTCATCATTTCTGATCCTAAATGATCCCAATCCTTAATCTTTGTAAAATTACCATTAAACATCTTAACAGCATGTTCAAATTCAATCCCCAGCGGAGTACCGAACAAAAGTTCAAAGTTGTTAGGATGTTCAGATTGTGGCAGAAACGAGAAGATTCCACCGCCATTATTGTTGACAAGAATAATATTAATATTAATATTGTATAGTTTTGCAGCAAGCAAACCATTTAAGTCATGGAAAAAAGTTAAGTCTCCTAGGACAAGGTATAAGGATTGCGAATTTAAAGCAGCACCTAGGGCTGTCGAAACGGTCCCATCGATCCCGTTGGCCCCTCTGTTCGCCATTACTTTGATTGATTTATTATTGGTAAGAAAAAAACTATCTAAGTCACGGATAGGCATACTATTGCCAACAAAAAGCGTAGCACCTTCAGGCAGTATTTCGGCTAATTGATAGAAGAGCCTGCCTTCACTTAATTCTGTAATATCTCTAAGCGAAGTCATCTGATCTTTGGTTAATTGGTTCACCTTTTTCCAATCCATTAGAAAATCGGATGTGGATTTCTCATTTATATAAGTTATTAACTTCTCACAGAATAACGTTTCATTACAAGAGACCATATTTGTTGATAACGATGCCGGATCACGCCAGCCGCCACCGCCATCAATCACATATTGCTCTGCACTTCCATTCTCTTTTAAAAAGATGGTTAATGCTTTTGAAGTGGGCATTGCTCCAAATCGTAAAACAACATCGGGTTTTAAGAATACTTTTGCGTCATCGTTCCTTAAAAAAGTATCATAAGATTCAACTATATTTTCAAGGCTATGTTTCCCACTTCTCAACTGTGATAAGGGATCAGCTATAATTGGGAATTTTAATGTATCAGCTAGCCGCGTCACTGCTTCAGGGAAAACATCATCTACAATGCTCCCACAAACAATTATCCCTCTTTCTGTTTGGGACAGTTTTTCAGCAATTTCTTGAAATGGTTCATCCGCAATTGTCAAATCACCCCTATGAACTTTCACATATCCGTTTGGACGTTCGTGAAGTTGGAAGAGTTCGTCATTTATCTTTGGTATAAGTGGTTCCCTAAAAGGAAAATTCAAATGAACAGGACCTGAAGGGGCACTTGTGGCAATCGAAACTGCTCGAGCACAAACGGTTCTAGCATAACGGATGACTTCATTACTTTTTTCAGGTAAAGCCAT
This sequence comes from Neobacillus sp. 204, assembly GCF_046562815.1. NCBI lineage: Bacteria > Bacillati > Bacillota > Bacilli > Caryophanales > Bacillaceae > Neobacillus > Neobacillus sp. 204. The sequence continues at coordinate 279,567 of NZ_JBJORY010000009.1, forward strand.
TTCGGAGAACCATTTCACATGCTTCCCATATAAATGAATTTGATCGATTGCTTGAGGGGCGCCTACTTCTCTTAGTTCATGCGGCCGATCTGCTGTTAATACAATCAATGGAACCCGCGCATAACGTGCTTCAACGATTGCAGGAAAATAGTTCGCTGCTGCCGTACCTGAAGTACAAAGAAGCGCAACAGGCTTATTTAATGACTTGGCAATCCCTAATGCAAAAAATGCTGCTGACCGTTCATCCACATGAATATGGACTTTAAGGTCAGGGTGTTCTGCCATAATCATCGCCATTGGAGTTGACCTAGAACCAGGGCTGACTACGACGTCGGTTACTCCCGAAAAAATAAGTTCTGAAACAATGGCCGCTATATAGGCTGTTAATGATTCTTGATGATTCATGTCAATTTCCTCCAAGGGCTCGGAGCATTGGTTTAAATTTCAAACTCGTCTCCATATATTCACTTTCTGAGTCAGAATCTGCAACTACACCACATCCTGCAAACAACGACACTTCATTCCCCTGAATAAGCCCAGAGCGAATTGACACAGCAAATTCACCATTTTTTCTGTAATCGACCCAGCCTAATGGTGCAGCATAGAAACCTCGAGCCAGTTCTTCTACTTCTCTAATCTTAACAACCGCTTCATCCTTTGGCAGTCCGCCGAGTGCTGGTGTTGGATGCAGTCTTTCTACCAATAACATCAACGAAGCATCCTTATGGCACTTTCCGATTACAGGTGTATAAAGATGCTGTATATCTCTTATTTTCATAAGTTGTGGCTTTTCAGGCAGAATAATTTCTTCGCAAGATTCTTCTAGTGCTTCTTTAATCATTTCAACAACAAACCCATGCTCAATTAGGTTTTTTTGATCATTTAATAGCATCTGACCTAATTTTAGGTCTTCCTCTTCAGTTTTCCCGCGAGAGATAGATCCGGCAAGGCATGTTGAATATACTTCATTTCCTTGCTTTTTCACCAGTCTTTCTGGAGATGCACCTATAAAACAATCACCATTCGATTCAAAGGCAAAAATAAAACTTTCATGTTGCTGCATATACAAATTATTGAGTACTTCCTCGGCCTCCACTTGGTCATCAAATTCAAGTCTCAACTCACGGGCTAAAACGACCTTTTTTAGGGGGCCTTCTGTTAATTCCTTCACAACTCCATCGACAGTTTTTTTCCACTTCTCCGGTCCAATCTCTTTGATCTCCACAAGTGCAGCAGATTTTCTCTGGTCAATTTGATGAAGAGATTGTAAAATCTCATTTCTCTCTTCGCTTACTTTCTTAAATAAGTAAGGATCCTCATGTGGAGTACAGACAGTATTCGTGGTTAAAAATGTTTGACCATTAATGATACTTAATAAATATTTTGGTAGATGGAACAATGAATCAGCGTACTTCGACCAAAGGTCAGTTTTTTCTTTGTAGGGGTCGAAAGAAAAGCCTCCGAACATGACTGGCCCTACACCAACTTCAGTATATGGATTAAAAATAAGGCAGTCTTCTAAAAATTTCTCCCATTCTTTTTCAACATGAAAAAAGCGGTCAGAAGCCTGATCCGACTGAATTTGTTTAGAAATCCCAAGTCCAATAAGTACGGTCTCATCTGTTGGGTCCTTCCAAAAGAATCGTTCACCGCGATAGTGTTCTTTTCCTATATTAAAAAATGATAGTGGGTTAATCGTGTCCATTTTATGGACTTCACTAATTAAAATGGGCCGGCCTAGTTCTTTCGCGCGATTGACAGCTAAAAGACCACGTTCCATTATTTCCAATTCTTGAATGGTAATCAAACAAATCCCTCCAAAACAGCCGAAATGACTGTTATCCATTCATGTTAATGCTATTTTTAACATACTACTTTCATTGTAAAGAAGTCAGTAATACTTGTCACTAACAAACCTGCTTCATTCCATATTATACATTAAGATTTCACCTAATTGATAAAAACAGCCTTCTCATTTATTTTTCATTATTATCATTTTCCCACCAACCTTCCAATAATAATCAAACAGGTATAATCTTCTAGATTTGATAGGAAAAATTCATTGACACTATTCTTTGAATTACATACACTTAGGTTTGGGCAAGGCCCATAATTTAATTGAACCTAACCTTTTATATAGAGAGAAATTACCTAAAAAGGGAGAGAACAATATGCAACTAAATACACAACCTGTTGTTGAATCAAATCGCGGCTTTCAAGTTTGGTGGCAAATGATCCGTCCACATACACTAACAGCCGCATTCGTACCGGTTCTGCTTGGTACTGCTCTATCCCTTAAGCATGGGAACATTCATTTTGGTTTATTTTTTGCTATGCTTATTGCGAGTTTGTTGATCCAAGCTGCAACCAATATGTTTAATGAATATTTCGATTTCAAACGCGGTCTTGATACTGCTCAATCTGTTGGGATTGGCGGCACAATAGTTCGTGACGGAATCAAGCCAAAAACAGTCCTAAACCTTGCTTTTGGCTTTTATGGAATTGCTTTATTAATAGGGGTTTATATTTGTGCAAATAGCAGCTGGTGGTTAGCGGTTGTAGGTCTTATCTGTATGACCGTGGGCTATTTTTATACAGGCGGACCTTTACCAATTGCTTATACACCATTTGGGGAAATATTCGCAGGTTTCTTTATGGGAATGCTGATTATTTTAATTTCATTTTTTATTCAAACCGGAACTATTGATCTAACAAGCGTTCTTGTATCTGTTCCAATTATGGTTTTGGTTGGAGAGATCTTATTAGCAAACAATATCCGTGACCTTGATGGAGACAAAGAAAACGGTCGTCGAACGGTTGCGATTCATTTAGGAAAGAAACGTGCTATTTATTTGTTAGCAGGGATGTTCACATTTTCTTACCTTTGGGTAATCGGCCTGATCATAAGTGGTATAGCACCAATCTGGACCGCTATTGTCATTCTGAGCATTCCAAAGGCGATAAAGGCAACCAAAGGATTTATTGAAAATTCGGTGCCGATTCAAATGGCACCAGCTATGAAAGCCACTGCACAAACGAATACAATTTTCGGATTTTTATTAGCCATTGGAATTTTCGTTGGTCACTTCTTGTAAAAAAAACTTCTGCCGGATGGCAGAAGCTTTTTTTTATTGTAGAGGCTTAATCCCCCATATCTCGTTTGCGTATTCCTTAATCGTACGGTCACTTGAAAAGTAACCTGCATGGGCGATATTTTTTAAACTCATTTGCTGCCACCGTAATCGATCAGTAAATGCCTCTCCGATGGATCGTTGGGTGTCTGCATACGAAGCAAAATCCTTTAAGACAAAATATTGATCATTTTCCTGTAGGAGCGAGTCAAATATCGGTTCAAATTCGTTATGAACCCCAGGAAAAAAGCCATTTACAAATTGATCTATTGCCTGGCGAATCCGATAATCATGGTGGTAATATTCATCGGATTGATATCCACCGTGCTGATAGTAGTGAAGGACTTCATCTGCTGTTAATCCAAACGTGAAAATATTGTCATTGCCAACTAATTCACGAATTTCTATATTGGCACCATCTAAGGTTCCTACCGTTAATGCGCCATTGATCATAAATTTCATATTTCCTGTTCCTGAGGCTTCCTTACTTGCAGTGGAGATTTGTTCACTCACATCTGCGGCAGGAAAGATTTTTTCCGCAAGGGAAACGCGATAATTTTCAAGAAAAATCACTTTTATTTTATCGCCAATAATTGGATCATTGTTCACCTTTTCAGCAACCGTATTTATTAATTTGATAATTTTTTTTGCATAATAATATCCTGGAGAAGCTTTTGCTCCAAAAATAAACACTCTAGGAACGACAGGGAAACTTGAATCCTCTTTGATTCGATTATACAGATGCATAATATGTAAAACATTTAAAAGCTGCCGCTTATATGCATGCAGACGCTTTACTTGTACATCAAAGATGGCACCAGTATCCACCGTAGTTCCGGTCTTATCGAAAATAACTTTCGCAAGAGTTTGTTTGTTTTCATTTTTTATTTTTAACAGTTGATCCAAAAACGAGGTGTCATTCTGATAATTAAGTAGTTGGGTAAGTTCCGTAGCTTGAAATGTCCAATCAGGACCGATTGTTTCAGTAATCAGTGAAGATAATCTGGGATTTGCTTTTAACAGCCAACGCCGGTAGGCGATTCCATTGGTCTTATTGTTAAATTTCTCAGGAAACAGTTGATAAAATTGATTCATCTCTCGTTTCTTTAGAATTTCTGTATGCAGTTTCGCCACACCATTAACACTAAAACTTCCAACAATCGCTAAATGAGCCATTTTTACAAAATTGTCTGCAACGATGGCTAATCCTTTAATCCGCTCCCAATCACCAGGAGTTTGTTCCCATAACTCATGGCAAAATCGTTCATTGATTTCTTCTACTATCATATAAATCCTTGGAAGTAACGGTTTAAAAATATGTATCGGCCACTTCTCTAAAGCCTCTGACAATGTCGTATGGTTCGTATAAGAAATCGTTTGTTTGGTAATATGCCATGCCTGCTCCCAATCAAATCCTTCATCATCAAGCAGGATTCTCATTAACTCTGGAATGGCTAATACAGGGTGAGTATCATTTATATGAATACAAATATGCTCATGAAGTTGCTTTAAGCTGCTATGTTGCTTCCGATAGGTCTTTAAAATCGATTGGATACTAGCGGATACTAAAAAGTATTGCTGCTTCAATCTTAAAGTCTTACCTTCATCATGGGTATCATCTGGATATAAAAACTCAGAGATCATTTCCGTTTCCCGTTTATATTTTAAGATATCCTCATGGAGGGGAAATTGAGAAGGCTCTGCATTCCAGAGTCTTAATGTATTGACTGTTTTTGACTGATACCCGATGACCGGCATATCGTGAGGCACAGCCGTAACCGTTTCAGTATTTAGATGCTGAAAAACAAGTCGGCCATTTTCCATCCTCGCTTCAACCTTACCCCAAAAGGGAACTTTAATAGAATTATCGGCTTTGCGAATTTCCCAAACATTCCCATTCTTCAACCATTGTTCCGGCAATTCAACTTGATAACCATCAACAATCTTTTGTTCAAATAAGCCATGTTTGTAACGAATTCCATGACCATGGCCCGGCAGATTTAGCGAAGCTAGCGAATCTAGAAAACAGGCGGCTAATCTTCCTAAGCCGCCGTTTCCTAAGCCTGCATCTGCCTCAAATTCCTCTAATTCACCTAACTCTATCCCCAGTTCCTTCAGGCCAGCCAGAACCGTTTCTTCCACACCAAGGTTAATTAGATTTTGTCTGAGTAATTTCCCCAATAAATATTCAATGGAGAGGTAATATACTTGCTTTCCCTTTGCAGCCAGATGTTGCTCGTTTGTAGTAATCCAATCTGTACTAACAAATTCACTAATCATCGTACCAAGGGTTTGATAATGGTCCCTGGCTGAGCTTTCTGAGAAACTCTTCCCACATATCATCTCAAGCCTTTTTAGAAAGGTTTCCTTAAACTCGACCGTATTAGAAAACATGTGTTTCACTCCTTGAAACGATCTCTGCATATAATTGGTTATAGCTATATGCTGACTGTGCCCAGCTATAATCCATTTCCATTGCTTGTTTTACAATAGAATTCCACGAATTTGAATCGTGGTAAACACTTAGAGCTCGTTTTATTGTATAGAGCATGTCATGGGCATTAAAATTTGTAAAGGAAAACCCGTTTCCTTTTCCTGTAAATTCGTTCCAAGAATTTATTGTATCATTTAAGCCGCCTGTTTCCCTAACAATCGGAATAGCTCCATATTTCATGGCAATCAACTGTCCAAGCCCGCAAGGTTCGAATTGGGAAGGCATTAAAAACAAATCTGCTGCAGCATAAAGTTTATGAGCCAGGCCTTCATTAAAACCCGTATGAACTTTTAGTTTTTCAGGATAAATCCGTGCCACCTGTCTTAAATGTTCTTCGTATTCATAATCACCTGTTCCTAATACAATTACCTGCAGGTCCTCCTGTAATATTTCACGGAGGACACACTTGACCAAATCAAGACCTTTTTGCCTTGTCAGCCTGGTAATCATCACTAATAAAGGTGTACGAGCAGATTGTGGTAACCCAAAGTGATTTTGAATCTCACTTTTGTTTACCGCCTTTTTCTGATGATTATTAACCGTATAAGTTTGATAAATTAATGGATCTTTCGCAGGATTATAAAAATCTTCATCGATCCCATTTAAGATACCAATCAGGTCCTCTTTTCTTGCTCTTAACAGACCGTCTAATTTTTCACCGTATACTGGTGTTTGAATTTCTTCTTTATAGGTTGGACTCACAGTCGTAATTTTGTCAGCTGCAACAAGAGCACCCTTCATATAATTAATATTTCCGAAAAACTCTAAGTGACCGGATTGAAAGGAATTATAATCCATTCCTAACAAATCTACTAATACCTCTTTCGGAAAAATCCCTTGGAATTGCAGGTTATGAATGGTAAACACAGTCCTCATGAGACCGTAACCTGTTCGCTTATTATATTCAGTCCGTAAAAGGTAAGGAATCATTGCGGTATGCCAATCATGGCAATGCAATACATCTGGATAAAAATTCAACTGTTCCAGTGTCTCTAAAACAGCCCTATTAAAATAGGCAAATCTTTCCCCATCATCAAAATATCCATATAAATTTTCCCGTTTAAAATAGTATTCATTATCGACAAAATAGAAGGTTACTCCTTGATGTGTAAGTTCCTCTATCCCACAATATTGATTTCTCCAGCCTACAGAAACAGTGAATTCTTTAACCTTTTTCATTTCACTCTTAAATTCTTCTGCAATGGTTCCGTACTTGGGCAGAATGACCCTTACATCCGTTCCTAGGCTCTTTAATTCTTTGGGAAGGGAACCTGCAACATCGGCAAGTCCTCCCGATTTTGCAAATGGTCCACATTCCGAAACAGCAAATAATACTTTCACGAGTTCATCAACGCTCCTTGTTTTGTTCCTTTACGAATCACAAATGGTGCTGTTGCTGTGCCGGTTAATTGCGCTCCTGCCTCTACTTTAACGTCTTTGTCTAAAATTACGGAGTCTAGATAACAATTTTCTTCAATCTGGCACTTTTGCATAATGATACAGTTCTTGATGACTGCTCCTTTGCCAATTTTCACCCCACGTGAAATGATACTGTTTTCTACCGTTCCGCTGATGATACACCCATTGGCAATCATTGCATTTTTTACCTCAGATCCTTTTACATACTTCGTCGGTGGTTCATCCTTAACTTTTGTAAAGATTGGCTGATCTTTTGGAAATAGTGTTTTCCAAACATCAGTCTTTAATAAAGTCATACTAGTAGAAAAATAGTTTTCAATTGAATCTATCATCACGGCATAACCGTCATATTCATAGTGGCAAACAGAGTAAAGATCCTGAAGGTCATTAACCACATCCTTCATACAGGTATACCCCGTTTCATTTCGCGTTTCAATTAACTTAATAAGGAGGGATGTTTTGATTAAGTACATCTCCATTGAGCCGCCATCCTTGTGATGGATTTCAGTGATGTCACATCCAGATCGACTATGCCAATCTAGGATTGGTCTAAAGTTCATGTTGAACACTGTATAACAATTGGAGATGATGGCGTATTCTTGGGTACTTCGATAAAAAAAGTCTAAATTTGCCGCAAAATGCTCAAATGATCCGATTTTATTTCCATCGTTATCAACAATCGGTGATGGGAAAAAGAAAAGGCCATCACGCTTGCGATTTAAGTCCCAATTCTTTCCAGAACCTAAGTGATCCATTAACGAACGGTATTGCATTTTCGGGAAAATAGCCACACTACGAATACCTGAATTCACCATATTCGATAAAACAAAATCAATTATGCGGTAACGCCCGGCAAAAGGCAGGGCAGCGAGTGAGCGATGTGTTAATAAATCTTCTAAATCATCATGGTATGTTGTGGCGTCAATTACACCTAAAAGCTTTCTTTTCAATCAAAGTCCCTCCTGGATTTTATTATAAAGCAGGATATAGCCCGCTTAACATTTCATTCGTAACTAGAATAATCTCATCATCAAATGAGCGAATAACGGTCCCATCTGGAACCTTTACATCTTCTTGAACAATCGCTTTCTCAATCAAACAATTACTGCCAATGATAGCATCAGGCATAATGACAGACTCTTTAATAATGGTTCCTTTTCCGACGGTCACACCTTGAAATAGAACCGATTTGTCTACTTCCCCTTCAATCGTACACCCTTCATTAATAAGTGATTCTTTAACGATTGAATCTGAAGAAATAAATTGAGGAGGCTGGTTTGGATTGACAGAATAAATCCTCCAACCGTGATCAAATAAATCTAAATCACAATCTTCACCTAACAAGTCCATGTTAGCTTCCCAAAGGCTTTTAACTGTACCGACATCTTTCCAATAACCTTTAAACGGATAGGCAAACAACTTCTTATTTTCCTCTAAAAGCAATGGGATTACATCTTTACCAAAGTCATGACTAGAATCAGGATTTCGGTCATCCATTTCAAGATATTCTTTAAGTATATTCCAGCTAAAAATGTAAATGCCCATCGAAGCAAGGTTATTTTTTGGATCAGCTGGCTTTTCATCAAAATCAGTTATTCTTAAATCCTCATCAGTATCCATTATTCCAAAACGGCTTGCTTCGTTCCATGGAACTTCGATTAGGGAAATCGTTACGTCTGCTCTTTTTTCAATATGGTATTCGAGCATACTTTCATAATTCATTTTGTAAATATGGTCACCGGAAAGAATAAGAACATATTCAGGCTGGTATTGTTTGAGGTAATTAAGGTTTTGATAAATGGCACTGGCCGTCCCTGTATACCACTTAACTTCAGAAGATTCGGCATAGGGTGGTAAAACAGTTACCCCGCCATCTTTCCGGTCAAGGTCCCAGGCACTGCCAATCCCAATATAGGAATTTAATAATAATGGCTGGTATTGTGTTAATACACCAACAGTATCAATGTTAGAATTTGCACAATTGCTTAATGGAAAATCGATAATACGATATTTTCCTCCAAAAGGAACGGCAGGTTTCGCTAAGTCCTTTGTCAGCGAATTAAGCCTACTACCTTTTCCTCCTGCTAATAACATGGCTACGCACTTTTTCTTTACCATTTCCTTTTCGCTCCTTTCGCTTTTTAACCGGTCTAATGATTTGAAATCCAAACGCTGGAATTGTTATATTAATAGAATTAGGCAGGCCATGGAACGGCTCTTCTTCTGCTACAATCGTTTTTTTATTCACCAATCCTGCTCCACCATATTCTTCATGATCACTGTTGAAAATTTCGCGGTATTCACCATTTTTAGGAACACCAATTTTATAGATAGGGTAACTAACCCCTGTAAAATTACAAACAACAACTAAAGTTTCATCTTCCTTCTTCCCTTTTCTTAGAAAAGAAAAAATAGATTGTTCACTATTATTTGCATCTATCCACTGGAATCCGTCTTGTAAATAATCAAGCTCATAGAGTGCTTTAGATCGTTTATAGACTTTTGTTAGGAACTTAACATAGTCATTTAATTTTTGATGCATTTCATAGTCCAATAAGTTCCAGTCGAGCTGTTCTTTATCCTTCCATTCAGCAAACTGTCCTATTTCAAAGCCCATAAATAGAAGTTTTTTGCCTGGATGGGCAAACATATAACCTAACAAAAGCCTTAGTTGAGCAAATTTCTCACTATAATCTCCTGGCATCTTATTTAGTAATGACTTTTTCCCATGAACTACTTCATCGTGAGAAAACGGAAGCATGAAGTTTTCTAAAAAAGCATATAAAAATGAAAAAGTTACTTTGGAATGAACATGAGACCTAGAAAAAGGTGGTGTTTCCATATATTCCAGCATGTCATTCATCCAGCCCATATTCCATTTATAATCAAAGCCAAGACCACCGTAACTAACTGGTGTTGTGACATTTGGGTATTCGGTTGAGTCCTCCCCAATCATTAAGAAATGTGGATCATACTCATGGACTTGATTATTTAACTTTTTCAAGAAGTTAATTCCGAATGGATTTTCTATCCTTTCATTTGAAGCATTGGGCCAGTATATGATATTTGCAACTGCGTCCATTCGAAAACCGTCAATATGGAAAGAATCAATCCAAAAAAGGGCGTTGGAAATGAGGAAACTTTGTACCTCACCCTTTCCTAGGTCAAAGTTAGCTGTCCCCCATACGGCATTTTCTCTGTCCCTTGCATAGCTATAAGAATAGCTGTGAGTTCCATCAAACCTGTACAACCCATGGGCGTCCTTGCAAAAATGACCTGGTACCCAATCAAGAATGACACCTATACCATTCTGGTGAAATTGATCTACAAATTGTCTAAATTCATCTGGTGTACCATATCTAGACGTTACGGAAAAGTAACCTGTTCCTTGATAGCCCCACGAGTCATCGAGCGGGTGCTCAATAATCGGTAATAACTCTATATGGGTAAAACCATGCTCCAATACGTATGGAATAAGTTCAGCTGCCAATTCTAGATAGTTTAGATATTCGCCACTTTCTTTCTTTTTCCAAGATCCTAGATGCACTTCATAAATAACTGCTGGTTCTGAAAGAAGATTCTTTTTTCCTCTTCGATTCATCCACTGATTGTCTTGCCACTTATAATTCTCTAACGAATAAACAATAGAAGCTGTATTAGGTCTTATTTCAGAATAAAAAGCAAACGGATCTGATTTAAGTAGCCTCTCACCTGTTTGTGAGAAAATTTCATACTTATAAAGCTTTCCTGTTAGATCCATGCTTACAATCAGAATCCATACTCCCTCATCGTTAACCTTTTGCAATTCATACCCTTCACCATTCCAGTTATTAAAATCCCCCACAAGCCTAACCTGCACTGCATTAGGGGCCCATACGCAAAATCGTGTATAAACCTTATCGGAATTCTTAAAGATATGAGCGCCAAAAAGCTGATGACTTTGAAAAAAATTTCCTTCGTGAAATAAATGCAACTGATAATCCGTCGGAAAAAACGTATTCACTGTCATGGCTCTCCTCATCCCCATTGAAAATATGTATTTCAAAGACCAATTATAAGTGCATTTTCTCAATATGCCTCATAAAACTTTTTTATCTTTTCTGACAATAAACGATGTGGAGCGCCATTAAAAACCACAGTTTGACAAATTACGACACTATTCATCAATATTTCTATCAATTATCGCCAAAAAAACATAAAAATTTTTTATATTTTTTACACTTTTCGGCCCAAAAAGTTATTTGATTTTCAAAAAATGGAAGGTTCAAAATAAGAGTAAAATGCGGTAAATGTAAGCGTTATCAGTAGTTTTTAATAAAGGTGATAAGTCGAAGAAATTATATCAATATAATGACTATCGTGAAAAGTAATCTATTTTACCGGTATAGGGTTTGGAACAATCCAGGAGGTAGTTTAGCAGCTATCTTAGTTGAACGGAATGAAGTACAAAAAAACTGATAACAAAGTTGTTATCAGTTTTTTCATATGACCCCTACGGGACTCGAACCCGTGTTACCTCCGTGAAAGGGAGGTGTCTTAACCGCTTGACCAAGGGGCCTTAAGATATGGCGGAGAAGGAGGGATTTGAACCCTCGCGCCGGTTGCCCGACCTACACCCTTAGCAGGGGCGCCTCTTCAGCCACTTGAGTACTTCCCCGTTTGGCTCCGCAGGTAGGACTCGAACCTACGACCGATCGGTTAACAGCCGATAGCTCTACCACTGAGCTACTGCGGAACAATATATGGTGGGCCTAAATGGACTCGAACCATCGACCTCACGCTTATCAGGCGTGCGCTCTAACCAGCTGAGCTATAGGCCCATATTGGAGCGGGTGATGGGAATCGAACCCACTACATCAGCTTGGAAGGCTGAGGTTTTACCAGTAAACTACACCCGCAAAACAAATTATTAATGGGGCGACTGATGGGAATCGAACCCACGAATGCCTGAACCACAATCAGGTGCGTTAACCACTTCGCCACAATCGCCATAATAATATATT